>NZ_RJOB01000004.1 GCF_003943935.1 Streptococcus mitis | reverse complement strand
CATCTGCATAGAGTGATTTTGTTTTTCCGTTTGCATCATTTTTTAAAACAATTGAAGCGGTAGTTAATTTGCCGTTATCTTTTGCTTTTAGGGTGTAATTAACTCGCTCACCTGATCTCACTTCTGTCTTATCTGAAGCTAGAGATACAAATTCAGGTGGGTCAACATCGACAGTAACATTATTATCTACTTTTAGAGGTTTACTATAAAGTGCCAAGGCATCTTCACCATATATATCTACATAATTATCAGAATCATCTCGTAAAGTGATCTCATTTAGCCTCCATATACCACTAGATAGTTTTTCATCAACTTCTAAGGTAAAAGAGTAAGTACCATCTGTAGTTGGAGAATCTGCGTAGAGTGATTTTGTTTTTCCGTTTGCATCATTTTTTAAAACAATTGAAGCGGTAGTTAATTTGCCGTTATCTTTTGCTTTTAGGGTGTAATTAACTCGCTCACCTGACCTTACTTCTGTCTTATCTGAAGTTAGAGATACAAATTCAGGTGGGTCAACATCAACAGTAGTATTAATTAAATTTTCCGTTACACCCGAATAGGTATAATTCTCTTCAGCTTGAGCATTTTCACATAAAGTTGCCCCACATATTAATAAACCTGTCAAGCTAACTTTGGTAATTTTATTCCAACTAATATATTTCATAAATATATCTCCACATTTTTAAAAATCAAAATATTAAATTAAGCCTTCCAAGAGACCCTTCATAAAGTTTTCTGAGTTAAACTCTCCAATATCATCGATTTTTTCACCAAAACCAATCAATTTTACAGGAATATTGAGTTCTTCACGGATAGCTAGAACCACACCACCTCGGGCAGTTCCATCAATCTTAGTCAAGACAATTCCTGTTAAAGGAGTGATTTTTGAAAATTCTTTGGCCTGTACAAGAGCATTTTGACCTGTTGATGCATCAAGTGCTAAGAAGGTTTCATGCGGTGCTTCTGGCACAACACGTTTGATGATGCGACCAATCTTTTCCAACTCAGCCATGAGGTTATCCTTATTTTGCAGACGACCTGCGGTGTCAATCATGAGAATATCTATACCTTCAGCCACTGCACGTTCCATGCCATCAAAGACTACACTAGCTGGATCAGCTTTTTCAGGTCCAGTCACTACTGGAACATCTACTCGTCGGCCCCATTCAGCTAGCTGGGCTACTGCTCCTGCACGGAAGGTATCTGCCGCAACCAGCATGACCTTCTTACCTGCTTGTTTGTAGCGGTGAGCTAGTTTCCCGATAGAAGTTGTCTTCCCAACACCATTAACCCCGACAAAGAGCATGACTGTCAAGCCATCTTGGAAGTGAATACTTTCATCGTAGTTGCCATCCTTTTCATAAAGCTCAACCAATTTCTCAATGATGACACGGCGAAGGGCGTCAGGTTTCTTGGCGTTTTCAAGCTTGGCTTCGTAGCGTAGCTCCTCTGTTAAGTTGGAAGCTACTTGGACACCAACGTCACTCATGATGAGCAGTTCTTCTAGTTCCTCGAAAAATTCTTCGTCAACAGAGCGGAAATTAGCAAAGAAGGCGTTCAAGCGGGCACCGAAGCCTGTACGAGTTTTCTTAAGACTGCGGTCATATTTTTCCTGAACAGTTTCTTCTGCTTGAGGAATTTCTGGTTCAAGAACTTCAGAACTATTTTCTTCTGCAGCTTCTATGAACTCAGGATTTTCTTCCTCTGGAACTTCTTCTGAGTTTGGTAATTCTTCTACTTCTTCTTGTTGAACTTCTGCAACTGGCTCTGAATTATAATTTTCTTCAACTGTGTCTTGGATTTCCTCTTCTTCAAGCACAGCTTCTTCAGCAACCTCTGCTTCTTCTTGAGAAACTTCCTCAGCTTCTGTAAGGGCAGTCTCAGTATCTTCAGACAAATCAAGATTTTCCAGAGCTTCTTTTACAACTTCTTCGATTTTAGGTTCTTCTTTTTTTCCGAATAGACGGTCAAACAATCCCATATCTTAGTTCTCCTTTAGCACGTATTCTTCTATAGCCCAGGCGACAGCTTCCTCATCATTGGTCATTGGAGTCACCACATTTGCGACTGCCTTGACTTCAGGAACAGCGTTTTGCATGGCAACACCAAGCCCTGCCCACTCAATCATAGACAAATCATTGGCCTCGTCACCACATGCCATAACTTGGCTTTGGTCAATTCCAAGATGGCTGATTAGTTTGGCTAAACCTGTTGCTTTGTGAACATTCTTTGGTGACCACTCTAGCAACATTTCACGTGATTTAAAGATTTCATATTGGTCAAACAATTCTGGAGAAATCTTCTGAATGGCTGCATCCAAGGGTTCTTGAGCAAAGGCAGTCACACACTTATTGTAGGTCATTTGACTAGACAGGTTTTCAAAGTCAACTGGTACAAAAGTCAAAGCTGGATTGAATTTGGCATAAAGACTTTCTTGGTCCGATTGGATTTGATAAACAGTTCCTTCTGAGATGGCGTCAAGAGGAAGTGACAATTTCTCTGTTTCTTCATACAAGCGTGCCACATCATCATATGAAAAGACTGTCTTATCAAGGATTTCACCTGTATTTTTCTGAACCAACCCACCATTAAAAGTAATGGTATACTCATCTTCGTGGCCGTCAGTCCCTAGCTCATGGAGAAAGAAATCCATAGCTTTTAAGGGACGACCAGTTGTCAATACGACCTTGATACCACGATCACGCGCAGCTTTCAGGGTTGCCTTGGTACGATCCGTCAGCCTTTTATCAGTAGTCAACAAGGTCCCGTCCAAGTCCAATGCAATCAATTTTATATCTGCCATTATAAGCCCTCCATATAAGCTATAACCGACTGGTCCTTATGGTGACCAATCACAGTCTCTGCTAATTCTAAAATTTCTGGTCGCGCATTTTCAGGAGCTACAGGATGACCGACAACCTGCATCATGTGCAAGTCATTTAGATTGTCTCCAAAAGCCATAACCTGATCCATTGTGATACCAAGTTTTTTAGCTAATTCAACAATGGCTACTCCCTTATCGACATAGTCCAGAACAATATCAATAGATTCAAAGCCAGTTGTCATGGCCTTAACACCAGGAACATTTTCATTTACCCAAGCTTCTCCAGCTTCTAGCGTTTCTTCTGTGAAGTTGGTTGTAAATTTGAAAATATCATCTGTGATATCTTCCAGGCTCGCTACTTTTTGGATATTTTCATTATAATGCTGGCTCTCTTTCAAATAGGTCGCATCAACCGTATCTAGCACATAAGAGCCCTTCTTCCCAGTCAAGAGCAATTTATTGATATCTACATAAGGTGACGCTTTCAGCTTTTCAAAAGTCGTCAAATAAAACTCACGAGACATGGTCGCTTCATACAAGTCTTGACCTTGATATTCTACCAAACTGCCATTTTCCGCGATGAAAATAATGTCATCACGAACATCAGCAAATAATTTTTCTAGAGACAGAAATCCCCGACCCGAAGCCACCGCAAAGTAAATCCCTTTTTCCTTGTAGGAAGCTAAAAGGGACTTGAGGCGCTCCATATCAAAGCGTCCATTCTCATCTAGGAAGGTTCCGTCCATATCCGTTGCTACTAGTTTAATTGTCATCCTTCAATACTTTCTAAATCTTTTAACTTCACCGAAACAATTTTTGAGACACCTGATTCTTGCATAGTCACTCCATAGATAGAATCAGCCGCTGCCATGGTTCCCTTACGGTGGGTTACGACGATAAACTGGCTATCCTTGTCAAAGCGGTTAAGGTAATCTCCAAAACGTTTGACATTGGCTTCATCTAGCGCAGCTTCCACCTCATCCAAGATGACAAATGGAATGGTCTTGACACGAATAATGGAGAAGAGCAAGGCAAGAGCCGATAGAGCTTTTTCACCACCACTCATCAGATTAAGAGACTGGATTTTCTTACCTGGAGGTTGAACAGAAATCTCAACCCCAGCTGTCAGTAAGTCACCTTCAGTCAAGATCAAGTCTGCCTGACCTCCTCCAAACATCTGTTTAAAGGTCACTTTAAAGGACTCTCGAATAGCTTCAAAGGTTGATTTAAAGCGTTCCTTAACCTCATCATTCATCTCTGTGATGGTTTCTAGGAGCAGATTTTTCGCTGACAAAATATCATCTCTCTGGCTATTTAGGAAATCCAGACGGTTGTGCACTTCTTCGTACTGTTCAATAGCTTCTATATTGACAGGACCCAGCGAGCGAATAGCCTTCTCTAAATCCTGCACCTCTTGCTCTGCCAGATTGAGATTTTCCAACTCATGAGACTTTTCTAGAGCTTCAGTATAGCTAATCTGGTACTGGTCTGTTAATTGACTTTGTAAATGGCGCAAATGCTCGCTGACCTTTTCTTTCTTGGCTTCAGCACGTGTTTGCTTGCGAATCCACTCTTCATTCTGCTGGCGAGCCTGGTCCAAATGACTAGCAATATCATCCAGTTGACCTTCAATATCATCCAACTCAAACTGCTTGCGAATCAAACCTTGTTGGAGGTTTGTTTTCTGAGTCTGAGCCTCCTCCACCTGCTGATTGAGCAACTCTGTGTCTACTTTCTCTAAGTTATCAACCTTTTCTTGGAGCAGACGTTGAATTTCTTCTTGCTCGAGTTCAAGAGTTTCCAATTCCTTACCTAGGCGTTCAATATCAGCCACTTCATAACGTTTTTGCCCTTGCAGTTCTGTCTTAAGCAAGCGAGCTTGCGCTACCTCTTCTTGCAAGTTCTGATAACGTTCTTGGATGGCGTTTTTGTTAGACTTAATCTCTTCAATCTCAGCTTCCAGATTTTGCTTGTCACTGGCAATAGTAGCAAGGCGCTCTTGGTATTTTTCTTTATCTACTTGCCAATCTCCGTCAGAAAGACGATTTAATTCCTCTTCTTGAAGTTTCCAAAGAGTTTCCAGTTCTTCAACTTGTTGGCTGGTCTGCTGATAAGCGAGGGACAAGCCTTGCTCCTGAATACGTGCCTGCTCCCCCTGAGATTTGATGGCTTCTAATCTTTCTGTCAATCTAGCCATCTCATCTTGCAAGGTCTTCAAACTCGCCTCTTCTGAACGCAAGCTTGCTTCTTCTTCAGCAATTTCTTTTTGCAATTGTTCCAGTTCTGGCTTGATGAAAATGCTGTTATTCTGGCGATTGGCACCACCTGCATAAGAACCACCCGTGCGCAACTCTGTGCCGTCCAAAGTGACCATACGAACCTGATAACGAACTTGGCGCGCGGCTGCACGCGCATGTTCTACAGTATCAAAGATAGCCGTCGTAGCTAGTAAGTTCTTGAAAATGGATTCCAGTCTAGTATCAAAAGTAACCAACTCATCTGCCATACCCAAAAATCCCGGACTTGATGCGATAGCATCTTGATTCTGGCTTGAAATCGTACGCGCCTTGATCGTCGTCAACGGAAGGAAGGTTGCACGACCGGCTCTGTTCCGTTTAAGGAAATCAATGGCTCTAGTTGCCGACTCTTCATCTTCTACGATGATATGCTGACTACTCGCTCCAAGCGCAATCTCTAGGGCAGTTTGATAACGCACATCAAAAGTTAAATGCTCACTGACTGCACCAATAATCCCACCAAGGCGGTCTTTTTCTTGGAGAACACTCTTAACACCCGCGTAAAAGTTACTGTGATTTCTAATGATGTTTTCCAAACTCTGGGCTCTAGCCTGTTTATTTTTGAGACTATCCAGACGGTCAAAGAGTTGACTTTGTTGAGTTTGATAGGAAGCTTTCTGCTCCTCTTGCTCCTTGGCAATAGCTTGATAGTTAGCCAATAATTTCTGAACCTGCTCCTTGGCAGTTTCAAGCTCTTCTTTTTGCTGACTAGCCTTCTCTTTAGCTGTAGCCAGCTGTTCTTTCAGCTTTTCTAGTTGATCTGCTTGTTTTTGAGAAAGTTGACGACTATTTTCCAACTCGTTTTCGATACGGGTCAACTGGTTTGAGACATCTGCTTCTTCTTGTAAAAGAGCTACAAAGCATTCACGTAAGAGCTCAATCATCTGATCAGGATCATCTGAAAAAGCTAGCAATTCGGCTTCTAAACGATTGAGTTTTTGATTATTTTGGACTAGATTTTCCTCTAAAAGTGCTAAAGAGCTTTCTTTATCAGATTTTTCTTGACTGAGTAAATTTCTCTTATCCTCCAAAGCAGCCAAACGGGCCTGTGCTTCCTGTTGATTCAGTGCTACTTGCTCAGATTCCAGTTTCGATAGGGCTAATTTTCTTTCTAAATCACTAATCAGACTGGTCAAATCCATCAAACTGCCTTGGTCTTTGGCCATTTCAGCCTGTAAATCTTGGCGTTGCTTTTTAAGAGTTTGGTTTTCTTCTTCTAATTTTTCACGCTTTTGGTAATAACTCGTCAAGAGTTCCTGAACCTGTGCCAACTCTTCTTCTGTCGACTCTAGTTCAGACTTATTTTCCTTGATTTGAGCAACAAGGACATCCAAGTAAATAGCCTTACGTTGACCATCCAAGTCTAGAAATTTACGGGCATTCTCAGCTTGCTTCTCAAGAGGCTTGATTTGATTATCCAACTCGTAGATAATGTCTTCTAAACGGTCTAGATTATCCTGAGTTTGCTGCAGTTTACTCTCAGTTTCTTTTCTACGAGTCTTGTATTTCAAAACACCCGCAGCTTCTTCGAAAATAGCACGGCGTTCCTCAGGCTTGGAGTTGAAAATCTCCTCAACCTTCCCTTGGGAAATGATGGAGAAGGAATCTCGTCCCAAACCTGTATCCAAGAAAAGGTCATGAATATCACGCAGACGGACTTTCTTGCCGTCAATCTTGTATTCGCTATCTCCACTACGATAGATATGGCGTTCCACCCTGATTTCTTGACCAGCATCCTTGATAAATCCGTCATGATTATCCAGAGTCACAACTACAGAAGCGTAATTGAGCGGTTTGCGACTCTCTGTTCCGGCAAAGATGACATCTGGCATCTTGCCACCACGGAGACTCTTAACACTGGACTCCCCTAAGGCCCAACGCAGACTTTCTGTAATATTCGACTTTCCAGATCCATTGGGTCCAACAACTGCCGTCACACCTTGGTCAAAGACGACCTTAGTCTTGTCAGCAAAAGACTTGAATCCCTGAATTTCGATTTCCTTTAAATACATGAATCCAGCCCTTTCTCAACGGCATTTTTGGCAGCTTCCTGCTCTGCTAATTTCTTAGACCGACCTTGACCTTGACCAATGCTCTTGCCTTCAACAAGAACTTCTACATCAAAGACCTTATCATGGGCAGGTCCCGTTTCAGAAATCACCTGATAACGAATAGCCACATCACCATTGACCTGAAGCAACTCTTGGAGATGTGTTTTGTAGTCTGTAATCATCTCAAACTCGCCTGCTTCAACCTTAGGAATCATGACTTGATAGATAAATTCCTTGACCTTGGCCACATCCTTATCCAAAAGAAGGGCACCAAGAAAGGCTTCAAAGGCATCACCAAGAATGGTATCACGATTACGACCACCAGATTTTTCTTCCCCTTTACCAAGTTTGATAAACTGGTCAAACTGGCAATCACGCGCAAAGCCAGCCAAACTCTCCTCGCGGACAATCATGGCACGGAGTTTAGACAAGTCCCCTTCAGGCTTTTTAGGATATTTTTTATACAGATACTCTGAAATCAATAACTGTAGAACAGCGTCTCCTAAAAATTCCAAGCGTTCATTGTGTGAAATTTTTAAGAGGCGGTGCTCATTGGCATAACTCGTATGAGTAAAGGCAGTCTCCAGTAAATTTTTGTCTGCAAATTCGATTGCAAAATGGTTCTTTAGTACAGTTTGTAATTCTTTCATACCAACCTCTTTCTAACTGATAACAGTCCTTTTTATTATATCAAAAAAAGCCCCCTGAGTCACTTTAAAACGGGACTGAAGAGGATTTGGGCATTCTTTGGAATGAGCTTTTTAGTTTTAGAGTCAAATTTGAGACAGTGTAAAGAAAAAAGCCCTATTTAAAGGCTTTTTAGGATGCTTACATCCACCCTGAGGGAATCGAACCCCCATCTCAAGAACCGGAATCTTACGTGATATCCATTACACTAAGGGTGGAAACTTGTTTTATTATAACAGAAATTTGCTCTAATAACAAGTTTTTTTCTGGCCATATAGCCCGTCTTAGTGGGAAGCATCCCCATTCCAGATAGAGTTTTTCACGATCACATAATCAACGTGTTTCAGGTCAGCAACCTGACGTCCACCCGCATACGAAATAGCACTTTGAAGGTCTTGTTCCATCTCAGTCAAAGTATCTTGCAAATGACCTTTGGCAGGAAGCAAGATACGTTTGCCTTCGACGTTTTTATAAGCTCCTTTTTGATATTGTGAAGCTGAACCATAGTACTCTTTGAACTGTTCACCATCAACTTCAATCGTTTTCCCTGGACTTTCGATGTGTCCTGCAAAGAGGGAACCAATCATAACCATGCTGGCACCAAAACGAATAGACTTGGCAATATCACCGTGAGTACGGATCCCACCATCAGCGATAATTGGTTTACGCGCAGCCTTGGCACACCAGCGGAGAGCAGCCAACTGCCAACCACCTGTACCAAAACCAGTCTTGACCTTGGTGATACAAACCTTACCAGGACCGATTCCAACCTTAGTCGCATCCGCACCCGCATTTTCCAACTCGCGAACTGCTTCTGGTGTTCCCACATTTCCAGCAATAACAAAAGTATCTGGCAATTCTTTCTTGATGTGTTGAATCATAGAAATCACGCTATCTGCATGACCATGAGCAATGTCAATCGTGATGTATTCTGGAGCATCAGACTTGAGCTGGCTAACAAAATCATACTCATAGTCCTTAACACCGACAGAGATAGAAGCAATGAGACCTTGTTCGTGCATGCGTTTAATAAAAGGAATGCGTCCTGCTTCATCAAAACGGTGCATAATGTAGAAGTAACCACCTTTAGCCAGTTGCTCTGCTACATTTTCATCCAAAATCGTCTGCATATTAGCTGGCACAACAGGTAGTTTGAAGGTGTGATTTCCTAGAGTGACACTTGTATCCGCTTCTGCACGGCTTTTAATCACACATTTATTTGGAATCAATTGAATATCTTCGTAATCAAAAATTGGAAATTCATTTAACATATCGATGTCTCGTTTCTTTTGTAATGACCTACCTATGCTCTCGCATCACTACGCCTTTTCCGACGTTTCCTTAATTCATTATAAACTAAAGTACAGTTTTTGTCAAATAATTTTATAAATTAAATTATATCGTTCGGATTTTAATTATATTAAAAACAAAAGAAAGAGGAGAGATTATTTTCTCCCCACTTCTTCTCTATCCTAATAATACTCACCCTGACGGTAGTCCCATGAGTTAAAGGTATCTGACAGGTGCATCATGATTTTATCAATGTCAAGCCCTTTACGAATCACAACTGGGGCTGGTGAGGTTGAACGTGCTCCTCCTTGTTCTGGAATGAGTTTGCCGTCTTTATCAACCATAGACACCATGACACCTTGCTCGTAGCGAGTTTCAATCGTTTTGTCCGGTTGGATAGATGCCACGTAGTCGTCTGCCTCGATGACAAGGTCCACTGCTCCTTCGATACGTTCTCCGATACCTTCTACCTTACCACGGTTTCCTTTTCCAGATGGGTTTGCTGATGAAGCATATACCATCTTACCTTCTTCCCAAAGTTTAGCAGCCAATTGTTCACCAGCTTTCCCGAATTTGATAACAAAACAGCTAGTACCACGCACGTCAGTCATAAGTTCTTCACGGCCATCCCCATACGCTTTGAGTTTTTCAAAGGCTTCTGGTTTCCAAGGAAGGATACAACCAAGAAGAATGTCTTCGTCCCAATGTTTTTGGTAAAATGCTTCAATTTCTGGGTTAAGTTGTGCTAAAGCGCGAAGTTCATCCATGCTACCGCAGAGGACAACACCTGGTTTGTTGCGGTTACGTTCTTTGGCTGCGAACTTGCGCTCAAGTCCTGCCTTGTCGCTAGTCATGATAATGTAACCAACTTTAGTAGGGCAAACGATACATCCGCCCTCACCTTTTAAAATGTCGTAGCCTTCTTGTGAAAGTGTTCCGTTCCATTGAATGTGTTTTGTCATAGTTCTATATTTCCTTTTCTATTTTTTCTAATCCTGCCAGTAGGCTGGTCGTTGTTTTTCATAGGCAGCAATCAAGTCTTCATACTGCAAGGTAATACCAATATCATCCAAACCATTTAAGAGCTTGTGTTTCCATTCGCTATCTATTTCGAAAGTGAATTCTCCAACTGGTGAGATGATTTTCTGTTGTTCCAAGTTCACAGTTACCTGATCAGTCGGTTGTAGCTGGGCTAGCTTTTCTCTAACCTCTCTGGGCTGAACAATAGGCAGCATGCCATTATTGAGTTCATTATTGTAATGAATGTCACCGAAAGATCCTGCAATCACGACCTTAAAACCATAGTCTGCTAGTGCCCAAGCTGCGTGTTCTCTCGAAGAACCTGACCCAAAGTTATCCCCTGAGATAAGGATACTGGCTTTGCGATATTCAGGTCGGTTAAAGACAAAATCTGGATCCTCAGTATACTTGTCATCCAGATAACGCCAAGCATACATGAGATACTTACCAAAGCCTTTCTTATCAATCAACTTGAGAAACTGCTTGGGTAGGATTTGGTCGGTGTCGATGTTATCATTCATGAGAGGAACGGTCGTTCCTGTATAAACTGTAAATTTCTCCATATCCTCTCCTTACTGGGCTTCTGGCATTTGCCGAACATCTACGAAGCGCCCTGCGATAGCCGCCGCCGCTGCCATGGCTGGACTACAGAGATGGGTCTTAGCACCAAATCCCTGCCTGTCTTCAAAGTTTCGATTGCTGGTTGAGGCGCAGTGGACGCCATCAGGTACCTTATCCGGATTCATCCCTAGGCACATAGAGCAACCTGGGTCTCGCCACTCAAAGCCAGCGTCTAAGAAAACCTTATCCAAGCCCAACTTCTCAGCAGCTCGTTTGACAGGACGAGATCCTGGAACTACGATAGCCGTTAAGTTAGGAGCAATTTTCTTCCCTTTGACAAATCGCGCAGCCAGTTGCAAATCGCTGAGACGAGCATTGGTACAAGAGCCGATAAAGATATAGCCAAGTTTAATATCTGCTGGCTTTTGACCAGGCTCCAAGTCCATGTAATTGTAGGCTCTCTCATCATTCATATCCTTAATTTCTGGGAATCTACTGTCAAAGTCAACCCCCATAGCGGGATTGGTTCCCCAGGTTACCATAGGAGCTAAGTCTGAGACATCCATCCGGATAACTTTATCGTAAACAGCATCATCATCGCTGACAATTGTTTTCCAATCAGCCACAGCCTCTTCAAAATTCTCTGGAACACACTCGCGTCCCTTGAGATAGTCATAGGTGGTTTGATCTGGATTCATAATTCCCATCTTAGAGCCAAACTCGATGGACATATTGCAGATGGTCATTCGCTCTTCCATGCTCAATGCATCAATCGCTTGCCCACGATATTCCACTACATAGCCAACACCACAGGCAACGCCGTACTTGGCAATCAAGGCGAGAATATAATCCTTAGAATAAACTCCTTTTTGAGGAACACCAGTGAATTCCACCAGCATTTTCTTGGGTTTGACCTGCCAGAGGGTCTGGGTAGCAAAGACATGCTCGACCTCACTGGTCCCAATACCAAAGGCGATCGCTCCGAAAGCTCCGTGGGTTGCCGTATGGCTATCTCCACAGACGATGAATTTTCCTGGTTGGGTTCGTCCTGTTTCTGGACCAACCATGTGTACGATTCCCTGTTTTTCAGAACCATGGGCCGCATGTTCAATCCCAAATTCCTCAACATTTTCAGCAAGCTTATCAATTTGAGCCTTAGAAATCACATCTCGAATATCGTAGATATTGACTGTCGGGACATTGTGGTCAAAGGTTCCAAATGTCAAGTCTGGTCGTCTCAATCTGCGACCTGCGTCTCGCAGTCCTTGAAAAGCTTGCGGGCTAGTCACCTCGTGGATATAATGCTGGTCCACATACATGAGTTGAGGCTGCCCCTCTTCTCCTGTGATGACATGGCGGTCCCATAATTTATCAAAAATCGATTTTCCTGCCATCCATTACCTCCAAATAAAATATAAGGCTACTAGTGTGGTCACCATCCCAAGAAACCAAACTATCTTAAAGTACCATTTTCTAGTCTTATGGTGAAAGGTAATTCCTGCTAGCCAGGCACCAAAACCACCACAAGTAAAGGCTAAAATAAGTAAGATTTTCTCAGGGATGCGCCAAACTCTTCTCCTTGCCTTGGATTTGTCAATGCCATAAATCAAGAAAACTATCACATTCCAAATCAAAAGTACTAGAGTAATTTTTTCGTCTAACTTCATAACCTTGCAATAATAGCTTCCGTCATTTCCTTGGTCGAAGCCTGTCCACCTATATCTCTCGTTAAAATACCAGCCGCCAAACTTGCCTCAACAGCACGCTCGATACGTTCCGCATCCTCATAACGTCCAAAACTGTCTCTCAACATCATGGCAACTGATAAAATCATGGAAATAGGATTGGCAATTCCTTGACCTGCAATATCAGGCGCTGAACCGTGAATGGGCTCATAGAGACTTGGACCCTTTTTAGAATGACTGGCTGATGGCATAACTCCAAGTGTGCCAGATAAAACGCTTGATTCATCAGATAGAATATCTCCGAAAAGATTCTCTGTCACGATAACATCAAACTTGGCAGGATTGATAATCATGAGCATGGCAGCTGAGTCTACCAGCCGGTGTTCCAAGGTTACATCTGGGAAATCCTGAGCGACTTCCTCAGCTACTCTGCGCCAGAGTTTTGATGTTGCTAGAACATTTTGCTTATCGATACTAGTTACGATTTTTCTGCGACTTCTTGCGATTTCAAATGCCTTGCGAATAATCCGCTCCACTTCCTCATAGCTATAGTCGTTGATATCACGCGCTTTTCGCTCTTCAAGAATGTGATCTCCAAAGTAAATCCCTCCTGTCAACTCACGCACAACTACAAAGTCTACACCAGCAATTCGTTCTGGTTTGAGAGGTGACAAATGCTTGAGACTATCAAAGATTTTGACTGGGCGAATATTGGCGTAAAGATTGAGTTCCTTACGGAGAGCCAGCAGGCCTTGTTCAGGGCGAACCGCTGCTCCATCATACTGAGGACTACCGATAGCTGCTAGTAGGATAGCATCTGCTTCTCTACATACCTTGAGGGTTTCATCAGGTAAGGGATGCCCTGCAGCATCGATACCTGCACCTCCAAAAGGTCGTCTATCAATCTCATAGTCAAAACCTGTTTTTTCAGCTAGGGCCTCCAGAACCTCTAAACCAGCCTCCATGATTTCTGGACCGATTCCGTCCCCTGCTAGAGCTACTATTTTCTTTGTCATAGCATTCTCCTCTACACACTAGGCATATCGCGGTAAGAAACGCTGCGTCCCATCTCACCAGCATTCTCTTTTTGAACAAAGGTATTAGCATTGATGTAGGCAATAGCCGAAGCCTTTAACACATCGAAATCAAGACCTGCTGCGTTAAAGATGGTTTCTGTATCTCTGTTTTCAACAGTGACCAAGACCCGAGCCTGGGCATCAATTCCATCTGTCACCGCATCAATGGTATAGGACACCAAGCGGACGGATTGGTTAAAGAACTTATCGATAGCGTTAAATATTGCTTCAACGGAACCTTGCCCTGTCGCATTAAATTCGACTTTTTCACCATCCATATTGGCTAGGCTTACGAGCGCTTCGATGTCATTATCTGCATGGGTTTGAATTTGTAAATCATCAAAGTGGAAGCCTTCTGGGTTTTCAACCATGGTTCCAGCGACCAGCGCACGAATATCTGCATCTGTGATTTCTTGTTTCTTGTCGGCCAGCGCCTTGAACTTAGCAAAGAGTGGCTTGATGTCCTCCTCTGTAAAGTCTAGGGCTAAGTCTCTCAGCTTTTCTACAAAGGCATGACGACCAGACAATTTACCGAGCGGAAGACTGTTACTTTTGACACCGACCAATTCAGGGGTGATGATCTCATAAGTAATAGGATTTTTAAGTACTCCATCTTGGTGAATACCAGACTCGTGAGAGAAGGCATTGCCACCAACGACGGCCTTGTTTTTAGGAACTGGAATTCCTGAGAAGCGAGAAACCATTTCTGATGTATTGATGGTCTCATTTAGGACAATACTGGTTTCCGCTTGGTAGTAATCTTGGCGAATATTGAGAGCCACTGCTATTTCTTCCAAGGCAGCATTGCCAGCTCGCTCCCCAATACCGTTGATAGTCCCTTCGACACGTCCTGCACCATTCTTGACGGCAGCAAGGCTATTAGCTACTGCCATTCCAAGGTCATCATGACAATGAGGCGAATAGATAATCTGACGTTCCGTCTTGACATTCTCAATCAAGTATTTGAAGATAGCTCCGTATTCCTCTGGTGTGGTAAATCCTACCGTATCAGGAATATTAATATAAGACGCCCCTGCATCAACCGCTGTTTGAACAACTTGCAGGAGGAAATCCAGCTCTGTTCTGGTTGCATCCTCAGGAGAGAATTCGACAATCTCAAACTTAGAACGGGCATAGGAAACATGCTCCTTAATAGCTTCTAAAATCTCTTCCTTGCTCTTATTGAGCTTATACTTTCGGTGTATCGGACTGGTAGCGATAAAGACGTGAACCTGTGGATATTTGGCATCCTTGAGGGCTTCGTAACAAGCATCAATATCAGACTTGACAGAGCGTGCTAAACCAGTCACCGCTGTTTTCTTCAAGGCCTTAGCAATCTCCTGCACTGCCGTAAATGAGTCTGGGCTAGCCGCTGGAAAACCAGCTTCGATGGCTGAAATGCCCCATTTCTCCAGCTGCCTTGCAATGGCAATTTTTTCCTTGATTGAAAAATTAACGCCTGGTGTCTGCTCTCCATCTCGAAGGCTGGTATCTAGAAATTCAACTGTTCTCATAAGATTTCCCCTTTTCCAAATATGGTTTTAAAAAAACATCTCGCTCAGAAACCCAAGCGAGATGTTGATTTACTCCCGCTTGGTAAGCCAAACAGGACTAATGCATTTTGCACTAGCCCGAGTACCTCAACAACAAAGCAAATTGATTAAACTTAGCTGTTTTCATGTTTGACTTTCTCCTTCGTTTGATATCTTGTTTAGTATTTTAGCATAGGCAAAAGTAGTTGTCAAGAAAAATCCAATATTTTCTGAAAATTTCTTCAGTAAAGAATATTTTGCTAATTGAAAATTATTGAAATGTTTCATTTTTTAATAGTTAAACTCCAACTTCTTTCTATCAATTCCAGTACTTCTTCATCTGATAAAGTATCATCAAGCGACACACTAATCCAGTAGCGTTTATTCATATGAAAGGCTGGATAAATGCCCTTGTGTGAAAGCAAATCAGCTACTTGGTCATGTTTGAGATTGACTGCTTCCACTTGACCTTCTCTTCCCTTTTCCAGCTTATCCCAAGAGATTTTCATCAAGACGGCATACCACTTTTTATTGCCTTCATGACGTAATACGGCCGTATCAGGTGATTTTTCCCACAGATATTCCAACTGATTACCATACTTTTCTTGAACTTGAGTCATGATTCGTTTAGTCTGAGGGCAGATAAAATCCTGCACATCAAAACAAGCCTTCCTAATTTGGTAAAGAACCTCCAGACAAGTCTCACGGACATTTGCAACAAAACTTCCTTTAAAACTTTCCATATGGACTTGAGGATAGAGGTCACCAGTCTCCTGGTCAAAGACTTGAAAACTCACATTATCAGCAGTGATGGATACAATCATGACAAAGTCACCTTGCAAAATCTGGCAACTATAGGTCCAGACTCCACTATTTTCTACAAAACCATAAACACGAGCCTTTTCTTGATTAAACTGATAGGATTTAAAAATTTCAAACATAAGTGAAAACTGCTACCCAAAGCTAGCAGTTCCTTTCTATTTTTTAAAAGACAACCTTAGTTCCATGCAATTGTGTCACGCCCAGCTGGTCAATAAAGGTTTGACGGTTATCAAGGTCAATCCCCCCACCTGGTAGAATTTCAATTTTACCTTTAGCATGTTCCAAAATTCTGTGATAGTGAGCAAATCGTTTCTCTAGTGAATCGCCAGACACACCAGCACGAGTTAGGATACGAGTGACTCCAGCTTGACTAAGCCAGTCAATAGCTTCTAGTTGATCATCATCACTCAATTCATCAAAGGCCATGTGAAAGACAATTTCCATCCCTTTTGATGCCGCAATTAACTTCTCCAGATTAGCTTTATCCAACTTCTTATCAGCAGTTAAAGCTCCAAATACAACCCCTTGACTTCCAGCCTGAGCAGTCAAACGAATGTCTTCTAGCATAATAGCAATTTCTAGGTCATTATAGACAAAGTCGCCACCACGTGGACGAATCATGGTCATGATGGTCGTATCGTAGTTAGCTGCCAATTCAACCGCTACCTTGGTCACTCCATAGCTGGGAGTTGTCCCACCAACTGCTAGATTGTCACAGAGTTCGATTCGACGAGCTCCAGCCTGCATCGCTTTTTCAAGCAAGGTCACATTTTCAGCACAAAATTCGTAAATCATTTGATTCTCCTTGAAGATTACTTTGAATTTATTATATCATATTGTTGTAAATATGTTTTCAATTTTATCAAGGGAAATAACTACTATTTTAACTATTCTTTGTCTGGAATGACCTTGAAGAGATAATAGGTGATAAAGATGGTCAAAGCTCCTAGACCGATTTTGACTGGTAAAAGAGGTGCAAAATAAATGGAAATTCCCATCAAGATGTAGATGGATACGATGATTTTTTTCTTTCGTTCACGCGCAATGGACTTGGTCTCACGAAAGTCAGCTACATATGCTTGATAGAGCTTGGTATGGTAAAGCCAATCTTCGAAGCGCTTGGAACTTCTAGAGAAACAAGCAATAGACAACAAAAGGAAAGGCGTTGTTGGCAACAAGGGTAAAACAACCCCAACAATAGCCAAGGCAAGTGATAAAAAACCAATAATTAGATAAATAATACGCATAACTACTCCTAGTTAATACTCTTCGAAAATCTCTTCAAACCACGTCAGCTTCGCCTTGCCATACTCAAGTATAGCCTGCGCCTAGCTTCCTAGTTTGCTCTTTGATTTTCATTGAGTATAAATTAATCTTCTTCTAGTTTCGCATACAATGATGAATTTTGTCAAGTTCTAACCAAAAAGAGCCTGAAATTCACTTTCAGGACTCTCCTCTTATTTAATCTTTTCTTCTTCGTAGTCACCCTTGCTACAAACAACCTGCTTGCCACCACCACGTACTTTTTTCTCCATGAGGAAGTTACCACATTTTGGACAGTCACGACCAACAGGCTTGTCCCAAGAAGTAAATTCACATTCTGGATAGCGATTGCAACCATAGAAGAGACGATTACGTTTGGTTTTACGCTCAATGATTTGTCCCTGATGACAGCTTGGACACTCAACACCAATCTCTTTCACGATTGCTTGGGTATGACGACAGTCTGGGAAATTGCTACAAGCGTAGAACTTACCAAATCGACCAAGTTTAATAACCATTGGACTGCCACACACTTCACAATCAAATCCAGCTGGTTCATCCTTGATCTGGATTTTCTCCATTTCTTCTTCAGCCTTGGCAACCTCTTTAGAGAAAGGTTTGTAAAAGGCATCAATGACACGTTGCCACTGCTCTTTTCCGACTTCGACGTCATCCAGTTTGCCTTCCATTTCAGCTGTAAAGGTCACGTTTACGATATCTGGGAAATATTCAACGATGAGCTTGTTAACAATTTCACCCAACTCTGTCGGTTCAAAACGTTTGGCTGCAAGGCGAACATAATAACGTTTCTGAATAGTTTCAATGGTTGGCGCATAGGTTGATGGACGTCCAACCCCATTTTCCTCCAAGGTCTTGATCAAGGTCGCTTCAGAATAGCGAGCAGGCGGTTGTGTGAAATGTTGCTCTGGTTTGCTATTGACCTGCTTGACCATATCTCCAACAGCCATATCTGGTAACATCTTATTCTTATCAGAATCATTATAAATGGCAAGATAACCATCAAACTTAACCTGACTACCATTGGCAGCAAATTGAACTCCATTTTGAGACAATTTAACAGCCATGGTATCAAAGACAGCAGCTGTCATCTGGCTCGCCACAAAACGATTCCAGATAAGAGTATAAAGCTTGAGCTGATCCTTGTCCAGATACTTAGCGATGCTTTCAGGTGTATTAAAGACACTAGACGGACGAATAGCCTCGTGGGCATCCTGAGCACCTGAAGCATTTTTGACCTTGCTCCCATGCTTAGAATACTTGCTACCAAAACGGTCCGTAATAAAACTTGCTGCTTCGTTCTGCGCTATTGGACTGATACGAGTCGAATCGGTACGCATATAGGTGATCAAACCTTGGACACCAGACCCAATATTGATCCCTTCATAGAGCTGTTGAGCAACCATCATAGTTTTTCGAGTACGGAAATTGATTTTATTGGCAGCATCCATCTGCATAGATGAAGTGGTATAGGGTAATGGAGCATTGCGTTTGCGCTCTTTCTTATCTACCTGATCCACTGAAAAATCTTTACCAGTCAGACGAGACAAGACTTCCTTGACCTCATCATTGCTAGTCAGTTTTAGCTTTTTACCATCTACTCCATAAAAGGAAGCCTGAAATTGCTTGGTTCCCTTTTTAAAGACGCCATCAATTGTCCAGTATTCCTCTGGCTGGAAAGCATTTATTTCATTCTCACGATCAATGATGAGTTTAAGGGCAATAGACTGTACGCGCCCTGCTGACAAGCCCTTCTTGACCTTCTTCCACAAAATTGGCGAAATCGAATAGCCTACCAAGCGGTCTAAGATCCGACGAGCCTGTTGGGCATCGACCAAGTCCATATCAATCTTGCGTGGTTCTTTAAATGCATTTTTGACTGCATCCTTGGTGATTTCATTGAAGACCACACGGTTGGCATCATTTTCATCCAAGTTGAGAATATGGGCTAAATGCCAAGAAATCGCTTCTCCTTCACGGTCCGGGTCACTCGCCAGAAAGACTTTATTAGCTTTTTTAGCTTCTTTTTTCAAGTCATTGATGAGAGGACCTTTTCCTCTGATATTGATATATTGCGGTTCATAATTATTTTCAATATCGACGGACATACTGGATTTCTTCAAATCACGGATATGCCCGACACTGGCTAAAACCTTGTAATTTCTGCCTAGATATTTCTCAATCGTTTTCGCCTTAGCAGGCGACTCCACGATAACTAGATTTTTTTTAACTGTTGATTTTTTCTTTTTTGTTGCCGTAGCCACAGTATCACACCTTTTCAAAGTAATAAACTTTATAAAGTGTAAACCATTTTGCCATAACTGTCAAGACTTAGCTCCTATATATAGAAGAAAAGTTTGTCCAGTAAGCGGACTTTCTTCTTATACTCAATGAAAATCAAAGAGCAAACTAGGAAGCTAGCCGCAGGCTGTACTTGAGTACGGCAAGGTGAAGCTGACGTGGTTTGAAGAGATTTTCGAAGAGTATTAAAATTCAAATTCCACAAGAACATCCTGCCCGCTGGTGACCAATTTTGCCCCTTCTTGGATCAAATGATGGCAACCGTCTGATAGTCCATCTAAAATGCTAGCAGGAATAGCAAAGACATCGCGGCCTTCTTCCATTGCTCGCTCACAGGTAATAAGGCTACCTGAACGCATCTTGGCCTCTGCTACAATCACACCTCGACAAAGTCCAGCAATGATGCGATTACGGGCAGGAAAATGAAATTTCAGAGGTTGTTCACCAGGTCCATATTCACTAAGAACCAGATGATCATTGCCAATGTAGTCTTGTAAGCGTTTATTGGCTTTAGGATAAAACACATCCAGACCTGTTCCAATTACTGCAATGGTTTTTCCGCCATTCTGAAGAGCTGCCATATGAGCTGCTGTATCGATACCCTTGGCTAAGCCACTGACGATAACCAGTTCATTTTCCAAGCCCTGAATGACTTTTTCAACTGACTTAGCTCCCTGTTTGCTACAAGCACGACTACCCACAACCGCTACTTTGGGAAATTTTAAGAGATCAAGATTTCCCTTGTAAAATAAAAGCACAGGAGCATCATAAATTTCACTCAAGTCCCAAGGATAACAGTCATCTAAAATAGAGAAAGATGGGAATTTTTGAAACTCCTTCTCCAAATGCGCATCGTCTATCTGAAAATAACGTTCCATAAAAACAGCTGGATTTCGGCAACCTGATATATCTGCAATATCGCCCAACAACAGTTCTTGATCGACATTTTCACCGTATTCTAGCACTTTTAAAATTTGTTGATTGGTCAAACCTGATTTTTTTAACTTATAGATTTGATAGTTTGTAATTTTCATAAATAACTCCATTTCTTTTTCTACTCATCTATTTATTCGTAAAAAATCAAAAAAACATCCGACTATTTCAGCCAGATGTTGGAATTTTTAATTTTCGTTTTTAAGAATTTCTTCTAATTTATGATAGTCTTGGACACTATCGATTTCATAGATGCTATTGCCTTCTAATTCTTCAACATAGACATCCAACTCTTTGATATTATCCTTAACCATATTGTCCCAATAGAGATCAACAAATTCACCACTCGCATAAGCCTTGTCGATAAAGCTGACAATCTTTTCTGCTGTTGGAGCATCCCAGAAGGATACACCACTAAGAATGCGACCTGCCTTGCTATCAACAATGATGTCTTGAACCTTGTAGTCATCTCCATAGACCAAGAACCATTCGTTGGTACAATCTTCACGATAAACACTAAAATAAGTCGAACGTGTCAAATCATTGCGGAACATATTTTTAAAGAGATAGTTATCTGCATCAATAACATAGCTGTTAGCTAATTCTTCTTTTACAAGATAGAGAGAGTAAAAGTTATTGTATTCAGCGTATTTATCATTAAAAACGAGGCGGACACCGTATTTTTCTTTTAAGTAATCAAATTGTTCTTTAAGATAACCAACGATGATGATGATGTCATTGATTCCTTTTTCTTTTAGAAACTCAATTTGGTATTCAATCAAGGGTTTTTGATTAACCTGAACCAAGGCTTTAGGGGTATTTTCAGTCATAGGACGCAAGCGAGTTCCCAATCCCGCTGCTAAGATAATGGCTTTCACACGAATCTCCTTTATTCTTTAATAATAATATAAACTCCAGCAATGACAACAAGTGACGTAATAATTGTCAGCATATCTAGCGGTGCTCCCAAGAAAACAACTGCAAACAAGACAGTCCATACGACATAGCTCACATTCAAGCCTGTAGCTTTCGCTGGTTGCAAGCGATTGATAGCGATATAATAAGCCAAGTAGGAAATCATATCAAAGGCGGCAAAAACAATCATAAGACCTAGCAATTGTCCATTGGCCACTTCTGCAAATGACTGATGAGAGAAGAGCACAATCACAAGATAAGATAAGAATGAAGTCACTTGACGGATTAAGAGGGCTTCGATTTCACTCAATTCACTTTCCATGGCAAAAGAGCTAAGAACACTCTCACTTCCCCATGCAATAGCACAAACTAAAGCACAAAGAATCCCAATGTAGAAGGAATTAACCTGTTCAACCTTATAGGTCTGAGCAATAATCCCTCCAATAATCAAGACAATCCCAAACACAGTATTTTTCGAAATCTTGTGCTTCAAAAAGAAGAAAGCCAATAAAACAGAAATTGCAGGGTAGATAGCCGATACAGATGACGCTAAGGAACTTCCGATATACTTAACCGCATAAAGGTTAGCCTGCATACCGATAGGACCTGCTAGCAAGGCTCCGATGATAACACTAACATTGCGAATATTTAAGAAAATTGAGAGACGAACTTTTCCTTCTTTTACTAAAAGAAAAGCTAGTAAGATAAAGATACTCAAGAAATCATGAGCAGCGGCCACCACAAAGGGCGACAATTCTGTAAAAATTGAAAAGATGTAAGCACTAACCGTTAGACCTAAGCCCCAGAAAACACCTGAGAGTAGACCAAAGGAAACTCCATTTTTATTTTTCATCTGAACCTCCATAATAAGCCAAACCTTTAACAGCTCTTTGATAACGATTTACACCATAGTCACCAAAATCTGCACCTTGCTCTTCTTTGTAGACTGTCCATAGACTCCAAATAGTGTCTTGTAAAATTTTATAAATGGCAATCTTTTCACGAGAGACAGGTGTTTGCTCACTCTCATAGTGAGACAAGAAGGCTTCTTCCTCTTGACGAGTGAATTCAGACTCTAAAAAGAGGGCAGCCAAATCCCACATCGGATCGTTCATTGATGAATATTCCCAGTCAATCAGATAAAGTCGTCCTTGAGGTGATTCGATAAAGTTTTCAGGCACCAAATCGATATGACAAGATTTTCTGTCAACACCTAAGTCAGCCAGTCTTTTCTCTAGGGAGAAGACTTCTTCTCGAACAGCTTCATAGTTGACATAAGGGATTTTTTCTTCAATTAAGGATTCGTATTTTTTGATTTCTTCAAAAGGAGCAAACTCTCCTCTTAATTCCTTACCAGAAGCATGGATAGTTTGTAATATGGGAGCAATTTTATCAAATTTAGTTTTGATTGACGTTGAATCAAGCGTAATCGCAGATTCGATATACTCATTTACTTTGATACCAGCTTCAATATCAAAAAGATAATTTTTTACATCTAAATCTAAATCCTTTAGTAGTTCAAGATTGTACTTTTCATCTTGACGATTGATCAGCTTTTCTGTTCCTTTACCAAAGAACTTAACAATGTACTGCTTATTTGTTGTTTTGGCCAAATAGTTTTGATTGGTCATTCCCCCCAGTTGTTCCACACTGAGGACTTCCTCTTCTTGACTAAGTAGGGAAGAAATTTTTTCTTTAATGATTTTCTCCACAATTAACCTCCAGCACTTATACTTCCCACTTAAACACAGTTTTAAAGGCTGTGTTTAAATCGGTTGCAAAGACACGGTGAATATCTTTAATTTCTCTTACAGGTTCTTCTAGATAAAGGATATTTTTAAGACGATTGGCAAATTTCTTGACTTCCATCATTTGGATTGCATTTTCAAAATCAATGCGACCAGAACGAGAGGAACCAACCAAGAGCAAGCCTTTTTCTAAGGCATCGCGTGTATTGATATTGACTTTATACTCACTAACTCCCATCATAAGAATCGTTCCCTGAGGACGAATATAGCGAATCAAATCATTAATAGCTGGTCCAGTACCATCCCCACCACAACACTCAAAAGCATGGTCAAAGTCCAAACCTTCAGGAATATTATCAGTGATGTAGCATTCTTTGGCAAATGAGAAAAGTTCCAATTTCTCCCAGTGACGACCAATAACCACAATCTCTGCTTCTGGCAAAGTATAGTTGATAATATTGGCAACTACAAAAGCTAAACTTCCATCTCCGATAACGGCGATTCGGTCCCGCTTGCTATGAGCAAGGGTCAATAAGCGATTCATGGCATGCATACCAACACTGACAAACTCTGTAATCGCTGCAACCGTGTCTTCGATAGCATCATAAGCCACCACACGGTCTTTAGGGAGAGAAACAAACTCTCTCATAAAGCCATCAAAGCCACTAGACAAGAAATGGGTCCCTGTCATGTAGTTCTCATAGAATTCTTCATCACTCTGCATAGGAGGCTGATTGGGAATCATGACAACTTTTTGACCAACCTCGTAGGTTCCTGTCGGGTCAGAAATAACGGTTCCACATGACTCGTGAATCATTGCCATTGGAAGCTTTTTATTCAAAATCTTGGGATCACGTTTTCCTTGGTAGTAACGCTGATCCGCATGACAGACAGCCATATAATTAGGGCGGATGAGGATATGATTCTCTTGGTCAATAGCCTCTTCCTGGTATTTGACATTGATAAACTTAGGCTTAGTTAGTTGATAAATTTGATTAATCATTTTACTAGTCTTTCTCAATCATACTTTTTGCAATCTTCAAATCTGTCACTGTTGTGATTTTTAGATTTGAGTATTCCCCCTTAGCCAAGGCCACATCTTTTCCTTTGATCACAAAGATTTTACATGCATCTGTCAAGATTCCCTTCTCTTCAGCAGAGAGAGAACTGTAAAGGTCCATAAAGTCCTTGCAACGGAATGTTTGAGGTGTTTGTCCTTGATAAAGGTGAGCACGATTTGGAATATCTGTAATAAATTGACCATTGGTACTTTCAACTATAGTATCAACCGCTTCTACCACTGTGTCCACTGCGTCATGATCTTGACAAAGTTTGATATTGTCCTGAATCATGCGAAGCGTAATAAATGGACGAACAGAATCGTGGGTAACAACGATGTCCTCTGGAGTAAGTGGACGATAAGCATCAATGGCTTCAATGATTTTCTCAATACTCGTATTACGGTCAGCACCACCCTTTGTAATGATGATACGATCCTTATGAAGAGGAAGATATTTATCTACAAGATCTTCTGCATGAGAAACCCAGTCTCCATGAACACCAACTACAATTTTTTCAATGCTTGGTTCCAAGACAAATTTTTCAATTGTATGAATCAAAATAGGTCTATCACCTAGCTCTAAAAATTGTTTTGGCAAGTTACTGATTCCCATGCGTGTGCCAGTTCCACCGGCAAGAATTCCTGCATAAATCATCTATTTTCTCCTTTGTCTTACTAAAAAAACTTATTCTCTCTATTATACCACAATCTAGTCCTATCATGAAAGAAATACCGGTCCTCCCGTTCTAGAATAGGAGGATTAATGAGTTCTATTATTCAAAGAAACTAGTCTATTTCTAGTAATGACCAGGAATTCTGTAGTCATTACTAATAAATAGCTGTGAAATTTTAGAGTTCTTCAGAATAATATACTTTCCTTAAAAAAAACTTAAAATTAAGCTTTGAAACTTCAAAGTAATTACTTGACTTACTGCCCTTCATTTCTTATTAGCTGACTTTATGATATAATGAAAAACGAGGTAAATTGAATGAAAAGTATAAAATTAAATGCTCTATCTTACATGGGAATTCGTGTCTTGAATATTATTTTTCCCATCTTAACTGGTACCTACGTCGCGCGTGTCTTGGACCGAACTGACTATGGCTACTTCAACTCAGTTGATACTATTTTGTCATTTTTCTTACCCTTTGCAACTTATGGAGTCTATAACTACGGTTTACGGGCCATCAGTAATGTTAAGGATAACAAAAAAGATCTGAATAGAACCTTCTCTAGTCTTTTTTATTTGTGCATAGTTTGTACAATTTTGACCACTGCGGTCTATATCCTAGCTTATCCTCTCTTCTTTACTGATAATCCAATCGTCAAAAAAGTCTACCTTGTTATGGGGATTCAACTCATTGCCCAGATTTTTTCAATCGAGTGGGTCAATGAAGCTCTGGAAAATTACAGTTTTCTCTTTTACAAAACTGCCTTCATCCGTATCCTGATGCTGGTCTCTATTTTCCTTTTTGTTAAAAATGAGCACGATATTGTTGTCTATACACTGGTGATGAGTCTATCGACACTAATTAACTACCTGATTAGTTATTTTTGGATAAAAAGAGACATCAAACTTGTTAGAATTCACCTAAGTGATTTTAAACCACTCTTTCTCCCTTTGACAGCCATGTTGGTCTTCGCCAATGCCAATATGCTCTTCACTTTTTTGGATCGTCTCTTCCTCGTTAAAACAGGGATTGATGTCAACGTTAGTTACTATACTATGGCTCAACGAATTGTGACCGTTATAGCTGGTGTTGTAACTGGTGCAATTGGAGTGAGTGTACCCCGTCTCAGTTACTATCTAGGGAAAGGAGATAAGGAAGCCTATGTCGCCCTAGTTAATAGAGGCAGTCGAATCTTTAACTTCTTTATCATTCCTTTAAGTTTTGGGCTAATGGTTTTAGGACCAAATGCCATCCTCCTTTACGGTAGTGAAAAATATATCGGAGGCGGCATCTTGACCTCTCTCTTCGCTTTTCGGACGATTATCCTAGCTTTAGATACCATTCTTGGTTCACAAATTCTCTTTACAAATGGCTATGAAAAACGTATTACCGTCTACACAGTCTTTGCTGGGCTACTCAATTTGGGCTTAAATAGTCTCCTCTTTTTCAACCATATCGTGGCTCCTGAATACTACCTACTCACAACTATGTTATCAGAGGCCTCTCTACTTGTTTTCTATATCATTTTTATCCATAGAAAACAGCTTATTCACTTGGGACATATCTTCAGCTATACTGTTCGATACTCTCTCTTTTCACTTTCCTTTGTAGGAATTTATTTCCTGATTAATTTCTTGTATCCTGTAGATATGGTCATTAATTTACCATTTTTGATTAATACTGGTTTGATTGTCTTGCTATCAGCCATCTCTTACATTGGTCTACTGGTCTTCACAAAAGATAGCATTTTCTATGAATTTTTAAACCATGTCCTAGCCTTAAAAAATAAATTCAAAAGATCATAGGAGTTTAGAATGAAACAACTAACCATTGAAGATGCCAAACAAATTGAATTAGAAATTTTGGATTATATTGATACTCTCTGTAAAAAGCACAATATCAACTATATTATTAACTACGGTACTCTGATTGGGGCGGTTCGACATGAGGGCTTTATTCCTTGGGACGACGATATTGATCTGTCCATGCCTCGAGAAGACTACCAACGATTTATCAACACTTTTCAAAAAGAAAAAAGCAAATACAAACTCTTATCCTTAGAGACAGATAAGAATTACTTTAACAACTTTATTAAAATCATCGACAGTACGACTAAAATAATCGATACTCGAAATACAAAAACCTATGAGTCTGGTGTTTTTATTGACATTTTCCCTATGGACCGATTTGATGATCCTAAGGTCATTGATACTTGCTACAAACTGGAAAGCTTCAAACTTCTGTCTTTCAGCAAACACAAAAATATCGTCTATAAAGACAGTCTTTTAAAAGATTGGATACGAACAGCCTTTTGGTTGCTCCTTCGACCTGTTTCTCCTCGTTATTTTGCAAATAAAATCGAGAAAGAAATTCAAAAATATAGTCGTGAGAATGGTCAGTATATGGCCTTTATCCCTTCTAAATTTAAGGAAAAGGAAGTCTTCCCAAGTGGTACCTTTGATAAAACAATTGATTTACCCTTTGAAAATTTAAGCCTTCCTGCACCTGAAAAATTTGATACTATTTTGACTCAATTTTATGGGGATTATATGACCTTGCCACCTGAAGAAAAACGCTTCTACAGTCATGAATTTCATGCCTACAAATTGGAGGATTAGGATGCAATATTTAGAAAAAGAAGAAATTAAAGAAATTCAACTAGCTCTGCTAGATTATATTGATGAGACTTGTAAGAAACACAATATTCCTTATTTTCTCAGTTATGGAACCATGCTTGGTGCTATCCGCCACAAAGGTATGATTCCTTGGGATGATGATATTGATATTTCTCTCTATCGTGAAGATTATGAACGTTTATTGAAGATTATTGAGGAAGAAAATCACCCTCGCTATAAGGTTCTTTCCTACGATACCTCTTCTTGGTACTTCCATAATTTTGCATCGATTTTAGATACTTCTACCGTTATCGAAGACCATGTTAAGTACAAGCGTCATGACACTAGTCTCTTTATCGATGTCTTCCCAATTGATCGCTTTACAGATTTGAGCATTGTCGACAAGAGCTATAAGTATGTGGCCCTTCGTCAACTGGCTTATATCAAAAAATCACGCGCAGTTCACGGCGACAGCAAGTTAAAAGATTTTCTAAGATTATGTAGCTGGTACGCCCTCCGATTTGTCAATCCTCGCTACTTTTATAAGAAAATTGATCAGTTAGTCAAAAATGCTGCAACTAGCAATCCTAAATATGAGGGAGGAATTGGAATTGGTAAGGAAGGAATGAAAGAAGTCTTCCCAGTTGATACCTTTAAAGAACTCATCTTAACTGAGTTTGAAGGCCGTATGCTACCTGTTCCCCAAAAATATGACCAATTTTTAACCCAGATGTATGGAGATTACATGACACCACCATCAAAAGAAATGCAAGAGTGGTATAGTCATAGTATTAAAGCTTATCGCAAAAACTGATTGAGGGCGACTATACAAACTACTAAAATAGAGGTTATTCAAAAACTTAATTTTAGTAGAAAATACAGTCAATCTTTCAATCATGACCACCCGTCTATGAACTATACCCCAAAAGTTAGATTTTTTATTTGAAAAAAGACAGTAAAAAAGTGCAAAAAATCACTTCCTGTGCTATACCGTAATTGAAATTTTTTTAGTTTGGTCGTTAGAACTGTTTCCTCAGTCCTAGCGCCTTTTCTTTTTGATAAGTCTTGTTCCTGTTTCAATTGACTATATTAAAGAGAGGGAGCCAATATTGCCCAGTGCTTTCAAAAAAACATGTGTGACGTGATTTTCTACCACCCAATCTAAAGCATTGTGAAAAGCTACAATAAGTTGTCCCAAATTTCTTGTGAATTTTCTTTAGTTTATTGCTATCTAGTGGACAATCTAAAATACAACAAACAATGGATTTTTGGTGGACATCAATTCCACAACAAGTTTCAATTATGACTTCTATTATAAAAACCTCCTGTTAACTATTTCAACAATAGAACAAGAGGCTACTAGTAAGATATTTTCATGCTCAAAGCATATTAGAGTCATCTCATGACTCTTTTTCATCCAGTTTTACATACAAGCTAGGAAAAGCCCTATTAAGCACCACGGATTGGTATTGTTCATCTTCATTATAAGATAAACTTCTTTTTCTGTCATGAGTTAGCAGGCTCTGCCTACTTAGAGTTTTTTGTCTCGCACCTAACGGAGCGAGACAGACTAATAGTCACATAATAAAAAAACGTTGATTTAACAACGTTTTACCAAGGAATGCGAAAGAATGCAAAGGAATAATGGAGCCGGTGGGAGTCGAACCCACGTCCAAACACCTGCCAACATATTTGTCTACAACCATAGGTTATGTATTATTTTAACAGTCCCTCGACACATAACTCAAACCTAGAAACTGCGAGTCTATCAATCTCTTATCAAGTCGCTAGACAAGACTTGATCGTATCTCGCTAATAATAAGACCTGTCATTGAACACGAGCAATCCAAATCGGGTCACGCCTGCTGGTTTTTAGGCAGCTAGAGCGTAAGAAGTGTTATTTTTTGCAGTTATATTTAACTGAGCGTTTACGTCGCCACACGAGTCGCAAAATATGCCTCATAATGCCTGTCGAATCCGTAACGACCCCAAAAGACAATAAAACCATTATACCTTATCTAACTCAAAAATGCAAAAAGGAAATCAACTAACTAAAAAAGATAGTCTTTCAAGGCTTTTGTCAAAACCTGATAACCGGCAACACTGAGGTGCAATCCATCAGTAGTATAGTCTTTTTTGAGTTGGCCTGCTTGGTCTTTCAAACAATCAAATACTGGCACAAATTCCACCTGCATATAGGCAGAAGCAAGCTCTTGATAGGCTTGATGCCATTTCTGAATTTTTTCATTTGTGCGGATATAAACCGTCTGCTTGTACTCCTCTCTCTCATTGACTGGCAAAATGGAAAGCAATTTTATCTCTGTCAGTGGATAATCGCGAGCAATGGATTGAATAATAGCTTCGAGATTATTGAGAGCCTCATTCAAAGGAACATCCTTCCCGATATCATTTGTCCCAATCAGAAGGACAATTTTATCTACTGCTCCACCATATAGATGAGCATCAATGTTCTCTAGTAACAGCCCTGTCTGATAGCCACGAATACCTCGATTAACAATTGTCTTTGAAGTTCCAAACAACTCCTGTAGAGGATAGTATTCGACAATGGAATCCCCAATAAAGAGAATATCTGGCTCTAGAACAGAAACCTGATTTAAGTGACGATACTTGGTTTGGATTTTTTCTTGTTCCTTTAGGAGCCAATTTTCTAATAACTGTACTGCCACTTCATTCTCCTTTTTCTAACCAGTTCTCCAAGACTTGGTAAACTCCTCCTTGGCTGTTGGCTGGTGCTAGAGCAGTCGCCACAGCTTTGGCCTTGTCATCAGCATTTTCCATCGCATAGGCAATTCCAGCCATTTCAAGCATTTCAACATCATTTTCACTGTCACCAAAAGCCATGATTTGTTGGGGGTTCAAGTCCCAGCGCTTGAGTAATTCTTCCAAGCCCCATGCTTTATGAATCCCAGCTTGGAGAATATCAATACAACCATAGCCACTCGAAACAGCCCGAACACGGCCATCAAAGAGGTCATTAATCTCTGCCAAGACCGAACTCAAACGCTCCTCACCAACAACCATGCTCATCTTGAGAACCCCACCAAAGAGGTCAGATGTTAACTCATCCACAAAATGCATCCGTTGGTAGAATTTTTCAATCATTTCTGGAGTCATAAAACTTTCAAGATCTGTAAAAATCGTACCTTTCTTGACGAAACCACCCTTCATCCCCGTTACAACAAACTGATCCTGACACGCTCGAGCCTCAAAATGAACCAAAGCCTTATCAACAATGGCATCATCCCAAGTCTGAGCCTGAATCAGTTCATTATTTTCAAAAATACGAGCGCCATTAGCAACAACCAGAACCACTCGATTGACCAAGTGCTCCAGTAGTTGCCTCATGCGGTGAATTTCATTGCCCGTCGCTATGACAAAACGAATACCCCTTTGATCCAACTGATCTAAAATCTTTTCCAATCGTGGGAGATCAAGCTGGCCTCTAGCATCCAGCAAGGTCCCATCCATATCTGTCGCAATTACTTTAATCATCATTTTCTTTCCTCTGGATTCAAGCTAGTCCCACTTCAATCCCACATGTTCGTTCATTTCTTTATAAGCTGTATCAATTCGTTCCTTAGTCGCTTCATCTAACTGGTCACGATGACTACCACTCTCGATAAAGTCTTCTAAGATATAAGTTTGGTAAAGAAAGAGTGGATAACCTTCCGGAGAATATGTTCCTTTCGGTGTACGATTGACCCAAGTAGGATGAGCTTTAGCTGTTCCGATAATTGTTTTTCCATCCTTCTTCTTAATAGTCACGTCCATAAGAACACCACGTTCAGTCCACTTAGCATTTTCCACACCTTCCATGGTCTCAATTCGTTGATTTGAAATGAAGTTCCCCATTGAATAGATAATGAGTTTCTTATCCCCATCTTTTTCAACAATTTCAGACGGTTCAACTACGTGTGGATGCCCTCCAAAGATAATATCTGCTCCCCAATCAATCATCTTATGATACAAAGCTTTTTGCTCTTCAGTCGGTTCTATGCGATACTCAACACCCATTTGCGGCATGATAATGGTGATATCTGCTTCCTTTTCCGCCCGTTCAATTTCAGACTTCATTTTATTCTCATCTAAATCTGAAAGATAGTGATTATAATCCTCTTGAGAAATATTTTGCTCAATTCCATTAAATCCATAAGAATAAGCCAAAAGTGCAACCTTGATACCATTCACTTCCTTAATGACCAGCGGAGCCTGATCACGTGGCTCATGCGTATAAACTCCAATTGGTGTTATTCCTGCTTTTTCGATAGCATTTGCCGTTGAAATAACTCCCTCAATTTGCGAATCCAAAATATGATTATGAGCCAAATCTAGCACATGATAACCTGCATCCTTAATGGCATCCATAACTTCAGCAGGAGCATTAAAGAGAGGATAACCTGCTAAATAATGATCCTTATTAATGGTTCCTTCAAAGTCACCAATAGCTAAGTCGGCTTGCTTAAGCCAAGGTGTCACATACTCAAAATTCTCATGAAAATCATACGTTCCATCATCTTTTTTTGCTGAAAAGTAAAGAATATCATGATAAAGCAAATCACCGTGAGCCATAATTCTAGCAGTTTTTTCCTCTTCCTGCTCCTGAGACTTTTTCTTAGTTCCTTCTTGAGAAATAGTATCTCGTTTTTGACTAGTCAAAGGGAATCCTTGGAAACTTTCAAACAACAAGACCAAACCCATTGATAAAGCAACTGCTAGCAAGAGTACCGCCACAAATCCCTTGTTGCTCCACTTACGATAACGTCTAAAAAAGTTGACTAAACCTTTCACAAAACGAAAAACTGGTCCACGTTTATGTCTCTCTTGTCTTCTTTGCATCTTTATTCTCCCTACTTTCTTATGCAAGCCTTTTCTTTTTATTATATCACAGATAAGTATTTCTTTCACAATTGAATTGAACTTCCTATCTATTTTCTGTAAATCCTAAAGGCTGTAATACTTTCAATCCTTGTCATTTTGTGATATCATGTAGAGGTAATGAAAGGAGAGAAAATGTCTGCTATAGAACGTATTACAAAAGCTGCTCACTTAATTGATATGAACGATATTATCCGCGAAGGGAACCCGACTCTACGCGCGGTTGCTGAGGAAGTTACTTTCCCTCTATCTGACCAGGAAATTATCCTTGGCGAAAAAATGATGCAATTCCTCAAACATTCCCAAGATCCTGTCATGGCTGAAAAAATGGGGCTACGAGGTGGGGTTGGACTGGCTGCTCCTCAATTGGATATCTCCAAACGCATTATCGCTGTTTTAGTGCCAAATATTGTTGAAGAAGGAGAAACTCCAGAGGAAGCCTACGATTTGCAAGCCATTATGTACAATCCAAAAATCGTCTCTCACTCTGTTCAAGACGCTGCTCTTGGCGAAGGAGAAGGTTGCCTGTCTGTTGACCGTAACGTGCCTGGCTATGTAATTCGCCATGCTCGCGTTACTGTTGACTACTTTGACAAAGATGGAGAAAAACACCGTATCAAACTTAAAGGTTATAACTCCATTGTTGTTCAACATGAAATTGACCACATTAACGGAATCATGTTTTACGATCGTATCAATGAAAAAGACCCATTTGCGGTTAAAGATGGTTTACTAATTCTAGAATAAAGAAAATCCCGTTGCAAGACGGGGTTTTGTGTTATAATAGAGGCATGAAAACAAATGATATTGTCTATGGCGTCCACGCCGTTACCGAAGCCCTCCTTGCAAATACTGGAAACAAACTCTACCTACAAGAAGATCTCCGAGGTAAGAATGTTGAGAAAGTCAAAGAACTGGCTACAGAAAAGAAAGTCTCCATTTCTTGGACTTCAAAAAAATCCCTCTCTGAGATGACTGAAGGTGCTGTCCATCAAGGTTTTGTTCTACGAGTGTCTGAATTTGCCTATAGCGAATTAGAACACATCCTTGCCAAAACACGTCAAGAAGAAAATCCACTTCTATTGATTCTGGATGGCTTAACTGACCCTCATAATCTAGGTTCAATCTTGAGAACAGCTGATGCGACCAACGTTTCAGGTGTCATCATTCCCAAGCACCGTGCTGTCGGAGTTACTCCTGTCGTTGCCAAAACGGCCACAGGTGCTATTGAACACGTTCCAATTGCCCGAGTGACCAATCTGAGCCAAACTCTAGATAAACTCAAGGATGAAGGTTTCTGGACCTTTGGAACGGATATGAACGGTACTCCTTGCCACAAGTGGAATACAAAAGGGAAAATCGCCCTCATCATCGGAAATGAAGGGAAAGGCATCTCTAGCAACATTAAAAAACAGGTCGATGAAATGATTACCATTCCGATGAATGGACATGTTCAAAGCCTCAATGCCAGTGTTGCTGCAGCCATTCTTATGTATGAAGTTTTCCGAAATAGACTATAAAAGAGGCTGGACAAAAACCAACTTCTAATAAAAAGCACACAGTGATTCCAGCTTCTCTCACAATAAGGCTGAAATCACTGTGCGTTTTTTGAATAGCTAATTTGTAGATTGAATTCTTGGACAATTTTGTATAGTGGATTGAAATAAGATGTGAACAAATCGATTGGGAAAGTCAAATTAATTTCTAGAAATGTTTTAGCAATTATGATATACCGTTATAGATCTAAATTACTATAAAATCCATACTCATGAAAATGAGTTCTATCTCTAATACGCTGGCCTAGTTGTCTCTGACACACACTCTGAGCTCACCAAAAATATTCTCTAATTTGCGAAAAACGAGATCAGTTGCCATCTTACATTTTGCATAGATTCTAGATTCTTCTTTGATATATCATGTGTTCTGAACGAAGTTTCCTAAAGAAATTCTAAGTTGTATCGTAGCAAACTGATTTTTGAGTTCCTTATATAAGAAAATGAGCATCTCCAACTACGAGAATGCTCATTTTTTAAGATTGTATAGTCACATTTTTATACTCAATGAAAATCAAAGAGCAAACTAGGAAACTAGCTGTAGGTTGCTCAAAGCACTGCTTTGAGGTTGTAGATAGAACTGACGAAGGTCAGTAACATATACACGGCAAGGCGACGTTGACACGGTTTGAATTTGATTTTCGAAGAGTATTACATATGTTTTAAACGTTCAATCCGTTCCGAGATAGGTGGGTGAGTATAAAAGAGTTTTTGGAACCCTCCACCTTTCTTGGGATCATTGATATAAAGTGCACTACTGGCATCATCGACATGGTGATGCATCGGCTCGCTATTATCCAGCTTACGTAGGGCATTAATCATTCCTTGAGGATTGCGTGTCAACTCGACACTGGAAGCATCAGCTAGGAATTCCCTCTGACGAGAAATAGCTAGTTGCACCAAGGTTGCAGCAAGAGGTGCCAGCACAATAGCTAGTAGAGAAACCACAAGCATAATGATTTCTAAGCCATTTCCATCTCGGTCATCGTCACTTCGTCTGCGACCTGCCCCACCCCACCACATCATACGACCAGCCATACTAGAAAGCATGGTAATGGCACTGGCAAGGGCAACAGCAATAGTCGAAATACGGATATCGTAATTACGAATGTGACTAACCTCATGTCCCATAACAGCTTCTAGTTCTTCGCGATTCATGATAGCTAGGAGACCTGAAGTCGCAGCAACCGCTGCGTTTTGAGGGTTAGAACCTGTCGCAAAGGCATTTAAGGCTGAATCATCAATGATGAAAACACGGGGCATAGGAATCTGAGCCACCATAGCCATATCTTCTACTACATGGTAGAGGTCTGGTGCCGTTTGCTCATCAACCTCACGCGCCCCGTTCATGGACATGACAATCTCTGTCGATTGAAAAATCATGGACAAGGCATAGATAAAGCCAATAATCAGTGCGATAATCAAACCACCAAGCCCAGATCGCATAAAGAGGTAACCAACCGCATAGCCAACCAGAGCTAAGAGTAGGAAAAATACCAGCAACAAAATCCAGGTTTTTCGTTTATTGCTTGCAATTTGATCAAACAACATCTTAGTCACCTAAACCGCTAAAATCAACTTTAGGAACTGCCTTTTCTTCTTCTGGTGTTTGAAGGAAATCTGCTGCTTTAAATCCAAACATTCCAGCGATAATATTGCTTGGGAAAGTTTCTAATTTTACATTGTAGTTGCTGACAACACTGTTATAGAGTTGACGAGAGTAAGAAATTTTATTTTCTGTGTTTGTCAACTCCTCTTGCAATTTAACAAAGTTGGCACTAGCTTTCAAGTCTGGATAGCTTTCTGCAACTGCAAAAATACCTGAAACCTGACGAGTGAGGGCATCACTAGCTTTCATAGCTTCTGCTGGTGACGTCGCTGCCGCCACTTGGTTACGTAGTTCTGCCACCTTTTCAAGGGTAGAACCTTCATATTTAGCGTAACCTTTTACAGTCTCAATCAAGTTTGGCAAGAGATCATTTCGACGTTTCAACTGAACATCAATCTGGCTCCAAGCCTCCTTTGTTTGCATACGATTTTTAACCAAACCGTTATAGCTAACAATCACAAAAATAACAACAAGAGCTAACACTCCTAGAATAATCCAAGTCATGATATAAGTCCTTTCTACTTTTAGATTAGTACCAGTATATCAAATTTTTAATGATTGTGGTAAAATAAGATGATACTAAAGAAGGAAAACACTATGAAACCAGAAACATTTTACAATTTGCTTGCCGAGCAAAACCTTCCACTTTCGGACCAGCAAAAAGAACAATTTGATCGTTATTTTGAACTCTTGGTCGAGTGGAATGAAAAGATTAATTTAACAGCCATTACGGACAAGGATGAAGTTTATCTCAAACATTTTTACGATTCGATTGCACCTATTCTGCAAGGCTTGATTCCCAATGAAAATATCAAACTGCTTGATATCGGGGCTGGGGCAGGATTTCCCAGCCTTCCGATGAAAATCCTTTATCCTCAGCTAGATGTGACTATTATTGACTCGCTAAATAAGCGCATCAACTTCCTCCAACTGTTGGCTCAGGAGCTGAATTTGGACGGCGTCCATTTCTACCATGGGCGTGCTGAAGATTTTGCCCAAGACAAGAACTTCCGTGCTCAATATGATTTTGTAACAGCTCGTGCGGTTGCCCGCATGCAGGTCTTGTCTGAATTGACTATCCCTTACCTTAAAGTTGGTGGCAAACTATTGGCACTCAAGGCCAGCAATGCGCCTGAGGAGTTGTTAGAAGCCAAGAATGCCCTCAATCTCCTCTTCAGTAAGGTCGAAGACAATCTCAGTTACGCCCTACCAAATGGAGATCCGCGCTACATCACAGTGGTAGAAAAGAAAAAAGAAACGCCAAATAAATATCCACGTAAGGCTGGCATGCCAAATAAACGCCCGCTTTAATCTTTTTAGTAAAAAAATATTTACAAAGTTTGTAATTTTTGCTATACTATCACAAGCAAAGGTTTTTAATGTCATCCCGTGAGGTGACGAAGACGCAGAAATATTTGAAACTCTTTAAAGTCTAGATTTTAAAGAAGTCTTACTCTGAGGGCCTATTGCTGTAAAATAATGGGCTCTTTTTTGATGCCCAAAAGTGAGGTTTATATGAAACAAGAATCAACTGTTGATTTGTTACTAGACGTTGACCAACGTCCTTCGGCTGGAAAAGGAATTCTACTTAGTTTCCAACACGTTTTCGCCATGTTTGGGGCGACCATATTGGTACCATTGATTTTGGGAATGCCTGTATCTGTTGCCCTTTTTGCTTCAGGTGTTGGAACACTCATCTACATGATTTCAACTGGTTTTAAAGTTCCAGTTTATCTAGGTTCTTCATTTGCCTTTATCACAGCTATGTCCCTAGCTATGAAGGAACTAGGAGGGGATGTATCAGCTGCACAAACAGGGGTTATCCTTACAGGTTTTATCTATGTGCTTGTGGCTGCAAGTGTTCGTTTTGCGGGTACAAAATGGATTGATAAACTCTTACCACCAATCATTATTGGTCCTATGATCATCGTTATCGGTCTTGGGCTTGCAGGTTCAGCAGTTACTAACGCTGGTCTTGTAGCGGACGGAAATTGGAAAAATGCTCTTGTAGCGGTTGTTACTTTCTTGATTGCTGCCTTTATCAATACAAAAGGAAAAGGTTTCCTACGAATCATTCCGTTCCTCTTTGCCATTATCGGTGGTTACCTCTTCGCTCTAGCTCTTGGGCTAGTTGACTTTACACCCGTTCTTAAAGCTGACTGGTTTGAAATTCCTAGTTTCTACTTGCCATTTAGCACTGGTGGTGCCTTTAAAGAATACAATCTTTACTTTGGTCCAGAAACGATTGCTATCTTGCCAATCGCTATCGTAACAATTTCTGAACATATCGGAGACCATACTGTTTTGGGTCAAATCTGTGGCCGTCAATTCTTGAGAGAACCAGGTCTTCACCGTACTCTTCTTGGTGATGGTATCGCAACTTCTGTATCTGCCTTCTTAGGTGGACCAGCCAATACAACTTACGGAGAAAATACAGGGGTTATCGGTATGACTCGTATCGCTTCTGTCTCAGTTATCCGTAACGCTGCCTTTATCGCGATTGCCCTTAGCTTCCTTGGTAAATTCACTGCCTTGATTTCAACTATTCCAAACGCTGTTCTTGGTGGTATGTCAATCCTTCTCTATGGAGTTATCGCCAGCAACGGTTTAAAAGTCTTGATTAAAGAACGTGTTGATTTCGCTCAAATGCGTAACCTCATCATCGCAAGTGCTATGTTAGTCCTTGGACTTGGAGGGGCTATCCTTAAACTTGGTCCAGTTACCCTTTCAGGAACTGCCCTATCAGCCATGACAGGAATCATCTTGAACTTGATCTTGCCATACGAAAATAAAGACTAAGAATCTAAACATATCAAAAAACGAGCATTTCCAATTACTGAAGTGCTCATTTTTCTTCTTTCCAAAAAAGGAAAGCCCTGCGGCCTTCCTTTGTCTTACTTACGTTTCTTCTTCGCTTTCTTCATTTTATTCGCCATGCGTTTCATGGACTGTTTCATGGCAAATTCACCGATTTTACCTTTGAGTCCGCCACCAAATATCTGGCTCATATCTGGCATTCCTGCTCCACCAAGAGCTGACAAGTCAGGCATACCACCTTGTCCCATCATTCCTTCAAGGGCAGACATATCCATTCCTCCCATATTTGGCATATTTTTAGGAAGGTTGTTTGGATTGATTCCCATTTGCTTCATCATCTTGTTCATATCACCAGACATAACACCCTGCATAAGCTGTTTAGCTTGGTTAAAGTCTTTGATGAATTTATTAACTTCGACAAAGGTATTTCCAGAACCTGCAGCGATACGACGGCGACGGCTTGGATTTAACAAATCTGGATTTTCACGCTCTTCAGGCGTCATAGAAGACACAATGGCACGTTTGCGCGCAATCTGACGCTCATCCACCTTCATATTTTGAAGGGCTGGATTGTTGGCCATACCTGGAATCATCTTGAGCAAGTCTTCCATTGGTCCCATGTTTTGCACCTGATCCAACTGATCGATGAAATCATTGAAATCAAAGGTGTTCTCCCGCATCTTCTCAGCCATTTCAAGGGCTTTTTGCTCATCGTATTCTTGAGAAGCTTTCTCAATCAGAGTGAGCATATCTCCCATGCCAAGGATACGGCTAGACATACGGTCTGGGTGGAAGGTTTCAATGTCCGTAATCTTTTCACCTGTACCAGTGAACTTGATTGGTTTACCAGTAATGTGACGAACAGATAAAGCCGCACCACCACGAGTATCCCCATCAATCTTAGTAAGGATAACCCCAGTCACTTCCAACTGATCATTGAACTCACGCGCAACATTGGCCGCTTCCTGACCAATCATGGCATCAACGACAAGCAGAATTTCATTTGGTTGCGCCAGTGCTTTCACGTCACGAAGCTCATTCATCAAAAGCTCATCAATCTGCAAACGACCTGCCGTATCAATCAAGACATAGTCGTTGTGATTGGCTTGGGCTTGTTCCAAACCTTGACGTACAATCTCCACAGCTGGAACTTCTGTTCCTAGAGCAAAAACTGGTACATCAATCTGTTGTCCCAAGGTCTTAAGCTGGTCAATGGCAGCTGGACGATAGATATCCGCCGCAATCATCAACGGACGAGCATTTTCTTCTTTCTTGAGTTTGTTGGCCAATTTACCAGCAAAAGTTGTTTTACCAGCCCCCTGCAAACCAACCATCATGATAATTGTCGGAATCTTAGGTGACTTGATAATCTCTGCTGTATCAGAACCTAAAACAGCTGTCAGTTCCTCATCAACGATTTTGATAATCTGTTGCGCTGGATTAAGGGTATCAATGACCTCATGCCCGACTGCACGCTCACGAACTTTCTTGATAAAGTCTTTTACAACAGGTAAGGCAACGTCGGCCTCAAGCAAGGCCAAGCGAATCTCTTTAGTTGCCTCTTGGACATCAGCTTCTGAGATTTTTCCTTTTTTACGTAGATTTTTAAAGACGTTCTGTAAACGTTCTGTTAAACTTTCAAATGCCATGTTTCTTCCTCTTATTCTCTATTATCAATGCTTGTTAAAATTTCTATCTGCTCCTGCAGAAAATCATCCTTGGGATAGCGCTCCAAAATCTGATCAAAAATCTGACTGCGAACAATGTAGTCCGAGTACATGTGCAATTTCATCTCATAATCTTCCAGAATTTTTTCTGTCCGCTTGATATTGTCGTAAACAGCCTGACGACTGACACCGAACTCTTCAGCAATCTCAGCAAGACTGTAATCATCAGCGTAGTAGAGCTCGATATAATTCATTTGCTTATCTGTCAAAAGCGCCGCATAAAATTCAAAGAGCGCATTCATACGATTGGTTTTTTCAATTTCCATAACTTTTATTATACCAAAAATTAGCCTAATCTACCACACTAGAAAGCCAATCCAAGAAGATAGCTAGCTAAATTTGAAAAAGACAAAAGACTAGCCCCAAGTAATTTCCAATTGATAGCTGGCAAAGGCTTGTCCCTCTTGATTTTGTAGTTGATAGTCTAAATAGATCTTTTGTCCATCCACTTGATAACGATTCGTTTGGATAATAAACTCCTGCATCCCTATAGGTGTGGGAATATAGGCTAAACTATCACTATCCTTTAGAAAACGCATAATGGTCTTGGGATTGGAAAAACGGGTCATCACTAATTCTTGACCATGGAATTTAATCACTACTTTTTCCTTTTCCTCATTGTAGAAAAGCAAATAGCGATAATCGCCCTTTTCGTGCACTTCAACATCATAGAGCTGGTCAATCACTTCCAATTGTTCATCAAACTGAATCGTATTTCGCATCCGAATCTTCACATCAGGTCCTCTTTCTTCTCTCTTGTCCTACTATTTTACCAAAAAGAGCAGGATTTTGCTATAATGGTCATATGAACGAAAAAGTATTCCGTGACCCAGTTCACAACTACATCCATGTCAATAATCAAATCATCTATGACTTGATTAATACAAAAGAATTTCAACGTTTGCGCCGTATTAAGCAACTGGGAACTTCCAGTTATACCTTCCACGGTGGAGAACACAGTCGCTTCTCTCACTGTCTAGGAGTCTATGAAATTGCACGACGTATCACGGAGATTTTTGAAGAAAAATATCCTGAAGAATGGAATCCTGCTGAGTCTCTCTTGACCATGACCGCTGCACTCCTTCATGACCTCGGACATGGTGCCTACTCCCATACTTTTGAACATCTCTTTGATACAGATCATGAAGCGATTACTCAGGAAATCATCCAAAGTCCTGAGACAGAGATTCACCAAGTTCTGCTACAAGTAGCACCTGATTTTCCAGAAAAGGTGGCTAGTATCATTAACCATACCTATCCTAACAAGCAGGTCGTGCAACTCATTTCTAGTCAGATTGACGCAGATCGCATGGACTATCTCTTGCGCGACTCCTATTTTACAGGTGCTTCCTATGGAGAATTTGACCTAACTCGAATCCTCCGAGTCATTCGTCCTGTCAAAAATGGTATCGCCTTTCAGCGCAATGGCATGCATGCCATCGAAGACTACGTCCTCAGTCGTTACCAGATGTACATGCAGGTTTATTTCCACCCTGCAACACGCGCCATGGAAGTTCTCCTACAGAATCTTCTAAAGCGCGCCAAGGAACTCTATCCTGAGGACAAGGACTTCTTTGCACGAACATCTCCACATCTCCTGCCTTTCTTTGAAAAAAATGTGACCTTGTCTGATTATCTGGCTCTGGATGATGGTGTGATGAATACCTACTTCCAGCTCTGGATGACCAGTCCTGACAAGATTCTTGCAGACCTGTCGCAACGATTTGTCAACCGCAAGGTCTTTAAATCCATTACTTTTTCACAAGAAGACCAAGACCAACTCGCTAGCATGAGAAAATTGGTTGAGGACATCGGCTTTGATCCCGACTACTACACTGCCATTCATAAGAACTTTGACCTTCCTTATGATATCTATCGTCCCGAATCTGAAAATCCACGAACACAGATTGAGATTTTACAAAAAAATGGAGAACTGGCAGAACTCTCTAGCCTGTCTCCTATCGTCCAATCCCTTGCTGGTAGCCGCCACGGAGATAATCGTTTCTATTTCCCAAAAGAAATGCTGGACCAAAACAGCATCTTCGCAAGCATTACCCAGCAATTTTTATACTTGATTGAGAATGATCATTTTACCCCAAATAAAAACTAGAAGAGGAAATTTATGAGTATTAAACTAATCGCCGTCGATATTGACGGAACCCTAGTCAACAGCCAAAAGGAAATTACTCCTGAAGTCTTTTCTGCCATCCAAGATGCCAAAGAAGCTGGTGTTAAAGTCGTGATTGCAACTGGCCGCCCTATCGCAGGTGTTGCTAAACTTCTGGACGACTTGCAGTTGAGAGACGAGGGTGACTATGTCGTGACCTTCAACGGTGCCCTTGTCCAAGAAACTGCTACAGGACATGAGATTATCAGTGAATCCTTGACCTATGAGGATTATCTAGATATGGAATTTCTCAGTCGTAAGCTCGGTGTCCACATGCACGCCATTACTAAGGATGGAATCTACACTGCCAATCGCAATATCGGAAAATACACAGTTCACGAATCAACCCTCGTCAGCATGCCCATCTTCTACCGTACACCTGAAGAAATGGCTGACAAGGAAATCGTTAAATGTATGTTTATCGATGAACCAGAAATCCTCGATGCTGCCATTGAAAAAATTCCAGCAGAATTTTACGAACGCTACTCCATCAACAAATCTGCTCCTTTCTACCTCGAACTCCTTAAAAAGAATGTTGACAAGGGTTCAGCCATTACTCACTTAGCTGAAAAACTCGGATTGACAAAAGATGAAACCATGGCTATCGGTGACGAAGAAAATGACCGTGCCATGCTGGAAGTCGTTGGAAACCCAGTTGTCATGGAAAACGGAAATCCAGAAATCAAAAAAATCGCCAAATACATCACGAAAACAAATGACGAATCCGGCGTTGCCCATGCTATCCGTACATGGGTACTGTAAAAGGAATAAATAGACGAAAACCGCTCAGTTGAGCGGTTTTTGATATCTAATTACATGCCCCCTGCCGGAATCGAACCAGCAACTACTCCTTAGGAGGGAGTTGTTATATCCATTGAACTAAGGGAGCTAGATAAAAACTCTGCTGAAAAAGCAGAGTTTTTTAGTCGAATTAACGACGGATTTCTTTGATACGAGCTGCTTTACCTTGAAGAGCACGCAAGTAGTACAATTTCGCACGGCGTACTTTACCGTAACGAACAACTTCGATTTTTTCAACACGTGGAGTGTGGATTGGGAAGATACGCTCAACACCTACACCGTTAGAGATTTTACGAACTGTGTAGTTTTCTGAGATGCCAGCACCTTTACGTGCGATAACAACACCTTCAAAAATCTGGATACGTTCACGGTTACCTTCGACAACTTTCGCGTGTACACGAACAGTGTCACCAGGACGGAATGATGGGATATCTGTACGAAGTTGACCTTCAGTCAAGCTTTGGATTAATGGATTCATTTTATTCTCCTATCTTTGTCAATCTTGAGGAAACTTCCTCAGCGGATAAACTGTATTTTTGTGCGTCCATTACACACAAGATACAGTTTACCAAATTTCCACAAAAAAGTAAAGAAATTTATAGCAGAATTCCTAAAAAAATCGCAATCAAACCACCTAGGTAGGTCAAAGTCAGGTAAGAATAAAAGACCTTCTTATCGCTTAGCAACGTTTGGAGTTCGTCATTCAAGGTCGAAAAAGTTGTCAAACCTCCACAAAATCCAGTTGCTAGAATCGCATAGACTTCCTTAGACTCCACATGATTGTAGAATAATCCAATCAAAAAACACCCTAAAAGATTTGCTATAAGCGTTCCGAGTGGCAATTTAGAAGTTTGATTATAGCGGGAAAAGAAATACCGTACGAGTGCTCCAAGACCACAAGCAATTGCAAGATAGACGATTACCATTTCTTCCTCCCTAAATAGTAAGCTAAAAGCAGGCCTCCACCAATGCTTAAAATGAGATACAAGACTAAGCTAACATAGCGCCCTGTATCAAGCAGTTTCACAGCATCAAGCATGAGACTAGAAAAGGTTGTCAAACCACCACAAAAACCTGTACCCAATGCTAAAATAACACCTTTACTTGTCCCCTTATAGACCAGATAGCCCTTGACAAGATAAACCAGGCAGAAAATTCCCAGATAGTTGACAAAGAGAGTGCCCCAAGGAAAGTCAGGACTGGCTGGTAACCAAGTGGAAACTAGGTAGCGGACAAGTCCACCCAACATAGCAGCTAGTAAAATCCCTAGCAGATAAAATTGTTCTTTTTTCATTTGATGTTTTGATCCTGATAATCACGCGAACGTTTGAGTATGTCCGAAAATGTTGCGACAATAGTCTCCTGATAGCGCTTGTCCTCTACACGATTTCTGACCTTTTCAAAAATAACTGCCTCTCTCTTGGTATCTAAAATCGGTTTACCCGAAGCCTTCTTATAATCGACAACCCCTTCAACTAAATGCATTCGTTCTTCTAAGAGCTTGACGATTTGGTTGTCGATTTGATCAATTTCTTGGCGAATAATACCTAAATCCATACAGTCTCCTCCTTTATTTGAATTATTGTATCAAAAAGCCACCAAATAGGCTAGTAAAATCCCAAGTCACGATAAGAAAAATGCACTGATTGATTGCATCAGCGCACGTTTATGCTTATCCTACTTTAGCAGCCAATTCTTCTGCGAATTGTTCCAAGCGTTCAATATCTTCTTCCTCAGCAGAAAGATCAACTTTAACACACTCTGAACCTTTTTCTGCTCCTGTTGACACAAAAACACGGTCAAAGTCATCAACAGCCTTACAGAATTCATCGTAGAAGGTATCACCTGAACCGACAACTCCGTAAATTTTACCATTCAAGTTGAGATCTGCTAGGTCTTCGTAGAAGTCCATCATCTCATCTGGCAATTCACCATCACCATAAGTATAGGTCGCAACGATAGCGATGTCTGCTTCCAAGAAGTCTGAAGCGTCAACAGTTGTACATTCATCAACATCGACATCCAAGCCCAAGTCACGTAATTTATCTGCTACAATGTCTGCAATTTCTTCGGTATTACCGGTCATACTGGCAAATACAATTTTTGCTAATGCCATATCGTCCTCCTCAATTTATCTTTCTCCATTATATCACATCTTTTTCATTTTAAAAATAAAAATTCTTGTGCTACAATGAAATGAGAAAGAATTGAGGTTATCTATGGAAATTTGCCATCAAATTTTAGAAAAAATTAAAGAATACGACACGATTATCATTCATCGTCATATGAAACCAGACCCTGATGCCTTGGGAAGTCAGGTGGGATTGAAAGCTCTTCTCAAACATCATTTCCCAGAAAAAACCATCAAAGCTGTTGGTTTTGATGAACCAACTCTTACTTGGATGGCTGAAATGGATCTTGTTGAAGATAGTGCCTACCAAAGCGCCCTTGTCATCGTCTGTGATACAGCTAATACTGCTCGTATCGATGATAAGCGCTATAGTCAAGGTGATTTTCTCATTAAGATTGACCACCATCCAAATGATGATGTCTACGGTGATCTATCTTGGGTGGATACTAATTCAAGTAGCGCTAGTGAGATGATTACCCTATTTGCCCAAACAACTCAACTGTCCTTGTCAGATCAAGCTGCTGAGTTGCTTTTTGCTGGTATTGTTGGTGATACAGGTCGCTTCCTCTACCCTTCTACCACTGCACGGACTCTTCGCCTGGCTGCTTATTTGAGAGAACATAACTTTGACTTTGCAGCTCTCACTCGCAAAATGGACACTATGAGCTACAAAATTGCTAAACTTCAAGGCTACATCTACGACCATCTTGAAGTGGATGAAAATGGTGCAGCTCGCGTTATCCTGAGTCAAGAAGTCTTGAAACAATTCAATGTCACCGATGCTGAAACTGCAGCCATTGTCGGTGCACCTGGACGCATTGACAGTGTTAGTCTCTGGGGGATTTTTGTGGAGCAGGCTGATGGCCACTACCGCGTTCGCTTGCGCAGTAAAATTCACCCTATCAATGAAATTGCCAAAGAACATGATGGAGGAGGCCACCCTCTAGCAAGTGGTGCTAATTCCTACAGTCTAGAAGAAAACGAAATCATCTATCAAAAGTTAAAAAACTTGCTTAAAAACTGATAAAATACTTGCCAAACTTTTCAGAATCTGATAGACTAGTATGGTAACAATCTATGGCTCGCAAAGAGACCATGGCAGAAAGGAAATATTGCAAAATGAAAAAAGATATCCATCCAGAATATCGCCCAGTTGTCTTCATGGACACAACTACTGGTTACCAATTCCTTAGCGGTTCAACAAAACGCTCTAACGAAACAGTTGAGTTCGAAGGCGAAACTTACCCATTGATCCGTGTGGAAATTTCATCAGACTCACACCCATTCTACACTGGACGTCAAAAGTTCACTCAAGCAGATGGACGCGTGGATCGTTTCAACAAAAAATACGGTCTCAAATAATGATAAAAAAGAACAGTTTCAACTGTTCTTTTTTTCTTCTTTTTATGAACCAATCACTACTACTTTCTATTTGTCAACCGTCACGCTGACACTATAATTGATTTCAAACGGGGTTAAAAAATATCGAAAAGAAGCTTGATATTGAGAATGGTCAAGATGATTGAAACTAGGTAACCTAGGATTGTGTTCCACTTGGCATTTGTAAATTCTCCCATCAGTGACTTCTTAGAGGTCAGATAAATCAAGGGAAAAATTGAGAATGGAAGAGCAATTGAAAGAAAGACCTGTGAATAGACCAATAACTGATCCAAGGTTTTTTCTTGATGTCCAAACAAGACAGCGACTATCATCACAGGGAGCAAGGCAAAAATTCGTGTACCGATACGGATAATCCATTGTGGTAATTTCATATGTAGGAAACCTTCCATGACGATTTGTCCTGTCAAGGTTCCTGTAATCGTTGAATTTTGTCCACTGGCTAATAGAGCCAAGGCAAATAAAGTAGATAGAGTCGAACTAGCTATAGCCCCCGCAATTGTAGAATCTTTTAAAGCATTATACATTTGTGAAAAGGCAGAAATATCAGATGCATGGCCGAAAAAGAGAGCTGCACCTAAGATCAAAAGAAGGGAATTGACAACAAAGGCAAGAGATAACTGAAGATTAGAATCCCATGTCATAAAGCGTACACCTTTACGAATATCATTCTTATCCTTATGATTGACTTTTCGAGTTTGTGACAAAGAGGAATGCAAATACAAATTATGAGGCATAACCGTGGCACCGACAATCCCTAGCGCTAAGGTTAACTGACTTTCATGTCCAGGAGCAGGACTTTCAAATAAAGTCGAAGTCGGTAAATAGCCACCAAAAATCCCCTGCATACTTGGATTGGATAAAGCCACCAGATAAGAAAAGATACCTAATATGGTTAAGATAAGTGTCGTCACAATAGCTTCAATCTTCTTGAAACCAAATTTCATCAATAAAAGCAAAAGAAATACATCTAAAACGGTTAAAAGGATGGCTACCATAATCGGTATGTGAAATAAAAGATTTAAGGCAATCGCTGATCCTAAAACTTCAGCCAAATCTGTCGCCATTAGAGCTAATTCTACAATTACCCATAGACTATAGCGGAGCCACTTGGGGGCATGATAGGCTGTTGCCTGCGCTAGATCCATCCTAGTCACCATACCGAGCTTTCCAGACATCTGTTGTAACTGCATGGCAATGATTGATGAAATCAAAATAACAAATAAAAGACTATACTTATAGGAAGCACCTCCAACCACACTGGTAATCCAGTTTCCAGGATCCATATAGCCAACTGCTACAAGAGCTCCGGGGCCCAAGAATACTTTTAGATTTTGCCAAAAATGATTATTATTTGGAGTATCAATAGACTGATTAATCTCAGAAAGTGAGACCTTTTCATAAGAAGACATACATAGCTACCTCTTTCTAATCTTCTCTTTTGATATGATGTTGAAAAATAGATTTTACAATGGTTCCTAACTTTCTCAACTCACTCTTATTATATCATAAAAATGCCACAAAGTCTTTAAAAATTAGGTGAACTTAAAATAATTATTAACACTGGTTAATTTTTTAATACTCAATAAATCAAACTTCTAACTTTACTTTCTAATCTTGTCTTTGCCTATTTTATTAATGGAGTTTTGAAAATATAATGAAAATAATTTCCTATTTTCAATTTATTCTTATTATATCACATTTTGAAATGATTCTTAAGGAAAGCATGATAGTTAAAAAAAACTTTGCACTTTAGCTAGCCACGAGATGGTTTCTAGAGTACAAAGTTTTTTATTAGACAAGGTTTAATCTTCCTTATCTTGATTTTCAGTTCCTTTAACTGCTTTTTTAAATTCAGATAGCATTTTACCGATTGACTCGCCTAGTTCAGGCAATCGTTTTGGTCCAAAAATCAAGAGAGCTCCTAAAACGATGATAATCAATCCCGGTGCTCCGATATCACGTAAGATTCCCATTTTTCTCTCCTTTCTGCTTGCATTTCATAATGTATTTGCTGATGGCAATACTTAATTCATAGAGTAATATCAAGGGGGCAGTCATTGCCAAATCACTAACAAAGTCAGCTGGTGTCAAGATGACTGCGAGTACCAATAAGATAAAATAAGCATATCGGCGATAAGCAATCAATAATTCTGGCCCAATGAGTCCAATCGACGTCAAAAAGGCAATGATAACCGGCAATTCAAAAATCAGAGCCAAGGGCAAGGTCGTTTGAAAAACAAAGGACAGATAATTTTGAGCTGTTAACTGCGTTTCAAATAGACCTTCTCCCAACCCTAATAAAACCTGAAGTAAGGCTGGTGTTACAAAATAAAAACCAAAAGCCAATCCAACTAGAAAACAAAGGAAACTAGCCGGAATATAGGCAAAGACAGCTCTAGCTTCTTCCTTCTTCAAACCGGGTTTGATGAAAGACCAAATATGATACACCGTGTAAGGCAAGGTGATGGTAAAGGCCATCAGACTAGCCAAACGTATGTAAATCCATAAAATATCATTAGGGCCTAAAACAATCAACTTTTGCTGAAAAGCTTGGGTCACATACTGGTAAATCTGGTCTGCAAAAAGCAGAGAAACACAGAAAACCAAAAAGAAACAAATGACCACTGCCAATAATCTCTTTCTAAATTCTACCAGATGTTCAACGATTGTCAATTCTTTTCTATCCATCTATTCTTCACCCTGTCTGAAAGTGACAATCAAGACAATAACAACAAATATTAGTTGACTGGCCAAGCCTTCCCAACTTGGGTAAATTCCAAGCAGGTCGATAGTTGGAAATCCTGTCAGCAAGTGATTTGGTGTCATATTGGTCAACTGAAGAGCATGGATACTAACTCCCAGCATCTTGAAAGCCAAAGCATAAATCATCCAAGTTAGGATAAAGAAGACCTTATGAGGTAAGAAGAACTGACTGGCCTTGTTCATCACAAGGGCAATAATTACCAGAACCATCAAGGCAAGTGAAATGCCCAAGACAAATTCAAAGCTGGAAATTCTTGGTAAAATTCCGACATAAAAGAGAATGGTTTCTGCTCCCTCACGGAAAACAGCTAGGAAACTAAGGGCAAGCATGGAAATGAAGGAACCTGTTTTGGTCACTGTCTCCATTTGCGACTCCATAAAAGCATTCCATTTTTTGACTGAGGATTTGCTGTGGAGCCAGATTCCAATCAAAATCATCATAGCAACTGCAAAAATTCCCACTGCTCCTTCGATGATTTCACGATTTGAGCCTGATGTTACTGCTGGAAAGGCAATTTGCAGGATGAAAGCAATGACCAGACTGGCCATGATTCCAGTTATAGCACCACCATAAACCCACTTGAGCCCTTTACGCATCTTGGCTGCTTTCAAGGTTGTTACCAAGGCCATAACAATTAAGAGAGCCTCTACCCCTTCTCTCAGGAGAATCAGCATAGCATCAAAAGCATTGTAACGTGCGCTAGTATCAATTTGTGATAAATCTGCAATCAGTTTTTCTAATTTTTCTTGGTAATCCTTCTCACTTCCCTTGACCATAATCACAGGGCTTTCGCTTTCCACTCGAGTATAGAGGGAAGGATTGGTCGTGCTAACAGAACCTTCAATTGTTGGCCAGATAGTAATAAATTCCTTCATACTGGCTGCTCCTGATGATTGGTCGCCAGCTTGGAATTGTTCTAGAGCCTTTTTCAAAAGGGCAATACCATCTTTAAGACTTAAATCAGAAGATGTTGCTGCGACTTCTTTTCCGCTTACAAAATCATCAATAGCCTTTTTTAGATCCTCAAAGGAAGTCTGGATTGAGTTAAAATCTGTAGGCTCGGTTTCCATACTACTTCGCAAGAAGGAGATAGCTGTCTCAACACGTCCATAATGGGCCGTACTATTGTCACGAACCACACTTTCATTGATGGTCCAAGTGGAATTCATTTTCTTAAAAGCTTCACGAACCTTTTCCAAATCTTTGAAAGCAATGGCCTGTTCCAAGGCTTCAAAACGAGGACTTAGACGGTTGACCAATTTTTCCTTTTCCGCATCTAAGTTAACAGGATTTTGTTCTTTTTCAAAGGCTAATAAAGCTGAAGAAAGTTGGGTGAGTTTGTCTTCAGTAATCTCTCCTGATTGTGCTAACTTTTCCTTGACGACTTTACCAGCCTCTGAATTGCCGTCTTCTATTCTCTCGAAATCTGATGCCATCTCTGTAACGAGTTTCTGGGCCTCAGACTGATTGCCATTTTTGACTGCTTTAGAAGCATCTGTGATTTTCACAAAGTAAGAACTCAGACTTTCTTGGGCCCCTACTGGAGAAAAGATTAAAAATAACAAAGCTAAAACTAGCAACCAGCTTCTAACCTTCCAATAATTTCTGACCAATGTAGCCTCCTTTCTCCACACCACCAAAGCAAGCAAAGAGTCCACTACCGATGTGAGTGATGTATTCATTCATCTTATCTGTAGCACCTAGATTGGTTTGAACCTTGACAAAGTTATCAGGATCCTTCTGGAAAGAAATGAAGAGCAAGCCTGTATCAAACTGGCCAGTTTTTTCATCAATACCATCTGAGTAAGAGTAAGAACGACGTAAAAGTGGTTTCTCCACTTCCTTAGCCAAACGGACATGCGAATCATCAGGTAAAAGACTCAAATCCACTTCATCAAACTCATTTTTCTTACCAAAGGGGGCACCACTTTCCTTGTAACGACCAAAGGTATTTTCTTGTTCTTCAAGACTGGTGCGATCCCAGGTCTCTAAAAACATCTGAATCCGACGAACCGCCATGTAAGATCCATTTTCCATCCAGTCCTTACTATCAGCCCAGATAACACGATCAAAGTCTTGCTCCTTGGTTGGATTTGCTGTCCCATCTTTAAAACCAAAGAGGTTACGCGGAGTCTCCATTCTATCCCCAATAGCTGCAAATCCAGACTGACTCCAACGAAGGGTCACCGCATTTCTGCCCTTACGGATAAGATTGCGAATAGCATGAAAGGCAACCTGCTCATCATCTGCACAAGCCTGAATCACAATATCTCCACCAGTATATTTTTCACGCAATTGCTCTTTAGGAAAAGGCGGTAAATCCCTGAACACTTGTGGACGCTTGTTTTCCAAGTTCATCTTTTTCAAGAAACTCGCAGAAACACCAAAAGTTAGCGTCAAACGATGAGGATTGAGCCCGACTGTTTCACCAGTATCGCTCGGAGGCAAGAGAGCATTCTGGCCATCTTTTTTGACCAATTCCCCCTCGACCAACTTGGCACTATAATCCGTCCAATCCTTGAACAACTGAATAATCTTATCCTTATCCGTCGTATGCAAGTCCAAGACAACAAAATAGATATTTTTTTGCATGGGCGTACTAATCCCTGCTTGATGCTTGCCATAAAAAGCAATTTTTTCATTTCCGTACGAGATTTTTTCCTGAGTTCCTAGCTTAGGTGCGAAAAAAGCAGAAGCACCAGAGAGCCCTAGCGCTAAACCAGCCCCTCCAATCCCTGCTTTTTTTAGAAATTCTCGACGGTCCATTTTCTTTTCAAAAAACTTTTCGTCTTTTTCAGTCATGACTCTTATTCTCCACTAAGAAATTTACCCATTTGTGATAGAGGTTCACCAAGTTTTGTCACAGCTTCTGACAATTCTTTGGTATCTTCTTTTGTCAAATCAGTATAGAGTTTGTAGTGTTCCTTATCTGTCATGTGTTTGTCCAACAAGCTATTAACAGACTTGAAATCTGCTTCCAATTCTTTAACTAGGTTAGCGTCTGATTTTTCAAGTAAAGGTTTAAAGAGTTGGAAAATCTTCTCAGCTCCCTCAATATTGGCACGGAAGTCATACAAGTCTGTATGAGAATAAATTTCCTCTTCACCTGTAATCTTGCTTGTTGCAACTTCGTTAAGCAAGTCAACTGCTCCAGTCAACATAACCTTGTAGTCCACATCTACAGTTGCAATCTTGGCTTTCAATTCCTTGATATCATTGACCAACTGATCGCCATAGCTTTCAGTTCCTTTAGTTGTATTGTCTTCCCAAAGGATACGCTCGATACGGTGGAAGCCTGACCAGCCTTCTTCTGTCTTGTTTTCATCCATGTAGTCTGCCAAACGGAAGTCAATCTTGACATCTGACTCACCAAAACTCTCGGCAATCGGTTCTGAACGCTCATAGGACATACGAATCAATGGATAAACCTTTTTGGCTTCTTCTAACTTACCTTCTTTCAACAGTTTGACAAAGCCTTCCGTATCTGTCAACAGTTTATCAATTTGCTCTTGAACAAAAGTCTTATAGTCAGCAGTGGCCTTATCAAGCATTTTTTGCTTATCTTCAGACAAGGCTGTCACCTTAGAGGAATTATTTGTCTCTGTTGATTTTTCAAAACGGACTGCACATGCTGTCAATAGCAAGGCTGAAGATAAAAGGACAAAACCTAGTTTTTTCATTGTTTACTCCTATTAGTTCAGGAAACCTGAATTAATTTTACGTTTCATTATACCATGTTTTCACTCATTTTTCAATAAATTTTCAGACAATTTAATGTTTTAAATTTAAACTAATATTAGACTTTTAACCTTAAAATTGATAAAATAGGAAAGAAAATAAGATAAAAGGAAACAGTAAATCACCATGATGAACATGCAAAATATGATGCGTCAAGCACAGAAACTTCAAAAACAAATGGAACAAAGCCAAGCAGAACTTGCTGCTATGCAATTTGTTGGCAAATCTGCTCAAGATCTTGTCCAAGCGACCTTAACTGGCGATAAGAAAGTTGTCAGCATTGACTTCAATCCAGCCGTCGTTGACCCAGAAGACCTTGAAACACTTTCAGATATGACTGTTCAAGCTATCAACTCTGCTCTTGAACAAATCGATGAAACGACTAAGAAAAAATTAGGTGCTTTCGCAGGGAAATTGCCATTCTGATAAAAAAGGCTCTATAATATTTATAGTGGGTAAATCCCTTATAGATATTATGGAGCCTATTTTGATGTAGAAAAAAGTCCCATAAAATCTATAGTGAAAAGCGACCAAGCCATCATTAGAAAGAATCCTATGGAACAATTACATTTTATCACAACTGCTTGATATTGAAAACTTTTTTCTCATACTAAGCCCTAGACGATAAAATCATTCTTAATCTTTTTTACCATTTGTTATTATACTCCTAAATTCCGGCTAAAACAGTCCACCAAATTGTTCTACTTCAATACTTAAGGCGAATTGTAAATCATGCCAAACCATGAAGCAATTTAATCAAATATTTCATTAGTACATGGTCATCAACCCCTACTAACAGCATAGTAGCGAACTATTGTATCGCCGACTTTTCGTATGTGCTTAACTACTAAAGAGATTATAGAGACACTCTTGAGTTGCTAATAAGAATTAAAGCACCACTATAATATTCTACATTTTTACTTTTAGAGTAAGGTTTTGCGTACTCATTGAGAAGAATCTAGAGCTAGCTAATCCTCGCTTTTAGACTTTTTAGAATCTTAATAAAGAAAGCATCTACTCCCTCTTCAATTACCTTATTCCAACGTAAAGTTAGGAGAGAATAATAATCTTATCCAATGCAATACCTTTGATTTTCGAAACTTTGACAACTGCAAAAAACAGACTTTCACAATTCGCAATATCAAAAAAAGAAAGGACAAAATTTGCCCTTTCTAGATATTATCTTTGCTTCAATCCATTACAATGGATAAAGAACTCAATTTCTTATAGGTAAAGGAATTTGAAAACAGCTACTGCTGCAATTGCTGCTGCGATAGGTGCTACTACTGGTACCCAAGAATACCACCATTTTGAATCACCTTTGTGCTCACCAAGAACTGATTTTGGAAGGAAAGCATGAAGGAGACGTGGACCAAAGTCACGGGCTGGATTCAAGGCAGGTCCTGTAGGTCCACCAAGTGATGTTACCAAGGCCATAACGAGGAAACCAAGTGCCAAATGAGCAATTCCAAGACCTGATGTCATAAATGGAGCTACTTGTTCTTTAGCTTGTTCAAGTGCTGCTGTTACTTGTTCTTGAGGAATTGTTTGACCTTGAGTAGTTGCTTGAGCAACTTGAGAATTGATAGCCGCTTGCGCTTTTGACACTAGTTCAGCACCAAAGAAGTGTTTAGTTAAACCAAGCGCTGCAAAGAAAAGGACAAATGAACCAACAAACTCGTTTACAAAACCATTAACAGTTGCTGCAAAGCGTGATTCTTTTGAACCATTATCCAAACTTGAAATTGTTGAGAAAGTACCCAAGATGTTGTTTGGATTTTCAGTTTTCAAGTAGTATGGGCGGTGTGTTACCACAACCAAGGCTTGGCCAAAAATAGCACCCAAAACTTGTGCGACGATATAAGGCGCAACTTGTGCCCAAGGGAATAGACCGCTGACTGCAAGTCCAAGAGTGAAGGCTGGGTTGATGTGGTTTCCAGATACGTTACCAAACATCAAGGCAGGAATCATAACCCCCATACCGTAACCAACAGCGATAACGATCCAGCCACTTTGGTGACCTTTCGTACCTTTAAGTTCAACGTTGGCAACTGCACCATTTCCAAGAACGATCAAAAGAGCAGTGGCCAAAAATTCAGTGGCATATTTAATTGCCCATGTGAAATCCATTTGATAGATTCTCCTTAAAATTTTTTAGACAATCCTTATTCTATCAATTTTTACATCTTTTAGCAACTACTTTCCTGAAAGATTATGACAGAAAACGGTTCCAAATCTTATAAACTAATCTTTGTTTTCAAGATATTCCCAATTCATTAGGTTATCTGCGCTAGTCTGATGCTTTTAAATCAATTCCTTCTGATACATGGTATAGGGAATAAGAAGTATCTTTCACCATTCACAAATAAAAACATAGTTTTATTCGCTACCATAACCTGCATCGAGCACGATATATTGAAATCAGTGTGAAGCATGCTAAAGTTTGAATGATTTGGAAGAAGAACTTCAAAGTGTGAATGTCTGTTGGATTAGGAAAAATATCAAAATAAAGAACATACTTGCCATTAGTAGGAACTTGAACATTATATCCTGCCTTGAACTGACTACTTTATATATTGTATTACTTCGTCCTCACAAAAATGTAGTTTATTGAAACTAGAGTAGTGCACTATGACTACTAAAAGATTTTTAGAAATTCATTTATCTTCCTAATAGATTTGTTTATATATTATTTCAATATATTGTATACTAAAAGTCAAAATCGGTTAGAAAAACTCTATTTCATGAGAAAACGCAACAAACCTTCCTACAATAAAACGCATAATATCAAGTTTTTTTGAACTGCACCTGATATCATGCGTTTTCTGTTCTTAAAATATTTTTTCTCAGTCTCTTTTTGTTACAAGTTCATCTTCAAAGTCCTTGATTTTGAGTAAACCTAGAATCAAATTTTACCCAACTGACCCTTCCATTTCATAGCTAATCAAGCGATTCAGCTCAACGGCGTATTCCATTGGAAGTTCTTTTGTGAAGGGCTCCACAAATCCCATAACAATCATCTCTGTTGCCTCTGATTCTGACAAACCACGACTCATGAGGTAATACAATTGTTCTTCTGAAATCTTAGATACCTTGGCTTCGTGCTCCAAAGCAACTTGCGAGTTGTGAATTTCATTAAATGGAATGGTATCTGATGCTGACAAGTCATCCATGATAATGGTATCACACTCGATATGAGAGACAGATTTTTTAGAGTTTTTGTTAAAGGTTACTTGTCCACGGTAGTCAACCTTTCCGCCGCCTTTAGCGATGGATTTAGACACGATAGATGAGCTAGTATGTGGAGCGTTGTGGATCATCTTAGCACCCGTATCTTGGTGTTGCCCTGCATTGGCAAAGGCGATCGAAAGCATGGTTCCACGCGCACCTTCTCCATCTAGGTAAACAGATGGGTATTTCATAGTCGTTTTGGCACCCAAGTTTCCATCAATCCACTCAACCGTCGCATCTTTCAAGGCTTTGGCACGTTTTGTTACCAAGTTATAAACGTTGTCAGACCAGTTTTGGATGGTTGTATAACGCATATAAGCTCCATCCAAAGCAAAGATTTCTACAATGGCCGCGTGCAAGCTGTTGCTTGAATATGTTGGCGCTGTACATCCTTCTACGTAGTGTACGCTTGCTCCCTCATCAACGATAATCAAGGTACGTTCGAACTGACCTGTATTTTCGTTGTTGATACGGAAGTAAGTTTGAAGTGGGATATCTACCTTGACCCCTTTTGGTACGTAAATAAAGGTTCCACCAGACCATACTGCTGAGTTGAGTGCAGCCAACTTGTTATCTGTTGGCGGTACCAACTTGGCAAAGTATTGTTTAAACAAGTCCGGATATTCCTTGAGGGCAGAATCTGTATCTGTAAAGATAATCCCCAATTTCTGGAACTCTTCCTTCATGTTGTGGTAAACCACTTCTGACTCATACTGGGCAGAGGCACCTGCTAGATAGGCACGCTCAGCTTCCGGAATCCCAATTCGTTCAAAGGTTTCCTTGATTTTTTCAGGAACATCATCCCATGAACGGGCTGGTTTATCAGATGGTTTTTGGTAGTAGATCAAGTCATCAAAATCAATTTCTGACAAGTCTGCTCCCCAAGTTTGCATAGGCATTTTTTTGAAGGTTTCATAAGACTTCAAACGGAATTCTAACATCCACTCAGGTTCTCCCTTTGCAGCTGATAGTTCACGAATGACATCTTCATTCAATCCTTTTCCTGTCGATAGGACAGGCTCTACATCATCATGGAAACCAAATTTATATTCACCAAGGTCAATTGGTTTTGGTTCTACTCTTTCTTCAGCCATAATATCCTTTCTTTCATTCTTCATTTCTACTAATTCATAAGACAAAAGAAACTTGTCTTACTGATTTTCTTGATTTTCAATTGTTTTCTTCAAGGCATTCCAAGCTAGGGTTGCACACTTGATTCGTTGAGGGAATTTGGCAACACCTGATAAGAAGGCTGCGTCGCCTAGTTGGTCTTGACGCTCATCTTTTTGCCCTTGAACCATTTCAGAAAAAATAGTCGCAAGTTCTAAAATTTCTTGTTTGGTTTTTCCTAAAACGGCATCTGTCATCATACTAGCAGAGGCAGTTGAGATGGTACAACCTGAGTTTAGAAAAGCAATATCTTCCAAACGGTCCTCTGAGTCAAACTTGACAGAGAGGTTGATAACATCCCCACAGGTCGGATTGTTGAGACTGATTTGTTCAGCGTCTGCTAACTTCCCTTGGTGATGTGGATTTTTCGAATGGTCTGCTACCACTGCCATATAAAGGCTATCTAGTTTAGAAAGTGCCATTGAAAAACTCCTTTGTCTTTTGTAAAGCATCAACTAGCTTGTCGCAATCTGCCTTGGTATTGTAGATATAAAAACTTGCGCGAGTTGTTGCTGGGACATCTAAATACTGAAGCAAGGGTTGCGCACAGTGGTGACCTGCACGAACAGCCACGCCTTCATAATCCAAAGCAGTCGCAAGGTCGTGAGGATGGAGATCCCCTAGGTTAAAGGCAATGACACCTGAACGCTGAGCCAAATCTTGTGAACCGTAAATAGTCAATCCCTCAATTGCCTGCAGTTTTGGATAGACGTATGCGATCAATTCCTGTTCATGGGCTTCAATTGCATCCATACCAATCTTTTCCAGATAATCCACTGCAGCAGCAAGTCCGATTGCACCTGCCATGTTAGGAGTTCCAGCCTCGAATTTCCAAGGCAATTCCTTCCAGCTGGCACTTTGCTCATATACGAAATCAATCATCTCGCCGCCAAATTCTACTGGTGACATTCGTTCCAAATACTTTTCTTTGCCGTAAAGGACACCGATACCAGTCGGACCAGCCATCTTGTGACCCGAAAAGGCGAAAAAATCCGCATCTAAGTCCTGGACATCAATCTTCATATGAGGCGTAGATTGAGCACCATCCACCACCATAATGGCTCCAACTTGGTGGGCCATTTGCGTGATTTCTTTGATAGGATTAACCACACCAAGCACATTGGATGCGTGAGCTAGAGAGACAAACTTTACTCTATCAGTCAATTTAGCTCGAAAATCATCCATATCCAAGGCTCCATCCTTGAGATAGACATAGGCAAGCTCTGCTCCAGTCTTTCGACAGGCCTCCTGCCAAGGAATGATGTTGGAATGGTGTTCCATGACAGAAATCAAAACTTGGTCTCCCTCAGTCAAGACTTCCTCTGCAAAGCGCGCCACCCAGTTCAGGCTTGTTGTCGTTCCTCTGGTGAAGAGAACTTCCTTTGTAGAGCCTGCATTGATAAACTTACGAATGGTTTCACGAGCCGCCTCATAAGAAGCTGTCGCCCGTTCTGCCAAGGTATGAACCCCACGGTGAACATTGGCATTGTCGTTCTCATAGTAGCGGTTAATCGTCTCCAGAACTACTAGTGGTTTTTGTGTCGTCGCAGCATTGTCCAAATAGACCAATGGTTCATCGTTGACAATCTGGTCTAAAATTGGAAAATCCTTGCGAATCGCTTCTACATCTAACATAGGCTACCCCTTAGCGTTTTGACAATTTTTCTTCGATAGTTGCAATCATTTCATCACGCACTTCCTTAACTGGAATCTCAACGATAACGGATCCAAGGAAACCACGAACAACCAAGCGTTCTGCAGTTGCCTTATCCAAACCACGGCTCATGAGGTAGTACATGTCTTCTGGATCTACCTGACCGATAGAAGCTGCGTGCCCTGCAGTTACGTCATTTTCATCAATCAAAAGAATTGGGTTAGCATCTGAACGAGCCTGGTCTGAAAGCATGAGAACACGACTTTCTTGTTGCGCATCTGCTCCTTTAGCACCCTTGATGATGTGGCCAATACCATTGAAAGTCAAAGTTGCTTTTTCAAGAATAACCCCATGTTGCAGGATATTTCCGATTGAGTTGCAACCATAGTTAGTCACTCGAGTATCAATCCCTTGAACCTGACGTCCACTTGAAAGAGCTACCACTTTAAGGTCAGCATGGCTACCATTTCCAATCAAGTCACTATCAAAGTCAGCAACGACATTTCCTTCGTTCATGACACCGATAGCCCAGTCAATACTTGCATCGTTGCCTAATTTACCACGACGGCTAATGTAGGCAGTGACATTCTCACCAAGACGGTCAATCGCCGCAAACTTCACTTGAGCACCAGAACGTGCAATCACTTCAACTGTGATATTTGCAGTTGCCTTAGCACTGCCTCCACCACGTGACTCTAAACGCTCCAGATAACTAATCTTAGAGTTTTTACCAGCGATAATCATAATATGCTTGTTAAACGGCACATCGCTATCGCTGTCTTGGTAGAAAACGCCTTCGATTGGTTCTGTGATTTCTACATTGTCTGGAATATAGAGAACAGCACCACTATTAAAGTAAGCTGTGTGGTAGGCTGCCAATTTGTCATCGTCATATTTTACTGATGACATGAAAAATTCTTCTACGAGTTCTGGAATTTCTTCTAAAGCCGAATGGAAGTCTGTAAAGACCACTCCTTGTTCAGCCAACTCAACTGGAATTTGCTCAAAAACTGTTTGAGTTCCAACCTGCACCAATTTCAAGTGATTATCTAAAGCAGTGAAATCTGGAACATTTGCTGATGGCTCATTTTCTGTAATCGTTCCATCACCCAGATTCCAACGGTGGAATTTCACACGTTCAATAACTGGTAATTCCAAAGTCTCAATCTTGTCAAAAGCTTTTTGACGGAGATCAGCCAACCAGCTTGGTTCAGCGTGCATTTCTGAAAAAAGTTTAATATTTTCTTTAGTCATTTACTTCTCCTAAAAGATACGAAGGAATTACAATTCTTCCTTGTAGTCGTAGCCAAGCTCTTCAGCTAGTTTTGCGTATCCTTCACGTTCCAAACGCGCAGCCAATTCTGGACCACCAGAAAGGACAACACGACCTTCCATCATCACGTGTACTACGTCTGGTGTGATGTAGTTCAAAAGACGTTGGTAGTGAGTGATGATCATAGCACCAAAACCTCCACCACGCATGGCATTGACACCTTTAGACACAACCTTAAGAGCGTCAATATCAAGACCAGAGTCAATCTCATCCAAAAGGGCAAAAGTTGGTTCCAACATCAAGAGTTGAAGAATTTCATTACGTTTTTTCTCACCACCAGAGAAACCTTCGTTGAGGTAACGCTCAGCCATTTCTTCTTTCATGTTGAGCAATTCCATCTTCTCGTCTAGTTTAGTAATAAACTCGCGAACTGAAATCTTTTCATCATCCTCTTTTCCAGCATTCATAGCTGCACGAAGAAACTCAGCATTGGTAATTCCAGGGATCTCTGATGGGTATTGCATAGCAAGGAAAAGTCCCATACGCGCACGCTCGTCAACTTCCAATTCAAGGATGTTTACGCCGTCAAACAAGACTTCACCTTTGGTAACTTCATAGTTAGGGTTCCCCATGATAGCGGCAGAAAGAGTTGATTTACCAGTACCATTTGGTCCCATGATAGCGGCGATTTCGCCTGTTTTCAGGGTCAGGTTAACCCCTTTTAAAATTTCTTTTCCTTCAATCTCAACGTGAAGATCTTTGATCTCTAATACTGACATGATAGTTCCTTTCTTTTTCAAGACCTTTACAGTGCTTACTGGAAACATACTAGTTGTCTCTAGAAAATACAGTAATACTCAATAAAAATCAAAGAGCAAACTAGGAAGCTAACCGCAGGTTGCTCAAAGCACCGCTTTGAGATTGCAGATAAAGCTGACGTGGTTTGAAGAGATTTTCGAAGAGTATAAAAGGTCAATAAATATACTTTTATAGTATAACAAAAAAAAGCCTAAAAGGCTTTTATTTTGTCTAGAAGCTGAGGATTAGTCTTTTCCTTTTAAATGTTGGTCAATGACATCTACAATCTTGCCCATCAAATAACTAACTCGAAAATTTCTAAAGAGCAAAATGGCCCAAAAGGCTGCCATAATATAGCGACCAGTCATCCAAGCTTCATTGAAAAAATAGGTCTCAGCAGCTGTAAACAGCGCGATGATAATAAATTGTTGTCTATTCATAAACTTATTGTATCATGAAATCTTTCTTTAGTCTTCCTCTACCTTCACTTTATCAGCCAAAAATTCAAATCCTTCTGGTATCAGACTTTCTTCTGCTTCTTTTTCAGCTTGAGAAGATTTAGCTTTAGCTGAAAAGGCTGCGCGAACTTCTTTCCATTCCTCCATGGAAATGGCTAAAATCTCAGGTGAAAAACCTGCTGCCTGACTGAGGATGTTGCCAAACATGGTGTTAAGATTGTCTCGTTTCATGGTTTGACCAGCATTGAAGTTAGACTCAAAAGCAAGAATAGCATGGTGTTCATTGGCCGCAACCGGTTGAGATCCAACCAACAGAGCCTTATCAGGGCCTCCCAGACTTTCAATAACCTCTCCCCAGGCATTCTGCAAACGAATCAGGTTTTGACGTGCTAAATCAGGATTTTCGACGGCCTCTTGTAGGATAGATTGAACTTTATTGCGATCCACACGATAGACTGTCTTGCCTGCTGCTGGGCGGGTAGGTACTGGACTTGTTGACTTGGCTACGGTTCCCACATTGGCGAGTTCTTGTTTGAGACGTATCACTTCTTGTCTCAATGCAGAAATTTCATGTTCAACTGCACCAGAAAAAGCTGGTTCGGGCTTAATCTCCGCCAAACGGATGGTCATCATTTCAGCATAAATCTTGGGCTGCAAACTAGACTTAATATCTGCTAAACTGGCTGTCGCCAAACGAATCATTTCAAACAAATTTTCCTGAGGAAGTGCCAAATTCTCAACAAAGACTGAACTATGATGAGTGTTTTCTCCACCTGTTTGAACAATTAACAAATCTCTTAAATAGTGCAAAAGGTCGGTCACAAAACGAGTCATGCTCTTACCATTCTCAAAGAGAAGATTTAAGCAAGACAAAGCCTTGGGAACATCCTGTTGAAACAAGGCAGCCACATAATCATCCAAGGCTGATAGACTAATGGTGCCAGTAATTTCTTCAGAGATGGCAGTCGTCAGCTCGTTTCTCTGTGTCAAACTCAGGGCTTGATCCAAAATAGACAAGGCATCCCGCATTCCACCTTCAGCCCGTCTAGCAATGATTTCCACAGCCTCTGGTTCAGAACTGATATTTTCTTTTTCTAAAATATAGTGGATATGTTCCTTAATATCCTGTGTCTTAATTGATTTAAACTCAAAACGTTGCACACGGGATAGAATAGTGGCAGGAATCTTGTGCAATTCAGTAGTGGCCAAAATAAAGACCACATTCTGTGTTGGCTCTTCCAGCGTCTTTAGAAGGGCATTAAAAGCCCCTGTAGACAGCATATGAACCTCATCTATGATATAAACCTTATAACGAGCAAGGCTAGGGGCGTAGGTAGATTTATCACGAATTTCACGGATTTCATCTACCCCATTATTAGAGGCCGCATCCATTTCAATGACATCTTCTAAACTACCATCTGTCACTGCCTGACAAATATAGCAGTTATTGCAAGGCTCACCACCCACTTGATTGGGACAGTTCATAGCTTTGGCAAAAATCTTGGCTACACTGGTTTTTCCCGTTCCACGAGGACCAGAAAAAAGATAGGCATGGCTTATTTTTTCTTGTTCCACTGCTTGTTTAAGAGTCTTAGCCACAACTTCTTGCCCAACCAACTGGGAGAAGTTTTGACTTCTATATTTTCGATAAAGTGCTTGATACATTAGGCTTTCTCCCCAAACATTGTAAAGTCCCATTCTGTCTTTTCAAGCAAAATAGCGACAAATTGTTCCAAATAATTTCGATCCATAGCAGTATAATCATCAATCTCTGAAGAATCCAGATCCAGAACTCCAAGTAATTGACCATTCTTTATCATCGGCACAACAATTTCACTTTTAGCACGACTATCACAAGAAATATAGTTAGGATAGGTCGTCACATCTCCAACCAGAACAGTTTCCTGAAACTCAGCAGCTTCACCACATACGCCCTTGCCTAGTGCAATACGGATACAGGAAACACCTCCTTGGAAGGGACCTAAAATCAATTCCTCTCCATCGAACAAATAAAAGCCTGCAAATACGGTATTAGGAAAACGTGATTTTAAAAGAGCACTGGCGTTGGAAAGATTAGACAAAACATTACTTTCACCTTCCAATAAAAAAAAGAGCTCTTCATTTAACATTTGATAACGTGATTGTTTTTCTGATTCTAACATAGAACTATTATATCAAAAAAGGCTTACAGACAAAAGAAAAATCCCTTGTTTAGAAAACAAAGGATTTTGTAATTTTTCAATTTGATTAAAGTTCGATATCACCGAACAAGTCAGCCATTGAGAATCCTGTTTGTGTTTCTGGAAGTTCGAAATCACGTTTTTCTTGACGTTTTGGACGACGTGGACGAGCAGCACGTTTTTCTTCTTTTTGTCCTTCTTCTTGAGCTGGACGCTCTTCAAGAGCTTTGATAGAAAGTGATACGCGCTCTGCATCTGCGTTAACTTCAAGAACTTTAACTTTAACTTCTTGACCAACTTTAAGAGCTTCTTTAGGATTTTCAATACGTTTGTGTGAAATTTGTGATACGTGAACAAGTCCATCGATACCTGGCAATACTTCAACAAATGCACCGAAGTCAGTCAAACGTTTAACTGTTCCTTCTACTACATCACCTTTAGCCAATTTTTGCTCAACGCCATCCCATGGTCCAGGTGTTGTTGCTTTAAGTGAAAGTGATACACGTCCTTCTTCTTCGTTAAGATCAAGGATTTTCACTTCAATTTCTTCACCAACAGTTACAACTGATTTTGGTGAAACGTTACGTTCATGTGACAATTCAGTCAAGTGAACCAATCCGTCAACACCACCAAGATCGATGAAAGCACCGAAGCTTGTGATACGTGCAACTTTACCAGTTACTACATCACCAACAGCCAATTTACCGAATACTTCAGCGCGAGCTGCTGCTGTAGCTGCTTCAACAACTTCACGACGTGAAAGGATGAAGCGGTTTTCTTTAGCGTCAACTTCTTTGATTTTAGCATCAAATTCTTGACCTACAAAACGCTCAGTGTTACGTACGAAACGAGTATCCAACATTGAAGCTGGGATAAATCCACGAACACCTTCAAATTCTACTGAAAGTCCACCTTTAACGGCACGAGTTCCTTTAACAGTAACAACTTCTTCTTCGCGACCAACAAGTTTGTCCCATGCTTTGCGAGCTTCAAGGCGTTTTTTAGATACAAGGTATGTAACTGTATCAGTATCTTTACCAACTACTTGACGAAGTACAAGAACATCTAATACTTCTCCTACTTTAACAAAGTCATTGATATCTGCATCGCGATCGTTTGTCAATTCGCGAAGAGTCAAGACACCTTCAACACCAGTTCCAGAGATTGCAACGTTAGCTTGAGTCGCATCAACTGTCAATACTTCAGCACTAACAACATCACCAGTCTCAACTTGGCTAACGCTATTTAGCAAATCTTCAAATTCGTTCATCTAAAAAATCCTCCAACAATCAAGTTTTTCTTAAACTTGACATACTTATAATTTTTTTCCTAAGCACCCGCAAGGACATGTTCATATCGTTCACGTCTTTCAATTATAAAAATAAAATACCCTAAGATATTTTGCTTTTTATCTTGATTATTACCTAAGAACTGGGGTAGCTGGATTCGAACCAACGCATGAGGGAGTCAAAGTCCCTTGCCTTACCGCTTGGCTATACCCCATTGATGAAATGGAGAGAGAGGGATTCGAACCCCCGAACCCGAAGGAGCGGATTTACAGTCCGCCGCGTTTAGCCTCTTCGCTATCTCTCCTACAATCAACATGGACTATTATATCATGAAAATTTCAAAAAAACAAGACTTATTTTGCTAAATTATAATTTTCAATCAAAATTTCCACAGCTTTTTCCAATTTTTTATAAAAACTATCGACATTCCCATTCTTTATGATGGCAAATTGTCCATCTAATTCGGCAATTTCTCCGATAACTTTTTTACCAATAGTCAATGTATAACCTTCAAAACTGTCTTTTCCTACACTAACTTTAGCATCTGCTACTTGAATTTCGATTTTTTTATCTTTCTTACTCATTTCTTACCTCTCTTCACTTTTTCTATTTTACAAGAAAATCCCAAAACTAGCAAGAAAAAACTCTATATCATTCTGAGTCTGATATAGAGTTTTCTGCTTTATTTAATGTGTTTTTCTAGTTCTTTTTGGTACTTACCGTTTGATTCCAATTTTTCTTTTTGCCATTTTTTCAGTGCTTCTTCATATTCTTTTGTCGTAACAATATTTTTTTGCAATTTCATACCTTTAAAGATATATGGGTCACCCTTAATACCAACTTGTGAGTATGGTTTTGAGAATGGCACGACATTACTTACAACTGGAGAACCACCAGATGAAGCTGTTGGCATCAATAATGAACTATCTGTCAACCAAGCTTGAGCCTTGGCATATTTTTCATAGCGCTCTTCAAGATTCGTAGTTTCCGAATCGGCATCATCCAATAATTTCTTATACTGGTCCAAACCAATCTTAGCTACAACATCCTTGTCTTTTCCTTTAGTGATACCTAGGTGTTTCATAGCAGAGCCTGATTTAGGATCCATGATAGTTAAATAAGATGCTGGGTCTTGGTAGCTTGGAGCCCATCCTGTACTATTCAAGTCATAGTCTTTTTGGGAAGGAACACGCGCTTGTGAAGTGATTGTTTCCTTTTCATTATCTGTCATTTGAAGAACGTCGATGACAACATTTTCAGCACCAAGAGTTGATTCAATTGACTGTTTGAAAGAGTTACTTTGTTGAACGGCGATGGTATCTGTTTGTTCAACTGGAACATCCAAGTGAATTGGGAAGGTTACCCCTTTAGACTCTAAGTCTTTCTTAGCTTTTTCGAAAGCAACTTTGGCCTTGTCAGGGTTGTAGATAGAGTCCTTACCGTCAACTAGCTCAACACCTTTCCATTGGTCACCATAGTTCACCAACTCTACTTGAGCAATTTGACCAAAGTTCTTACCACCTGCTTGTACAAAGTTGTCAGGAACGAGACTATTACGAATAATCTTGTCCGCACCGTCTTCACCATTTAGCTGGGCAGCATAAGAATGGCGGTTGAAGGCAAAGTTGATAGCCTGACGGAAGTCCTTATTAAGCATCGCTTCTTTTGTAGAAGTTTTTTGCTCTTCACTTGTTTTTGCAGTTTTATTGTATGACTGACGATTTACGTTAAAGGTGAAGTAATAACTACTTGAGTCCTGTGGACTATAAGTAATTTTATCTCCGTATTGCTCTAAAGTTGAAGCAAAGTTTGAACTACTTGGGAAGAGACGAGCTGTCGTATAAGCACCAGAAGAGAAGCTACGAATCAACGATTCCTGATCAGAACCATCGTAGTAAGTCAATTTAATCTTCTCGATTTTTACATTTTCTTTATCCCAGTAATTTGGGTTTTTCTCGTATTCGATCAACGATTTAGAAGTCAAGGTCTTCAAGAAATAAGGGCCATTATAGAGAATCCCTGCTGGAGTAACTGCTCCATAATCTTTACCTGATGCCTTCAAAAACTCTTCATTTACAGGCAACATAGTCGCTGTTGTAACTTTAGAATTCCAGAAGCTTTCTGGTTTGTTTAGGGTATACTCGACTGTGTAATCGTCCAAGGCCTTGACACCAACTGTAGAGAAATCATTAGTCTCACCAGTCATGTAGGCATCCAAGCCCTTGATAGAATTTTGTATGAGAGAGACACCGTCTGACTTACCGTCAGCTACGTGTTTCAATCCTGTTACAAAGTCATGGGCTGTTACTTCTGCATATTCTTCACCTTCAGAAGTGTACCATTTAACTCCTTTACGAAGTTTGTAGGTATAAGTCAAACCATCTTTTGACACAGACCAATCCTCAGCCAAGGAAGGAATAACATTTCCGTACTGGTCGTTTTCCATCAAGCCATCAACCACGTTCCCGATGACATCTGTTGTAGATGTACGAGTCGCTATACTATAGTCCAAAGATGCTGGATCTACTGCATAGACATATGAAAATGTTGTCGGTGCATCTGCTTCTTTATCAGCTTTTCCACAAGCTACTAAAAAAGCTGTTGTGCTCAGGACCACTCCTGCTGTTAAGAGCCACTTTTTCGATTTCATAAAAATCTCCTTTTGTTTATTTTAATCTACTTTTACAATCCATCCTTCTGGCGCTTCAATATCACCAAACTGAATACCAGTCAATTCATCATAGAGTTTACGAGTCACAGGACCTACTTCTGTTTCACTATAGAATATATGGAAATCATCACCGTGTTGAATACCTCCAATTGGAGAAATAACCGCTGCTGTACCACAAGCACCTGCCTCTACAAAACGGTCAAGGTTATCAATTGGGACATCCCCCTCAATAGGAGTTAAGCCCAAGCGGTGTTCTGCCAAATAAAGCAAAGAATACTTAGTAATAGATGGCAAAATAGATGGACTCAATGGTGTTACAAACTCATTGTCAGCTGTAATTCCAAAGAAGTTAGCTGAACCGACTTCTTCAATCTTTGTATGAGTTGAAGGGTCTAGATAGATAACATCTGAGAAATGGCGCGATTTAGCCAATTTCCCTGGCAAGAGACTGGCAGCATAGTTTCCACCAACCTTAGCCGCACCTGTACCATTTGGAGCGGCACGGTCGTATTCATCCTGAATCAAGAAGTTGGTTGGAACCAAACCGCCTTTAAAGTAATTTCCAACTGGCATAGCAAAGATGGTGAAAATGTACTCTTCTGCTGGTTTAACCCCAATAATATCTCCGACACCAATCAAAAGAGGACGAAGATAAAGGGTTCCACCTGTTCCATATGGTGGTACGTATTCTTCATTGGCGCGGACAACTGCCTTACAAGCTTCTACAAACATGTCTGTCGGAACTTGTGGCATCAAAAGACGGTCACAAGTACGCTGCAGGCGTTTAGCATTTTCATCAGGACGGAAAAGTTGAATACTACCATCCTTAGTACGATAAGCTTTCAATCCTTCAAAGGCTTGTTGACCATAGTGGAGACTTGGAGAAGACTCTGAAATATGCAAAGTTGCATCCTCTGTAAGCTCTCCTTGATTCCATTGTCCATTTTTAAAATGAGCAATATAGCGATAAGGTAATTTCATATAGGAAAAACCGAGATTTTCCCAATCAATCGTTACTGTCATATTCCACTCCTTATTCTAAAAACCTATTTCTTTTATTCTACACTATTTTTCTAAAATAGCAAGCATATTTTGTAATTTTCAGAAAATTTCTTCAATAAAAAGAATCTAAGGTATCTGTCGTAATGAATCCTATATAAAAATTACATAAAAAACTCAAATTATTCTCCTATATCGTTTGGTGCAATCTGTTCAGTAACTGAACTTGTTTTTGACATACATAGAGCCCGTACACTAATATTAGTAATCTGTTTCGACAGAGATATGACAAAATGAACTAAAGATAGTACTCAATGTAGTGCAGTCATCTTATGCCATATTCAATAGATTTACGTAAAAAAGTTCTCGCCTATTGTAAGCAAACAGGTAGTATAACAGAAGCATCACACGTTTTCAAAATCTCACACAATCCCATTATCTAAAAGAGAAAATAAGTGATCTAAACCATCAAGTAAAAGGAACAAAACCAAGAAAAGTTGATAGAGACAGACTTAAAAACTATCTTACTGACAATCCAAACGCTTATTTGACTGAAATAGCTTCTAAATTTGGCTGTCATCCAACTATAGCGTATTGAATCTGGAGTAGTACATTACGGTTGCTGAAACATTTCTAGAAAAAATTGACTTTCTCAATCACTTTGTTCATATCTTATTTCAATCCACTATGCTCTCAAAGCTATGGGCTACACTCGAAAAAAAGAATCATACCTACTATGAACAAGCCCCAGAAAAAGTAGCTTTATTTCTTATTCCTCCCCACTCACCTGAGTACAATATTACTGAGAAAACCTGGGCTCATATCAAAAAGCACCTCAAAAGAGTTTGGGACAAAAGTCTAACCTTAAATATAAAAAGCGAACAAAATGAGTTATCTGACATTCAGAATTTTGTCTTGTTCGCTTTTTTCCTAATCTATCGATTTTAAAAATTTATAATAAAGAATTCCTAAAATCAAAATCTTTTTGTCCCAGCCTCTTTACGAGGCTGTTTCGTCCTATTCTTGTTTCAATCTGCTGTGTTTCTCATAAAAAACAAAAGGATTAAGAAAGTCATTTTCCTTAACCCTATAGTCCCTTAAGCCTGACGTTGTCCGAAATCTGCAATCATTTGCTCCATTTCTTGTCGACTCGGAGTTGTCAACATATACAGGTAATCTCCTTGAAGTTCCGCAAAGGCCGCTGGCATGATTTTTTTAACCTTGAACTGCTGGCCATATTTAGCAAGCAAGTCCTCCTCAGAATAAACATAGTGAGCATTTGCACGACGTGATGTAGCTAAACAAAACTGAGGTTCAAAGTCTGACGCTGGGAACTCTTCTCCTGCGACAATGGCTGCATATCCACGATAGAGGTCCAAGGAATGAGCAAAGTTATAAACATCAATGGTGAAACCACCTGCAGGGCGGTTATTGTACTCGATGGCAATATAATCATCCCCTTCACGGAAAAACTCGATATGGAAGAAACGTTCTTTCATACCAAATTCCTTAACAATCGCTTCACCATATTTTCGCAGTTTAGGATCCATATCCTTGAGCACATAGTACGAATTATCCATCTTGTAAATCATGAGATCAAGTGGTGTATAGGCGTAGTCAAAGGTCGTTGAAAAGACGATTTTACCATCCTTGTCCACAAGACCATCAAAGGTACAGATTTCACTAGAGGTGACAAATTTCTCAAAGAAATAAATAGTTGAATGGTCCCACTCAGCCTTGAAGTGATTGATATCGTCCTCTGTCTCAAGCTTAAAGGTGGCCGCTGCGCCCACTCCATTATCAGGTTTGGCAATCATTGGAAGGCCGATTTCTTTCACAGCTTGATCAACATCTGCTTCCGTCTTGATAACAGCTCCAGGTACCACAGGGACACCTGCTTTTTTGAAGAGTTTCTTCATTTCAGACTTAAATTTCGTCTTTTTGAGATCCTCTGGTTTGGCACCAAAGACATTGAATTGTTCTCTGAGTGTTGCATCCAGCTCAAGCCAGTATTCATTATGAGACTCGATGCGATCAATTGGGCCATGTTTATAAAAGAGAAAAGCAGCTGCACGTTTGACTTCATCTATGTTCTCAAGGTTATCTACACGGAAATACTCGGTCAGGCTATTGCGTAAAGGTTCATCCAATTGCTCGTAAGGCTCTTGACCAATTCCCAAGACGGTAATCCCTTTATTGGCAAGTTCGATGGTAAACTGTTGAAAATTTTGTGGATAGTAGGGAGAAATAACAAGGTAATTCATAGGTAACTCCTTTTATAAATAGAGATTGCCAAGGAAATAAGGCATTTGTTTACGCCACCATTCCCAGTCGTGAGCGACATCATGTCCCCATTCAGCAAACCAGGCTGGAATTTGTTTCTGGTCAAAGGCTTCTTTGAGCTTGTAGAAAGACGGTAGACCGTCTTGTTCCCAAGCACCAAGCCCCGTACAAAGCACAATCTCTGCCTGACGGTAACGGTCAATAAACCAGCTATCGTTCTGATTCCAAATGTAATCTACTGGCGAGTTTTGATAAATAGCATCATCATTGTAATAATCGCCGACAAAGAAACGTGCGTCGTAAACACCACTGAGGGCAATCACCTTTGTAAAGACATCTGGATGTTGGAGGAAAAAGTTGACAGCATGGTAGGCGCCCATGGAGCAACCTGTCGTCATCATACCGTCAAACCAACCTGTCTTATGCTTGATAAAAGGAATGGCCTCTTCAATCACATAGCGTTCATAGGCACGGTGCATCTCTGCTTGGTCGTGACCGTTTTTCCAAGTGGCCAGCCAGCTCTCACTGTCCACACTAGATAGGGTGAAGAACTGGACACGGCCTTCCTCTATAAAGGAAGCACAGGCATCAATCATGCCAAAATCATAGTATTCATTGTGACTACCACCTGATGAAGCAAAAACCACAACTGGAATCCCAGCATGTCCATAACGGTTGAGGTACATTTCATGGTTAAGGTGCCCACTCCAGTGGCTAAGATTCTCAATATGCATTATCTTTCTCCTCTTCTAACTTACCATTTCTCTGCAAGAAATCTCAAACAATCTGGTAAATTTTCCGACCAAGGGATTTCACTATGAATAGCACCAGACTGAACTTTCAAGACAAGATTATCCAGATGAACTCCCCCTGCTATCAAATCATGGTAATAGCGAAGCGACGAGTCGATATAGGCTTGTTTGATATTGCCAGCCATCAAAGTCTTGTCTGTATCATCGGCTTCTTCCGTTCCTACATATATGAAGATGCGCTGGTCAGGAGATAATTTATGGCGACCGATATAGCGGTTAAAGGCTTCTTGGTGGAGCCAGTTTGCAGATGAAAAGACACCTAGACAACCAATTTGATCTTGGTATTCCAAACCGATAAACTGGGTAATATTGCCACCTAGAGAGGAACCAATCATAGCCGTATGCTGGCGATCAGCTTTTGTTCGGTAGGTCTCATCGATAAAAGGCTTGACCACTTCCATGACAAACTCGGCATACTCCACACCCTTACCGCCAAACTGCTGGCCTGGAATAGGAGATTCTTGGAACTTCCAAGCCGCATACTCATTCATCCGCCCCATACCATCATTATCAATGGCTACGACAATCATACGACTGATATCAGGATTTCGTTTAATGGCTGGGATAATCTTCCACGAGTGACCAATAAAGGATTCTTTACTATAAAAGACATTTTGCCCGTCATGAAAGTAAACCACAGGATAGGAACGATCCGTGTCTTTTTCATAATCTTTAGGAAGAAGAACACGCACACGGCGCTCCTTGCCTGTATAAGGAACTTTGAGTTTGTGTTCTTTCACTTTTAGATAAAAGTAGGATTGATTCATTGTCAGAAAACTCTCTATATTCAAAATTTTATCTCATTATATCATAAAAATAGAAAAAAAGTCAGTTTTGCTTCCATTTTCGGATTAAAAACTAACTTTTTCACTTATTTTTCTAAATTCTTTTGGATTTTCTGATTAGAGCAGATTGTCAATTAAGTCATCGACTTCATCTTTTTCAGTCTGAGGTGTAATCTCAGTAATCATAATCCCTGCCACTGCTCGCTCAACTAAGCCCTTAACATCCATCCGTTTTTCATACTGCTCTGCATTTTTAATTTTAGGATTTGTCTTAGGACGGTCAGGTGCAAAAATCGTACAGCAGTCTTCAAAAGGCTGGATAGAAATATCAAAGGTATCGATTGCTTGGGCGATGTCAATGATTTCCAACTTATCCATAGTAACCACAGGACGAATGATTGGAGTGCTGGTCACAGCGTTGATAGTCTGCATGCTTTCCAAGGTCTGGCTAGCTACTTGACCAAGACTTTCCCCATTGATGATAACCAAACCATTTCGTACCTCACGAATACGATCGGTAATCCGCATCATAAAACGGCGTGTCAAGGTCATGAGGTAGGCTTCTGGTGCTTTAGCCTTGATTTCCTCTTGAATCTCTGTGAAAGGCACCTCGATAAACTGGATATTGCCGCCAAACTTGGTCAATTTACGGGTCAAATCTTGGGCTTTTTTAAGAGCACCAGGACTGGTGTAAGGTGGGCTGGCAAAGTGAACTGCCTCAATATCTACCCCTCGTTTAAGGGCTAGATAACCTGCCACAGGTGAATCAATTCCTCCTGACAACATGAGCATGCCTTTACCAGAACTTCCCACAGGTAATCCTCCTGCTCCACGAAAGGTTTCATAGGAAATATAAGCCGCTTCCTCACGAATCTCAACCTGAAGATTAATATCTGGATTTTTCATCTGAGCTTTCACGTTTGGAATAGCCTTGAAAACAGCACTACCAAGAGTTTGGTTGAGTTCACGACTATCAAGTTCAAAGGTGTGATCGCTACGCTTACCAGTGATTTTAAAGGTCATTCCTTCCTTGTAAGTTTCTTTCATAATCTCTTGGACAGCAGATTTAAGAACTTCCACAGACTTTTCAACCTTATAAACGGGAGAGAAGTTTTGAATTCCAAATACTTGTTTGAGCGATTCTGCTACTGCGGTGTAATCAGCTCCATTGAGGTAAGCGTGGGCACGGTCGCGATCTGCTGTCACTTTTACTTGGGGATAGATAGACAAAACGTCTGAAATATTATTGCGAAGTTTATTGATGAAACGCATACGATTTTTGTGTTTGGTTGACAATTCTCCGTAGCGAATCATAATTTCTGAATACTGCATAAATGCTCCTATCTTACTTTTCTAGTTTGATTGTAAATTAATTTTAGCTTGGTTAAAAACTGCTCGACCTGACTCATATCATTTTCTAGGTCAAGACTCAGACGAACTGCTGACTGGGCCTTATCCTTATCCACTCCCATGGCAATCAAGGTGCCGGCAGGTTTCCCAGCCTTGGACGAACAAGCAGAGGTCGTTGAAATGAAAATATCATAGTCTTCAAAGGCGTGAACGATAACTTCACCACGAACACCTTTGATTCCAAAAGTCAGGATATGAGGGGCAAAGTCTTCCTCATCTGAAAAGACAAAAATATCTGGATAGTCCAGAAGAGCTTGGCGAATAACAGATTTCATCTGCCCAGTCTTACTAGTAAAGATATCTAGATTTTCCATAGACAAACGGAGAGCCTTGGCAGTCGCTGCAATCCCTGCCACATTTTCAGTTGTCGAACGATAATCACGTTCCTGACCACCACCTGTTAAAAGAGGCGTAATCTTCTTGCCAGACTTGATATAGACAAAACCAACACCACGGACACCATGAAATTTATGACTCGAGAAGGTCGCAAAATCCACTCTATCAGTCAGATACTTTTCAGTTGGAATCTTGGCAAGCGCCTGAACCGCATCAACGTGGAAGGAAATAGTTGGTTTGTCTGCCAAGAGTTCTGAAATAGCCTCAATAGGTTGAATCGAACCGATTTCATTGTTAACTGCCATGATGGAAACGAGGGTCGTATCAGGTCGTATCAAACCTGCTAACGCCTCAACATCCACAAATCCTTCCTCATCAACTGGAGCAAAATCCACTTCAAATCCTTGACTTTTCAACCAGAGGGCTGATTCCTTGACTGCTGGATGTTCAATGGCTGATACGATGATGTGCTTGCCAAACTGGGCTTTTTCAAAAGCCACCCCCTTGATAACCCAGTTATCCCCTTCTGTTCCACCAGATGTAAAGAAAATTTCATCGCTTTTCTTACCGATTAAATCCGCAATCTGTTGGCGGGAAGCATCTAAAATTCGTGTTGCCTGATCTCCCAAACGATGGAGACTAGATGGATTTCCTAAAATTTTTGAAGCGACCTGCATATAAGTTTCAAGTGCTTCTGGATAAGGCTTGGTCGTCGCCGAATTATCAAAGTAAATCATGTTTTCTCACGCTTTCTAAAATCACTCCCTCTATTGTATCATGAAACGGAGCTTGCGACAAGAAAGGGCAATTCCTCTTTTTTTAAGATTTTTTTAAAGAAATGCGGTATAATAAATTTTAATTAAAGGAGAGAATGCATGTCTAATTATCGTAGAACTTCAAAACCCAAAACAGAACACATCAAAAAAGGCTTTACAGTCTTTCAAAAAACCATTGCAACTATCGGTAGTATCCTTGGCTTGATTACCGCTAGTATCACGATCATGAACGCCTTGGATAATAACAAAAATACTAAAAAAGAACCTACGACAAGCCAGACGACAACAATTGTCAAAGAAATTCAAAAGGAATCCCCTCAGGAAAACACTAGTCCAAATAAGGAAAATAACACTTCTCAAGAAAAAACACAGCAAGAGGAAACACCAAAACCTAGCGTCAAGGAAGAGAAAAAAGAAGAGAAGAAAACAGCAGCTCAGGACTCTACTACNCCTGCCACAAGTAAACCTGCCGATGAAAATGAAAAACAATCCAATACTCCAACTTCAGAAAATAAAAGCAATCCTCAGTAAGCACTTGATTTAAGAAAAAATTAACTCAAAAATAAAACTAAACAGTCTCTCTTTGGCTTGACCACAATCAAGCCAAAGAGAGACTGTGTTTTTGTATAATTAATGTTTTAGAGGGTAGATTCTTGACCAATTTTATGAGATTCATACTCATAAAATTGAAACCTAGCTATGTTGTGATAACTTATTTGTCTCTAACATAAACTTTGCACGCGCCAACAATACTCTCTCATCTGCCCCAAAGGAGCTCAAGATCCATTTTTCATTTACCTTATATTCGAAATCCTTCTTCATGCAGAAGTTAGTAAGCCTTTTACATCTAACATAAATAGTCTATCTCAACCACTTCATAGATATTAATTTCTATTTTGTTGTTTTTTAATTATAATAGATTAACATAAGATATTAACAAATCGATTAGGAAACTCTAATTAATTTCTAAAAATGTTTAGTATCTACGGTGTACTAATCTAGATTCAATCTATTACATAAACTAGGACAGAAGAAAACGAGCATATCCATCTGATACAATGCTCGTTTTTTTGCTATTTTAGAGGTGGTTTTTTGCTTACTAAAAATTAAAGAATTCCATGGCCTGTTTGAAAAGCAATTCAGTATACTCTGGGTCTTCTTGGGCAATGGTAACCTGGTCTTGAATCAGTTCCAAGTCATCCGTTATCATGCCATCTGCTCCCAAATGAACTGATTTATCAAAGGACTCTGAACTATTGATGGTCCAAACGTACAATTTCTGATCGGTATTCCAAAGCTTGTTGACAAAATTTTCATCTAAAGTTGAATACTCCATGGTGTAACCTGTAGCCTTGGTTCTTGGAAAGATACTATTATAAGGTAGGATGAAAAAGACTGGAATTTGAGTATCGTAGGCTAAAACCTGGTCAATCACATGATAATCCAAGGATTGCATTTGGTGACCATTCTGCTTAAGAACCGTTCCATATTTTTCCATAAACCGTTTCATCATATCTGGGCTATCTTTTCGACTGGTTTTAATCTCAATAAGGAGTTTTTGATGCAATTCATTGGCTTTATTGAGATAGTCATCAAAACTGGACACCTTGCTATGATAACCATTTTCTGAAATATCAAGTTTGGTTAATTCTTTCAAAGTTAGATCCTGTGGATTAGCATTAACTCCTGTCAGATTCTTAATATTGGCATCATGCATCATGACAAACTGACCATCTTTTGTTTCCTGAACATCTGTCTCAACGAAATCTGGAGATAACTGAGCGGTTTTTTCTAGTGATTGGACGGTATTTTGCACACCATTCTTATTAGATACTCCCCTGTGAGAAATGATTAAAGGTTTATTGGCTACTGGAGCTTCTAAATAAACATAACCCTCAAGAGCGAAAAAGATACAAGCACAGCCCATCACTCCCCATCTCATCCAGTGGTCTTTCTTTCTCCTTGGTGTAATTTCTAGTTCTTCTCCCGTTAAGAAGGAAACAAACTTAATAAGAAAGTAAGTCAAGGCTATATAGTGGAAATTCTTAATCAAGACAAAGTTGATAATTCCCAGAACAAGAGATTCCTTGTGGGTCAGACCATCCATCAGTGCCTGACTTGCTAATATTGGAATCAATAAAAGAATGAAAAATAGGTAGGTTTTGACGACAATCCAAAGCAAGTTCCAAGTATAAAACCAGGAGTGCTTTCTTGTCTTCTCTAGACTGTATCTGACAGCTTCTTTGACTGTTTTCTTCTCAAATAAAAGCTGAGGGAGGGCAAACATGAAACGCACTGAAATGTAAAACAGAAGTAAAGCCAGAATAGTAACCACTATACCCACTAGCCAATACTTGTCTTCTATATAATCAATGATAAAGTCCGGAATGACAATTTTATTTAGGTAGTAAATCTTTAAAATCTTTCGAATCACTGGAAAGAGCATCATGACATAAAAGAAGATAAAGGTTATCTTGGCAAGCGTGACTTGCTTCATAAACAAGAAACTTTGTCGAAAGACCTTGCGACTGTACTCCAGCAAGGTCCTCTTTTCATGACATAATAAATGCCGAGCACCAATAAAGAGAAGTCCTATCTGGTAATAGGCGATCAGTAAATTAACGATTACCAGAATAAATAAAGCAAGACTAACAAAGGGAGAACCCGTTATAATGGCAAAAATATTGTTGTAGGATAGAAAGAGATAACCTGTCTGACGGAGCAAAAGTCCAGCAATCCAAGAATTTGATGGTAACCAGACAAACTCAATCATCATGAAAGTCAAGAAAAATAGAAAAAGTATTTTATCTAGATTAAAGTAGATTTTCCTAAAACTTAGATTTTTAGGTTTTTCAGATTTCATAGGCACTCCTAGTCAAATAATTGAGACAAGTCCAAGCCTCCAAAAGGATTGTTTGATAGGCTACTTTCTGTCTCTAACAATTCTCTAGCTTGATCTGACTCTAAGAAGGACTCGTAAACACGCGCCGTCATCCGAGCATCCTCCAAGCTATTATGGGACTGACCTTGAAATCCAAGAAACGAGGCAACAGTTTGCAATTTGAGATTGGCAATACCATGTAAATCCGAACTGCGACGTTCAAAAGCTTCATCATACAGATCCACCTTGTACTGCTGGCTGTAGTCTAAACCATGGTCCTCTAAAATAGGCAAATCACTTTTAGCAGCATTGTAACCTACCATCGGCAAAGAACCCACAAACTCTTGGAATTCTTTTATAACTTCCTCCACTGGAGGAGCATCTTTTAAGGTCTCGGCCGTAATTCCCGTCAATCCATTGATAAAACTCTTTAGAGGCACACCAGTATGGACATAGGAATCATAGGCGTCGATTTCCTGACCATCTCTAAAACGCACTGCCGATACTTGAATCAAGTGTGTTTGCCCTTCATGCTGATTAAATTCTAAATCGAAAGCAATGTAATCTTCTAATCGTTCCATTCTATCCTTCTCCTCTACTGTCTATCTTCTTATTTATTTGAACAACTATACTATTCACAAATAAAAGAAGCCATTAGGTTAGCACATAACCTAAACAGCTCCTTGATTATCTTCCAAATAAACGAGCAAAAAAGCCTTTCTTAGTTGATTGGACTTCTTCTTTTGCTTGGTCCAGCTCTAGCTTGAGATTTTCTTGATCCTTCATGGCTTGAAGGGTCAATTGTTGTTGCTGATCGAGTTGTTTGTCTTTCTCAGCAATCTGACGGTCTTTGATACGCATCTGCTCGTCTTTTTCTGATAACTGACGATCCTTGGCTTTTAATTGTTCATAAAGACGGAGAATTTCTGCATTCTTCTCATCAACTAGAATCTCCATCAATTCACGCTGCTTGACATCTTCACTGACAGGCTCATCTTCAAAAATCGTTTTTTTATAGATTTCTTCTAGCTTAATCAAGCCGCTTCTAGTAACTACTGTTACCCCTTTGTCATTTTTATCTGTGTCTTCTTCTGGTAATTCTTTGACACGGTTATTGATTGCTTGGCGAGATAATCCTAAGACCTCTGCAATCTCACTGACGGTCATTTCAATACTCATAATATCCTCTGAAACGTTTTCTAGCTTTTCTTTACTTAAATCTTATCATAAGCTAGAAAAACTGTCAAATTTTCGCTTAATTTAAGGCCTTCAAAAAGGCTAATAAGACTTGGGCAGAGCGACGTCCCGCGTCGATAATAAACTCATCAAAAGAGATGTTTGCTTCATGGTTGGCATTATCACTCATAGCTCGAATAACTAAAACTGGAAGATTAAGGGCATGCGCCGCCTGAGCAATAGCTGCCCCCTCCATCTCCACGGCTAAAACTTCTGGAAAATGAGACTTAATCGCTTCTATCTTGTCATTTCCTGCAACAAAACTATCTCCTGTAGCAATCAAACCAAGATGCCAGTTTTGGTCCAATTGAGATAAACTCTCTTGAATTTTAGCAACAAAGGTTTTATCTGATTCGAAATAAAGTGGTTGTTGCGCCATTTGTCCATAAGCATAGCCAAAAGCTGTGACATCCACATCATGATAGGCTAATTTGTCAGCAATCACAACATCCCCAACAGAAATACCCTCTGCTACTGCCCCAGCAGATCCTGTGTTAATCAAAGCATCCACTTGGAAATGATCAGCCAAAATCGCCACACTCATAGCAGACATGACTTTACCAATTCCACTTTCTACAAGAACAACTTCATGCGAAGCAATGGTTCCTGTATGATAGGTATTCCCCAAAACAATTTGCTCTTGGGCATTGTCTAAATGCTGGACCAGATAAGCCAGTTCTTCTGGCATAGCAGCTATAATTCCTATTTTCATTTCAATTCCTTTTCTATTACAAAAGTTTCATTGCTAAGACAAGCAAAATCAAGAGAAAGATGACTGCAAATAATATTTTATTCAATTTAGAATTGAAGATATTTCTCTTGGTATTTTCAATGCGACGGCTTTTATGAATAGACGGTTCGACCTGAATCTTCAAGGTTTCCTGGCTAAAACCATGATCCTTAGGATTGGCATAACCAAAACGGGAAGAAGAGGTTGGTAAAATCTTGGTTTCCTCGTCATCAAGTAAAGGAGGACCTGAAATTTTTTCGCCTCTATTAGCCCTTTCAATCATTTCATCCGTTAATAAAGGTTTACCCATACTGACCTCCTCTATTTTTTGTGCAATTCCCAATACTGAACAGCCATAATTGTCTTGGCATCACAGATATGACCTGATTGGATCAATTCCTTAGCTTCTTCTAGGCTCACTTCAAGGACTTCCAAGGTCTCATCTTCATCCTGCGGACGCGGATTTTCCACCTTTGTCAAATCGCTTGCTAGGTAAAGTTTTAACTTTTCATTACAGAAGCCAATAGCTGAATAAAAATCGTACAAGAGTTCTAACTTCCCTGTATAGGATGTTTCTTCCTCTAGTTCACGCAGGGCTGCTGCGACAGGGTCTGTGTTTTCTCCTACTTCCAACTTTCCGGCTGGAATTTCGTAAGAGACAGCCTCGATGGCCTTGCGGTACTGCTTGACCAAGATGAGTTTTTTCTCATCCGTTACTGCTAAAACACAGACAGCTCCATTGTGGAAAATCAAATCCCGTTGGGCAACTCCTTTGCCTTCTGGTAATTCAACCTGATCTTGAACCAGTTTAAATATTGGTCCTTGATAGATTTCTTTTCGGCTAAGCGTTTTTTCTTCAAATTCCATGATAGGCTCCTACTGATTCTTAGGATGATGAGGAAGGCGTGTTGCATATTCGTCTTTGTTGACCTGACGACCACGACCAATAGCAATAGCATCCGCTGGAACATCTTTTGTAATAGTTGAACCAGCACCAACAAGGGAATTGTCACCAAGTTCTACTGGCGCAATAATGGTTGAATTTGAACCAACAAAAACATTGTTGCCAATAACTGTCTTGTATTTGTTTTTGCCGTCATAGTTGACTGTAATGGTTCCTGCACCAAAATTAACGTTGCTACCTACTTCACAGTTTCCGATATACGTCAAATGACCAGCCTTGGTATTCTCACCTATTGAAGAACCTTTCACCTCAACAAAGTTTCCAATATGAACTTGGGCAGCTAGGCTTGAACCTGGACGAATGTGGGCATAAGGACCGACTGTCACACCGTCTGTAACACTGCTTTCCTCAATCATAGAGTTGGTAATAACAGCTCCTGCTCCGATAGTGCTATCCACTACATACGTTCCATTTGTCAAAACAGTCTCAGCACCAATTTTCGTTTGCCCCTTCAAGATAACATTGGCTTCAATTTGAACTTCAGGAGCGATCTCGACATCAATATCAATATAAGTTGCTTCTGGATTGACAAAGCTAACACCATTGACCATGTGCTGATGATTGATGCGACGACGCATAACCGACTCAGCAGTCGCAAGCGCTACACGGTCATTTACACCAAGACTCTCATCAAAATCTTTCAAAGTATAAGCACCAACTTTTTCACCAGCTTCACGGAAAATTCCAATAACATCTGTAATATAGTATTCTCCTTGAGCATTGTTGGTATTGATATTTTTCAAAGCCTCAAACAAACGCTCATTATCAAAAACATATGTTCCAGTGTTGATTTCCTTGATTTGTTTTTCAAAATCTGTAGCATCCTTCTGCTCAACGATGCGAAGAACTTCAGCATTGTCATTACGAACAATTCGTCCATAGCCAAAAGGATTATCTGTTTCAGCAGTCAAGATAGTGGCCACATTTTTATGATTGATGTGGAAATCAATCAAGTTTTTCAAACTTTCACCTGTGATTAAAGGAGTATCTCCTGCAATGACCAAGGTGTGACCTGATAAACCTTCTAAAATAGGCTCTGTCATCATAACTGCATGACCCGTTCCTAACTGTTCAGATTGAGTCACAAATTCTGTCTGTCCAGCCAAGACCTGCTCAACCAATTCTGCCTTGTGTCCGACAACTGTTACTGTCTTTTCAGGTTGGATAGCTCCCACACTACGGAAAACATGTTCCAACATGGAAATGCCCGCAACCTTGTGCAAAACTTTTGGCAAATCAGATTTCATGCGAGTCCCTTTACCCGCTGCTAAAATAATGGCATAATTTGACATAATCTTCTCTTTTCTCTAGAAATTCCCTTTTATTATACCATATTTCAAATCATTCCGCGCTCTTGAATGAAAAAATGCTCTAAAGTCCTTTCTTGACCCATTTTTTTGAATATTTTTTTTGATTTTTTTTCATTTTTAAGGTAAAATTATGAGATATGAGAAAGAAAATTAATCCGCTTATTTTATTTGGTTTTTTTGGGATTATGATTTTCATTTTAATCCTGAATCGCCCTCGTTTTGAGGACCATCCTGTAAAAACAAAGTCAAATATCGCGCAAGTAGAAACACAAGCGCTACACAATATAGATAAACCGGTAATTGATGTTTCTGGTTGGCAGCGTCCTGAGGAAATTAATTACGATACTCTGTCCCAAAACATTTCTGGAGCTATTGTGCGCGTCCATAGTGGCGCTCAAACGTCCAAAGAGAACGATGCTGCCTTTGTTAATGGGGTAGATAAGGCCTTTAAAACCCATATCACGGAGTTTCAAAAACGAAATGTCCCAGTTGGTGTCTATGCTTATTTAGCTGGAAAAAATGTCCAAGAAATGGAAAAAGCCGCTGAAGTATTCTATAATGCCTCTTCACCATACAGCCCTAGTTACTATTGGCTAGACGTGGAAGAAAAAACCATGTCCAATATGAACGAAGGTATTGAAGCCTTTCGAGCGAAGCTAGAATCACTTGGTGCTAAAAATATCGGAATCTACATTGGCGTCTATTTCATGAAAGAACACAGTATTGATACAGGCAAGTTTACCTCTGTTTGGATTCCCTCCTATGGTTCAAATACCGGATTTTTCGAAAGCAAACCTAATACGGACTTAGATTACGATATCCACCAGTACACTTCTAAAGGAAAAATTGCCGGCTTTGACCACGATTTGGATATCAACGTCATCTCTTCCTTAAAAAACAAAGAAGAAACCTTTAGAAAACTCTTTTTAAAACCTTAAAAGCATTTGTTTAGCATTTGCTTTTTCTTTTTGTGTTTGATTGTGATACAATATAGTAAGGATTTTTTGAAATAGAAATAGTTGGAGGAAGTATATGCTCTCATGGTTAGCACGCATTATTAAAGGGATTGTGATTGCTCTCGGATTTATTCTACCGGGAATTTCTGGAGGGGTTCTAGCAGCAATCTTAGGAATTTATGAACGGATGATTGGCTTTCTGGCCCATCCCTTTAAAGACTTTAAAGAAAATGTTTTGTACTTTATTCCAGTTGCCATCGGTATGCTTCTGGGAATCGGCTTATTTTCCTACCCGATTGAATACCTGCTTGAAAATTATCAGGTCTTTGTCTTATGGAGCTTTGCGGGTGCCATCATTGGTACTATTCCTAGCCTCCTCAAAGAATCAACTCGAGAATCTGACCGAGACAAGATTGATTTAGCTTGGTTCTGGATAACCTTTATCATTTCTGGATTAGGACTCTATGCCTTAAATTTTGTCGTTGGAATCTTAAGTGCCAGCTTTCTTAATTTCGTCCTAGCAGGTGCACTGCTAGCTCTTGGCGTATTGGTGCCTGGCCTCAGTCCATCAAATCTACTTTTGATTTTAGGCCTCTATGCTCCCATGTTGACTGGTTTTAAAACCTTTGACCTCTTGGGAACCTTCTTCCCGATTGGAATCGGAGCAGGTGCAACTCTCATCATTTTTTCAAAATTGATGGATTATGCCTTAAATAACTACCACTCACGCGTCTATCATTTTATCATCGGTATCGTCCTATCAAGTACCCTTTTGATCTTGATTCCAAATGCAGGAAACGCTGAAAGTATCCAATACACAGGTCTTTCACTTGTTGGATATGTCATCATCGCCTTCTTCTTTGCACTGGGAATCTGGCTTGGTATTTGGATGAGTCAATTGGAGGATAAATATAAATAATGTCAAAAAAAGTTAAAATCAAAAAAACATTGGTGGAACAAATTCTGTCTAAAGCAGGTATCCCACATCAGGGGATTCAAATCAATGCCCTGGAAGGAGAGCTGCCTCAAGGTTATGAACGAGATCAGATTTTCAAAACCTTGGCGCTTTTAGGAGATAAAACAGGACCGATTATTGGAATAGTGCCTATCACTAAACACTTGTCTGAAAAGAAACTAGCTAAAATTTCTGGCAATAAAAAAGTGAGCATGATTCCCCAAAAGGACTTGGAAAAAACAACTGGTTACATTCATGGAGCCAATAATCCTGTTGGTATTCGTCAAAAACATAATTACCCCATTTTTATCGATAAGATCGCTCTAGACTCGGAGCAAATGATTGTCTCCGCTGGGGAAGTCGGACACAGTATTATCGTCGCTCCACAAGACTTGGCTAGCTTTGTAAAAGCTGACTTTGCAGATATCTTGGAGGGCAACCAAGAATGAAACTCTACTTTGTCCGCCACGGCCGTACCCTCTGGAACCAGGAAGGACGCTTTCAAGGTGCTAGTGGAGACTCTCCCCTTCTTCCTGAATCCATTGACACCCTCAAAAAACTCGGCCAGTATCTCAAGGAAATTCCTTTTGATCAGATTTATTCAAGTGATTTACCTCGAGCGGTCAAATCTGCCGAGATTATCCAAAGTCAACTCCAGACCCTCTGTCCTTTAGAAAGTGTTCCTGACCTCCGTGAATGGCAGCTGGGGAAGTTGGAAGGTTTAAAAATCGCAACCTTGGAAGCTATTTATCCGCAGCAAATCAAAGCTTTCCGATCTAATCTTGCTCAATTTGACACTCAAATGTTCGGAGCTGAATCCCTCTATAGCACAACACAACGAACTATCCAATTTATCAAATCCTTAAAAGATAGTCCGGCTGAGCGTATTCTAATTGTCGGACACGGTGCCAATCTTACTGCCAGTCTTCGTACTCTTCTAGGTTATAAAGAACCACTTCTTCGTAAAGATGGAGGTCTAGCAAATGCCAGCCTAACCATTCTAGAAACCCATGATTTTGAAACATTCACTCTCAATACTTGGAATGATACTTCCTATCAATAACAGAACTTGATTTTAGCGTCAAGTTCTTTTTAGTTTTTAAAGATTATCCGTGAATTTCTTGCTTATTTATGATAAAATGGGAGTATCGCAAAAAATGACTCATCGTATTCAATTTTGAGTAAAACTAGGAGGATCCCATGTCAACAGAACATATGGAAGAACTAAATGACCAGCAGATCGTTCGCCGTGAAAAAATGGCTGCGCTCCGTGAACAAGGAATCGATCCTTTCGGAAAACGCTTTGAACGCACTGCAAATTCACAAGAATTAAAAGATAAATTTGCTGACCTCGATAAAGAACAATTACACGATAAAAACGAAACAGCTACTATCGCAGGACGCTTGGTAACCAAACGTGGTAAAGGTAAAGTAGGATTTGCCCACCTTCAAGACCGCGAAGGTCAAATCCAGATCTACGTTCGCAAGGATGCTGTCGGTGAAGAAAACTATGAAATCTTCAAAAAAGCAGACCTTGGTGACTTCCTTGGTGTCGAAGGTGAAGTGATGCGTACGGATATGGGAGAACTCTCTATCAAGGCTACTCACATCACACACTTGTCTAAGGCTCTTCGTCCTCTTCCTGAGAAATTCCATGGTTTGACAGACGTTGAAACAATTTACCGTAAACGTTACCTTGACTTGATTTCTAACCGTGAAAGCTTTGAACGCTTTGTCACTCGTTCAAAAATCATCTCTGAAATCCGTCGTTACCTTGACCAAAAAGGTTTCCTTGAAGTGGAAACACCTGTTCTTCACAACGAAGCTGGTGGTGCTTCTGCCCGTCCATTTATCACCCACCACAATGCCCAAAACATTGATATGGTTCTTCGTATCGCGACTGAGCTTCACTTGAAACGCCTTATCGTTGGTGGTATGGAACGCGTCTATGAAATTGGCCGTATCTTCCGTAACGAAGGAATGGACGCTACTCATAACCCTGAATTTACTTCCATCGAAGTTTACCAAGCTTATGCAGACTTCCAAGACATCATGGACTTGACGGAAGGCATTATTCAACATGCTGCTAAATCAGTCAAAGGCGATGGCCCAGTTAACTATCAAGGTACTGAAATCAAAATCAATGAACCATTTAAACGTGTTCATATGGTGGATGCTATCAAAGAAATTACTGGTGTAGATTTCTGGCAAGATATGACTTTGGAAGAAGCTAAAGCTATCGCTGCTGAGAAGAAAGTTCCAGTTGAGAAACACTACACTGAAGTTGGCCACATCATCAATGCCTTCTTTGAAGAGTTTGTTGAAGAAACCTTGATCCAACCAACCTTTGTCTATGGCCATCCAGTAGCTGTATCTCCACTGGCTAAGAAGAATCCTGAAGACCAACGCTTTACTGACCGTTTCGAGCTCTTCATCATGACTAAGGAGTACGGTAATGCCTTTACTGAGTTAAACGACCCAATCGACCAACTTAGTCGTTTTGAAGCTCAAGCTAAAGCCAAAGAACTTGGTGACGATGAAGCGACAGGAATCGACTATGACTACATTGAAGCTCTTGAATATGGTATGCCACCAACAGGTGGTTTGGGAATCGGTATCGACCGTCTCTGCATGCTTCTCACTGATACAACTACTATCCGTGATGTATTGCTCTTCCCAACAATGAAATAAACTCTTATCCTCTGGTATTTGCCAGGGGATTTTTTGATGCAAAAAGAGACTGAGGAAAAACTCAATCTCTACTTTTTACTTCTTTGGTTGCCACATCTTCTCCAAACCATTTTTGGCTGATTTCTTGGAACTTACCTTCTTGGTAAAGTTGAACAAAAGCTTGGTTTAAAGCTTGTAGTAATCTTTTATCAGCTGGTCTAACTCCGACTGCAAAAGATTCACTTTCAAATCCAGCCGAAAAGACATTGTAGTCATTTAATATCCCCTCAGACTGAAGATAGTAATTAGCATACACTCGGTCAATCAACAAGGCATCAATCCGGTCATTTTTCAAATCAATCAAGGCCTCATTAAAACTCTGGTATTGATTGGCTTTCTGGTCTTTGACACGATTTTTCAGTAATTCTGACTGAGCTTCGAAGTCTAAATAACCAGAGGAACCTGCTTGGGCTCCCAAGGTCTTATCCTTCATATCCTCTACTGAATGAATTTGCTGGCTTTTCTTCGCAACCAGAACTTGCTGATTTTCCATATATGGAATGCTAAAGGCAACCTTCTCTCGGCGTTCATCAGTGGCAGAATAGCCATTCCAGATGGCATCTATGGTTCCATTTTGCAGTTCCGTTTCCTTCATATCCCAGTCGATTGGCTGAAATTGAACCTTAACACCTAATTTTTCAGAAACTGCTTGTGCTAAGTCAATATCAAAGCCTGTATATTGGCCATTCTTTTCTTCAAATCCCATGGGTACAAAGGTATTGTCAAAACCAATAGTAATCGTCCCTTGCTCTTGATACTTATCCCAGTTATCCTGCTTTGGATCGCTAGCCTTCTGAGTACAAGCTGTTAAAAAGAGAGTCAGGAGTGAAACCAATACTAAAGCAATTTTCTTATTAGTCATCGGCACCTCCTACTTTGGCTCAACCTTGAGAATCTGATCTGCGATATTTTCAGCGAATTGTAAATCGTGGGTAACCACAATCTGCGTCATCCCAAGTTCCCTATTTTGCAAGATCAATTTTTCCACTTCCAAGCGCAATTCTGGATCTAGGGCAGAAGTTGGTTCATCGTAGCCAATGATTTCTGGATCAATCATCATAGCACGCGCCAAGGCCACCCGCTGCTTTTGTCCACCAGATAGTGAGAAAGGATAGGCATCTGCATGACCAGCCAGTCCTAACTGTTCCAAAAGTCCTCGCGCCTTCTGCTCAGCCTCATTCTGCTTCATTCCCATAGTTTTTACAGGCGATAAGGTCAAATTGTCCAGAACTGATAAATGAGGGAAAAGTTGAAAATCTTGGAATACAAATCCCAGTAGATTTCGCTTCTCCAGTTCATCCAGTTCTAAATGTTCTCCATTATAAAAGATTTGTCCTGAATCAATGGTTTCAAGACCCGCAAGCATACGTAAGAGAGTTGTCTTACCTCCACCAGAAGGTCCAACGATAGCCAGGATTTGCTTTTCAGGAATTTTTAGACTGAAATTAGATAAAATTTGCTTTCCAGCAAATCCCTTATTAATATTTCGTAATTCTAACATAGCAGCCTCCTATCTATAGTAACTGTACTTCTTCTCAACTTTTTTGGCAAGAATAGTCACAATACCAATCAAAATCAAGTAAATAGCACCTGCCAAGAACATAGGAACCAGACTAGCATCACGGTTGGCAGCTGTTCGACTCGCCAAGATAAGGTCTGAAATGCCTAGAGCATAGACCAGAGAGGTATCCTTGACCAAACTCATAACCTCATTAAAGACACTAGGAAGAACAATCTTAGTCACCTGAGGCAAAATAATATAGCGTACTGTGGCAAAAGGACTGAACTTCAAGACCTTGGCAGCCTCATATTGACCTTTAGGGATAGTATCAATCCCCCCACGGAAGATTTCAGCAAAGTAAGCCGCATAATTGAGAACAAAGGCAATGATAGCCGCAGGAAGACGGTCCAAACGAATCCCAATACTTGGCAGCACATAATAAATAAAAATCAATTGCAAGAGCAAGGGTGTGCCTCGCATAATCCAAATATAAATATTAATCAGATGATGGAGGAGCTTCCAATGGACTTGCAAGGCAAAGGCAATCAAAACGCCCAAAGGAATAGAAAAAATCAAGACCAGTACAAAAACCTGTAAAGTCATGCTTGCACCGCTCAATAAACTCGGTAATATCTCAAACAAATAAGACATACTAACACCTCCTAAAAATAATTGTTCCCATTATAGCATAAATAAACTAAATAACCAACTATTTTTGTAAAAAAATTCTTTTTTTAATAGAAAAAGTGTAGTTTTTTGAATCTAGAATAGAACAACACAACTTCTAAAGCCTTGTTAGAGATTTGATTTGAATTCCCTAATCAATTTGTTCATATTCTATTTCAATACACTATAATTTATAAGTAAAAAGAAAGGACAAATTTTGCCCTTTCTTGATCTTAGCTTCTATTTGTTACAGTTAACTTGACTGATAATTGGAGTTTTATATTACGTGTTTAAGATGGATTGTCTTTTTTAGTTCGTGCCAATCTCAAAGAACGATTTGGATTGAGACGATTAAATAGTTCTTCCAATTTCTTTTCATTCCAAACGTCTGCGGCGGAAACAAAATTGCCATCCGCATCTCGGAAAGATATCGGTTTATCTCCCATACTAGTCTCCTAATCTACAAATTCAAACTCAAATTTACCAATGCGGACCAAGTCCCCATCCTTAGCACCACGCGTACGAAGGGCTTCATCAACCCCCATACCACGAAGCTGACGGGCAAATTTCATGACAGATTCATCACGATCAAAGTTGGTCATATTAAAGAGTTTCATCAGTTTTTCACCAGAAAGTACCCATGTAGCATCGTCATCACGGCTAATTTCAAAGGCTTTTTCTTCCTCATCAAATCCATAGTAAGCTTCTTCTTCCATATCGGACTCGTCGTAAAGCAAGAATTCTGGTGTTTTGTCTAACAATTCAGCTGTAGCATCCAAGAGCGTAGCCAGACCTTGCTTGGTCAATCCAGAAATTGGGAAGATTGCTGGTAACTCTTCAAATTCATCATAGTTTGTAGCTAATTTCTTCTTGAATTCTACAAGATTTTCCTGACTCTCAGGCATATCCATCTTATTAGCTACAATAATCTGTGGACGCTCCATGAGACGAAGATTATATGACTCCAACTCCTTGTTAATGGCCAGATAATCCTCATAAGGATCACGACCTTCGCTAGCTGACATATCAATGATGTGAAGGATGACACGTGTACGCTCAATATGACGGAGGAACTGAGTTCCCAAACCAACACCTTGACTAGCACCTTCAATCAATCCTGGTAGATCAGCTACTGCAAAAGATTCACCCGATTGGGTACGAACCATTCCTAAATTTGGCACAATAGTGGTAAAGTGGTAGGCACCAATTTTAGGTTTAGCAGATGTGATAACACTTAAAAGTGTTGATTTCCCTACAGATGGGAATCCAACTAAACCAACATCTGCTAAGATTTTTAGTTCCAATTGTAACTCACGTTCCTGACCTGGTTCTCCATTTTCAGAGATTTCCGGTGCAGGATTTTTTGGAGTCGCAAAGCGAATATTTCCACGTCCACCACGACCACCGTGAGCTACAATAAATTCTTGACCGTGTTCAATCAAATCTGTCAAGACCTTGCCTGTCTCCGCATCACGAACAGTCGTACCTTGTGGTACTCGAACTCTGAGGTCTTCTGCACCACGACCATGCATTCCTTTGGTCATTCCTTTTTCACCAGAATCAGCCTTAAAATGACGATTGTAGCGGAAATCCATGAGGGTACGTAGACCTTCATCTACAACGAAGACGACATTGCCTCCACGACCACCATCACCGCCCCAAGGACCGCCATTAGGGACATATTTTTCACGGCGAAAGGCAACCATACCATCGCCACCATTACCAGCCTTGACCTTAATCTTAGCTGTATCTAAAAACATACTCATTTTTTCTTCTCACTTTAAAAAAGGGCTGGGAAATCCCAGTCACTAAATTTTCTTGAATCTATTTTATAGATTACTGAGGGCACCAATTGCAGTTGCAAAAATTCCCAAAATACTTGCTACTAACATGATAAGCACGATAAGCAAGGTTAATTTCTCAAACATAGTTTTTTTACGTTTTCCATTATCTCCAAATGCCATTTTTATCTCCTTCGTTACATTCTATTTTCTATTATCTTAGCATGAATTGAGCTAGTTTTCAATAGTCACTTGCTACTGGTGCAATAATCCATAAAATGATATAAGCTACAATTCCAGCTCCGTAACAGCAAGCAAGGACACCCCAAATAACTCGAACAATAGTCGGATCCATATCTAGATAATAGGCCACCCCGGCACAAACACCAGCAATCTTTTTATCACGACCACTTCTCATTAATTGTTTTTTCATAGCTGTTCCTCTTTCTATTCTTCATGCTCTTTCCAATAATCTCTTATGCTGATTAACTGTGTTTTTGAAGCCTTCAGCATACGTCTAGAACCTTTTACAGGTACAGCAACCACCTGTTGCGGTAGATACAAAACTGTTTTAAAAATACGCTGACTGACCGTGTCATCTTTGGCTAAATCTTTCTCGAAATTATTTGAAATAATGGCATCCAGATAAAACTCATGCACTCGTTTCCCAAAGTTTTCAGCTGAAATCTCGTACAACTTCTCTGATAAGGTATGCTCATTCATGTCTGGTGTTGCAATCAGGGCTTCCAAAATAGCACCAGCTAAATCATGTTCTCCATAGTACAAGGTTCCAAACATTTTATCACTGATAAGATTGTCCAGATAAGGATTTCCGTGAGCAATGACAGGCGTTCCACTAGCTAAGCTTTCCAAGTATGTCAAACCCTGCGTTTCGCTTGTCGATGCCGAGATGAAGAAATCCGCTGCCTTATAGTAAAGAGCCGTCTCACTGGGAGCAATCATTCCTGTAAAGATGACCGAGTCTTGAATCTCTAGTTTCTGGGCTTGCTCTTTAAGGTCATCCAGATAAGGACCATCTCCAGCTACCACCAGTTTCACTTTGTCTTCTTCTCTCAGAACTTCTGCAAAGGCTGCTAATACTGCTTGAATATTTTTTTCATAGGAAATTCTAGAAAGACTCAGCAACATCTTTTCATTACTTTGAATCCCTAATTTACTACGCAGTTCTGTCAAATTTTCCTGCTTGATTTCCGGACGATCAAACTTAGCTAATTCAATTCCAGTTGGAATGACCCGCTTTTCAACCTTGACTTTATAATCAGATAGCAAGTCACGGACAATCTCACTCGGGCAAATAACCCCATCCACATCGTGCAGGAAACCTCTGACCAGATACTTGACCATACTAGGACGAATCAACATCCCCTTAGCAATATAATGCACGTAGTCTTCATACTGGGTGTGATAGGTATGAATGACGGGAATTTCCAATTCACGCGCAATCCAAATCCCCAACAAACCAAGAGAAAATTCTGTCTGAGTATGGATAACATCCAGTTGATACTGTTTGGCAATTTCAAGCGCCTTGCTAAATCCTCGGTAGGCAAAGCGGCGGTCCTTAAAAGCAAAGAAGGGAACACTTGGAATACGGATAATTTGCCAATCTTCATAGCGATTGACATCCTTATCTGTAGTCGTAAAGATAAAAACAGCATGCCCCTGCTTTTCAAGTTCTGTTTTCAAGGTTCGAATACTGGTCGCAACACCAGAAACCTGAGGAAAATAGGTATCTGTAAATAAACCAATTCGCATAGATTACCTCACTTTTTATTTTCTCCCTAAAGCGGCTTGTTTCTCATAAAAGTCCAACCAGATTTGCAACAGATGCTCTTCAGAATACTCTCTAGAAATATTCTTAGCTTTTTCTTTCAAATCTTTTAAAGCAGCAGGATTCGCTTGATATTCCAGAATAGCTTCTTTCATCTCTTCTCTATCTGCTGTCGCCCGATAATTTCCCTCCAAAATCACCTTATAGAGATCCAAATCACGCAACATAATAGGAGCTTCACAACTGGCAGCTTCTAGGATAGTCATAGGAAAGAGCTCATTGTAACTAGGTAACAAGAAAAGATCCGCTAGGGCATACAATTCGCGCATACGCTCTGGCGATACAATACCTGGAAACATCAAATTTTTAGGGGGATTGTCCATCATTTTCTTATAGCGTTCATAACCATCTGTCATACCACCAAAAGAGAAACCACCAGCCCAGATAAAGGTAATCTGAGGCAATTCCTCAGCCAGACGGATAAAGTCATCAATCCCTTTACGTTTCTGAACTTGACCAGCACCTACTACGATAAACTGATTCTCACTAATACCTAGCTCTGTTCGCAGACTCGCTACCTCTTCTTGTGGAAGAGGATGCCATTTTTCCTTGTTGACAAAGTTAGGAATATAGGTCACTTTTTCACGTGGAATACCAGCTGCCACCAAATCCTCAATAAACATAGGATTAACCACAACCAAGTGCTCCATCCGGTTGTAAAAAGAAAATACATAGCGTTTAATAATTCCTTTTAAGAAAAATGGAATTTTCAAACTCCCCTCAAGTGTATCAGGCAAGAAATGCACATAGCCAATTTTTCTCCCTGAGCGTTTCTTTTGGAATGTTGATAAATAATAGGGGAAATCAATCGTATGAAAGTGAGTCACATCTGCCTCGATTGGAAGATTTTCTGTAACAATCAATTGATCCTTGGCATCACGGTGAAGAAGACGAACTAATTCACGGTAAGCACCTGAGACTCCCTGCCCTGCTACTTTCTCACTTGAACTCAACATATTGATGCGTAATTTCTTTTTTTCCATAACTACTATTATATCATTTTCTTTGAATAAAATCAGCAAAAGAAAGGAGAGACTAGAGGAAAAGAAGGGTAAATTTCCTTACTTTTCCAACGGTCTCTCACATGCTTTTATATGTTTACTTAATGCCTAGGGCAATGCGGGCATAGCGACTCATTTTTTCAACGGTCCAGGCTGGATACCATACTAATTTGACCTCAGTATCCGTTACTTCTGGCACCTCTGTCATGGCATCATAAATCTGGTCTGTCAAAAGGTCAGCTAGGGGACAACCCATAGTTGTCAAAGTCATATCAATCTCTGTTTGCCCTGTGTCACCGTCAAAACGAATCTCATAGATCAAACCAAGATTGACAATATCGATTCCCAACTCAGGGTCAATAACTTCTTCCAAAGCTGATAAAATTCGTGTTTTGATGTTTTCAATTTGCTCTTCTGTATAAGCCATGTTTATCCTCACTCTTAGTCTTCAATAAAATCACGAAGCGGTTTGCTGCGACTTGGTTGACGTAGTTTTCTCAAAGCCTTGGCTTCAATCTGACGGATACGCTCGCGAGTTACGTTAAAGACTTTACCCACATCTTCAAGGGTACGCATTTTACCATCATCTAGCCCAAAACGAAGACGCAAAACATTTTCTTCACGGTCTGTAAGAGTATCCAAGACCTCATCCAACTGCTCACGCAAGACAATACGAGTTGTATAGTCCACTGGATTTTCAATCACTTCATCTTCGATAAAGTCCCCAAGGTGGCTATCATCCTCTTCACCGATTGGAGTTTCAAGAGATACTGGTTCTTGTGCAATCTTCAAGATTTCACGAACCTTATCAGGTGTCATATCCATTCGTTCAGCGATTTGTTCTGGCGTTGGATCTTGACCTAATTCTTGAAGGAGATTACGCTGTTCACGAACCAATTTATTGATAGTTTCAACCATGTGAACTGGGATACGGATGGTACGAGCTTGATCCGCAATAGCACGAGTGATTGCCTGACGAATCCACCAAGTTGCATAAGTTGAGAACTTGAATCCTTTAGAATAGTCAAACTTGTCAACCGCCTTCATCAAGCCCATGTTCCCTTCTTGAATCAAGTCAAGAAACTGCATACCACGACCAACATAGCGTTTGGCAATAGAAACCACCAAACGAAGGTTGGCTTCCGCAAGACGTTGTTTGGCTTCGATATCGCCAGCTTCAACAGCCAGTGCCAATTCTTTTTCCTCTTCATTGGTCAAGAGAGGAACGACACCAATCTCTTTCAAGTACATACGGACAGGGTCATTGACCTTAGCAGAAGTTGAACCAATCAAATCCTCATCGCTAAGTTCTGGTTCTTCTTCAGTGCTAAGAACACGTGCACTTGGATTTCCTTCGTTATCTGTGATAGAAATCCCTGCATCCTGAATCCGTTGCAAGAGATCCTCAATCCCATCAACATCCAAGGTAAAAGGAATTACCAGACTAGCATTGATTTCATCATCTGTTGCTGTCCCTTTTTGCTTATGATTACGGATAAATTCTGCTACTTGCACGTCAAATGTTGTTACTTCTTTTTGTTTTGTTGCCATTGTTACTCCATTCTTCTCTTTTGTGAAATTAAACGTTCCAATTCTTCTAAGGCTGTGTCGGTATCTCCTACATGGCTAGCTTCCTGCACCTTCTTTTTGATTCTCATATTGTCCTGATTCAAGAGAGCCTTGTTTCGAGTCATTTCTACTTCACTAAGTTCCTGAGGTGACATCTCAGCAGGTAAATCCTGAGCTAAAACTTGATACCAAGCTCTTTCAACTTCCTCTGTCTGTTCTGCTAAAACTTCTGGAGGAAGATTGCCATACTGACCAAGCAAGTCATATAAGACCTGAAATTCAGGTGTGTCAAATGCAAAATCTTCTCGCAAACGGTAATCGTTCAAAACAAGAGGAGATTCCATCATTCGATAAAGTAGATGGGCTTCTGCCCTCATAATAGCCGATAACTGCTTGGTGACAGGCATAGTGATTGTCGTCGGTCTGGAAATCCCTTCCATGCGATTCTGCCTTTGCGCCTGACGACTCTCATTAACAATCTGCTCAATCTGGGCATAATCAAAAGATGCCAGACTGTCAGCTAAAATATGAATATAGCTATTTTGAGCAGTGATAGACTTTTCTTGAACAATCAAGGGAGCTATTTTTTCAATAAACTCAATCTGAGCCTGCAGATTTTCACTATTTTCAGGCTTGTACTGATGAATGTAAAACTCAATCGGACTAATACGAGTTTTCGTTAATAGATAGGTCAAGTCTTCTGGTCCATTTTTTTGTAGATACTCATCTGGGTCCAAGTTATCAGGCATGCTAACGATTTGCACAGGCACATCATCAATTTCGTCCAGCGCTTTCAAAGTCGCAGCTTGCCCAGCCTTATCACCATCGTAAACAAGAACCAACTTCTTGGTTAACCTTTTCAGATGCTCAACATGCTCTCGACTCAAGGCTGTTCCCATAGATGCAACAGCGTTTTCGATTCCAGCCCGATAGGCTGCAATGACATCCATGAATCCTTCCATCAGGTAAATCTCACTGGCTTTTCCAGAAGATTTTTTAGCCCTATCCATATGATATAATTCGTAACTTTTGTTAAAAATTGCAGTCGATCGGCTATTTTTATACTTAGAAGTTTGTGAATCCGTTTTCTGCCAGATACGACCTGAGAAGGCAATAACCTTTCCCTGATCATTTGTCAGGGGAAACATGATGCGATTATGAAAGGTGTCTACAAATTGATTAGCATCTGAGAGGTAAAATAGCCCTGAATCTAGGAAATCCTCTTCACGATACTGACCAGACAAACGCTGGTAGAGATAGTTTCGTTCTGGAGGTGCCAAACCAATCCGAAAATGCTTGAGCACTTCATCTGTCAAACCACGCTGATAAAGGTAGTTTCTGGCCTCTTCCCCCATGGTCGTTGTCATGAGAATAGCGTGATAAAATTTGGCTGCATCTTCGTGCATATCATAAAGAGCTTGGTGAGGCGAAACTGGCTTCTGTTCACTATAAAGCGGTTTTTCCACCTCTATCCCAACACGCTGACCTAAGATTTGGACAGCCTCCATAAAGGGAACACCTTGGTACTCCTCGATGAACTTAAAGACATCACCAGAGCGACCACAACCAAAACAGTGATAAAACTGCTTGTCCTCTACAACGTTGAAAGAAGGTGTTTTTTCACCATGAAAAGGACAGAGCCCTAGATAGTTCCGTCCTGCCTTTTGTAAAGAAATCACATCTCCTATGACTTCCACAATGTTGGCATTGTTTTTGATTTCTTCAATGACTTGTTTGTCAACCATACACAATACCTCCATGTTATCATAGTTTACTTTATATAGTATACTTTATTTCAGAAAAAAAGTAAACCATTTCACTCATTTTCCCTACTTTATTCAAAGAGTTGATAATAATCAGAGATTTTCATTTTTGCTTTTTCTTCTTGTTTCAAATCTTGGATAACCCGTCCTTCTTTCATGACAATTAAGCGATTGCCATACTTAAGAGCATCTTCCATATGATGAGTAATCATAAGAGCTGTCAGCTGGTCTTTCTTGACAAATTCATCCGTCAATTCCATCAAGGCCACACTGGTCTTTGGATCAAGGGCTGCAGTATGCTCGTCTAACAAGAGTAATTCAGGACGCTTCAAGGTTGCCATCAAGAGACTCAAAGCCTGTCTTTGTCCACCTGATAAGAACTCAATTGGCGTATTCAAGTGTTTCTCAAGACCATTCCCTACTTTTTCAATGGTTGCCTGAAATTCATCCTTATAGCTAGCCAGACGTCTCGGAAACAGTCCACGCTTTTCACCACGAAACTTGGCAATCAAAAGATTTTCAGCCACCGTCATACGGGGAGCTGTCCCCATCTTGGGATCTTGGAAGACTCGAGACAGATACTTAGCGCGCTTCTCTGGTGAAAACTTGGTAACATCTTCACCCAAAATACGAATAGTTCCACTGGTTAATGACAAAGTTCCTGCAATAGTGTTAAAGAGGGTTGATTTCCCAGCACCATTTCCACCTAAAATCGTGATAAAATCCTGTTCAAAAATTTCTAAGGAAACATCATTTAAAATAATCTTTTCTTCATCAAAGCCATTTTTAACGACTTTGGTTGCATTTTTTAATTCTACAATGGCTGTCATTTGCTTAACTTGGCTCCTTTCAAGATGGTTTGCTTAAATGTTGGAATCATGAGGCAGACTGCTAAAATCACGGCGCTGTACAAACGAAGGTAACTTGTATTAAAGCCAAGCGCAATAACTGCCCACACTAAGAATTGATAAGCGATAGAACCTACAACGATGGTAACCAGACGTTCTGCCAAGCTCAAACTCTTGAAGATAACTTCTCCAATAATCAAACTTGCAAGCCCCACAACGATAACCCCGATTCCTCGAGATACATCGGCATACCCTTCTTGCTGGGCAATGAGAGCTCCTGCAAGGGCAATCACACCATTTGATAAGACCAAGCCCATGAGCTCCATGCGTCCAGTATGAATCCCGAAACTTCTAGCCATATCAGGATTGTCACCTGTAGCAATATAGGCTTGTCCGAGTTTAGTGTCCAAGAAAAAGAGCATGAGAGCAATGACAATACTCACAAAGATAAGACCTGTCAAGAGTTGGTTCAAATCCGAATCAAAAGGCAAGGCATCTTGAATTTGCTTGGTTCCAAGCAATCCTAAATTTGCACGTCCCATAATCAAGAGCATAATAGAGTGACAAGAAGTCATCACCAAAATCCCTGAGAGCAAGGTTGGGATCTTCCCTTTTGTATAAAGAAGTCCTGTTGCCATACCAGCCAAACAACCTGCTCCTACAGCAATAAGAGTTGCTAAAAAAGGATTCATACCTTTCGTTATCAAAGTGACAGCAACAGCTCCCCCAAGAGGGAAGGAACCTTCTGTCGTCATATCTGGAAAGTTCAAAATCCTAAATGTCATAAAGATTCCCAGACCTAGAATAGCCCAGACAAATCCTTGAGAAATAATAGATAATATCATCTGTTTCTTAACCTTTTCTATATGCTTTCTATTGTAAAAAATTGGAGGAGATGTCCCCAACTCCTCCATTACAGATTATTCGATCACTTGTCCTGCTTCTTTTAGAACAGATTCAGGAATCGTAATACCTAGCTCTTGTGCCAATTTTTTGTTAATTACTGACTTACCAGTTGAAAAGACATTGACTGGAGTATCAGCCGGTTTTGCACCTTTCAAGACTTGCGCAATCATTTTACCTGTTGCCACACCAAGGTCATGTTGGTCAACTACAACTGATGCCAAACCACCTATTTCTACCATGGCAGTAGCACTTGGATAAATTGGCTTCTTAGAACTTTGATTACTAGAGACAACCGTTGGAAATCCCGATGCAATGGTGTTATCAATTGGAACCCAGATAGCATCGACCTTGCTAGTCATAACGTTAACTGTTGAAGCAATTTCATTTGTTGAAGGAACTGCGAATGTTTCCACTGTCAAACCTGCTTTTTCAGCATAAGCCTTAAATTCTTCGACCTGTGTTTTTGAATTGTCTTCGCTACTTGAGTAAAGGGCCCCGATTGTTTTTACATTTGGTGTAAGAGCCTTGATGAGTTCAACTTGTTGTTGAGCTGGATTGTGGTCAGACACCCCTGTAATGTTGCCACCTGGTTTTTTCAAATCTTTAACCAAGTTAGCACCAATTGGGTCTGTAATAGCAGCCATGATAACTGGTAGGTCTTTTGTTGCACTAGCCAATCCTTGAGCAGCTGGTGTTGCAATACCAACCACAAGGTCATTGCCATTTGCGACCAATTGTTTACTCATTGTCGCAACCTTACTTTGGTCACCTTCTGAGTTCATAAAATCGATTTTAATTTGGTCATCTTTATAGCCTTCTTCTGCAAGTCCATCTTGGATTCCTTTATAAATCAAATCAAGAGATGGATGGCTCACAAATTGAAGGACACCAACTTTGGCAACTTTCTTTTCATTCTTAGCTTCTGGCTTATTCATTGAAGAGTAAATCAAGCTTCCTGCTACTAAAACTGCTAACGCAGCGATAATTCCAATTAAACGTTTATTTTTCATTCTATTTCTCCTTTTTATTCCTTTAAAATACTTCACTTATCTAATACTCTTCGAAAATCTCTTCAAACCACGTCAGCGTCGCCTTACCGTACTCAAGTACAGCTTGCGGCTAGCTTCCTAGTTTGCTTTTTGATTTTCATTGAGTATAAACAAGCGACGCCATCGTTTTCTTTCCATACTAACCTCCATCAAAAAAGTCCTCACACAAAAAACTTGTGTGAGGACGTCGATGCGCGGTACCACCTCAATTATAGGGAATTTCCCTATCGCTCTGTCTCGCAATCACGAGATGCACTGTAAGGTGTGCTCACCGAATTTTTATGATTTCAAATTCTAAATAACATCCAGCCCAATTTTCATCATCACCACTTATCTGTTTTCAGCTACCACAGACTCTCTAAAAAGTTTGTATGATTACTTTTCTGAATGTTTAAATTATATCATTTTTCAATTACTTGTCAAGACTCTTTGAGTATTTTTTTGAAATATTCAAAAACTTCCCCTATAGAAAAGAGGAAACTTGATAGGTATCAACCTGAATTACGCAATCCTGTTGCAATTCCGTTGATGGTTGTATGGATTAATTTTTCTTGATCGCTTGATAATTCTCCTCGGCGTTGACGTTTAATCAACTCCAACTGGATGTAGTTAAGAATATTAAAGTATGGCATACGATAATCTAAACTTGCTTTTAGATATGGATTTTCAGCCAAAAGTTCATCATAACCTTCGATAGCCAAGATAACTTCCTTGGTAACTTGCCATTCATTTAGAATAGTCTCATAGATTGCTTTTACTTGATCATCTTCACAAAGTTTGGCATATTCAAAAGCAATATTCATATTTGATTTTGACAAGACCATGTCAACGTTTGAAAGAAGTGATTGGAAGAAAGGCCAATTTTGATACATATCTCGTAAGATAGCGATATTCTCTGGATTTTTATCGATAAATTCTTTGAAGCTTGAACCAACTCCATACCAGCCAGGGAACATCACACGACTTTGCGACCATGAGAAGACCCATGGAATAGCACGCAAACCACCGATTTCTGTAATGGTCTTACGAGCAGCTGGACGTGAACCGATATTAAAGCTTGAAATAGCCTTAATTGGACTTGACTCAAAGAAATAATCATAGAAATGGTCATTACCAAAGACTAAATCACGGTAGATATCATAACTACGGTCTACTACTTGGTCCATAATGGCTTCATAGCGATTGGATGTATTGGTGTCGCTCTTCTTCTGCGTAATCATACGGTTAATAGCTGCAGATACTAGCATTTCAAGGTTATAGTAAGCTGCGTCTTTGTTACCGTATTTATTCCCAATTACTTCACCCTGCTCCGTCAAACGGATACGATCCTTGATAGACTTGAGCGGTTGAGATGTGATGGCTTCATAGGTTGGTCCACCACCACGACCGACAGTCCCACCACGGCCATGGAAGAAGGTAACCTTAACGCCAAATTCATCTCCAATAGCAGTCAGTTGTTGTTGAGCCTTGTAGAGGGTCCAACATGATGAAAGGTAACCACCATCTTTATTACTATCAGAGTAGCCAAGCATGATTTCTTGGTAGTTATTGCGCGAAGCAATCCATTTCTTAGCAAGGGCAAGAGAAAGGTATTCTCTCATAGTTTCTTCTGAGTGGTCCAAGTCTTCAATTGTTTCAAAGAGAGGAACGATTTGGACACGAGCTCTTTCTTTATCAACTAACCCTACTTCTTTTAGTAAGATAGCCAATTCCAGCATGTCTGATACGCTGGTTGCATGTGAAATAATGGTTTGACGAATAACATCATCACCCAACTTATCTTTCAACTTACGAGCAGCTTTAAAGATGGCCAATTCTTTCTCAAGTAACTCTGATTTTTCAACGTGAGTGGCAGAAAGAATACGTGGATCTTCTTCCAATTCTTTCAATAAAAGCTGGCATTTTTCTTCTTCACTTAGTTCGCTATAGCGAGAATGAATTCCTGCTGATTTTAAGAGTTCGGCTACACAGGCCTCATGAACACTAGAATCTTGACGCATATCAATAGATGCCAAATAGAAACCAAAAATTTCAACTGCCTGAATCAGCTCAACAAAATCACCAGAAATCAGTGCTTCACCCTTATTTTCCAAGAGGGAATCACGAATGGTAATTAAATCCTTATAAAAATCATTGGCCGTTTCATAGCGAGCTCCAACTTCCTTATCTTCAATCAGATAGGTTTTTGTTGCTTGGATTTTTGATTGAATATCAAACAAGGCACGGCGGTAAAGCTCTTTTTCACGGTAGATTGAGTTATCCTTGGATTGGCGAGCCATTTCTCTGACTTGCTTGCTGACATTGACAATACTAGTTGAGAGAGAGAATTCACGATAAAGTTGGTAAATCTTTTCATCATAGTAGTTCATGATGACTTCACACTGGGTCATGGCAGATTGTTTCAAGGTATCTGCAGTCACAAATGGATTCCCATCACGGTCTCCACCAATCCACATTCCCATGGTAATTGGTTTAGGATGTTTTAACTCCAAGCCATGTTTTTTAGCCAGGCGCTTGTACTCAGCAGTCAAATGAGGAACTGCCTTCAGGAATGAACTATTGTAGTATTCCATGACATTCGTGATTTCATTGGTTACTTTCAATTTCTTTTCACGAATCATATCTGTCTGCATGATAATCTCAATATAACGACGGAGATCATTATGCCATTTTTCCTTATTAATCAAGCCTAGCTTCACATCACGATACTTACGCAAGAGGGTATGGATATGGTTGGTCAAATCCAACATACTCTTACGTTGAACTTGTGTTGGATGGGCTGTCAAAACAGGGACAACATTCAAATGTTCTAAAATTTCAACCGCATTTTCTTTTTCTGCAACCATTTTGATTGTTGCTGATAATTTCCCAAGATAATCTTGATCGATATTGTTTTGGTGGTTGATTTCATAGGCCAAATCCACGTCTTCTGAAATATTAATCAAGAGAGGCAAGATAGAGAAATAGCGTGAAATATAAGCCATTTCATCATTTGTAAGGCTAGTAACCAATTGGTTCAAGCCTTGATAATCTTCTTGAGTTGATAATTCCTTCAACTGCATGATTTTTTCAAAAGTTTCTGGAGCAAGCATATTTTTAGTGATATCTTCTAACAATTCTGTTAAAATCAATACTTCTTCTTGCACGACAGCTTTATTACTATAGTTTTCTAATTTTTGAAGAGACATAGGCAATCCTTTCTACTCTCAGCTCTACATATAGTGTGATGAGTGAGCTTCTAACTCCTCATACAATTTGGCACGTTTTTCACTTGCATCAATATTTAAGACAAAGGCGATGGCTACAGATAATACCAAAAGACTGTTCCCTCCTTGCGATAAGAAGGGGAAGGTAACTCCTGTTGAGGGAATAATACCAGAAATTCCACCGATATTAACAAAGACCTGTACCAACATCATCCCCCCAACTCCAATCGCCATCATGGAATTAAAGGGATTCTTAGCACGAATTCCTACTAGGATAATTCGCAAAATGAGGAAAAAGACAAGGGCTAAAATCAAGCTGGCACCCACAAATCCAAACTCTTCAATGACAATTGAAAATACAAAGTCTGTATGGGCTTCTGGTAGATAGCCACGTTTTTCGATTGAATTTCCTAAACCTAGACCAAACCATCCACCATTGACCATGGCAAAGTAGGAATTTGCAAGTTGGTGGCCTGCTCCTGCCAAATCAGCAAAGGGATTAAAGTAGGCACTGAAACGCTTGGCCACATATCCAAATACTGGAACTTTTAAAAACTTATCAACCCCTATCATATCAATAGCTGTTAAGGAAAGGGCGGAAACGCCAAACAAAAGACCGATAAAGGCTACAAACCAGCGATGAGCAATCCCACTAACTGTGTACATAATCAAAGCAACCAAAGCTAGGATAGTAGCATTCCCCAAATCTGGGAAAATAGCTAAACTTCCTATCATGACCAAGAGGACAAAACGCCAATCATTAAAAGCACGAGGAAGCCATTGATTTTGAGTTAAAACTTGGAAATCATAAACAGCAATTTCATCCTGTTGTTTTGAAAAACGTTGGGCCAAGTACCAGACGATAATAATCTTCAAATACTCAGCTGGCTGAATGGTCAAAGGTCCTACTGATATCCAACCATAGGCTCCATTGACCGGCGTACCAATTAAGCGAGCCAGAGCCAATAGAATTAGCTCAACAAACATAACAATAAATAAAAGTCGTTCTTTTCTTAAAAAATTCAGTTTCAGCTTATATATCAAGGCAATCAATATTAAACTAAAGCCCCAAAACATTCCCTGACTTCGAACTAATTGCAGGGCACTTTTACCTTCTTCGATAAGAATGGCACTGGTTGTAGAATAAACTACAATCAAGCCCAAAATAGATAAAAGCAAATAAGGAACTAGGATAGAATAGTTTAATAGGTGCCTCTTACTAATCTTCATAGTATCACCAATCTAATGAGAATAAAAGAAATTATTCCCAAATTCCGTTTATTTTCTAGTTTTGATTGCTATTATACCATTTTTTCCGAAAGAAAAAAACTCTTACCCTTAAGATAGAAGATTTTCTCATAAGAAAAAGAGCACTTGGCTCTTTTCTGTTTTATTCTTTTGAAGAACTGCTTGAGCTTGAATCTCCACCACCGATATATTGAGTGAAAATATTTTGGAAGGCTTGGTCTTTGACCTTGATATTAGCTGCTTGCAATTCTTTTCCGATAATACTTTGAACAAATGACGCATCATTTTGTTTTTGAGTTAAGATAACAGTTTTTAATTTTTCTTTGTAGTCATCAATATTAGATGATTTTTCTGTTTTCTTAATGAGTTTCACAATATAATATTGGCTGCTGTATGCTTGTGTGCCAGTGACTGTAATGACATCAGAAATTCCGTTAACATCCAAGGCAAAAGCTGCTTTCTTAACTTGATCTGGTACTTCTGTTGAAGCTGAATCAAAGGTGATTTCTCCACCGTTCGCTTTCGTTTTCTCATCTGTTGAGTTATCTTTAGCTAGTTGAGCGAAATCTGCGCCACTTGCCTTGGCTTTTTCAAGAATTTCTTTCGCTTTATCCTCATTATCAAGACGAATGATTTGAGCCGTTACATCTGGAGTGTATTCATCAAAGGCTTTCTTATAAGCATCATCTGTCAATTCAGCTTCTGCTGCTTTCTTAACTGCCAACTCAACTAATTTACTTGTACGAATTTGAGCTTTACGTGTTTCAAGTGTCATACCTGCTTGTGACAAGACACGTTGGTAGTTGTCACCATATTGTTTTTCTTCTTCTGCAATAGTGTCATTGACTTCTTTGTCATCTACTTCTGAGCCATATTGTTTCTCAAATACTTTTTGGATTGTCAAGTTCAACAACACTTGTTGAGCTGAAGGATTGCTCTTCACTTGCTCATAAAACTGATGTTCAGTGATAACATCTCCTTTCATGCTGATAAGGTCTGCTCCTTCTGAACCTTTCGAACAAGCTGCTAAAGTTGCTACTGATAATAGTGTAATGGCACCTGCCAATAGTTTTTTCTTCATGTCTACTCCTTTGAGATAAGTGTTACCCTATCTATTTTACTATATTTTCTTAAATTTTTCTGAAAATCATTCGCTTTCAGGCAGTTGAACATCTGCTACATTTTTACGAAGCATGAGAATTCCGTCCCCCAGAGGTACTAATGTTGCTGTGAGTCCTGGATTGTCTAAGGTTGCATCAAACAGTCTTTGAAGTCCTCTGTAAATGGTTCGCTGACCACGCCGGACTTCCATAATATCCTTGGCAACATCACCACCTTGGAAAATATCATCCAAGACAACCACACCACCAACTTCCAAATGTTTGAGGATTTCTGGCAGAAAGACGATGTATTTAGATTTGGCAGAATCCATAAAGACGAAATCATAGGACTCTGTCAGGGTAGATAAGACATCTACCGCATCTCCCTCTAGGAGTGTGATTTGCTTGCGACTGTCAAACTGGGCAAAATTTTCCTTGGCAAAACCAATCATCTCTGGATTGCGGTCAATGGTTGTAATCTTGGCCTTTGGCGCATGTTCTGCCATTAAAAGAGCTGAAAAACCGATAGCCGTCCCAATTTCCAGAATATTTTTAGGCTGCATGGTTTCCATAAGAAAACGGAAGTAAGCAACCGTTTCATGAGGAATAATGGGAATATTTTCCTTGCGAGCAAAATCTTCCAATTCTTTCAAAGAACCTGTGACTTGCTTTTGACGCTGGCGCATCAAGTCTACAATTTCTTCCTTAACAACAGGACGACGCATATTATGGTTGGCATTCTTACTATACGATTCAACCATCTTATGCCAATCCCAATTTTTCAACAAGGGCTTCAAACTCATTTAAACGACGTTCAAAGACTGCAAAGGCATCGTTGAGGTAGTCTTCCTTCTCCATATCAACACCAGCTTTTCTCATGACATTAAGTGGATAGTCAGATTTACCTGCCTTGAGGTAGTCGATATAGCGATCACGGTCTTCTTGACTACCATGGACAATTTTTTCAGCCAAGGCTGAGGCTGCTGCAAAACCTGTTGAATATTGGTATACATAGTAGTTATAGTAGAAGTGTGGAATACGTGCCCACTCGTATTGGATTTCAGGATTATCTTCCTTGCTCAAACCATAATACTCTTGGTTCAAGTCTGCATAGAGTTTATTTAGGAAATCACTTGTCAAGACTTCCCCATTTTGATCCGCTTGGTGGATGGCGTGTTCAAACTCAGCAAATTGAGTTTGTCGGAAAACTGTTCCACGGAAACCGTCCAAGAAGTTATTAAGAATAGCAAAGCGCGTTGCGTCGTCTTCCACTTCTTCCAACAATTTCTCCGTCAAGATATTCTCATTGGTAGTTGAGGCAATCTCAGCCAAGAAGATAGAATAATCTCCGTAAACATAAGGCTGCGTTTCACGAGTATAGCTTGAATGCATACTGTGACCTGTTTCATGAACAAGAGTAAAGAGATTGTCTAGATTGTCCTGCCAGTTAAGAAGCATAAAGGCATTGGTATCGTAAGAACCACCAGAGTAGGCCCCTGAACGCTTGCCTTGATTTTCGTAAACATCAATCCAACGCTCACTGAAGGCACGTTTAACACGGCTCAAGTAATCCTCACCCAAGACTGCCAAGGCATCTTCTGCCTTTTTCAAGGCTTCTTGGTAAGTAAAACTGTATTCAACAGATGAAAGTGGTGTGTAGACATCGTACATCTTGAGGTCTGAAATCCCCAAGATTTTTGAACGAAGCTCAAGGTAACGATGCAAGAGTGGCAAGTGCTTGCGAACTGCTGCTACCAAATTGTCATAAACACTCTCTGGAACAAAATTCGCTGCTAGGGCTGCATGACGAGCACTCTTGTAGTGACGAACCTTGGCACGGTAGTTTTGCACCTTAACATTGGTTTGCAAGGTTTTGGCATAGGTATGTTGGAATTGTTCATAAGTCGCATAAAGGGCTTGATAGGCACCACGGCGTACCTCACGATTTTTAGACTCCATCAAGCGCATATAAACGCCATGTGATAATTGTACTTCATTACCATCTTCATCTTTAACAAATGGAAAGACTATATCTGCATTATCTAAAATCGCAAAGGTTTCACTTGCCGAACCAAAGATTTCTCCAGCTCCAGCTAATAATTCTTCTTCACGTTGTGAAAGAACGTGATCCTTGCCTTGCAAAAGCTTATCAAAATAGTGTTGATAAACCTGCAATTTTGGTTGAGCCTCTAAAAAGTCAGCATACTGCTTTTCACTAATTTCCATAAATTCAGGTTCATAGAATGAAAAGGCTTGGTCTAGCTGGCTGTAGAGTGTCATGGCCTTAGCATAGTACTCTTGGTACTTGGCTTCACGTGTGTCTTGGTCATTCTTCATATGTGCATAAACGTAAAGCTTCTCCATTTGGCGTTCCATCTCAAGAGAAAATTCAGTGATTTCTAGTAGGTTATCCGCACTATCCAAGAGATGGCCTTCATACTGGGCTACTGTCTCCAATTGTTCTGTTAAATCTTTTAAGGCTTCTTCCCAAGCCTGGTCAGTTGGGTAGATCGTTGATAGATCCCATGTATCTTTTTCATTTATTTCATTTCTTTGTAATACCATTAGATTCCTCCATCCTTTCTATTCTACCATATTTTTCAAGAAATATTGCTGATAAAAGGCTGGTGGATAAAGCTTTTGCCAATCATTTTGAGGATTTTCTTGGTAATAGGTTTGAAAATACTGATAATAGCTGGTTAAGTCCTTCTCAATTTGGCAAAACTCACCTACTAATGGTCGAATTTGTGGATACCATTCTTTTAGCCCATAAGTCAGGAGATTTTCCCCCTTTTGATAGGCTTCTGCTTGTTCTTTCATCCAAAAGGGATTTTGATAGTAAAGCTGTTGCCGAATATAGCGAGAAATGTCCTTGTCCTGAGAAACTGTAAAATGAGATATTTTTTGTTTCTTATAGGGAAGACGCAATATTTCCAATAAACTACCTTGACCATAGGAAAATTCCTTTATTTGATAATGGAGTTTACCGCGGAGATCCTGGTAAATGAGATATTTAAGCCTTAAAACCTGTTTTCCCTTGTCTACTTCCCAAACATAAAAGCCCATATTTTGACTGAAATAAAGAAAACCTTGTTGTAGACGAGTCAATCGCTCCTTGAGCCACAGTTTTTGACCCAGCAACCACAGTACTTGGTAACCCTGACTACGATAGCCCTCACTGCGCTCTTTAAGGACTTTTTGAGGCAAGGGACTACACTGAACCTCTAGAGCTAGATTGCCATTTACAAACACATCCGCAATCTGTTTAAGATTTGGAATCGGGTACTCTAATTGTACATCTGCCTCTTTTTTCAACCAGTGATAGAGGGATTCCTTATTGGACAGGTGTTCTGGACTTTCATTTTCAGAGGAATATTCACAGTCTTTTAAAGATTTATGGGCAAAATGGGTCCGTACACTTGTTCCTTGACGCAAACGGAGCTGGCCTCCACAAGCTGGGCAGGTGTAGTTTTGCTTCTCAAGCTTATCCTCTAGCACATTTACCAATTCTCCCCTAGCATCTTTCGCAACAAACATGATTTTCCTCCTTTTCTATATTATTCGTAAAAAAGAAAAAAGATCAGGAAAATTCCTAATCTTCATTCATGTTTATTTGACTTTTTTAGCTAGCATTGTCGCAAAGCGTAGTTGAATGCGATTGCCATTTTCATCGCGACGGTGCAGATGACCTGGATTTTCATTGTACTTGACCAACTCCCAATCCTTGTAGTAGTCTGCCAGTTCTCCTTCTTTAAAGGTGAATGGAAAGTTAACCGAGCAAGGATAATCCTCCGTGTCCATGGCACAGACGATAAGATTGTACCCTCCAACACTGGTATGCTCCTGCATGTTTTTAATAATAGCTGGAATGCGGTCTGCTTGCAAAAACATGAGAACAACTGTCGATACGATAAAATCATAGGCTTGTCCAATACTGGCTGAATTGATATCGTAAAGACCAACAGGCATGTCCAGATCTTCCTGCTCCACAATGCTTTGCAAGATTTCAAGAGATAATTCATTTTGATCTACAGCTGTCACATCAAAACCATTCTGTGCAAGAAAGAGAGAGTTACGGCCCTGACTACAGCCCAAATCCAAGGCTTTCCCTGGTTTTACTGTCTGCATTGCCTCTAGGACCTCTGAATGAACAGGATTGGTATTGTATTTCTTAGGGAAGTAATCCTCAGGTTTACAATAAAATTCCAAGTACCATTCTACATCGTCTGTTACAGCCTCCACTCGGTGCCAAGCTTGAGGTTGTGCCATGGGATTGTCGGCTCCTGCTTCAAAGAGGTGCTCAGCTAAAACCTCACCATCTCCTGTCAATTCAATAAACTTGAGGACTCCTTTTACAACAGTAATCTTTCCCCAAGTCCCGACCTTGGTATTGTGCTTTTGCTGAACAGCCTTTGGCATGGTCTCTTTAGTCCACAAGGGCATTCGTTTATAGGCAACTAGTTTTTCCATCTTCATTCCTCTTTTTATCGCTGATTAACAGCTTTCATAACACGCGCGATATCGCGGTTTTGCTCACGACGTTTGATAGACTCCCGTTTGTCGTAGTCATGCTTCCCTTTAGCTAGGCCTAAAAGGAGCTTGGCATAGCCATCTTTGATATAGACCTTAAGGGGAACCAGCGTCATTCCTGTCCCTTTAGTCTCTTGTTCCAATTTTTGAATTTGCTTTTTATGGAGTAAGAGTTTTCGACGACGTTCTGGCTCTTGGTTCCAGATATTGCCCTCTTCGTAAGGTGCGATATGAACATTGCTCAACCAGACCTCCCCATTTTTCACTTGGGCAAAGCCATCCTTGAGATTGATTCGAGCAGCTCGTACACTCTTGATTTCAGTTCCAGTCAGGACCATTCCTGCTTCTAGCGTATCTACGATTGTATAGTCGTGGCGCGCCTTTTTATTTTGTGCGACGACCTTTCCCTCGCCCTTTGCCATGCTTGGCTCCTTTCTTAGCTACTTCCTTATAAAAAGGTTTCTTTCCTTTTTTCTTCTTATCTTTCTGTGAATGCTTGCGCTTATCATTTGAGCGTCCTGATTTTCTCTTGTCTTCCTTCTTATCTGAACGACGACTGGAACCACGCCCTCTGTCACTACGACTAGACTGTTTCAAGCCTTTTTCGATCACATCAAATTCACTTGGAATGTAAGAGAAGTCAATTTCACCTGTCATCTTATCAGCTCTTTCAACGCGAATACGAATCTGCTGACCTACACGGAAGGTTGTACCCGATTTTTCTCCACGAAGGGTTAAATCACGTTCATTAAAATGATAAAATTCAGGTAGATTGGTGATATGAATCAATCCTTCAACCGTGTTTGGCAATTCAACAAAGAGACCAAATTTAACGATACTTGATACAACTGCATCATACTTTTCACCCACGTATTCTTCCATGTACTCAGCCTTTTTCATGGCTTCGACTTCACGCTCAGCCTCGATAGCACGACGCTCACGGTTGGAAGATTGGGTTGCAATCTCTGGAATCACTTGCTCAAAATGCTCGGCTACTTCCTTAGAACGGCCGTAATCCCGAATCATACGGTGAACAAGGAGGTCTGGATAACGGCGAATCGGGCTGGTAAAGTGAGTGTAATAGTCTGCAGCAAGTCCATAGTGGCCGTGATTGTGCTCCGAATAGCGAGCCTGCTGCATGGAGCGAAGAAGCATCATTGACAATACATCCGCATAAGGTTCTCCCTCAACAGCACGCATGATGTCTTGGAGGGCCTCCTGGCTAATCTCACTGGCAGTCCCATAAATGCGCAAGCCAAAACTCGAAGCATAATCAATAAACTTTTGAACCTTTTCAGACTTAGGCTCCTCATGGATACGATAAATGAAAGGTAGATCCAGCTTGCTGAAATGCTCGGCAACTGTTTCGTTGGCAATCAACATAAAGGACTCAATCATGCGCTCGGCAACACCACGCTGACGAAGAACGATATCAACAGGCTTACCTTGCTTATCCACTAAAATCTTAGCTTCATTGGTATCGAAATTGAGAGCACCACGTTTCACACGCATGTTTTCTAAAATTTCATGGAGCTTGGCCATGAGTTCGATACTTGGAACAATTTTCTTATATTCTTGCCTCTTCTCCTCGTCACCTGCTAGGATATCATTGACATCGCTATAGGTCATACGAAAACTGGTCTTGATAACCGTTTGTGTAATAGTGTAATTGACCACACGACCATGTTTATCAATTTCCATAATGGCAGACTGAGTTAGACGGTCAACTTGAGGATTGAGGGAGCAGATGCCATTTGATAGTCGTTCTGGAAGCATTGGGACCACACGGTCTGTCACATAAACAGAAGTCGCACGATTCAGGGCTTCCTTATCAAGGGCAGAACCCTCGGTCACATAGTAGGAAACATCTGCGATGTGAACCCCAAGCTCCAGGTTTCCATTTTTCAAGGCCTTGATATGTACCGCATCGTCCAAGTCCTTGGCATCAGCACCGTCAATGGTAAAAGTAATCTCATCTCTCAAGTCCAGACGGCCTTCCATATCCTTTTGAGACGGAGCATCAGGCACACTTTCTGCTTCCTTGACAACAGCTTCTGGAAACTCGGATACAATATCCATAGACTCCAAAACCTCAAGGACATCAATTCCGACATCCGTTGAATGTCCCACAACATCAAGGACACTGGCGACAAAGAAATCATGTTTCTTGCTTGGGTATTTATCGATAAAGACCTTGAGAACTTCGGTTCCCTCTAGTTTTAGAGCTGGTTTCTTCACATAAATCGGTTGGCTGATTTTCTGATTTTTCGAACGAATATAGCCAGCATACTTAGGCTTTTCCTGATCCAGAACGATTTGGCCGACAACAGTTGTTAGGCTGTGTTCTAAGATATCAATAATTTTGGCTTCGGCTGCTGTTCCCTTATTGCGGTCAGCGACTTTCTTGATGACGACCTCAACGGTATCACCATCAATAGCATAGTTGACATCGTTTTTCCCTACAAAAAGGTCGTCCTCCTCGCCTTCTAGGCTGACAAAACCAAAGCCATTTTTATGGGCATGAAAAATCCCCTTGAGAGTAATTTCATGTTTTTTCTTGACTTCCAAAGTCAGACTTCCATCTTCCTCAAAGCGTATCAGGTGCTTTCTTTCCATTAGGGACAAGGTTTTAATCAACTCACGAAAATCCTTGGATCCGTCTTTTCCCAAAGCCTGAGCCAAGTCATTGACAGTCACCTTTCCCTTGTCTTGCAAATATTCTTTTATTCTATCTTTCATATTTTCTTTCTAGATTTTTTCTTTTCTTTTACTGTAAAACCTTCTCAAACATTCTTTAAAAATAAAAAGAGGCAAAGACCTAGTCCTGCCCATTATTTTCTTATCTACTTGATAATACCGTCAATGCTAAGGCAATGGCTAGCCAGAAAAAGACTAAAATCCCTGTCAAACGCTGCATTACAGCTTCAAAACCGCGTGCCTTACTACGTTCAAACAAATCACCTGAGCTGGCATCAAATACATTGCTGGATTGGTTTTTAGTTGGTTGCATGAAAATCGCAATCACAATCACAACAGATAATACTAATAAAATGGTTAATAATAGGTTATACATATCAAACTCCTTAAAATCCCTATTATTTTACCATAAAATCTACTTAGATTCAAGATGTAGGGTTACTTTTCTTTCCTTGGGACAATACTTTAAAACATCAATCTTGTCTGGATGGGTTTTTGAATTTTTACTGGTTAGGTAATTGATACTGCCACAAGAGGAGCATTTGAGATTAATTTTTACTCGCACTAGATTTCCTTTACTTTTAATAATGTTCGAAATTGAAGCAGGTTAAAGAGACAACTAAAGGCAACACAAAGGCTTGTCGCATAAAAGACTGCATGGTAGCCAAATTGTCCTGCTACTGCAGAACCTGCCATGGGACCAACGACACCTCCCAGATAAAAGAATACCTGATTAAAGGCAAAGACTCTCGAAATGCCGGCTTTGGGAGTCATTTTGCTGAGAAGGGCATTGACACCAGGTATCAGCGCACCGGTTCCCAAGCCAAAGAGGAAACGATAGAGTCCTAGTTGAAGGGGACTAGAGGCATTGGCACAGAGAAGATAGATGATAACTGAATAAAACTGGGCGACAACCAAGAGACGATGATTGCCCACCTTGTCACCTAGCTTGCCCATAACTCCTGCACTCATCATGCTGGAAAAGCCCATACTGGACACAATCAAACCAGAGACAAAAAGAAGATTCTCTGTCTGCCCTAAGTCACGCACATAAAGAGCCAGAATAGGGCCAATCGATTGGGCTGAAAATTGGATGACAAAACTAGTTAGAAAGAGATTAATCAATAGATAGGGATATTTAACTGATGTAAACAATTCCTTTGTTGGAATGGCCTTTTCCTTGGCTACCGGTTTAAAATCTTCCTTGATAAAGCAAATAGTTAAAATAGCGACTAAGAACAGAAAACTACCAACCAGTAAGAAAACCGTACGAATGCCAAATAATTCTGCGATAAAGCCCCCGATAAAAGGACCAGTTAGAGTACCTGCAACTACGCCTGTAGACAAAGTACCTAAGGCAGAGCCTGATTTCTCCTTGGGAACCTGACTGGCTATCAAGGCTGTTGCATTAGGAACAAAACCCGCAAATACACCATTCAGTAAACGAAGAAAGATTAGCCAATAGATATTTGGGACAAAGGCCAAGCCTCCCATAGTGATAGTCATGGCCAGGCCGGCCCGAATCATCATGGGTTTTCGACCATATTTGTCAGCAAGGATGCCCCAGATAGGAGAAAAGAGCGCCGCGGAAATAGCAGAGACAGAAATAGCTAAACCTGCATAAAAAGCAGCTTGATTACTTCTTACACCCAGATTTTCCACAAAGATGGGCATAAAAGGCACAACCAAAGAAATACTGGCTCCTGTCAGAAAATTACCAAACCAGGCAATGCGCAGATTATCCTTCCAGTTAATCTCTGTCATCTTGCCTACCTCTCTCAAGTAGGGAGACCACCTGAGTAAGAAGCTGTTCCTGATTGCCATTATTGTCTAGAACATGGCTGGTCAAATCTTTCTTTTTCTCTAAGGGCCACTGGGCTGCCAGACGAAACTCAGCTTCATCTTTGGACAAGTGGTCCCTTTTCATTAAGCGTTCTACTTGGACATCTCGGTCCACATAGACCAACCAAGTCTCATCAAACCAAGCGCTGTAGTCCTGCTCAAAAAGCAAAGGAATATCCATGAAGAAAATCTCTTCTTTCTGAGCCCACTGGTCTCTCAACGTAGCTAGCTCCTCACGGATAATCTTTCCTTGGATTTGCTTAGACCATTCCTGTTCTTCAGGATTTGAAAAGATGAGACTAGCTAGGAGAGGGCGATTGAGTTCTCTGCTTTCAAGGATGATTTCTTGCCCAAAGTGCTGGACTAGAGCCTCAAACAGACGACCACCAGGTTTCTGTAGTTGATAGACGACTGCGTCGGCATCCACTACTTGAAAACCTTGCTTTCTTAGAAAATTTGTCACAGTTGACTTACCAGAGGCAATTCCCCCAGTGATTCCAATGATTTTTCCCATCAGCCCCTCCTTTGACAGTTTGGACAAAAGTGAGTTCCTCGTCCACCTAGTTGAATTTTCTCAATGATGGTGCCACAACATGAACATTCTTGACCAGCCTTGTCATAGACCTGATGAAAATCCTGCATGGTTCCATCTTCCCCAAAGGCATTGGTATAGGTCCGAATGGTGGAACCACCTTTTTCAACAGCCTGTCCCAAAACAGCAATGGTCTGGTCATGAATGGCGGTCGCTTCTTCTGCTTTCAAAGTCTGGGAAGGTCTAGCTGGATGAACCTGAGCTCGCCATAAAACCTCATCCACGTAGATATTGCCAAGTCCAGCTACCAAGGTCTGGTCTAAGAGATGGGATTTGATAGGCTTTTTGGACTTAGCAAGGGAAGCTTGAAAGACCTGTAAATCAAAGTCTTGTTCGCTTGGTTCAGGACCTAATTTTTTAGAAATAAAGTAGGCGTCTAAAAGGTCAGGAGCCAAGAGTTCCATAGTACCAAACTTGCGTACATCCTCATAAACAAGCGTACCACCATCTTCAAACTGGAAGAAAACATGGGTATGCTTGCGTTCAGGAACCTGGTCCGGATAGTAAAAATACTTACCCTCCATCCGCAGATGGGAAATCAAGACCTTGTCTGTTAGGTAAAAAAGCAAATATTTACCACGACGTCCCATTGACTCAATAACTTGACCAGGCACTTCCTTTTGGAACTCGTCCAAATCTGTCTTAATCATCTTGGGATAGCGAATTTCTACACTCGAAATCTTCTTTCCCAAAATCAATTTTTCTAAACCACGACGAACGGTTTCAACCTCAGGTAATTCAGGCATAAATCCTCCTTCTGTAAAAACAAGAAGCAGGCATGAGCCCACCTCTACTTAGTATTCTTTTTCATTATAGCCAAAGTCAGCCAAATCTAGCTTCTTATCTCGCCAGTTTTTCTTAACCTTGACCCAAGTTTCTAGGAAAACCTTGTCCCCTAGCATGAGTTCGATATCACGACGTGCCATACTACCAATTTTCTTAAGCATAGCACCACCTTTACCGATGATAATCCCTTTTTGGCTATCGCGCTCGACCATGATAGTTGCACGAATATGAACCTTGTCTGTATCCTCGTCTCGTTTCATAGAGTCCACCACTACAGCAACTGAGTGAGGAATCTCTTCACGAGTTAGGTGCAAGACTTTCTCGCGAACCATCTCTGAAACCAAGAAACGTTCTGGATGGTCTGTGATTTGATCAGACGGGAAATACTGGAAACCTTCGTCCAGATTTTCACTCAAAATATCCACTAGACGAGAGACGTTATTGCCCTGAAGGGCTGAGATAGGAACAATTTCCTTGAAGTCCATTTGATTACGAAAATCATCAATCTGAGACAAAAGCTGGTCTGGGTGAACCTTATCAATCTTGTTCACCACCAGAATAACAGGAACCTTAGCAGCCTTGAGACGCTCGATAATCATATCGTCCCCCTTACCACGCGCCTCATCCGCAGGTACCATAAATAGAACGGTATCCACTTCACGAAGGGTGCTGTAGGCAGACTCAACCATGAAATCTCCAAGAGCCGTCTTAGGTTTGTGAATTCCTGGTGTGTCGATAAAGACGATTTGTTCCTTATCAGTCGTGTAAATTCCCATGATTTTGTTGCGCGTTGTCTGCGCCTTGTCACTCATGATGGCAATCTTTTGCCCCATAACGTGATTTAAAAAGGTTGACTTCCCAACATTGGGACGTCCTAAAATGGCTACAAAGCCTGATTTAAAAGTCATAATTTCCTCTTACTGTTTAAAATATTAAATCCCAGATTCGTGGGAGAAAAATCAATGCGCCTGTTAAGGCTGCGAAAAGAGAGACTACTAATACCGCGCCAGCCGCCATATCTTTAGCATTTTTAGCTAGCATGGAAAAGTGATAGTGACTGGCCAAATCCACCACATTTTCGATAGCAGAGTTGATAATTTCAAAAGCTACTACCAAGAAAATGCTCAATAGGAGAAAGAGCCATTCGATTCGTGACACCTGAAAAACTAAACCTGCAAGAATGACTACAAGAGCCGTCACTGCATGTTTTCGCATATTTCGTTCTTCCTTGATAGCAGTAAAAATTCCTGTGAGAGCAAATTCTAAACTGGATATCAGGTCACGATTTTTCCATTTTCGTTTATTGTCTTGTGAGTCCATAGGCTGTCAAAATTTCTTCTTGTAAACCGAACATCTCCGCTTCTTCTTCCGGAGTGTAGTGATCATAGCCGTTAATATGTAAAAAGCCGTGCACTGCCAAGAAGCCCATCTCACGCTCAAAGCTGTGGCCATATTCCTCAGCCTGCTCATGAGCCTTATCAATAGAAATGAACAGTTCCCCAATATAGGCATCAAACTCAGACATCATCTCTGCCAATTCTGGATTTTCAAGTAAATCCTCTTCATCAAAGGCAATATCCAACTCTGGTTTATACTCAAGGCTGATGACATCTGTCGGACGGTCCGTGTCACGGTACTCCAGATTGAGTTCATGACTACGCTCATTAGTCACAAAAGTGACTGCCATCTCCTTGTCTTCTTTGCCTAATTTTTGGGCTGCAAATTCCAAAATTTCTTGGGTTTGTTGCAACATTTCTTTTGAAACCTGACCAGTTTCATCTACCATTTCAATATACATGTGCTTCTCGTTTCTCTTTACTTGGCTTTATTATACCACATTTCCATGATTTTATTCTACCTTTTTGATATAATACTATGGAATACAATCACAAGGAGAGAACGATGTCATTTGACGGATTTTTTTTACACCACATGGTTGAGGAATTGCGAAGAGAGTTAGTGAATGGTCGCATTCAGAAAATCAATCAACCTTTTGAACAAGAGTTGGTCTTGCAAATCCGCAGCAATCGCCAAAGCCATCGCCTGCTCCTTTCTGCGCATCCAGTTTTTGGTCGCATTCAGCTGACCCAAACAACTTTTGAAAATCCTGCCCAACCTTCTACCTTTATCATGGTTTTGAGAAAGTATTTGCAGGGTGCCCTGATTGAGTCGATTGAGCAGGTGGAAAATGACCGCATTGTGGAAATTACAGTTTCCAATAAAAACGAGATTGGGGATCATATTCAGGCTACTTTGATTATCGAAATCATGGGTAAACACAGTAATATTCTACTAGTTGATAAAAGTAGCCACAAAATCCTCGAAGTTATCAAACACGTCGGCTTTTCACAAAATAGCTACCGCACCTTGCTTCCTGGATCTACCTATATCGCTCCGCCAAATACCGAATCTCTCAATCCTTTTACGATCAAGGACGAGAAACTCTTTGAAATCCTGCAAACACAGGAAACAACAGCTAAAAACCTTCAAACCCTCTTTCAAGGTCTGGGACGTGATACGGTAAATGAATTGGAAAGCATTCTGATTAGTGATAAACTATCTACTTTCCGTAACTTTTTCAATCAAGAAACCAAGCCATGCTTGACTGAGACTTCCTTCAGCCCAATTCCTTTTGCTAATCAGGTGGGAGAGCCTTTTGCCAGTCTTTCTGATTTGTTGGACACCTACTACAAAGATAAGGCTGAGCGAGACCGTGTCAAACAGCAAGCCAGTGAACTGATTCGTCGTGTTGAAAATGAACTTCAAAAAAATCGCCATAAGCTGAAAAAACAAGAAAAAGAGTTGCTGGCGACAGACAATGCGGAGGAATTTCGCCAAAAAGGGGAATTGCTGACAACTTTCCTCCATCAAGTTCCTAATGACCAAGATCAGGTTATCCTAGACAACTACTATACTAATCAACCTATCACAATTGCGCTGGATAAAGCTCTAACACCCAACCAGAATGCCCAACGCTATTTCAAACGTTACCAGAAACTAAAAGAAGCTGTCAAATACTTGACTGATCTGATTGAGGAAACCAAGGCAACCATTCTCTATCTGGAAAGTGTGGAGACCGTCCTCAACCAAGCTGGACTAGAAGAAATCGCTGAAATCCGTGAAGAATTGATCCAAACCGGATTTATCCGAAGAAGACAACGAGAAAAAATCCAGAAACGCAAAAAACCAGAACAGTATCTAGCAAGCGATGGCAAAACCATCATCTATGTCGGTCGTAACAACCTGCAAAATGAGGAGTTAACCTTTAAAATTGCCCGCAAGGAGGAACTTTGGTTCCATGCAAAGGACATTCCTGGAAGCCATGTTGTCATCTCAGGCAATATTGACCCATCTGATGAAGTCAAGACAGACGCAGCAGAACTAGCTGCCTACTTCTCTCAAAGTCGCCTGTCAAATCTGGTTCAGGTGGATATGATTGAAGTCAAGAAACTCAACAAACCAACTGGTGGAAAACCCGGCTTTGTCACCTACACAGGACAAAAGACCCTCCGTGTCACCCCAGATCCAGAAAAAATCGCATCCATGAAAAAATCCTGATTTCACTTACAATCAGGATTTTTAGCTTGTTTACTTACTAATCATTAAAAAATTTATAACAGATTGATTGCAGTTTACCTCAGAGACTCTTTTACTTCCTTGCGGAGATTTTCTAGACTGCTGATACCATATTTATCCATAACCTTTGGTAGATTTTCGATGATATCAGGACAGGCATATGGATTGGTAAAGTTGGCTGTTCCAACTCCGATGGCAGATGCCCCAGCCAGATACATTTCTAGCGCAGCTTCAGCCGAATCCACTCCCCCCATTCCAATGATAGGCAAGTCTGTTGTTTGAGCTACTTGGCGGATGAGTTTGAGGGCTACTGGAAAGACTGCTGGACCAGACATCCCACCTGTTCCATTGGCCAAGATTGGTTTTCTGGTTTTGAGGTCAAAGCGCATTCCAACTAGAGTATTGATCATGGTTAATCCACTTGCTCCCGCATCTTCTGCAGCTTTTGCGACAGTAACGATATCGGTCACACTAGGAGTTAGTTTAACATAAACTGGTACATCAGAGGCTTCCACAGCTGCTTTCACCACATCATAAGCTAAATCTGGATCTTGACCAATCAAGAGTCCATGATTACAGTGATCTACGTTGGGGCAAGAAATATTGAGCTCAATAGCCTTTACATTAGCTGCCTTGGAAATACCATGAGAAACAGACGCATACTCTTGTTTTGAAAAACCAGCTACATTGGCGATAATAGGAAGATTTGGATATTCTCTTTCCAGCCAAGGTAGCTTTTCAGCCAAAACAACCTCTAAACCAGGATTTTGCAGGCCAATTGCATTAAGCATACCAGCGGGTGTCTCTGCCACCCTTGGAGTTGGATTGCCAAAGCGTGGTTCAAGAGTTGTCGCCTTGATCATAATAGAACCTAAAAGGTCTAAATCATAGTACTTGGCATACTCTTGACCAAAACCAAAACAGCCTGATGCTGGAATAATCGGATTTTTCAAATCCAAGCCAGGTAGAGAAATTTGTAAACGATTTGTAGTCATAATTTTCTCCTTATAATACAACTGTTCCTGTGCGGAAAACAGGGCCATCTTCACAGACACGTTGGCTGACAGTCTCGCTTTCTGGCACTTTTAGGACGCAGGCATAGCAAGCCCCCATCCCACAAGCCATACGAGATTCCAGAGATAGATAGGCTCTTGGGTGGTCATAAAAGGTTTGATTGATATACTTCATCATTCCAGGCGCCCCACATGAGTAAACAGCATCAAATTGATTGTCTAAATCCTTGATGACAACTGAAACATTTCCCTTGATGCCATAAGAACCATCATCTGTCGTTACAAAGACCTGCCCATATTGAGCTAATTCCATCTCCAAAATAACAGCATCCTTATTAGCAAAACCGAGAACTATCACTACTTTCACACCACGCGCATGCAATTCCTTGGCAACCTCAAGCAAGGGCGGAACACCAATCCCCCCACCAACAAGGAGAACCTGGCTCTGCTCATCTAGGTCAGACAAGTCAAAACCATTCCCCTGAGGACCCATCACATCAAGAATATCTCCCTGACTTAAGGTTGAGAAAATAGCTGTCCCAGCTCCCTCAATCCGATAAATGAGATGACACTGTTTCTTAACCTTATCGATAGACGAAATTGAAATAGGGCGACGCAAGAGATGGGCGTCATCAGGCACACGCAGATGAAGAAATTGGCCTGCTCGCATAGCTTCAACCATTTCCCCTTCTAGAACTAATTCAAAGATTTTTGGCGCGATTTCCTCCTGTGCAACCACCTTCATGGTTTCCAATCGAATTGCACCCAAACGTTTCTTACATGTGGGATTCATGACTTTTCCTCCTTAAATTTTAAGGGGACCAGACAAAGAAAAGACCTTGCTAGTGCAAGGCCTCAGTTAAAATCGTACAACAGAAGAGAGCACACTCAAAAAGTCTCCTCTAGAAAATTGCACTATTCTTTTATCTGACACCTTGTGAGTCTCTCTGGACTCCCCTTAAAGGTTAAATTTTTACTAGTATACTCTTTCAGATAAAAAAAGTCAAGTAGAAAACGAACATTCTACTTGACTTCACGAGATTATTTTTCACGAATGACTTCGACCTTGTAGCCATCAGGGTCTTTGACAAAGTAATAGTTTGGTGCAGTTCCTGGTAGACCATTTGGCTCAGTCACTTCATAGCCTTTGGCACTGTGCTCTTGATGAAGAGCTTCAAGATCAGGTGTACTGAGGGCGATATGGGCAAACCCATCTCCAACCACATAAGGACCATGATCGTAGTTATAAGTCAACTCCAACTCATAGTCGTCACCCTCAAGTCCTAGATAGACAATTGTGAAGGCATGGTCTGGAAAATCTCTGCGACGCAATTCTTTAAAACCAAAAGCATCTTGATAAAATGCGATTGATTTTTCAAGATTTTCTACTCGCAAGCAAGTGTGTAGCATTTTTGAAGCCATTTTTTTCTCCTTTATTTTTTAAAAAGACTGGGACAATCCTGTTCCAGTCTCATCAGTTATTATTTACCAAGTTTTGCTTTAGCTGCATCTGCAAGAGCTGTGAAAGCTGCTGCATCGTTAACAGCCAAGTCAGCAAGCATTTTACGGTTAACTTCGATCTCAGCCAATTTCAAACCATGCATCAATTGTGAGTATGAAAGTCCGTTCATACGAGCTGCCGCGTTGATACGAGTGATCCACAATTTGCGGAAGTCACGTTTTTTCTGACGACGGTCACGGTATGCATAGTAGTAAGAGTTCATTACTTGTTCTTTTGCAGTACGGAACAAGATGTGTTTAGCTCCATAGTAACCTTTTGCTAATTTAAGAATACGTTTACGACGTTTGCGTGATACAACGCCACCTTTAACACGTGCCATGTTTTATTTCCTCCAAATATTTCCTAGAATTCTTTACTTACAGTCAAACTATTATTTCAAACGAGTAAGCATTGCTTTGATACGTTTGTAATCTCCTGAATGCACCATAGATGCTTTACGAAGATGACGACGTTGTTTCTTAGTTTTTCCGTGGAAACGGTGAGAAGTGTAAGCACGGAAACGTTTAAGTCCACCAGAACCTGTACGTTTGAAACGTTTAGCTGATGCGCGGTGTGTTTTTTGTTTTGGCATGATTTTTTCTCCTTTATTTAACTTTCTGACAATTATTTTTTGTCAGTCGCTGGCGCCAATTGCATGAACATTTGACGTCCATCCATTTTAGCACGTTGTTCGATGATGGCAATATCTTGAGTTGCTTCAGCAAACTCGGCTAAAACTTTTGCACCAATCTCTTTATGGGTAATCATACGACCCTTAAAGCGAATAGATACCTTAACTTTATTTCCTTTTTCAAGGAATTTGCGTGCATTGCGAAGTTTTGTATCAAAGTCACCCTTGTCAATAGTTGGACTTAGACGAACTTCTTTCACAGTAACAACACTTTGTTTTTTACGTTGTTCTTTTTGCTTCTTCTGGTACTCAAATTTGAACTTACCGTAGTCCATAATTTTTGCAACAGGCGGTTTGGCTTGGGGTTGAATCAATACTAGGTCAACATTAGCATTATCAGCCAAAGCTTGCGCTTCACTGAGTGGCTTAATGCCTAGTTGTTCTCCTTCAAGACCAATCAAGCGAACTTCACGTACACGAATCTCATCATTGATGAATAAGTCTTGCTTTGCTATGGTTTTCACCTCTTTTGTTTTATTAGAGAAAAACAATAGCGGACTCGTAAATATACAAGCCCGCACGTTATGATAGCGTTTCTTAGAAACTTTTCATCCGTAGGGCCAGGCAACTTAATGTCACAAGGCGAGAAGCTCTCACTTCTGCTTTTCTCAACTTTTATATGATACCAAGTTTTCTAGCCCTTGTCAAGATAAAAAGTTATTTTTTTGAAAAGTTTGTGTTTGTATTTTTCATTGATTTCCTAATCAAAAAGAGAGAATCAAGTTGATTCCCTCTCTATGTTAGTTTTTACTTATTTTCCCTATAGGAAAGCTAGGATCTATTAAAAAATTCTTTTTTCTGTGAACTTCCCCATCTTTCGATAAATAGAATCCCCACTAACAAAAGGATAATCAGGCAAGGAAGTAAGACTATCCCCATGCTCCAATTCAGATTGACATTATCAATTTGCTTAGGTAATCTTCCAGACAAAATCTCCACTGAACGCAAGTAAGTAAAGGGAATCAGATGTGCAATCCTTTGAAGAGGCTGAATTGTTTGGATGCCAAACAATAAGCCAACAATCCCAATGAGTGAAAGAAAAAGGACAGGCATTTTTTGCTTGAAAAAGTAAGCAATCAAGTACACTACTTCCACAATGACGATAAAGGCTAAGAAAGCTAAGAACAAGCCAGGAAATAACACATCTTGTATCTTTCCAATAGTTACCTCTTGATTCACTAAGCTATAAATCGGGTAGGGATAATCTAACTGTCCAAAACCACTTATCAGACTTCCCACTAGAAAAGAAAATCCGCTGATTCCGATAAACAGTACAGTTACATAACCCACTCCAACTCCAAGAGAGGACATTGCAAATGTCACTTTTGAAAAAGGATATAACTGAGCTGTGTCCAGATGATTTTGATATCTTTCTGCAAATAGTTGCGTTAGCATAAAAATAATAGCAATCACAAACAAGGTTGGGATGATAGCCTCTAAAATCCAGATAATCTGATCAATCCCGTGGATCGGAAACTCCAAAGTATGTGCTTTTATGTTCAAGGGATACAGGGCTTGGTAAATCTTTCGTTGGCGGTCAACCGCCATTTTAAAGTCAGAGCTAACAGTCGGGTTATTTGATATCATTTCATAATTCTTCTCTTCATCTTGCCACTGCAAATAGTAAGCTTCTTTCCATCGCCCTTCTTTTAATAAAGTCAGAATTTCTGTCTTTTGAGTCGAATGATTTTTTTGCGATTCTAAATTAATTTTAGCAATCTGGTATTCCTCCGAGTTGGTATCAGATATTTGGGAGAGTTCCTCTTCATATTCATTGATGACTCTCTCATTTTTTACAAGATAGGTTTCCAACTCGCTCTCCAAGCTGTGTGAGTTTGCAGTCCGACTATTTAAATAAAAGGTAACACCGAGTCCAGATACAAATAAAGCTAAGATAATCCAGTTTAAGCGACTTTTGAAAACTTTTTTTAATAAAAATAGACTAACATCTTTCATAAACTAAACCTCTTCTATCTGCCCCTGATGAATGGTTACTACTCTATCGCAGACATCAAGCAACTCTTCCTTATAGTGGGAACTTAAAAGAACCAGCTGTTCTTGTCTATCAATTTGTGCCAGCCTATCAAAAAACTTCTGTCGATAATACTCATCTAAGCCATTTGTAATCTCATCCATAAGCCAGCATTTCGCCTGACTGAGGAAATACATGGCAATCACCAAGCGTTGCTTCATGCCTAAGGAATACTTGCGAATGGGAAGTCTGATATAGTCAGACATTTCCCAGTAATCAATTTCATCCCCCAAGTTCAGCCCTGACTTCCAGATGTTTTTGATAAGGCGAAGATAGTCCATTCCACTTAAGTTTCCATCCAGCCATTCAATACTCTCATAATAAAATAAAGAAGGAGGGGCTGCAATATTTCCACTACTTATAGGAATTAAATTGCTAATGGCACGGAACAGTGTCGTCTTTCCAGAGCCATTGATAGCAAGAATACCATAAATCCTACCCTTTTCAAATGTAAAATCAACATCTTGTAAAATGACTTGTCGCGTTTTTAAGGTCACATGAGTAAGCTGCAACATATCTAGCCCTCCTTTTTGGATTAATAGCCTCCGCTGTAGTAGTTTAGTACCTCATAACGATCGTAATTCCAGCCAGAACCAACTTTATACTCAGAATAGCTATCATAACGAGACTGTGATAGTTCGTACTATACTTTCCAATCATACCGATAAGTTTTAAGGACGCTCACAGCAGATACACTGGACTAAAAAAGACCAATAGATCATAAACTAACTAATTAAACGGTTTTTGCTAATTTTTAATGGTTTTATTGCATTTATATCTTTAATATTGAACACGCTTTCATTATATCGTTTTTATCATTATTATGCAACAGATTTTTGGTTTTTGTTTTCTTACTAATCTATAACAACTTTTCCTCCTATCGAATGCTTTCGATTTTCCAACTATTCCAACCCTTAAAGCGTATAGCCCCTTGCTGGTCAGTTCGATATACTTTGCTATTGATAGTTTCCAGTCGGGTCAAGGTTTCCTGATGAGGGAGTTTCGTTCGATTGCTCTTTCCAACTGAAATGAGAATCACCTCTGGTTTGAGCTGTTCTAAAAAGGCTGAACTTGATGATTGTTTAGAGCCATGTTGGCCAGCTTTCAAGACATCAATTTTCAAGTCTGGATAGTGCTTCAGCAAGCCCTTCTCTCCTTTCTCCTCCAAATTTCCAGTGAAGAGAAAGTTTTTATCCAAGAGTTTTCCATACAAAACCAGGGTATCTTCATGATCTCCAATTTTCCTTGGAGATAGGACTTCTAACTGACTTCCAAAAATTGGCAAGTTTTCTCCTTCTGTCACACTGCGCACCTTGGTTTGAGTTACCTGTAGTTCTGCAACAAATTCCTTCTGTTTCAGACTGCCTTTGGACACTAAAATTTCCCCTACATGGAATGCCTTGGTCACCTCCAGCAAATCTCCAACATGTTCCTTGTCCGTATTTGTCAAAATTAGCTGATCAATCTTGGCTACTCCTCGACTTTTTAGATAGGGGATCAAGCTTCTCTGTGCATTGCTGGTCGTCGCCTTTTCTTGCCATTTTTCGATTTTCTTATTAGATTCTGCCTTGCCACCGACATCTATGAGAATGGTTTTACCAGTTACATCCCGTAAGAAAATACTTTCACCTTGCCCCACATCCAGCATGGTGATTTCATTTTCCAGTGGATGCTTGGTCAAGAAAAAGAGACCCACAATAAGTAAGCTGAAGCCAGCTACTCTTTTGATATTTTTCCTCAAATCATAGACCAAAGCCAAGGAAATTAACAATAAGATTAAAAGCCATACATTGGGTTGTCCAAAGACCAGAGGCCTACTTGCCACCTGCGACACCAAGCGAATCATTCCCTCCAACCATTCAAAGATAAAATTCAGCTGAATGACTGGATAGAGAAAGGAAAGGGCAAATAAGATAGACAAGAGCGGTAAGAAGACCAAGTCAAATAGAAAGGAAAAGACAAAGGTCAAAAGGATGGACCAAGGTTGAAATTCCGCAAAATAGAAGGACAGAATGGGCAATATTCCCAAGGAAATGACTAGACTTTCTCTGGCAATAGCCTTAAGCCCCTCTCCTTCTTTGCTAGTCATGGTCAAGATAAAAGCATAAGCGCAGGACAAGACTCCTCCTGCTGTCAAGAAAAAGTTGGGCATGATAATAAAGAGGACAAGCACCGTCAGAGCAAAATTATCCAAGCCCTTAACACCATGTTGAGCCAGTAACTTTTGTAAGAGACTGCGAATGACCGAGGCTGAAAATCCAGTCAGGCCTGCATAAATAAGGGAAAAGGGATAAGTTAGCCATTTCAACTTTTCTTGGGTCAAGCCCAATCGCAAGAGAAGTTTCTTAAAGCCATCCATGAAAAAACCTACCTGCATACCCGACAAGGCAAAGAGGTGGATAATTCCTAGACTAGAATAAAGCTCATTCATCTCCTCAAAGTCTATATCCAGATGTCCTAGCAAGAGTCCTGTCATGTAATTGCGCATAGGGTCTGGAAAGTGCGTCTTAATCCAAACTACAGCCTTTCGGCGTACACTGGACAGATTTTCACCTATATCCAAACTGCCAACCTTTTGAAGTGACTGGATTTTTTTGATATTGAGAATCTGGTAAATTCCCTGAGTTTTCAGATAGGTTTGGTAGTCGAAACCACCAAAATTTCTCTTCCCTTCTGGCTCCGAAAGCTTCCCTTCTAGTCCTATCTCATGAATGTCGGTTAAAGCTTGAAAGGTTTCTTTCTCCTCCTCGGACTGGAGTTTATAATAAACTTGAAAAATGCGTCCATCAGACTTGCCACGAAAGGATAGACTGTCACCATTGACTTTAATAGTATCAGGCAAAATCCGTACCCTTTCAACAGAATCCGCCAAATTTTGACTTGCTTGACTCTGTTGCCAATTTTGAAACAGAAACCAGAAGCCAAAGATTCCACAAATCACTAGAACTTTGCTAGCAGATTTCCAAGGAAATTGGAAAAAGAGACAGACTAGCAGAAAAACAAAGCCTAACAAAGCAAGATAGTATGCTGAGAAAATAGAATAGTAAAGCCAAAGCAATAGAAAACTCAGGTAAATTAGGGGAATAGGGAGTTTCTTAATCCACTGTAACATAGTCTTTTAGCTTTTCTATCGTTTTAGCACCAATGCCAGAGACCTTCTTAAGTTCATCAACCGACTTGAATTTGCCATTCGTCTCACGATGATCGATAATATCCTGAGCTCGTTTTCCTCCCAAGCCTTTGACCTGCTTGAGTTCTTCCAGACTGGCCTTGTTGAGATTGATTTTCTTTTCCTTGCTCGTTGAAGAGGCCGTCCCAGAAGCAGTCTGTTGACTAGCTGCTTCTTCTCCCTTAGTTGGAACATAAACCAGGGCTTCATCACTAACTTTCTGAGCTAGATTGAGCGACTTGCTGTCTGCTTGCTCTGTCAAGCCACCAGCCTTCTGAACGGCATCATTGACCCGACTACCTACCGGCAAATCATAAATTCCAGGTGCTTTAACAGCGCCTTTTACATCTACTGTGATTAGATCTTGTTCAACCGGTTCTTCCTTCTTCACTTCATTTTCGGATACCGAATCCTTGGAAACAGCTGCAACTTCAGCCTGCAAATTCGTTTCCTTGACAGGTGTTTGTGGAGATGGTTTTAGCAGGAAAAATCCTCCTACAAGTAAGCCCAGACCAGTACAGATGACAATGATTTTATACTCTTTGATTTTCTCGATAATTGCTTCCATATTTTCTCCTCTCTTAGATTATTCGTAAGAGGAAGAAAAAACAGTTGAAAATTTCTTTTCAACTGCTTATTTATTTGCAAAATAGTCTTCCTTGGTCAAGACATAATGAACTCTTGTCACGATTCGGCCTTCTTCATGCTGGTCAATACAAGCATAAGCTTCTTCGTGGGAAAAACGCATTCCTGATTTCTCCATGACCTTTCCAGACGCAGGATTATTCTTATCGTGAAGGGCAATCAACTTATTCATCCCTATCTTCTCAAAAGCTAGCTCAATCACAGCACGATTGGCTTCTGTCGTTAATCCTTGATTCCAATACTTTTTATTGATAATATAGCCAATAGCTGCCTTCTTAAGAGCAGGATCAATCTTGTGCAAATCAATGGTTCCGATAAATTTGCCATTGCTTTTTAGTCCTATCCCCCACCGTCCCAAGGGATTGGCCAAGTAGAACTGAGCAATATTATTTTGAGTTTCTTCCAAGCTTTGATTGGTTGGAAAAGTGTAACGCGTATTTTCTCTGTCCGAGGCATATTCAAACATTGCTTCCGCATCATCCAAAGTTACAGGTCTAAGCAATAAACGCTCTGTCTCCATTGTTGGATACTGGGATAGTTTTAAAAAGATTGATTCCATACTTCTCCTCCATTTAAAAATATTTTCTACCAGTCTAGCATAAAAAATAAATTACAACAAATTTTTCTTGCTTTTTAAAGCGGTTTCATATAGAATAAAATCATCACCTTATTTTATAGATAATGTGATAAATCATTTACAACCCGTCAATAGAAAGGGAGTTTTTCTCTATGTTAATCGGAATTCCAAAAGAAATTAAGAATAATGAAAACCGTGTTGCCCTAACACCTGCTGGTGTCCACAGCTTAGTCGGCCGTGGTCATCGCGTCCTTATCGAAACAAATGCTGGTCTTGGTTCTGGCTTTACTGATGCTGACTATCAAAAGCAAGGAGCTGAAATTGTCGCTACTGCTGGTGAAGCCTGGTCAGCTGAGTTGGTCGTGAAAGTAAAAGAACCACTAGCTTCTGAATATGGTTACTTACGTGACGACCTGCTTCTCTTCACCTACTTGCACATGGCCGCTGCTCCAGAATTAGCAGATGCTATGTTGGAAGCAAAAACAACTGGGATTGCCTATGAAACTGTCCGTGATTCCCAAGGTCAATTACCACTCCTCGTACCTATGAGTGAGGTTGCAGGCCGTATGGCAGTCCAAATCGGTGCTCATTTCCTAACTAAGCAAGCAGGAGGTTCTGGTGTCTTACTAGGTGGTGTGCCGGGTGTACCTAAAGGGAAAGTAACCATCATCGGTGGCGGTGTCGTAGGGACCCATGCTGCTCGAATTGCGCTTGGTATTGGTGCTCAAGTAACCATCCTTGATATCAGTGCTAAACGTCTCTCCGTTTTAGAGGAGGTCTTTGGTCACCAAATTCAAACTCTTATGTCAAATTCTTTCAACATCGAAGCCAGTGTGAGAGATGCGGATGTGGTCATCGGAGCGGTTCTCATCCCAGGTGCCAAGGCACCAAAACTGGTCACAGATGAGATGGTCCAACAAATGCGTCCAGGCTCTGTCATCGTTGACGTTGCTGTTGACCAAGGTGGTGTTATCGAAACAGCTGACCGTGTGACAACGCACGATGAGCCTGTCTATGAAAAACACGGTGTGCTCCACTATGCCGTTGCTAATATCCCTGGTGCGGTTGCTCGTACTTCAACCATTGCCCTAACCAATGTCACTCTTCCTTATATCGAAGCTTTGGCTGGTAAAGGTTTTGTACAAGCAATCTCTGAAGATGAGGGCTTGCGCCAAGGTGTTACTACTTATCAAGGTTACTTAACCAGTCTTCCAGTAGCCCAAGGTCTCGATAAAAAACATACTCCAATTGATGAACTAATCTAAAAAATCTAATTATCAGATAAAAGAAAGAGCAATTCCACCTGAACTGCTCTTTTTTGCTATTCTGTTTCTTCTTGGACTTCTTCACTCTCTTCTTTTTTGATTGGAGCTGGTTCATAAGCTCGAATAATCTGAGCGACAACTGGATGGCGAACCACATCCTTAGCTGAAAAATGAACAAAGTCAATCTGGTGAATGTTCTTGAGCTTTTCTTGGGCATCAATCAAACCGGACTTGACGTTACGCGGAAGGTCAATCTGACTGATATCTCCATTGACAATCATCTTAGAATTAAAGCCTAAACGAGTCAAGAACATCTTCATCTGCATGATAGTCGTGTTTTGCGCCTCATCGAGAATGATAAAGGCATCCTCCAAGGTCCGTCCACGCATATAGGCAAGGGGTGCAATCTCGATAATTTCACGCTCCATGAGACGAGTCGTCTGGTCTTTTCCCAGAATCTGATACAAGGCATCATAAACAGGTCGAAGGTAAGGATCCACTTTCTCCTTAAGATCACCCGGAAGAAAACCTAGACTCTCTCCTGCTTCCACCGCTGGACGTGTTAAGATAATCCGTTTGACCTGCCCACGTTTAAGGGCTGTCACGGCCAAAGTAACTGCAAGAAAGGTCTTCCCTGTTCCTGCGGGCCCGATTCCAAAGGTCACATCATGCTGTTTGACACTATCCACATAAAGTTTTTGACCCAAGGTTTTGACACGGATAGGCTTCCCTGTATTGTCCTTGATAATTTCTTCTTCGTAAAGGGCGACAAACTTGTCGATTTCATCGTTTTTGACCATGCTAATCGCAGTGACCACATCTGGCGTACCAACGGTCATCCCACGATTTACCAAGACCATGAGGGCTTGAATAACCTGACGAGCCTCTTCACAGGCAGTCTCCTCTCCCAAAACCTGCACAATCTCCGTACGAGCATGAATCACCACATCAAGCTCTTCTTCCATCAAACGAAGATGGCGTTCATTGGAACCAAAAAGATGAAACAGGTCATCTGGATGACTCAGTTGAATGTCTATTGAATGTTCCTTCAAATAAAGAACCTCTCTAATTCTTTTATTTCTTTTTATTATAGCAGAGGGAGGGAGAAATTACTAGCCCAAACCCAGTGAATACGCTAGTGTTCTAAGTATTCTTGCCAGATAGCGTCAAAGTCTCCTAGGTTGAAAGAGAAACTAGCGTGCTCCTCCAAAAAGCGACTCACCTCATCAAAATCATCTGTGTGTTTTGGGAAGGCTGACTCTTCAAAAGCGAGGTCTGCCAAAATTGCTTTGGGGCTGTTACTTTTAGGGTTGCGCTCGGTCATGAGCCAAGTGTAAAATGATTTTCTCATATGTCTCCCTAAATCAACTCTGTCCCAAACTGGTCTTGCTTGATTTTACCAGCCTTCATCAAGCCACCGAGTGCTTTCTTAAACTGACCTTTAGAAATACCAAAGGTTGCCTTGATATCCTCAGGGGATGACTTATCATTCAAGGTCATAAAACCTCCATTACTTTCCAAGTAAGTCAAAATCATCTGAGCATCATTTTCCAACATTTCAAAGGAACGTGGTTTGAGGGAGAGATTCAGCGTACGGTCAACCTCGCGGAAACCAATGACACGCGCATCTAAGACTTGCCCCAAACGTGGCTCTGCGTAGCGCTCGCTAGGATGGATAAAGCCAAGCATGTTATTCTCTGGCAGGTAAACAAAGGTTCCTGACAACTTGAGACGGTAAACAATGGCTGGCCAGTTTTGGTTCTGCATATTGTTGTAAGCAGGACGAGCTAGACGTTGGAAGTCTTCTTGATAAGCCAAGAGGCCCCAGATACGGTCTTTCTTGTCCACTTCAAGACGGATGTAGAGTTGGTCTCCCTTCTTAGGCCAGAGTTCCTTGAGCTCAGGGAGGATATCGAGTGACACAACGATTTCCTTGTCAGGTAGGCCTGTATCGACAAAGACTCCCAAGTCCTTGCGTACTTCTGTTACAGTTCCCCAACCAAATTGGTCCTGAGTGGCAGTTACTTCTAAAGTGGTCAAGCGGAGCTTTTGCTTCATATCCGTGTAGGCAAAACCTTTAACCGTGTCGCCTACTGTATGTTGACCTTCTTCCTTGGCAAGCGCATAGGTCTGGCCATCCTTTTGCACAAAGTAAAAACGATCATTTTCATCGATGATGAGTCCAACGATAAAACTTGCAAGATTTGTATTCATATTTCCTTCTTTCGAATAAAACTCAGCCAGCAATGCCAACTGAGTTTTTCTGTTTATTTTTAGACTTCCAAAAGTTCTTTCTCTTTGTTGGCAGTCATGTCGTCGATGTGTTTAACAGCATCGTCTGTTACTTTTTGAATGTCTTTTTCAAGAGTCTTCAATTCGTCTTCAGTGATTTCTTTTGCTTTTTCTTGTTTCTTTGCTTCGTCCATAGCATCACGACGGATATTGCGAACAGCCACTTTAGCATTCTCACCGACCTTCTTCACTTCTTTAGCAAGGTCACGACGAGTTTCTTCTGTAAGAGCAGGGATAACCAAGCGAATCACAGAACCGTCGTTAGCTGGTGTAATACCAAGATCAGAAGCGTTCAAAGCACGTTCGATATCTTTCAATGAAGACTTGTCAAATGGTGTTACCAACAAAACACGTGCTTCTGGAATCGTAATTGAAGCGATTTGATTAAGAGGAGTTTCTACTCCATAGTATTCTACATGTACACGGTCAAGCAAGCTTGCATTGGCACGGCCGGCACGGATACCACCAAATTCACGAGCAAGTGATTGGTGAGACTGGGTCATTCTCTCTTTAGCTTTTTCAATAATTGCGTTAGCCATAATCTTTTTTATTCCTTTTCTTCGATATTATTTGAAACTGTTGTTCCGATATTTTCACCAAATACGACACGTTTGATGTTGCCTGGTTGATTCATATTGAAGACAACCAAGTCAATGTCGTTGTCCATTGAGAGGGTTGAAGCTGTTGAGTCCATGATACGAAGACCTTTATTGATAACGTCACGGTGGGTCAATTCTTCAAACTTAACAGCTGTCTTGTCTTTCTTAGGATCGGCATTGTAAACACCATCGACACCATTTTTAGCCATGAGGATGGCATCCGCTTCTATTTCAGCTGCACGAAGGGCTGCTGTTGTATCAGTTGAGAAGTAAGGTGAACCAATTCCAGCACCAAAGATAACGATACGGCCTTTTTCAAGGTGACGAAGGGCACGTCCACGGACATAAGGCTCTGCCACTTGTTGCATGGCAATGGCAGTTTGCACTCGAGTATCGACACCAACTTGTTGCAATGAATCTGCCATCACAAGAGCATTCATAACGGTCCCAAGCATTCCTGTGTAATCTGCCTGAACTCGGTCCATTCCTGCTTCTGCAGCAGGTTCACCACGCCAGAGATTTCCTCCACCAATAACAAGGGCAATTTCGATACCTAAGCTATGAACTTCTTGAATCTCTTTTGCGATTGTTTGAACTGTTTGGATATCAATCCCTACGCCACGTTCACCGGCAAGGGCTTCACCTGATAACTTGATTAAAATACGTTTATACTTTGGATTCGCCATTTTCACTCTCCTTTTTTTATCCTACCTATTTTATCACAATTTCTAAGATTTTTATAGTATCATGAGCAATTCTTTCAAAAAAATTAGACAGTCAAAAATTCCTCTAAGTCGCTGAGGGCACGCTCTGCAATTTTTTCATAACGAGCCTTCTTATCGCGGATACGTTCGCCTTCCAACTCCTTGATGATTCCAAAATTGACATTCATTGGTTGGAAATGTTTGCTGTCGGCATGGGTGATGTAATGAGCTAAGCTTCCAATCGCTGTTGTTTCTGGGAAAATAGCCTCGCTTTCTCCCTTGAAGAGACGAGCCGCGTTAATTCCCGCAACCAAGCCTGAAGCAGCTGACTCAACATAGCCTTCCACACCCGTCATTTGACCAGCAAAGAAGAGGTTTGACTGTTTCTTGGAACGATAGGTTTGCTCAAGAAGATTTGGTGAATCCATATAAGAATTGCGGTGCATGACACCATAACGTACAAACTCAGCATTTTCAAGACCTGGAATCATTTGGAAGACACGCTTTTGTTCTCCCCATTTTAGGTGAGTCTGGAAACCAACGATATTGTAGAGGCTACCAGCTGCATTATCCTGACGAAGTTGCACAACCGCGTACGGTGTTTTGAATTCTCCATCACGAGGGCCTGTGTAATCGTCTGGATACTCAAGACCGACTGGTTTCATAGGACCATAAAGCATAGTTTTAATGCCTCGTTTGGCCATGACTTCGATAGGCATACATCCTTCAAAGTACTTTTCTTTTTCAAAAGAATTAAGCGGTGCTTCTTCAGCATTGACCAAGGCTTCATGGAAATCCATAAACTCTTGCTTGGTCATTGGAGCATTGAGGTAGGCCGCTTCTCCCTTATCATAACGTGATTTGAGATAGACCTTGCTCATATCGATGGTATTGACGTCGATAATAGGCGCTGCCGCATCGTAGAAATAGAAACCATCTCCATTATTAAGGGCATGAATTTTCTCAGCTAGGGCATCACTAGTCAAGGGACCAGTAGCCACAACTGTGATAACATCTGTTGGTAATTCTGTAATTTCATCACGAACCACTTCAATCAAGGGGTGGTTGGTCACTTTTTCAGTCACCATCTGTGAGAAACCATCACGGTCCACCGCAAGCGCACCACCTGCAGGAACCCGTGTAGCCTCAGCAGATTCCAAAATAACAGAACCCAAGCGACGCATTTCTTCCTTGAGAAGCCCGACAGCATTTGTAAGAGCATCCCCACGAAGGGAATTAGAACAAACTAACTCAGCAAAATTGTCTGTTTTATGTTGAGGTGTTGACTTGACACCACGCATTTCATAAAGTTTAACTGGAATACCACGCTCTGCGATTTGGTAGGCTGCTTCAGAACCTGCCAAACCAGCACCGATAACATTGATATAAGATTGAGACACGACACTAATACCTCTTTGGGAGTGTGAAGACAAGTTTCACATTGAAAAAGCCAATCGGACTTTCCTCGCTCTCGAGTTTTCTGGCTCAGGCTGAAAAAGTCCACAGGACTTACTTCGCTTTCGAGTTTCTTGGCTCAGGCTGAAAAAGTCCACAGGACTTTTTCACTCCCACAAATCTTTCTATTTTTTTCTTCTACTAGTATAACAAAAAAAGGGAAGAAGGCAAACTTCCCTGTTTAGTCATTTTCTTCCCAATCGTGGTAAGCAGCATAGAGCTGGCTTTTATTCCACTGGTAAATCTTAGCAACTTCCTTGATAGCTTGATTTTTCTTCATACCTTGCTGGATGCGGGATTGGATTTCTAAGAACAAGTCTTCCTCGTCTTTTTCCTCCACATCTTGGCTGGCACCTTCAACAATGAGAAGGCATTCGCCCTTGAGTGGCGTTTCAGCAATGCTTTCTAGCAATTCAGAGATCTTTCCTCTTTGGTATTCTTCATAAATCTTGGTCAATTCTCTGACCAAGACTACCGAGCGGTCACCGTAGACTTCTAGCATATTTTTCAATGTATCTGCCACACGATGAGGCGATTCATAGAAAATCTGGGTTTCTGGATAGTCTTTTTTCGAGTCGAAAAATTGCTTTTGCTGGCCTGATTTTCTGGGTAAAAAGCCGTAAAAGATATGTGGCTGTGGTGCTAAACCACTGGCAATCAAGGCTGAAATCCCTGCAGAGGCACCTGGAACTGTAACAACTGTAATTTCTTCCTCAATAGCTGCCTTAACCAAGTCATGCCCAGGGTCTGAGATGCTAGGCAGACCCGCATCGGAGACCTGAGCAATACTTTGCCCTGCTTTCAGAAAACCAATCAAATCAGGAATTTTTTCCTTGGCATTGTGCTCATGAAAACTGATTTGCTTGGTAGAAATGTCAAAATGCTTGAGCAAAAGACCTGTATTGCGCGTGTCCTCAGCCGCAATCCAATCCACTTCTTTCAGGGTTTGGATAGCACGAAAGGTCATATCATCTAGATTGCCAATCGGCGTTGCCACTAGATACAGCTTGCCATAGGGAGACTGCCCTTTAAAACTTTTTTGAATCTTCATGCTTACTCCCTGTATAATAACTCATCACAGAACATACATTCTTCGTCCTGTTCTCGACGTTGTCCATAAAAATCATTACATACGTGAAATCCATCACGGTAAATGCGACGGACACTTTCACGAACATGCTTGGCCTTGACAGGAGCATCTGCCTCCACCTCACCCAAGCGTTCGCGCAACTTAGAATTTTCCAAACGAAGAGCTGTATTTTCCTCTACCAGGCTCTTGAGATTTTTCTTGATGGCTTCCACATCGGCCAAGGTTACCAATAACTGTTGGGAAAAATCATCCAGCGCGTCAAATAATTCTTTTTTGTCCATAAAACAGCCCTTTCCTTTCTTTATCGTTCATTTTTGAGTTTACATTTCTTTTAAGACCAGATATTCCATGGCATTTTGAAAGCTAACATTAGCTTGCCACATTTTTCTAGCTTCTAGCAAATCTTGTAGAATTCCCCTTACTCTTGCTTGCAGAAGTTCCTGCCCACAGAGGACTTCTAGAACCCGTAAAACCTGATCTTGTTTTTCCTTGTCGTCTGCCAAGTTGGCTAATTTAGCAACCTGCAGATAACTTTCTTTTTTCTTATCTAATAACCAGGTCAGCAGGCGTTCACTTTCATCGACCAAGGTCCAAAAACTTGCCTGATTGGCCAACTTTTCTGCTTCAGCTCGCGATTGACTAAACTGGGCTAAAAGAATTGCTTTTTTCTTAACCAGTCCCATTTGTTCTAAGAGCAAGATGAGTTTTTCTTCTTGCTTTTTAAAATGGAAAATCTGGGTTCGACTACGGATGGTCGGTAAAATTTTTTCCTCATCGCTGGTCAAGAAGAAAATATAAACCTCACTCTGGGGTTCTTCGATGACCTTGAGCAGAGAGTTAGCTGCGTTAGGATGCATTTTCTCAGCTTGCTCGATAATAAATACCTGTTGCTGGCTTTCAATCCCTGCTTGAGAAAATTGTCCCACCAATTCTCTAATCCGTTCTGTCTTGATGACCTGATTGACTGGCTTAATCAAGGTGACATCGGGAAATTCTTCCTGTTCAATCAGCTTGCAGTTTCGGCATTTCTCACATGGTAAAACACCTACCTTATCCGTACAAAAGAGGCTCTTAGCTAAAAATTGCGCCATTTCCAAGCTTCCAAAGAAACCTGAAAAAAGATAGGCGTGATTGAGCTGGTCTTGTTCTAGGATACGGACAAAGCGGTCAAACTGGTCTGGCTGCCAATCCTTTAGTTGATCTTGTTTCATTTAGATAATCCCATTCTGTCAAATAAGACATCCTTGGTCGTTTCCACAACTTGCTCCAAAGGGAGACTCGCATCAATCTTGACAATACGATTTCCTTCTTTGTCCAGAAGAGAAAGATAGCCTTTACGAACTTTTTTATGCAAGTCCAAACCTTCCAAATCCAAACGATTGACCTCGCGGTCACTATTAGCAGCAATGCGAGCCAGTCCCTCTTCCACCTCGATGTCAAAATAGAGGGTCAAATCAGGTTTGAGGCCATCTGTCGCAAACTGATTGAGCCAATCAATGGCTTCAATGTCCAAGCCACGACCAAATCCCTGATAGGCAACGGAACTATCGATGAAACGATCCATAATAACCAACTTGCCAGCTTCAAGGGCTGGAAGAACTTTTTCCACCAAGTGCTGTCTGCGACTGGCGATATAGAGAAGGAGTTCTGTCTTAGCATCCATCTGAGTATGACTTGGATCCAGAATCACTTCCCGAATCTTCTCTCCTATCAAGACTCCGCCTGGCTCACGGGTCGTCAGCACCTCTACTCCTTTTTCCTCTAAAATTGGGAGCAGAGCCTCTAAAACACTGGTCTTGCCTGCTCCCTCTGGTCCCTCAAGAGAGACTAAAAATCCTTTTGACATGTCTAACTCATTTCTTTTTTACTACTTCTATTCTATCAAAAAAATAGGGGTTTGTGACAATCTTTTTGTCTTCTCATTTCATACTCAATGAAAATCAAAGAGCAAACTAGGAAGCTAGCCGCAGGCTGTACTTGAGTACGGCAAGGTGAAGCTGACGCAGTTTGAATTTGATTTTCGAAGAGTATCAACCACCATAAAAGAGGCAGTCAAAGCCACCTCTTATTTACCCAGTTTTTTAGTTCGTTTGTAGGCTTTTTTGACTGCCTCCATAACGGTTCCTCTAAAAGCATGCGCTTCTAAGCTTGCTACACCAGCAATAGTCGAACCGCCTGGACTACAAACTTGGTCTTTCAATACTCCAGGATGCTCTTGGGTTTCTAGGACCAATTGTCCAGCTCCTACCACAGTTTGAGCCGCCATTTTCAATGCTGTCTCTCGTGGCAATCCAGTCTGAACACCCGCATCTGCCAAAGCCTCGATAAAAAGATAGACAAAGGCTGGTCCACAACCTGCAAGACCTGTCGCTGCATCGATTAAGCCTTCTCCTAGTTCAACCAAGAGGCCCGCATTTGCTAATAACTGACAAAATAGCTCACTGTCCTCAGCCCTGCAATTAGAAGACAAGGCATAACTAATCACTCCTTGGCCGATAGAAGCAGGAGTATTAGGCATCATGCGAATAATTCGGTGTTGGCTTGGAAGAAGACTTGCTAGTTTTTCTAAAGTCAATCCAGCTGCCATGGAAATCAAAAGAAGACTCTCTCGTTTTTCAAGGATAGTCTGATATTGAGAAAGCAAGTCTGAGAACTGATCAGGCTTCACTCCTAGAAAAATAACATCTGCTTCTGCAAAAATTTCTTCATTGCTTGAAGTCTGACCACCAAAGTCTGCAATGAAAGCATCCACCTTGGCTTGGCTACGATTGGCAAGGAGAAGATTATCACTCGTCTTAGCCTGCGAAACAGCCTTGGCCAAACTAGCACCCATATTCCCCAAACCGATAAATCCAATCTTCATCTCTTACTCCCTTATCTGTCCGTCACCAGCAACCACATACTTGTAACTGGTCAACTCCTTCAAGCCCATGGGACCACGCGCGTGCAATTTCTGAGTAGAAATTCCCATTTCACAACCCAGACCAAATTGGCCACCATCGGTGAAACGCGTTGAGGCATTGACATAGACTGCTGCAGAGTCCACTTGATCTGTAAAGTAAGCTGCAGATTCAGCATTTTCTGTCACAATTGCGTCCGAATGATGGGTACTGTGGGCTTCAATATGCTCAACCGCTTCTTCTAGACTGCTCACAATCTTAACAGCTAGGACATAGTCTAAAAATTCGGTGTCAAAGTCTTGAGATTCAGCTGCTTGACCTGAAACAAACTGGCTTGCTTTGCTATCAAGGCGGAATTGAATTGGTTCCAGTCCAGCTTCCTTACGCTCTGTAACTAGAACTTGCTCCAAGCGAGGAAGGAAGCTTGCTGCCTTGTCTTCATGAACGAGAAGGACCTCCATGGCATTACATACAGAAGGACGACTGGTTTTGGCATTGTTGATGATAGACAGTGCCTTATCCTCATCTGCATCCTTGTCCACATAGACATGGACAATCCCAGTCCCTGTCTCGATAACTGGTACAATAGCATTTTCAACCACGGCATTGATCAAACCAGCCCCTCCACGAGGAATGAGAAGATCTAAATAGCCCTTGGCCTTCATCATAGCATAACTACTTTCACGGCTAATATCTTCCACCAGTTGAATCACATCTGGGTGAATGGTCGTTGTCTCTAAGCCTTTTTTTAAGGCTTTAACAATAGCATGGGCAGTTTGATAGGCATCCTTCCCACTACGAAGAACAACCGCATTTCCACTCTTAAGAGCCAAAGCAGCCGCGTCAGACGTCACATTTGGACGGCTTTCATAGATAATACCAATAACCCCCATAGCCACACGTTTCTTTGTGATAACCAAGCCATTTTCAAGATGATTGGTTTCTAAAACTTCACCGATTGGATCTGGTAAAGCAACCACTTCACGAATCCCAGTTGCCATCGCTTCTATACGACTTTCATCCAAATAAAGACGATCCAGCATCACATCTGAGATTTTACCCTTAGCAGCTTCCATATCAAGGGAATTGGCCGCTAAAATTTCCTCTGTAGCAACCACTAAGTGATCAGCCATAGCTAGCAGGGCTTGATTTTTCACCTCTTCACTAGCTGTGTTGATCGATTTTTTAACAGCCTGTACCTGTTCAAATTGTTCTTGTGTACTTACCATAGTTTACCTCTAAAATTCTGTAAAGAGTAGTTGGATTTCAGGAGTAATGGAAATCCAGTCGTCACGATGAATCAAGACACCCTTGGCTTTTTGAGAACGCAACATATCCTCCAAAGCAGATGCTCCAAATTGCACGCGTCCTTTTCCAAGTGATTTTCCACTTTCCTTGTCAAATACTGTCACGATATCACCGTAAGAAAAAGCTCCTTCTGCTTCAACAATACCAGATAAGAGAAGACTCTTTCCATGTTGAGAGAGAGCTTCAGCAGCCCCTTTATCAACCCAAATAGAACCCTGACTCTGAGCATAGAAGGCAAGCCATTGTTTCTGAGTACGAAGTCCCTTCTCTTGAGCAACAAAGTAAGAACCATCCTTGGTCTCCTCAGCCGCCTCTATCATAGCATCAGCCTTCAATGATGAACAGATATAAACAGGAACTCCTGATTCCGTCGCAATAGTCGCAGCCTTGATTTTTGTTAACATGCCCCCAGTTCCGTTTGAAGAACCGGCTCCACCAGCCATATCGATAATCTCACGATTGATGGTCTCAATTTTCTCCAATCGTTTGGCTTTTGGATCTGAATTAGGATTTCCAGTATAGAGACCGTCCACATCTGTCAAGAGAACCAAAAGATCTGCTTGGACCATGGCCGCTACCTGAGCACTTAAAGTGTCATTGTCCCCAACCTTGAGCTCATCAATAACGACACTGTCATTCTCATTGATGATAGGAATCGCGCCACGGCTAAGTAGAACTGACAAAGCCTGATGGGCATTTTTATAACGGCGCTTATCCACAAAATCATCCTGAGTCAGCAAGATTTGCGCAGAAACGATTTGGCGCAAGAGAAGATTGGTCGTGTATTCTTCCAACAAAAGCCCCTGTCCTACCGCTGCTGAAGCCTGTTTATCAGCAATCTTAGTCGGACGCTTTTTAAATCCTAAGGCTCCAAAACCAGCCGCAATGGCACCTGACGACACCAAAATCAATTCATGACCAGCCTCGTGCAACATAGCCAACTGCTGGGTAATAGCCTTTACCTTACTACGTGATAAACTTCCATCCTCATTCGTTAGAGAAGAAGTCCCCACCTTAAAGACAATCCGTTTGTATTTCATAGTCTCACTCCGATTCTTCATATTTATCCATTATAACATGAATGGCAGGAAATAGAAAAGAGTTGATAGGAAAAAGAAGGCCCTAAAACCTTCTTTTTTACTACTGTTCTAATTCCGATTTGTTTGCACTTGTTTCAGAGCTTTGCGAAATTACTGAAGTCAAATCTTGACTAGTCGAAAAACTTGTAACACCTTCATGTTGACTCGTTTCTCTATTTTCAAGATCTTTTTTCACTACTTCTTTAGATTCTTTTGTTTCTGAATTACTTGTAACTTTAGTTGTAGTGGATTTCTCTACTGGAACATCTACTAACCAGGCACCACTTGAATCAACAGTATAACCTTCTGGTGTCTTACCGTTCACAAGTAATTGACCATTTTCTTTCAAGAAGTGCCATTTATCCTTGTCCTTGATCCAACCCACGGCTCGTGAACCGTCTGTCTTGTAGAAGTACCAATCGTTTGCCTTTTTAAGCCAACCTTGCTTCATAGCTCCTGAATCTTCTAGATAGTAATGATGACCAGCAACTTCTATCTCGCCTGTCTTCATGATACCAGTAGAATCCATATAGTACCAGGTTTCTTTATCTTTTACCCAACCCGTTTTCATTTCCCCTGATTGAGCAAAATAATACCATTGACCCTTATATTGAAGCCAATCTGTCTTCATAGAGCCATCGTTTGATAGATAATAGGTCTGTCCTCCAGTACTAAGCCAACCAATCTCCATCTGATTTTCTTTGTTGAAATAATACCAGATTCCATTGATTTTCTTCCAATTTTTAGCAGAAACACCAGAGTCTGTCAAATAAAACCAACGATTGTTCCATTTTTTCCATTGATTCTGTAATAAGATACCCGTTTGGTTAAAGTAATACCATTCACTCTTAATTTCATTCCAACCGACAGCATACTCTCCTGTAGAATCAGGTGCTTGATACCACCAGTTTCCATAAGCACTTTTATGCCAACCAGCTTGAAAACTTGGAATCGGCTTGTAGGAGGTTGAAATATTGACAAAACCGTCTTGTCGAATCTCAAAAACTGTCGCATCATAGTCTTTGCTGGCTGCGTTAATTCTCTCGATTCCTCGTTCTTTGAGCCAATTGACATACTCACTATCGACACCATTTTTCCAAGGTAGACTATCTGAAGTTTGAACAATCAAACTTGGACTCAAATTTTTAATGAAATCCTTGGTGTTTGATTTATTAGTATCATAGTGATGATTAAACTTCATCAAATCAACTTTTCCAATAAGAGGCCCATACTTGTCTTCCGCTCCATGAACATTATCTAAGTCGCCCCCAAGGTAAATTTTCTTGCCATTGACTTTTACTACACTAATCAAGGAATTGGAATTGTCATCCCAAATTTTCTTTAATTCACCTGATGAATCAGTTTCATTTTCATAGTTATAGAGTTGAATATCCATGTCCCCAAACTGAAAATGAGCATCTCCCTGTGTGATGTTTTGAATAACTGAAACACCTTTTTCGGCGGCAGTCTGTAAAACCTTATCATAACCGTACAGATTATCCCATAAACGTTCAGAATTAGTAATACGACTATCACTATATTTTTTAAGATAGACTCGGTCAACTGGATAGGTAGACAGTAATTCATCAACATTTCCAATATGGTCACTGTGAGTATGGGTTACCAAAATAAAATCAAGTTTTTGAACACCCAATTCCTTCAAACGACGAAAGACACGATCTGTTAGAACATGCTTATAAGACGTTTCAATTCCTTCTCTCCATGGATAACGAGAATCACTTCCATCAGGAAAATCATAATCTTCTCCTGTATCTACCATGGCAAAATGTCCATTGCTTTCAAGAATAATCGCATCACTGCCACCTTCTTGAACATTGATAAAGTGGATTTTATTTCCTGAACTTTCTTGAGCTTGAACATTTCCATACCATGACAAACCTAAAAAAGCGCCTGCAAGTGCTAAACTAGTTAATTTCTTTTTCATTCTTACTTTCTCAATCTCTCCAATGTTTCCTTAAAAATCTCTGGGATATCTGCTGTAAATTCCAAGGTCTCACCTGTTCTCGGATGAGTAAAACCTAAAGTCTTGGCATGAAGAAATTGCCCATGCCCTTTCAGAGTCTTGCGTGGACCATAGACTTCATCACCAGCGACTGGATGACCAATATAAGCCATGTGAACACGGATTTGGTGGGTACGTCCTGTTTCCAGCTGCAGCTCCACTAAGCTGTAATCGCCAAAACGTTCCAAGACGTGAAAACGGGTCACTGCAGGCTTCCCTTTAGCAGTCACAGCCTGTTTCTTACGGTCTTTTTCACTCCGTCCAATCGGCGCTTCAATTACACCACGATCATTAGGCAGATTTCCATGAACAATCGCCCAATATTTGCGGAGAGATTTTTTATCCTTGAGTTCTTGAGCAAGTGCTAGATGCGCCTCATCGTTTTTAGCAATCATAAGAAGGCCTGACGTATCCTTATCAATACGGTGAACAATTCCCGGACGGAGGACTCCATTGATACCAGACAAATCTTTAATATGATACATGAGGGCATTTACTAGGGTTCCACTAGTATGACCAGCACTTGGATGCACCACCATCCCCTGAGGTTTGTTGACAACAGCCACATCCTCATCTTGGTAGACTATTTCTAGCGGAATATCCTCAGCCACATACTCTAATACCTCTGGTTCTGGCACATGGTAAGTGACGACATCACCCTCTTGAACTGTGTATTTAGCTTTCTTGACTTGGCCATTGACCAAGACCTGGCCTGATTTAATTTGTTCATTCGCGAGACTACGTGATAATTCTGTCAAATCCGACAAAGCCTTATCCAAACGCAGGCCACCAGTTTCAATTTTAATTTCCATTTGTTTCCTCTTTTAGCATTGCAATCAATAAAATAATCACTCCAACAGTCAGATAGCTATCTGCAACATTGAAAATTGCAAAATTGATAAAGTCAAGGTGGAACATATCCACAACAAAACCTTGACTCACCCTGTCAATAAAGTTTCCAATACCACCTGCGATAATCAAGGTCAAACCCAAGACCATCCAGAATGAGTCCTCCATATGTTTATGTAAATACCAAATGGCACCTACCACGACAACCAGAGTAATGACAGCAAATAACCACTGCTGGTCTTGTAAGATAGAAAAGGCTGCCCCTCGATTTTGCAGGTAGGTCAAGCTAACGAGATTGGGAATCCAAGAACGTACTTCACCCAGTGGAATCTGCCAGACGATATAGGATTTGACTAACTGATCCAGCGCAATCAAAAGCAGTACAATGACTGCCACTATTCCTCTTTTTTTCATGATTTCCTCTTCTGATTAAAATATTCTTGCATGACTTCTACGAAAAGAGTTCCAGCCTGACTAAGCTCCACTTCCTCACGTTTAACATAGACCATGCGATTATCCAAATTATCCTTGAGACGAATAACTGTGATGCCATTGACACTGTCACTATCTAAAAATCCAGAACCTGTCGCATAGGCGTCCGTCCGCTCCAAAATACCATTCAAAGTAGCACGGTCTGTCACATTGAACATCTGCGAGCTAGCGCTGGTATCAACAAAGTTCTCTGAATAATAAAGGTATTCGTCTTTTTCTTGGGTGAAACGAACTGTTGGTAAATCCGCTAAATCCTCCATGACCAATTCCTCTTTCTGGGCTAAAGGATGCCCTTCACGAAGATAAATGTGGGTATGGAAGGGAATTAATTCAATGACCTCTAGGCCTAGCTTTTCAACCCGTTGCATGATTCCTTTTTTATTTTGATTGTTGAGGTAGATAATGCCAATCTCACTATGCCCTTGAGCCACTTCGTCTAAGATTTGAACAGTCGTTGATTCAAAAATACGGAAGTTCTTATAGTCAGGATAGCTCTCTGAAAAAGCCGTAATAGTTGGTGGCAAGAAGTCATAGTGCTGGCTAGCAATGGAAAATTCATCTTTTTCTTCCTCAGGATTGGCATACTGATTTTGAAAAATATCAAATCCTTTAACCAATTCTTGCGCTTTTTCATAGAATTCCATACCACGACGGGTCAAGAAAGTCCCTGAGCTGGTCCGACGGAAAATCTTAAAGCCCAATTCTTTTTCCAAATCTCGCACAGAAATAGACAAACTCGGCTGGCTTACATACATCTTTTCAGCAGCTTCACGGAAAGTACCACTATTGGCAATGGCAACAACATAGCGTAATTGTTGAATGTTCATCTTCTACCCCCAACTTCTTTATCTTTTCATTATACCATATTTTAGAAGTTTTCCAAAAAGGAAAAAAGTATGGAAATTGTCAAGTCTCAATGAAGATTCTAACATTCCAATGCAAGAATTAGAATGATATCTTTTTTCAGTCCTCATTTTATTTCAAACAAATAAAAACAGCAAATCTTGTTGATTTACCGTTTATAATATGATGCAAATACAATTCCCATAATATGGGTACCAAAACAAAAAAATAGGCTCTCCGAAAACTCGGAAAGCCTTATTTAATGCTATTTCTAGCTTCCTCGCCTTTTCATTTCAAGGCTCGGGATAAAAAGGTTCACTGGACCTTTTTATTTAGCGATTGGGTAAACAGAAACCTGCTTTTTATCGCGTCCTTTACGTTCAAAGCGTACTACACCTTCAACTTTAGCGAACAAAGTATCGTCTCCACCACGTCCAACGTTTACACCTGGGTAGATGTGTGTACCACGTTGACGGTAAAGGATTGATCCACCTGTTACAGTTTGTCCGTCAGCTGCTTTAGCTCCAAGACGTTTCGCTTGTGAATCACGTCCGTTTGATGTAGAACCTCCACCTTTTTTGTGGGCGAAAAGTTGCAAGTTGTTAAGAGTCATTTTTAACATAATGTTTTCCTCCGTGTTAGTTTTCTGTGATAACTCTGGTTTGGACGAACTCAGAAGAGTTCTCCGATAAGTTTGCCATGCCTAAGAAAAATGATTCAAAGAATAACTGGGTCATTTCTCTCTGGTGTGAAGGAAGATCTTTTGGAATTTCAACCATCAGATAGCCACCTTCATCTTCGTTTAATTCTAGGATTGGTTCATAGCCTGCAAATTTCTCAATAGAATTGATAAAGTTAATGGCAAGCGTAGAAACCGATGCACACACGACATCTAAGCCGTATTCGCCACTCTCGGCGTGCCCAGTAATTTCCGCACTCCTCAGCTCGCCATCTTCGGCTCTCTCAAAGACTGCTTGTATCATGTGTTCTCCTTAAAATTAAGCGTTGATTGCGTTGATGACAACTTTTGTATATGGTTGACGGTGACCTTGTTTACGGTGGCTACCTTTTTTAGGTTTGTACTTGTAAGTAACAACTTTCTTTTGTTTTCCTTGTTTTTCAACAGTTCCAACTACAGTAGCTCCAGCAACAAGTGGAGTTCCGACAACAGTGTTTTCACCACCAACAAGAACAACTTCGTTAAAAGTAACTTCTTGACCAGCTTCAACGTTCAATTTTTCAACGTAAACTGCTTGACCAACTTCAACTTTAACTTGTTTTCCGCCAGTTTTGATAATTGCGTATGTGCTCATTATGCACCTCCTATGATTTTTATGGGTTTCCCCGAATTTTTTGTGAAGACTCGCCTAGCATCGTGGGACGAACCACTTAAACTTGAATAATCAAGCAACGATGTTCGTGCGGTTGCACAGGATCGTGCATAGTCAACTCTTCAAGTATAGCATATCTCCTATTTTCTTACAAGTAATAACACCTAAAATGAAGCTTTTTCTTTTACTTTTTTCCGCCACGAAGCAAAAAGCATACTGAGGTAAAAAATGCTCATCATAATAGGAACACCAAGAATGGTCTTTTCATGATAAAAAATCGTCAAATAAGCCGAAAAGACAACGCCGAGGACAAAACTGCTAAGCAGGCTAACAAATATGAAACCTTCACGTAAAAAAGGAGTGTGCTTAGTTCTGAAATAATCTCCAAAAGCCAGCATGGCCCGTTTGATATTCCCTGTCATAAACGCGTTGTTATAAGCTATACCTGACACTTCTCCAAAAGCGGTTGTCACCAACCCCATACAAAAGGCCAAGGGCGGTACTAGATAGATATTATCTACAGTCTGTGGTACAAAACCAATAATGATTGATAGGATTGCCAAAGGAATCAATGATAAAATAGGTTTTTTTACAATTCTCAATTTTTCCTTATAAACAGTTAGTAAAAAGACCCCCATCATAAAAGCTAGCAAGGTCATTACTTTGGCACTGGCATCTGAGACATTGTGTTGAATGAGTTCCACTGATAGAAAGACGACATTCCCAGTTTGTCCAGCTACAAGAGTGTTCCCTCGCACAATAAAAGTATAGGCATCTACATATCCTGCACAAAAAGTCAAAAAAAGCGCTAGCCTCTTAGACTGACGTGATATTTTTCTTATAGGTAGTAACCTCATTTTTCCTCCCATTTCATTTACTCATCTCATTATTGTACCACTTTCTTTGGGAAAGTCCTAGTAGCTTATTTGAAATTTTTTACCCCTTGTTGGATAGTCACGTCTATCTATGTTATAATGAAAGAAGGATTTAAAATCGGAAAAGGAGTATTTATGCTAAAATTAGGTATCATCGGAACTGGCGCTATCAGCCATCACTTCATAGAAGCAGCCCATACCAGTGGAGAATATCAGTTGGTCGCAGTCTATTCTAGAAAACTAGAAACTGCAGCAACCTTTGCTTCTCGCTATGAAAATATCCAACTATTCGATCAAGTAGAGGACTTCTTTAAGAGCTCCTTTGATGTGGTCTATATTGCTAGTCCAAACTCCTTGCATCTTTCTCAGGCAAAAGCTGCATTGTCTGCAGGTAAACATGTCATTCTTGAAAAGCCAGCTGTCACGCAGCCACAAGAATGGCTAGATTTGATTCAAGCAGCTGAGAAAAATAATTGTTTTATCTTTGAAGCAGCTCGTAATTATCACGAGAAAGCTTTCACTACTATCAAAAACTTTTTAGCAGACAAGCAAATCTTAGGAGCTGATTTAAATTATGCCAAATACTCTTCCAAGATGCCTGACTTGTTGGCTGGGGAGACACCAAATGTCTTTTCAGACCGTTTTGCTGGTGGAGCCCTTATGGACTTGGGGATTTATCCTCTCTATGCTGCCGTTCGTCTTTTTGGAAAAGCTCAGGGCGCTACCTATCAGGCTCAACAGCTTGACAATAGCATTGACCTAAACGGAGATGGTATCCTCTTCTACCCAGACTTTCAAGTTCACATCAAGGCTGGGAAAAACATTACTTCCAATCTTCCTTGCGAGATTTATACGACAGATGGGACCTTAACCCTCAACACGATTGAACATATCCGCTCAGCTATTTTTACCGACCACCAAGGAAATCAAGTTCAACTCCCTATCCAACAGGCTCCTCATACGATGACTGAGGAAGTCGCTGCATTTACACAGATGATTCAGCAACCAGACCAGACACTCTACCAGAATTGGCTGGACGATGCAAGCTCTGTTCATGACCTACTATATACCATGCGCCAGGCTGCTGGCATTAGATTTGAGGCAGAAAATGAAAACTAAACTACCGACTGAATGGCAAGAACTGAGCGACCAACTCGGCTTCCAAGAATTTACCCCCATTCAAACCCAACTATTTGAGCCACTTCTTGCAGGAGAAAATCTTCTAGGAGTGAGCCCAACAGGAACTGGTAAGACCCTCGCTTACCTCCTTCCAAGTCTTCTCCGACTACAAAAGAAAAAAGCCCAGCAACTCTTGATTCTAGCACCAAATACAGAACTGGCTGGACAGATTTTTGAGGTATGTAAAACGTGGGCAGAGGCTATCGGTTTGACAGCACAACTCTTCCTATCGGGTTCAAGTCAGAAACGTCAGATTGAACGCCTAAAAAAAGGACCAGAAATTCTGATTGGAACCCCTGGCCGTATCTTTGAATTGATTAAATTGAAAAAAATCAAGATGATGAATGTAGAAACCATCATCTTGGACGAATTTGACCAATTGCTAGATGAGTCTCAAATTCACTTTGTTGAGAAAATCACTCACTACGCACCTCGTGACCACCAACTCATCTACATGAGTGCGACGACCAAGTTTGACCAAGAAAAGATTGTACCTAATACACGTACCATTGACCTCTCTGACCAAAAATTGGACAACATTCAACATTTCTATATGCAGGTGGACCAGCGTCACCGAGTGGATATGCTACGAAAATTGGCTCATGTTGAGGATTTCCGCGGACTAGTCTTTTTTAACAGCCTATCAGACCTTGGGAGTGCCGAGGAAAAACTACAGTATCGTGATATATTGGCTGTTTCCCTCGCTAGCGATGTAAATGTTAAATTTAGAAAAGTCATCTTAGAAAAGTTTAAAGATAAGCAACTAACCCTGCTTCTTGCAACTGACCTTTTGGCTCGTGGTATTGATATCGATAGCCTAGAATGCGTCGTAAACTTTGATGTTCCTAGAGATATTGAAACCTACACTCACCGTGCTGGCCGTACAGGTCGCATGGGTAAAGAAGGTTATGTTATCACTCTCGTCACTCATCCAGAAGAAATCAAAAAACTCAAAAAGTATACAAGTGTACGAGAAATTGTCTTGAAAAACCAAGAACTCTATATCAAATAATCCCCATTGCTCTATGCACATCAAGTGTATAGAGTTTTTTATAAGCAATTCTTCAAAAAAGAACCTTGCAAAGCAAGATTCTTTTAGTGTCTGACTTAAATAATTGTTCTTCTGGGAACTAAATCGAATTAAGCTTCGATTTCTGTAACCATACCTGAACCAACAGTACGTCCACCCTCACGGATAGAGAATGTAGTACCTTGTTCTACGGCGATTGGGTGGATCAACTCAACGTCGATTGTCACGTTATCACCAGGCATTACCATTTCAGTACCTGCTGGAAGTTCGATTGAACCTGTAACGTCAGTAGTACGGAAGTAGAATTGTGGACGGTAGTTGTTGAAGAATGGAGTGTGACGTCCACCTTCTTCTTTAGTAAGGATGTAAACTTCACCTTTGAATTTAGTGTGTGGGTTGATTGAACCTGGTTTAGCGATAACTTGTCCACGTTCGATTTCATCACGTTGAACACCACGAAGAAGGACACCTACGTTATCTCCGGCAAGACCTTCGTCAAGTTGTTTACGGAACATTTCAACACCAGTAACAACTGCTTTTTGAGTTTCTTCTTTGATACCAACGATTTCGATTTCGTCGTTGACTTTAACGATACCACGGTCAATACGTCCTGAAGCAACTGTACCACGTCCAGTGATTGAGAATACGTCTTCGACTGGAAGAAGCAATGGTTTGTCAGTGTCACGTTCTGGTTCTGGGATGTACTCATCAACTGTGTTCATCAATTCCATAACGATGTCTTCGTATTTAGAGTCACCTTCAAGGGCTTTAAGAGCTGAACCTTGGATAACTGGAAGATCGTCACCTGGGAAGTCGTATTCTGACAATAGGTCACGGATTTCCATTTCAACCAATTCAAGCAATTCTTCATCGTCAACCAAGTCAACTTTGTTCATGAAGACGATAAGGTGTTTAACACCAACCTGACGTGAAAGAAGGATGTGCTCACGAGTTTGTGGCATTGGTCCGTCAGTTGAAGCTACTACAAGGATAGCTCCGTCCATTTGAGCGGCACCAGTGATCATGTTTTTAACGTAGTCCGCGTGTCCTGGAGCGTCGATGTGAGCGTAGTGACGTTTTTCAGTTTCGTACTCAACGTGCGCAGTGTTGATTGTGATACCGCGTTCGCGTTCTTCTGGAGCAGCATCGATAGACGCATAGTCTTTAGGTTGGTTAACTGATGAAGGCAAGCGACGTGCCAAAACAGTTGTGATAGCTGCAGTTAGGGTAGTTTTACCGTGGTCAACGTGTCCGATAGTACCAATGTTAACGTGTGGTTTACTACGATCGTATTTTTCTTTTGCCATTTGAGTAAAAGCCTCCAATAAAATATATTTTATAGATAGACAGTAGGCAATACAGTCTAACTTTCCTTACTATTTTATCAAATTTCAGCTAAATTGCAAGTGTTTTACAAAGTTTTTGTGAATTATTCTTAATCTGCTAATCTAAACGGCACTTCCACTCCTATCACTTACCTAAATAAAAAGAAAAATCAGGAATTTCCTGACTTTTACTTAGCTAATTCTCTTTCTCGTTCTTTCATTGTTTTATGATTTTCATACAAACGTGATAAGAACTTAGAAATTTCTTTTAAGATAGAATAAGTTGGTACAGCGACAATCATACCAATAACCCCATAGATATTGCTTGATAACAAAAGTAATACTAAAATTGTTATTGGATGGACTTTCATTACCCCACCTACGATTCGAGGGTAAAGGATGTTCCCATCCACTTGCTGAATAATCAGCATGTAAACAACTGCAATTAGCATTCTATGAGGATCAGTAAAGACATTGGCAATAATCATCGGAATCAAGCCAATACTTGGTCCCACATAAGGAATGAGATTGGCCAATCCTGAAAAGATGGCAAAGACCAAAGCGTATTTCAAACCAATCACGCTATATCCTATAAAGGCCAAACAACCAATAATAATGGCATCAATGGCGACTCCACTAATATAGCGAGCAATTGTCGCATTCAAATTCTTTAAGAGACCTGCAATATGCAACTTATCTCTCTTTAAAACAGTGCGCTCAAGCATCGGTAAAAATTTGTTACCATCTAACAAAAAATAAACCAAAAACACGGGGGTCATAATAATAATCAAAACGGTACTAAAGAGAGCTGATATGACACTTCCGACACTATTTGTCACACTATTTAGGATATTTTGTAAAATATCTACATAGGATAGATTTAATTGTTGAATCGTCGCTTGAATATCCAAATTTTGAAAGGCTGGATAAGTAGATAAATCCACAATCAAATCTTGTAAACGACTATAGATAGTCTGGCTAGTCGCAATCAAGCTGGTCAACTGATTGACCAAAATCGGTAACAGATAGACTACCCCAATGACAAGACCCCAAACCAAGGCACACAAGGTTAGTAGAATACCAATGATACGATTAATTTTAAAATACTTTTGTAAAAAATTTACAATAGGATTGGTCAAATAATATAAAAAGCCACCCAATAAAAATGGAATCATGATGGTGTTCGCTACGCTTACAAAAGGAGTGATAATCGCCCCCATCTCTCTCCATAAATAAAAAATGATTGTTAATAATAAAATCTCACTAGTCCAAAAAAATAATTTATTCTTACGAAACATGAGCTACCTCCATTCATCTATTTTACCATACTTTCAAAAAAGCTTCTTTCTTCTATCATGAAACTGGGAATATTTTTTTCTTTATGTTAGAATAAACTTACTATGAAAAAAATCATTTTAACTCTCTTAAGTCTATCCGTAATTGGGTCAGCATCTACTGTTGCTGCCCAAGATTTTAATATCGCTGCAAAACATGCGATTGCTGTTGAGGCCAATACTGGTAAAATTCTCTATGAGAAAGAAGCAACTCAACCTGTCGAAATTGCTTCTATAACAAAACTACTTACAGTTTATCTTGTCTATGAAGCACTCGAAAATGGAAGTATCACACTATCCACCCCAGTAGATATTTCTGATTATCCTTATCAATTAACGACAAATTCCGAAGCCAGTAATGTTCCTATGGAAGCCCGTAATTATACCGTCGAAGAGTTGCTTGAAGCAACCCTGGTGTCTAGTGCCAACAGTGCCGCTATTGCCCTAGCTGAGAAAATTGCTGGCTCAGAGAAAGACTTCGTCGATATGATGCGTGCCAAACTCTTGGAATGGGGAATCAAAGATGCCACCTTTGTCAATACAACTGGTCTTAACAACGAGACTCTAGGAGATAATATTTACCCAGGGTCTAATAAAGATGATGAAAATAAGCTCAGTGCTTATGATGTTGCTATCGTTGCTCGTAACCTCATCAAAAAATACCCACAAGTTTTGGAAATAACGAAAAAACCTTCTTCTACTTTTGCTGGAATGACAATCACTTCAACCAACTACATGTTAGAAGGTATGCCTGCTTACCGTGGTGGTTTTGATGGACTAAAAACAGGAACAACAGATAAGGCTGGAGAGTCTTTTGTTGGTACTACTGTCGAAAAAGGCATGAGGGTTATCACAGTTGTTTTGAATGCAGACCATCAAGATAATAATCCCTACGCTCGTTTTACAGCTACATCTTCCCTAATGGATTATATTTCTTCTACATTTACACTTCGTAAAATCGTGCAAAAAGGCGATGCCTATCAAGATAGCAAAGCCCCTGTACAAGATGGAAAAGAAGATACGGTCACTGCAGTGGCTCCAGAAGATATCTATCTAATTGAACGTGTTGGGAATCAATCTTCCCAATCTGTTCAATTCACTCCTGATTCCAAAGCAATCCCAGCACCACTTGAAGCTGGAACCGTGGTCGGCCATTTGACTTACGAAGACAAGGATTTGATTGGTCAAGGTTACATTGCCACAGAACATCCTAGTTTCGAAATGATAGCAGAAAAGAAAGTTGAAAAAGCTTTCTTCTTAAAAGTTTGGTGGAATCAGTTTATCCGATTTATCAACGAGAAATTATAAAACATTCTGAGCAGAAGCTTGCTCCAAAATAGAGACAGAGAAAAAAGGCTTTAAAGTCAAAAACGCATAATATCAGGTATTAAAAAAACTTGATATTATGCGTTTTATTGTGGTAATATTTACTTCGTTTTCTCCTGATACTCTTCGAAAATCTCTTCAAACCACGTCAGCGTCGCTTTACCGTACTCAAGTACAGGCTGCGGCTAGCTTCCTAGTTTGCTCTTTGATTTTCATTGAGTATGAAATTGAAGTTTATCCCAGTCTTTTTTGAGATATTTTATTCATTACTTTAGGGAGACAATTACCAATCTCCGTTGGCAAGACCACATAATGTTCTTGAGCTAATTCTTGGGCTATAGCTGAATGAAGATGAGTCGCTACTGCCACACGTTCATAGAGATTAGATTGCTTAAACTGGCCTGCAAATCCTGCAATCATTCCAGACAGAGTGTCTCCCATTCCCCCAGTCGCCTGATATGGACCGCCAACCTGTAACTGGTAATAATCAGATTGGCCAGCTTGCCAAATACGAGTAGCTGGACCTTTCTCTACCAAAATTGTTCCTTGAGGGAAGGAAATCAAGGCACTAGCTGTTGTAGCTTCGTTTTGCTTTTCAATAGCAATACCAGACAGATTTTCCCATTCTTTTTGGTGGGGAGTTAGGATAAGCTGGTTAGACGGAAATGACAAACTTATTCTAGCAAGAATGGTCAAAGCACCTCCGTCTACAATCAAAATCTGATTCTGTTTTAAGCCAGCAAATATCTGTTTGACTAGATTTTCTCCAAAAGCATCGTCTCCTAAACCAGGCCCTAGCAAGATAACTTCTGCCTTCTCCAACTGCTCTTTTAACAATTGCTGGTCTTGAAGAGAAAAGGCCATAGTCTCAGGTAAATGACTGTGCAAAGCTGGGATATTTTCCCTATCTGTTCCAACAGTCACCAAACCAGCTCCACTTTTAACAGCTGCCAAAGCAGCCATGATGATGGCACCACCATAAGGATAAGTTCCACCTAACAGAAGCAAGCGACCATAGTCTCCTTTATGACTGGTACGAGAACGTTCAATAATGACTTTTTCTAGTAAGGCTTGATCAATTACTTTCATCGTTTTTTCCTCAATTATCCTTTATCTGATTGTTTTAAAACAACTTGATAGACTTTCTTAGTCCACTCTTCTAAGTCTTCTCCAGCATAGTCAAGATAATGCACCCTACCTTGTATTTTAGTTGGAATAATATTTTCAAATTGGCTCTTATTATGAGTTGGAATAATACAAATATACAACTCACTAAATAAATTCAACATGTCCTTAATTTTTGCAACATGGTAGCCATCAAAAATATAACCAGTAACTTTAATCAAATCTGTATAGATAAAATGAAAACTCACTCCAGGAATAAACTTGTCTTGTAATTCTTTCTTTGAAGGAGCTCGACCTAATAAACGCTCCATCGCTAATCGATAACCAGAACTTGTATTTGACCACCCTAACATGACATAGTCAAAATAATCTATCGGATCCGATGCAGCATTTCGACTATCCAAAACCAACTCCTCAGCATCTCGCCCAAAGGCTTTCACAGCAGATAAGAGCTGACCTGTTTTAAAGATAGAAATCGCTGCATCTATAGTCGTAGTATGACTACAGTAGTCTGAAGTCACTAACCTCTTATGTCGATCATAAGTCGAGGCTACTCTTTTATCTGTAGGGGTAAATGGTGGAAAAAAGGGATGCTGACAGATGTAATCTAAAATTTCTTTTTTTAAACAAGAATCAGCACACTCAATACTTGTTTGACGTTTATGAAGTTTTTCGTAAGCTATAAATTTAGCAATTTTTTCTAATTCCCACTCTTGAATATTTGGATAATCAATTAGTGCTAAGTAGTATATTCCATCCCATTGTAAACTATATTCCCCATTATAAATTTTTAAAATCATCTAATCACCTCACTCCATTATACAACAAAAAGGAGGCGCAGACCTCCTTTTGTAATCTTATATCTAAAATTTAATATTCATTTCTGCCATTTTAGATATAGCTATTGAAAATATACTATCTTCCGCGAATGTTTCTTTTATTTTCTATCCAATGTCCGAAGTGCTGCCTGATAAGTTTGCTCCATTAGCATGGTAATGGTCATAGGACCTACACCTCCAGGAACTGGCGTGATATGGCTAGCAAGTGGGGCAACTGCCTCATAATCCACATCCCCACAGAGCTTACCATTTTCATCACGATTCATCCCAACGTCAATGACTACCGCACCTGGTTTTACAAAGTCAGCAGTCACAAACTTAGCACGACCGATTGCGACCACAAGAATATCCGCTTTTGCAGCCACCTTGGCAAGATTATGGGTGCGTGAGTGAGTCAAGGTCACTGTTGCATTTTTGGCCAAAAGAAGCTGGGCCATGGGTTTACCGACAATATTGGAACGACCGATGACAACCGCATTTTTACCTTCTAAGTCAATTCCATATTCATGAAACATTTCCATAATTCCTGCAGGTGTTGAAGGAATCATGACTGGGTGACCTGACCAAAGACGACCCATGTTTAGCGGATGAAANCCATCCACATCCTTTTCTGGGTCAATGGCTAANAAAACCGCCTCTTCATCGATATGTTTTGGTAATGGCAACTGAACCAAAATCCCATGCCAAGCTGGATCTTGATTGTATTTGGCAATCAAGTCTAACAATTCCTCTTGAGTAATGGTCTCTGGAACTCGCACTACTTCGCTACGGAAACCAGCCGCAAGGGCAGAACGTTCCTTATTGCGAACGTAGACTTGGCTGGCTGGATTATCCCCAACCAAAATCACTACCAAACCAGGCACTAGACCTGTTTCTTCCTTTAATTTTGCAGTCTTTTCAGCCAACTGCCCCTGCAATTTGGCCGCTAAAGCTTTCCCATCAATAATCTGTGTCATATCAATTCTCTTTTCTTTCAAATATCTTCCATTATACCAAAAACTGCTAGTACCCTCTAACACTTCTTTCCTAGGCAATCTTATAGTTTCAAACTATAAGAAAAAGCTCTGGTCGAGCTTTTCATTAATCTTGTCTTGAAATTTTAAAATAGATTATAAAACCTTACTCAAGAAGTCCTTAGTCCGTTGTTCTTGGGTTTGTTCAAAAATCTGCTCTGGTGTTCCGTCTTCAACAACCACACCGTCTGCCATAAAGATAACACGGTCTGCCACCTCACGGGCAAATCCCATCTCATGTGTTACGATAACCATAGTCATTCCTGATTTGGCAAGGTCTTGCATAACAGCCAGAACTTCTCCAACCATTTCAGGGTCCAAGGCTGAGGTTGGTTCGTCAAAGAGCAAAACATCTGGTTCCATGGCCAAACCACGCGCGATGGCAATCCGTTGTTGCTGCCCACCTGACAAACTCTGTGGGTAAGCGTCTGCCTTATCTGGCAAACCAACTTTTTCCAAAAGCTCTTGGGCTCTCTTCTCAGCCACTATCTTGCTCTCACCTTTGGTCTTGATAGGTGACAAGGTGATATTTTCCATCACAGTCATATTAGGAAAGAGATTGAATTGTTGGAAAACCATGCCCATCTTCTCACGCATGGCAAAGAGGTCATTCTTCTTGTCCGTGATATCGACTCCCTCAAAGATAACCTTCCCTTTGGTTGCTTCTTCCAATAAATTCATAGAGCGAAGCAAGGTAGATTTCCCACTCCCTGAAGGACCGATGATAACGACAACCTCTCCACGTTTAATCTCGAGGTTGATTCCCTTTAATACTTCATTCTTTCCAAAGGATTTATGTAAATTTTCAATTTTTATCAAGGTATCTGTCATTATTTCTTATCTCCTTGTCCCATACGTTTTTCAAAAGCTTTCAAGGCTACGGTCAAAATAGAAGTCATAATCAAGTAGTAAAAGGCTGCAAATAAAAGTGGTGTCAAAGGTAGATAGGTTGTTGTAGAAACTGTTGTAGCACCATTCCACAACTCCATAACACCAATAGCTGATAAGAGGGAACTATCCTTGATAATGGTAATAAATTCGTTCCCCAATGCTGGCAAGATATTTTTGATTGCTTGTGGCAAAATCACATATCTCATAGCATTTTTAGGACGAATCCCTAGCGAATAAGCCGCCTCTAGCTGACCTTTTGGAACCGCATTAATCCCAGCACGAACAGTCTCAGAAACATAAGCACCACTGTTCATAGAGATAATCAAAATCCCTGGAATCAAGCGAGAAAGATCGACACCCAAAATTCCAACCTGAATAGTCGGAGCATTGATATGCATAAGAGCAAAGGCAATCATAATCTGAACCATCATCGGTGTCCCACGGAAAATCCAAACGTACAAGTTGGCGAGCCAAACAAGCGGTTTAAACTTTGAACGTTGCCCAAAAGCCAAGACAACACCCAAAATAGTTCCCAAAAAGACAACACAGATAGAAATGAGAACCGTCACAACAGCCCCATAGTTAAAATAAGGTAAATACTTAGGTAAAAAAGAAAAATTCATAGTCACACTGCTTTCTAAAATAGAATACTGTATGATTATAACATGTATTGAATTAAAATTCAAACCTTTTATCCAATTTATTCAAAAAAACTTTAAGCTGGTAGAATTAGCGAGAAATCTTAGTTTTTTCTAGTCAAGTTGGCCTCCTTTATGGTAAAATAGTAACGATAAGAAATGAAGGAGAATCAAAATGGAATCACATTTGGTTAGAATCATCAACCGCCTTGAAGCAATGGCAAAAGACGGCGGAAATTTAAAACGTAATTTTGAACGCGAAGGAGTTGTTGTTGCAGAAGTTGCATACAGCCACGACGAAGAAAACGGATCAATCTTTACCCTTCGTGATGTAGAGGCTCGCGAAACTTATACTTTTGACAGCATTGACTTGATTGCAATGGAGATTTACGAACTCCTCTACTAATCTAAAACAAGCTGGGATTGTCCCTGCATGTCTAACCAAAATCCTTTTTGTCTCACAAATAGGATTTTTTTATAGTCCAAATTCACAAAAATTTTCATTGTAACAACTTCTCAAAGCTGCAATCTTTTTACTTGCTTTACAGTCCAATCCTGTTATAATGAGAGTATAGAAATTTGACTATTTTTGACCTTTAAACAGGTCAGGCTAAAGAAAGAAATGAGGTAGATGTATGCTTTGTCAAAACTGTAAAATCAACGACTCAACAATTCATCTTTACACCAATCTCAATGGAAAACAAAAACAAATTGACCTCTGTCAAAACTGCTACAAGATTATCAAGACTGATCCTAACAACAGTCTCTTTAAAGGAATGACAGATTTGAACAATCGTGACTTCGATCCCTTTGGTGATTTCTTCAATGATCTAAACAATTTCAGACCTTCTAGCAATACTCCTCCTATTCCCCCAACCCAATCAGGTGGAGGTTACGGTGGAAACGGCGGTTATGGCTCCCAAAATCGTGGACCTGCTCAAACTCCTCCACCTAGCCAAGAAAAAGGCCTACTAGAAGAATTTGGTATCAATGTAACTGAGATTGCTCGTCGTGGTGATATCGACCCCGTTATTGGACGCGATGATGAGATTATCCGTGTCATCGAGATTCTCAATCGTAGAACCAAAAATAATCCTGTCCTTATCGGTGAACCTGGTGTCGGAAAAACTGCCGTTGTCGAAGGTCTAGCTCAGAAAATTGTTGATGGCGATGTTCCACATAAACTCCAAGGTAAACAAGTCATCCGTCTAGATGTGGTTAGCTTGGTTCAAGGAACGGGTATCCGTGGACAATTTGAAGAACGCATGCAAAAACTCATGGAAGAAATTCGCAAACGTGAGGACATCATTCTCTTTATCGATGAAATCCATGAAATTGTCGGTGCTGGTTCTGCAGGCGATGGCAATATGGATGCTGGAAATATCCTCAAGCCAGCCCTTGCTCGTGGGGAACTGCAACTGGTCGGTGCTACTACCCTCAATGAATACCGTATCATTGAAAAAGATGCTGCCCTAGAGCGTCGTATGCAGCCTGTTAAGGTCGATGAACCAACTGTGGAGGAAACGATTATTATCCTCAAAGGGATTCAAAAGAAATACGAAGACTACCACCACGTTCAATATACCGATGCTGCAATTGAAGCAGCTGCAACTCTTTCCAATCGCTACATACAAGATCGCTTCTTGCCTGACAAGGCCATTGACCTCCTAGATGAAGCAGGTTCTAAGATGAACTTGACCTTGAATTTTGTCGATCCTAAAGTGATTGATCAACGCTTGATTGAGGCTGAAAATCTCAAATCTCAAGCTACACGAGAGGAAGATTTTGAAAAAGCTGCCTACTTCCGCGATCAAATTGCCAAGTATAAGGAAATGCAAAAGAAAAAGGTTACTGACCAAGATACTCCTATCATCAGTGAGAAAACAATTGAACACATTATCGAGCAGAAAACCAACATCCCTGTTGGGGATTTGAAAGAGAAAGAACAATCTCAACTCATCCATCTAGCTGAAGACCTCAAGTCTCATGTTATTGGGCAAGACGATGCTGTTGATAAGATTGCAAAAGCTATTCGCCGTAATCGTGTCGGTCTCGGTACGCCTAACCGCCCAATTGGAAGCTTCTTATTTGTCGGCCCAACCGGTGTCGGTAAGACAGAACTTTCCAAACAACTAGCTATCGAACTCTTTGGTTCTGCTGACAGCATGATTCGCTTTGACATGAGTGAATACATGGAAAAACACAGCGTTGCTAAGTTAGTCGGTGCCCCTCCAGGTTATGTTGGCTACGACGAGGCTGGACAATTAACTGAAAAAGTCCGACGTAATCCCTACTCTCTTATTCTCTTAGATGAAGTAGAAAAAGCCCATCCAGATGTCATGCATATGTTCCTTCAGGTCTTGGACGATGGTCGTTTGACAGATGGGCAAGGGCGTACCGTCAGCTTCAAGGATGCCATTATTATCATGACTTCAAATGCAGGTACGGGTAAGGCTGAAGCTAGCGTTGGTTTCGGGGCAGCTCGCGAAGGACGTACCAACTCTGTTCTCGGTGAACTCGGTAACTTCTTTAGCCCAGAGTTCATGAACCGTTTTGACGGCATCATCGAGTTCAAGGCTCTCAGCAAGGATAATCTTCTTCAAATCGTCGAGCTCATGCTAGCGGATGTTAACAAGCGTCTCTCTGGCAACAATATCCATCTTGATGTGACAGACAAGGTCAAGGAAAAATTGGTTGACCTCGGTTATGATCCAAAAATGGGAGCCCGCCCACTTCGTCGTACCATTCAAGACTATATAGAGGACGCTATCACTGACTACTACCTTGAAAATCCAAGCGAAAAAGACCTCAAGGCAGTCATGACTAGTAAGGGCAAGATTCAAATTAAGTCGGCCAAAAAAGCTGAAGTGAAAACTTCTAAAATAGAAAAATAAATCCTATAGAAAAGGAGTAGAAAATGAAAATTTTCTGCTTCTTTTTTACTAAAATAACTGTAATTTCTTGACAGCTTGCCCTTTGTCCATTATGATAATAATAACGATACTAGATAATGAGGAAAATGCAATGGCAAACCCAACTTTTGGAGAAAAAAAAGCGAATACAGACTATGTTGCACGCTATGGAGTGTATGCAGTTATCCCTGACGCTGAACAAAAACAAATTGTTCTTGTTCAAGCGCCTAATGGCGCTTGGTTCTTACCAGGTGGCGAAATTGAAGCAAGTGAAAATCATCAAGAGGCCCTAAAACGTGAGTTGATTGAAGAACTTGGATTCACAGCTGAAATTGGTACCTATTATGGACAAGCTGATGAATATTTCTACTCTCGTCACCGTGATACCTACTACTACAATCCTGCCTACCTCTATGAAGCGACTTCTTTCAAGGAAGTTCAAAAACCACTAGAAGACTTTAATCATATTGCCTGGTTCCCTATTGATGAGGCTATGGAAAATCTCAAACGTGGTAGTCATAAATGGGCCATCCAATCTTGGAAAAAACAGCATAAGATTGACTAATACTCTTCGAAAATCAAATTCAAACCACGTCAGCTTCGCCTTGCCGTAGATATAGTCACTGACTTCGTCAGTCTTATCTACAACCTCAAAACTGTGTTTTGAGCAACCTGCGGCTAGCTTCCTAGTTTGCTCTTTGATTTTCATTGAGTATAAATCAAGCTACTTTATTTAAAAAGTGCTATAATAGAATTAGAAAATCGGAGGGAATGTTATGAAGCTTATCAATACGACAAACTCACACTCGCAACTTGTAAAAAGCCAGCTAGAAAGTACAGATGCAACCCTTGTTGAGGTCTATTCTGCAGGGAATACTGATGTTATTTTTACTCAAGCTCCGCTTCACTATGAAGTCCTCATTTCAAATAAACACCGTGCTATTCGCGAAACCGAAATCGAAGCCATCCAAGAGTTTTTCTTGAAACGTAAAATTGATAAAGACTCTATTGATGAGACCAATATCAAAACCCTCTACTCAGAAAAATTAATTGGGATTTCGATTCCAATCAAATAAAATTTTGGAGAGATTAGAAAGCTATTGAACCTTATAAACCAGACATAGGTTCTGACTTGCTTTTTAAATCGTCTCCAATTTTTTATCTTGAGATCTTATCATACAAGATTTTATAGACAAATAATAAAAAAGATTTGATTCTGCTTCTCACACAATCAAAACTTTTTTATTATTTTAGAAACGAATTGTTTCACGTGTTTTCTCATATGAGGTAACAAAGCGGTTGGTTACACCAGGCTCTGCCACTTCCAATGCTTGAGAAATCTTGTCAAACGAAGCATGATAATCAAATTCTTTCTCAAAAATATCTAAAGCTTCATTGAAGGCTTCTTGAATGCGTTCATCAAATGAGCGGTAGCGGTTAGAATATTGCAAGAGTTGTTCTGTCAAGGTTGCATATTGTACAATATTATAAGTTTCCGCCTCAAGCTCTTCCATATCCTTCGTTGCAATTTCAAGAATACGGTTAACTGATTCTATATTGACTAATTTTTGTTCTAATTCAGCCATTAAATCTTCCGTATTATTACTTGCTGTAAAGAATAGCTTCAAGAAAGTTTGTGGAATACCAGGTAAGTTCCGTTTCTCCATATATCTCTTGATGGTATGGAGACGATTAACATATACATTTGCCTTTTGACGTGCATTGATATCATCTTTTTCAATCTGAGCAAGACGTTGACTAAGTTCAACTTGTTCATCCTCAATTTCTTTCAAAGTAGCTTGTAAGTTTTCCAAACGTTCTTCAAGTAATGAATATGGCTCAGAATGTTCCTCTTGTTCTGAAGTTAATTCTAATACAGATTCTTCCAAAGACTCTAACTCAGCTTGCAATCTATGAACATGACTTGCATCTGACTCAGAAAGTAAATAGTTCTTGCTCAAACGCTCAATATCTTCTATCAATAAAGCATTATTTTCCTTCATATGTTGCAGATAAGTAGGAAGTGTTGCTACTAAACCTTCTACCACTTTCTGTGCCGCAATTTCTCGTGTAAAGATATCGTAAAGTGCATTAATCTCTTCTTGGATTTGAGTATTTTCGTACTCGGCATTATCCAATTCTAGTTTAGCAATATTCTCATGATTTTTCTTGAGAGCCTCATAAAGCAGTTGGAAACGCGCTTCGATATCTGTCTCAGCAAAATAATAGTTGGCATCTAAGAGCTTACGGTAACCATCTTCTAAATCTTCTAGTTGATCTGGTAGCTCTTTAGATAATGTTGTTACAATTGCTGGTATACGATCAACAATATGTGTCAAAGCCAAGATATGATTTTCAGCATTATCCAAAATCACAGCAGCTTCTACTGGGTCACCAGATGAATTTAAAGTTACAAACTGAGAAAACTCTGATTGGATATTTTCCAATTGTTTTTCAATTTCAGATAAACCTTGGCCATATTCTTCAGAATGATCTGCAACTCGGTGTTGCAACTCTTCAAACAAGTCCAAGGTATGAAGAACACGTCCACTATTTTTAGACTCTTGTTTCTCTAAATCTGCCAAAGCATTGCGAATTGCCGCAATATCTTCTTCAATCAAGGTAATTTGACTCTCGATTTGGTCAATTTGATGACTGGCCTTGAAAAAACGGAATGAGTTATTGTAGCCTTCTGCCTCGAAAAGATTATTTTCGATATCGGCAAAAGAATTAAGAGATAAATCAACCCATTTTTGATTCCATTCACGGAAAGTCACCTGACTTTGTCCAATCAAGTGCATATTTTTTACAGCTTCAACTTCATCATTAACTGGAAGATTGTACAGTTCTTCTTTTTTCTCTTCTAAAATTGCTAGTTTACTTTCATTGCGTTTCCTTACATAGATTGCGATAGCATAGGCAATGACCAATAAAACTGCAACTGCAATTATTAAATAAATTACTAGTCTAGCAGACATATTAAACTCCTTTTTTACTTGAAACAATCGTAACGATTATATCATATTTTTTAGACCAAGGGAACTACTTCTCCCTATTTTTTAGACATCAAGTGTACTATAGACAGCATTTTCTTCGATAAACTCACGACGAGGCTCTACTCGATCCCCCATCAACATATCAAAGATTTTATCTGCTTCTGCAGCATCATCCACAGAAACTCTAGCCATCAAGCGATGTTCAGGATCCATGGTTGTTTCCCATAACTGATGGTCGTCCATTTCACCTAGACCCTTATAACGCTGAATAGTCGGTTTGGTACGACCTTCACTATAACGGGTCAAGGCTTCTTGGAGTTTGATTTCTTGATCTGCACCTGGCTGGATGTATTCTTTAATCTCACTTCCAACTTTGACACCATAGATTGGTGGTTGGGCGATATAAACATAACCAGCTTCTAGGATTGGTTTCATATAACGATAAATCAAGGTCAAAAGAAGGGTACGAATGTGGGCTCCATCGACATCGGCATCGGTCATCAAAACGAGTTTTTGGTAACGGGCTTTTGATACATCAAATTCTGCGCCAAATCCTGTTCCCATCGCTGTGAAAAGACTACGAATTTCTTCGTTAGCAAGAATCTTATCCATACTAGCTTTTTCAACGTTCAAAATCTTACCGCGAATTGGAAGGATTGCCTGGAACTCACGGTTACGACCAGATTTGGCTGATCCACCAGCTGAGTCTCCTTCGACGATGAAAAGTTCTGTTTCAGCAGGATTGTTAGAAGAACAGTCTGCCAATTTTCCTGGAAGGTTGGAAATTTCCAAACCTGATTTCTTGCGAGTGACTTCACGCGCACGCTTGGCAGCCACACGAGCCTTAGCAGCTAAAATCCCTTTTTCCACGATACGCTTGGCGATCTGTGGATTTTCCATGAGGAAATCAGAGAAGGCATCACTGAAGAGACGATTGGTAATCTTAACCACTTCGCTATTCCCCAGTTTGGTCTTGGTTTGTCCTTCAAATTGTGGATTTGGGTGTTTAACCGAGATAACTGCAGTCAATCCTTCGCGGACATCTTCCCCTGTCAAGTTGTCTTCATTGTCTTTAAGCAACTTATTCTTGCGAGCATAATCGTTGATGACACGTGTCAAAGCTGTACGGAAACCTTGTTCATGTGTTCCACCTTCATGGGTATGAATATTGTTGGCGAAACTCATGACATTTTCATGATAACCTGTTGTGTACTGCATAGCTACTTCAACTGTGATATCATCCATCTCACCGTCTGTGTAGATTGGTGTATCAAAGATAACATCCTTGTTCTCATTGATATACTCAACGTAACTAGCAATCCCACCTTCATAATGGTAATGCTTGATTTGTTCCAAACCTTCACGCTTATCTGTGATAGAGATTCGAAGACCACGATTTAGAAAGGCCAATTCTTGAATCCGTTTATTTAATTTATCGAAATCAAAGGTTGTTGTTTCCGTAAAAATTTCTGGGTCCGGTATGAAGTGAACCGTTGTTCCAGTTCTATCTGTATCTCCAACCACCTCAAGGTCTGCGACAACATGACCACGACGGTATTCTTGGTAATGAATCTTACCGTTTTTGTGGACATGAACATCTAACTGAGTGGAAAGAGCATTAACTACTGAAGACCCCACTCCGTGAAGACCACCTGAGACCTTATAGCCACCACCGCCAAACTTTCCTCCAGCATGAAGAACCGTAAAGACTGTCTCAACGGCAGGTCGGCCTGTTTTTTCCTGAATATCGACTGGGATACCACGCCCATCATCGACAACAGTGATTGAATTATCTGGCTCAATAAAGACTTGAATATGGTTGGCAAATCCTGCCAAGGCCTCGTCGATTGAGTTATCAACGATTTCCCAGACTAGATGGTGAAGACCTTCTTTTGAGGTTGACCCGATATACATCCCTGGACGCATACGAACAGCCTCTAAGCCCTCTAAAACTTGAATTTGACTGGCATCATAATCTTGTGCCTGCAGATTTTTGATTTCTTCTGTCATCTTATTCCTTTTTCTTACATGTCTAATACTTGTCTTAAATTCACGATACTGGTAAACAAGTGGGTAGCTAGTCCTGCAGCTTGACCTGCTTCGATATCAATCGGCCGATCACCAATAACAAGCCCAGAATCAATCTGATACTTCTCTCTTAAATAAATCATAGACTCAGGATCTGGTTTTCTCTTAAAGCCTGAGTTAGAAGTCACTACTTCCGTAAAATAAGCTGCTATGGAGGTCTTTTCTAAAATTTCCAAGACCTGATCATTTCGATGAGAGACCAAAAAATGACGCCCACCTTGATTTGAAATGTCCTCCAATAAGTCAGCAACTCCATCAAACAAAATCGGGTGTTCAAGCTCTCTGGCTTCATTTTCCTTGTACTTTTCTAAAAAATGCTCTAAGTTGGGAGCGAATGTCTCAATTGCAAAATCAGTAGAAACCTTTAAAGCTTGATAGACACTGTCATGGTCTTGTCTGATACCATACAGTGCCAATGTTTCAACAAATGCAGCTGTTGAAGTTTCATAATTATCCAGTAAAGTTCCACCTAAATCCCAGATATAATCGTGATATTTCATAGCTTTCATTATACCATTTTTTCGTTAAAAAAGCGATGATTTCCCTGAGTTTTCCACATAAAAAAACGAGAGGTTAACTCCCGTTTTATTGATTTTTACCAAAGACATCTCGATAGAGCATTCCAGTTCGTAACCCCTCTGCGTCTCCTCCTAATTGCTCTACCAACTCGTAGGCAAAGGCAAGGGCTGTCGAGGGACCTCGACTGGTTGTCAAATGACCATCTACCACTACTGTTTCCTTGACATATTGACCATCAAGGATTTGCTCTTGAACGCCATCATAACAAGTGTACTGCTTGTTTTTCAATACCCCTGCTTGATTGAGGGCAATTGGTGCCGCACAAATAGCTGCTAGTTTTTTTCCTTTTTGCTCGAAGCTTTGCAATTCTTGAATCAAGGCCTGATTGTCACGCAAATGTGCAGAACCAGGCATCCCTCCAGGAAGGACAATCATGTCATAGTCTGACAAATCACCATCAAAGACACGATCCGCTCTTACTTGGATTGCGTGCGAACCTATCACTTGCTCTTCAAAACCAACCATATCACAAGTAATATTTGCCCGACGCAAAACATCTACAACTGTCAAAGCTTCAATTTCTTCAAAGCCCTGAGCTAACATAACGGCTACTTTAACCATGATTTTCTCCTTATTTGATTCGTTTTAATACAACCTTTTTCCTCTTGAATGGCACTTTTCCGCTCTTTTCTTCAGCTAGATTAGTCTGATAACTCATCGATAAAAGCAAGCCAACACCAATCAAATTACTGATAATAGCCGATCCTCCTTGCGAAATGAAAGGCAGTGGAATCCCAGTCAGAGGAAGCAAGCCCGTCACAGCGCCGATATTTTCAAAGATGTGGAAGAGCAACATCATAATCAAACCTGTGGAAATATAAGTGTAGAACTGGTTATTTGATTTAAGAGTAATCTTCAACATACGGTAAATCAGCATGAGGTAAAGGGCAATAACAAGGACAGAGCCAATAAAGCCAAAATCTTCTGCGATAACCGTGAAAATCATATCCGACTCACGAACTGGAATAAGCAGATTCGAAGCATTAAAACCTTGACCAAATAATCCACCACTTCCAATGGCAATCTGTCCTTGAGCCTGCTGGTAAGTGGTTGTTTGGGCAAAGTCAAATGGATTAAGCCAAGCCAAGATACGATTGATTTGGTAGGTCGGCATCCCCAATTGATGGAGAAAAGCCCGACCACCCTTACTGATAAAAATGACTAAGAATCCAGCAACTCCTGTTACAGCAGTCACAAATACTGGAATAATAATTTTCCAAGAAACTCCTGATAGTAAGACGATTCCTGAGAAAATGGCTACAAAAACCAAAGCCGTCCCCAAGTCACTTTGAAGTGCCAAAAGAACTAGGACTGGAATGGTAAAGACAATCATCCAAAAAATTAATAAAAAGTCCAGAGGAACTGTACGTTGCCATTCCTTATGTTTCTTTGTAAATTGGACAATGACACGAGCCAACATGAGAATATAGGATATCTTCATAAATTCTGACGGTTGGAACAAAGTAATGCCATTTATTGATACCCAGTTTTTAGCACCCGTTGATGCCACTAGGCTTGGATTATAAAAGACGATCGGCAAGACCATGAGTCCCAAACCTAACATATATAGAAAAGGGGTCACTTTCCAAAGAAATTCTGTATTAAAGAGCATGACGATAAAACCAATCACAAGCCCCAAGGCAATCCAGGCGACATGCTGCCCTAAAATGGGCAAAATATTATTTGGATAATCATGACTAACAGCTATATAGATAGCCACCACGCCAATAACCAGTAGAAAAAATACTGGCAATAGCAAACTATAATCGACTCTAGAGTCGAGAGAACGTTTCATATATACTAACCTTATACTTTCATACAATACTATTTATCAAAGTTCATTTAAAAATTCATCAATAGTCTCATCAACTTCGGATTGAGAGACGGTTTTAACAGTCGCTTCTTTTGATAGAGATGCTACTATTTGTTTGCCATATCGCTTTCCGACAATTCTCCTATCCAAAATAAGAGTTAAGGAACGTTGGTGTTCGCGTCTCATACTTCTTCCCAAAGCCTGTTTTAAACGAATAATGGCCATGGGCAATTGATAATCATAAAAGGCATTTTTCCCTTCTTGAATTAGTTCCTGATTGATCTTTTTCGTCAAGGGCTCTTGGGGATTTTGGAAAGGAAGTCTCGGTACAACCTGAATCACAAAAGGATGACTTGAAAAATCGACTCCTTCCCAGAAACTTGCTGCACCAAGCAGGATTTGTTGTTCACCTTTTTCAAAGCGTTTCCTCAGTTGATGAACATCACCATTTTTATACTGGGCCAGATGGCTAACTGGAAGTAAATCCGATACTGCTAGAAGCATGTCTTTGGCAGTAAAGAGAACCAAAATCGGTTGTTGGAAAGCTTGAACTCCCATCAGCAAATCAGCTACCTCTTTGGCGTAAACTTCTAAGGAGGTTTCTGTTACCAAGGGGAAATCTTTGACCAAGATCACTTCTTGATCCTGTTTTTTACAAGCTTCAATCTTAACAAATTTAGCTTCAGGATAACCCAAAAGATCTGCCAAAGAAACTCTCTGACTAATCTCAAGAGTGGCCGACACTCCCAAGACTTGACATGAATCAGGCACTAAGGAAGATAGAAGAATACGGCCTGATTTCGTAGAAGAAATTTGAATTTTCTTTTGACTCGTTTCAGTTGCTTCAAGCCAGTAATCACCCTCAGCCGTAAAATAGTGAACCAGTTCCTCAAAGCCTTCTACCTCTAATTCTGAAAAATACTGATGGAGATTGGCCAGAGAATCTAAGATATTTTTCCTAGATTTGCCAGACTGAAATTGTTCTATCAAGTAGAGGCACTCAAAGCGAATACTTTCTAGTATTCGTTGTTGAACCCTGTTTTCTTCTCCTACTAAAGCCTTATCAAGCAAATCGACAATAGACTGGATATCGTAGGTCTCTTGAAGCAGATTTTCTAGAGCCAACAAAACTTTTTGGACTTCATCAATAATCAATAAACGGTCACTAACAAATTCAGGATTATCTTCCAGTCTAGTTACAAGATAGGCATGATTAGTCACTAAAAGCTTGCAAGCTTGTGCCCTTTCTTGACTACGTTTCCAAAAATCTTCCGTCACAAATAAGCTCTTGGATGATAAATTCCCATCATGACGAAGGTCTGTTAGAAAATGTTGGTAACGGTAGAGTTGCCCGATTTCATCCAAATCCCCGGTTTCTGTCTCTGTCAGCCAGACCAAGACTTGCATTTTAAAGCGTCTAAATAAGCGATTTTCATCATCTTCCTGCAGGGAACGATAAAAGGCATCCAGCTTCAGATAATTGTGTGGTCCCTTTAAAGAATGAATATCTGTATGGAATACTTCCTTGAGACGTTTACCTTCTTCTTCCATGATTTGATTTTGAAGAATCTTTGTCGGAACACTAAGAACAATTTGACGCTCTTTTACTTGAGATAAAGCAGGTAAAAGATAGCCATAGGTTTTCCCAATCCCTGTCGGCGCTTGAATTAATGAGACAGGCTCATCTTTCAATAGCAAACCGACCTCTTTAGCAAAACTTTCTTGCTCATCCCTCACTTCAAGGTTCAATAGAGAAATATTTTTAGAAAAATCTTGAGATAGTTTTCTTGGCTCCAGGGGAGCTGTAGTTTTCTTGAAATACAATCCTTGAACTTGGACCAATTCTTGTGAACTCAGGATAGATTGACTTCGATAAATTTCTTCAATAACCAGGTAGGACTCATATAAGAGAGCGTCAGCCATTTCCAGCAAGCGTTCCAATAGACCTTTAGGAAGCTGGGCAATCTTTTCCCGTAGAAATAAAAGTAATTCCGCAGTAGCTTGGGCATCTGAAAGGGCTGTGTGGGCGTGTTTTAGAGGAATTCCTAATTCCTGACACAAAATCGGCAAACTATATTTTTCCAGTTCTGGGAAAAAGACCTGGGCCAATTCGACCGTATCAACACGAGGATTTCTTAGCTCATATCCTTCGAAAAATAAATTTTCCGCCAAAAGATTGGCATCAAACTGAACATTGTGGGCTACAAAAATCCCATCCTCCACCAAGTCAAAAATGTTTCTGGCAACTTGCGAAAAATCAGGTGCTTGCGCCAGACGTTGGTCTGTCAATCCTGTCAGTTCTTTGATATGAGCATCTAAGGGTTCATGTGGATTGACATCCGTCGTATAGTGATCGACGATTTTCCCATCCTCAATCACGACAATTCCCACTTGGATAATTTTAGCCTTACTACCTGTGCTAGTTGCCTCTAAATCAACCACAACATAGCGATTACCAATCGTTTTCATTATAAAAAATTATACCAAAAAAAGGGCCATTTGGCACCTGCAAACATGGGATAATTTTCAAACTCAAAAAGGTCACTTTTCTTAAAAATCCCAGCAGATAGATCATCCTAGCCTACTGATTTTTTGAAAATATTGGAGAATAAGAAAAATTGAGAGAAGAAACATTTGTATCTTTCTTCTCTCAACTATCCATTTGATTTATTTAACCATGTCAGGATCGTAGTCATAGAATCCTGTATCAAGGAAACGGTTTTTAGGGTGTAACTTGCGCACTTCTTCATCTAGCAAGAAGGCTTGGTCATGGCTAAAGTTACCCTCTTGGATCAAGCTACGCGCTTGGATAAAGAGTTTTGCAATCTCAACAAAGTTCTGACCAGGAGTGTAGAGCCCTTCTAGTTTCCAGTGAGTGAAACCATGCTCTACCAATTCTGTCAATTTGGTCATCAAATCAAGGTCATTGTTAGCAAAGATGTGGGTCCCATGATTGTCTTCAAAAATAGAGTAATGGCTCTCAGGATCACTTGGTTCAGCCAAGAAGAGGTCACGCTTGCGAGTCTTTTCATCATCGATATGCGTAAAGTTATAGTAGTTTTGCAAGAGCGGACGTTTAGAATGATGGATAACACTAGCACCGTACACCAAAACTTCGGCAGGAATTTCCAAAATCTCTGGCATTTTAAAAAGTTCAGCTGATGGAATTTCACGCGCCAAAACAGCCTCAGATGCGCCAGCCTTTTGTCCCCAGAAGTTAATCTGACGACTGCTTGTTACCATGGTTGAAGCATCGTAGATGATTTTAAAGGAATAACCATCGCGATTGACCACATAAAAGACACCTGCATCCCCAATCGTAATGTAGTCTGTCTTGATTTCTTTCAAGAAATCTAAGAAAGGCTTGATACGGTCCATCATATCTTGGTGCATGAGGGCGTTAACCGCAACGATCAATTCCTTACCAGCATCATGAACCAGCTTAGCGATTTCACGCAATTGGTCATAACTAAAGGTTGTTGGCAGACGAAGGCCAAAATCTTTCTCACCAACATAGATACGGTCTACGCCAACTTCGAGCAGTTGTTTAACTTGTTCAATACTTTCAGCAGTTGCTGTAATGATAATCTTTTCCATAAGAAAAATTATACCATATTTCTCAAAAATCAGCCAAGACTTATCAGAGTTTTACAAATAGGAATTATTTCCGTAACTTCCACTTGACTCACCAAAGTGGAAATTAGTCTAATACTCTTCAAACCACGTCAGCTTTATCTGCAACCCCAAAGCGGTGCTTTGAGCAACCTGAGGCTAGCTTCCTAGTTTGCTCTTTGTTTTTCATTGAGTATAAAACGGACTTTTATAAGAATAACTAGATGAAAGGCAAACCCAGAAGCAGGAGAGAGCTCGCCAGTAACAATTTACTTTGTACACTATCCATAAATAGCAAACATCTCAAGCTCCATTAATTTTCAAAACATCATAGATAAAATCTAGTCCCAAATTTAAGCAATTGATGCTGTAGGATTTATACATTGTTATAAATTTCTAGTCGTTTTGTTCTTATGATAAGAAAAATGGCATAGAAAAACGAGTATATCCAACTATGGAAATGCTCGTTTTTTTGCTAGTTAGAAGTGATTTTTTGATCAGTCTCATTTCTTTTTATAAAATTTATCAAGCAAGCGACCAACTATCTCATCTTTTTTCTATTTCTGTCAATATGCGTGACAGATAGTAATGATAGCCAAAAATAGCAAGAGCAAGCAAGAAGATAAGAACTCCTACTCCCAAGCTGATGGCAAGAACAGGGGAGAGAGACTTAACTAAGAATAAGCTCACAATAACTAAAATCATTAAGATAACACTATAAATTAAGAGTAAAACAATTGCTACTATACGATTTGAACGATTCACCAGGTCCGTAATGTTACTCCAATTGGTTGACAGATTTTTCACGTCCTTAAAATAATGATGGCAAGAAAGGATGACACTGGCAAGGGTCCAGACTACAAGAAGGTAAATCATCGAAAGGATGGGCAAGCCTAAATATAGAGAAAGACCAAGTAAAGTCAGAACTGGTAAAAAGGACTGGACAGCAAATATAATCCAAAATTTCACTTTCACATAACGAGCGAAGTCAAAGGGTAAACTCTTAAGAAAATCAACATTTTCCCTCTCTAAGGACAAGGCAATTGCAGGCAGGCTGGTGATATTGTTATTGACAACTGCTATAAAGAGAGCTATAAAAAACAAGGGTAACCAGTATGGAGGATGAATGTCTGGAACTATCTGAGAATCTCGGATTTTGGAAATCAGACCAATCATCATGAGATAAGGAAGGAAAGCACTTGTAAAAAGCACAGTAATCACGCCAGTTCCCTGTCCTAAGAGGGAGAGGTTGTAGCGTAAAACCATACGGAAAAAGCCCTTTTTAGTAGTTGAAATCCTCTCCTTGCTGCGACGTTCTTTTTTGACCTTCTCCTCACTGTTAAGTAGGATCACGTCATAAAAATGAGGAAGAACCTTCTTTTTGGTTAGGTAAAGCAAGAACACCGTTAGAGTTATCCAAGTGAGCAGACCCAAGATGGCTTCTGTTGAAAAAGGCTCCACTGCTATTTTGTAAAAGAGATGAATAGGATAAAGAAGAGGTGGAATTTCTTTAGTCTGATTACCTATACCTCTAGAAGTAGACTGGACAAAGAAAACAAATATTAAAGGTATGAGAACTCCTATCCCAATCATCACATTCGAAAAAATAGACTGATACTTTCTGAAGACCGCAGTCTGAGCCAAGAAATGTACTGCCACTACCATCACTAAAGTAACAGAGACAAATAATAGGGCCAAGGACAGCAGCACCAAAGGCAAACCCAGCCACAGAGAAGGTGCTAGCCTAATATAGAGGACTAGAAAATAAGCTAGGATTGGTACAATTCCAGTTAGAGCTGGCAAGAGGACAGACAGTCCTTTAGCGATTATAATCTCTGATTCTTTAAAGGCATAGGGCCTATACGATACCAAGTCCTTACTCTCATAAAAGACATTGTAAAAAGCTGTTAAAGAAGTTGAAAAGGCAATCACTAGTAAAATAGCAACCATTGAACTAAAATAAACAGGCATTTCCTTAAAAGGAAAATGAATGGCTATATTACTAAAAATGATGAGCATCAAGAGACTAGAAAAAATGTAAGAACTGAGGACTCTAGCGGAAATATTTACTTTTTTACCAGGATTTTTAGCTTGCTTCTTTCGTAGGTTAGCCAGATTAGCTTCTTGAGATGAATAGAGGATATTGATATCAACTAATTTTTTAATGACCTTGAGACGCATCTGAAACCTCCTCTTTTCTACCAGCAAGGCTAAGGTAGATACTTTCCAAAGACTGGTCTGGATGGTCTTTTCTCAAGTCCTCTACGCTACCACAATAAATCAAATGCCCCTTTTTCAAAATGGCAATCCGATCACAGACTTGCTCTGCCACCTCTAGGACATGGGTTGAAAACAAGACTGTCTTGCCTTTTTGCGCATGCCCCTTCATCATTTGCTTCAAATCAAAGGCAGCCTGGGGATCCAAACCAGTCAAGGGTTCGTCCAAGACCCAAATATCAGGATCAGACAAGAGTGCTCCGATGACAAAGACTTTCTGACGCATTCCGTGAGAAAGGGTTTCAATAACCTGATAACGGTTTTCAGCAAAATCAAAGACGTTCAATAGCCTAGCTAGACTAGCTTCCAAGTCAGAGCTGCTCAAATCATAGGATGAAGCAATCAATTCCCAAAATTCATTGGCCGTTAAGCGTAAAAATAAGTCAGGCGAGTCTGCAACGTAGCCAATCTTCCGTTTAATAGCCAAGCAATTTTCCGATAAATCCTGACCGTCTACCAAAATACGACCACTGCTGGGAGAAATGATACTGACTAAGGATTTTATAGTGGTCGATTTTCCAGCCCCATTATGGCCAATCAAACCCATAATCTCCCCATTTTCAATCTGCAAATTGAGATTGCTCAAGGCCTCTTTATCACCATACAACTTACTAACATTTTGAAATTCAATCATGAGAAATCTCCTCTCTTTATCTATGTAATTCACTATTATTATAGCGCTTTCATTTTAAAAATCAACATTTTATATAAAATAGTCAAAAACTTATTATTCAGTATTACGCAAACGTTTGCCCTAAGAGATACTTTATGATAGAATAAAGAACAAGATTGACAAGTAAGAGGAAACATCATGCAAAATCAAACACTCATGCAATACTTTGAATGGTATCTGCCCCACGACGGTCAGCACTGGACACGTCTAGCTGAAGATGCTCAACACCTAGCTAATCTCGGCATCAGTTATGTCTGGATGCCACCAGCTTTTAAGGCAACCAATGAAAAAGATGTCGGATATGGGGTCTATGACTTATTCGACCTAGGAGAGTTCAGCCAAAAAGGTACAGTCCGTACCAAGTATGGTTTCAAAGAAGACTATCTTCAAGCTATTCAAACCCTAAAAGCACAGGGAATCCAGCCTATGGCCGATGTGGTACTCAATCACAAGGCTGCTGCCGATCACATGGAAGCCTTTCAGGTTATTGAGGTGGATCCTGTAGACCGTACAGTTGAACTTGGAGAACCCTTCACCATCAATGGCTGGACTAGCTTTACCTTCGATGGTCGCCAAGATACATATAATGACTTCCACTGGCACTGGTACCACTTCACAGGTACAGACTACGATGCCAAACGTCGTAAATCTGGGATTTATCTGATCCAGGGTGATAACAAGGGCTGGGCAAATGAGGAATTAGTCGATAACGAAAACGGAAACTACGACTATCTCATGTATGCTGACCTAGACTTTAAACATCCTGAAGTCATCCAAAACATCTATGACTGGGCTGACTGGTTCATGGAAACGACTGGTATTGCTGGTTTCCGCTTGGATGCCGTCAAACACATTGACTCTTTCTTTATGCGCAATTTTATCCGCGATATGAAGGAAAAATACGGTGACGATTTCTATGTTTTTGGTGAATTTTGGAATCCCGATAAGGAAGCCAATCTAGACTATCTTGAAAAAACGGAAGAACGCTTTGACCTTGTCGATGTTCGTCTCCACCAGAATCTCTTTGATGCTAGCCGAGCTGGTTCCAACTACGACCTTCGTGGCATTTTCACAGATAGCTTGGTTGAACTCAAGCCCGACAAGGCTGTAACCTTTGTCGACAACCATGATACCCAACGAGGACAAGCCCTTGAGTCGACTGTTGAAGAATGGTTCAAACCAGCAGCCTATGCCCTTATTCTATTACGCCAAAATGGACTGCCATGTGTCTTTTACGGAGACTACTATGGGATTTCAGGGCAGTATGCTCAACAAGATTTCAAAGAAGTCCTTGACCGCCTCCTAGCCATCCGAAAAGATTTGGCCTATGGAGAACAAACAGACTACTTTGATGATGCTAACTGTATCGGTTGGGTACGTTCAGGTGCTGAAAATCAAGCCCCAATCGCAGTCTTGATTTCAAATGACCAAGAAAACAGCAAGTCAATGTTTATAGGCCAAGAATGGACTAACCAAACTTTCGTAGATTTACTTGGAAACCACCACGGTCAAGTCACAATTGATGAAGAAGGTTATGGAAAATTCCCGGTCTCAGAAAGATCTGTAAGTGTCTGGGCAGCCAATACAATCTAATACTCAATGATTATCAAGCCAGATCCCATCGGATTTGGCTTTTTAAGTATGAAAAAGACCTACCCAAATGGATAGATCTTTATACTCAATGAAAATCAAAGAGCAAACTAGGAAGCTAGCCGCAGGTTGCTCAAAGCACTGCTTTGAGGTTGTAGATAAGACTGACGAAGTCAGTCACATATAAAATCCAAGGTGAAGCTGACGAGGTTTGAATTTGATTTTCGAAGAGTATTGCTTGATTACAATTTACCTGCTACCGCATCCAAGAGTTCTTGGATTTTAGCTTGGTTGCTTCCTCCTGCCATGGCCATGTCTGGTTTACCACCACCACGTCCATCGACAATTGGTGCCAATTCTTTGACAAGGTTTCCTGCATGAAGGTCTTTTGTCTTGCTTGCTACAAGAACATTGACTTTGTCACCGATAGCAGCAACTAGGACAAGAAGATCAGAGTAGTCTTTTTGTTTCCAGTTATCTGCAAAGGTACGAAGGGCACCGGCATCTGATACAGACACTTGACTAGCAATGTAACGGTGACCGTTGACTTCCTTAACATCCTTGAAGATATCGCCTGCGGCTGCAGCTGCGGCTTTTTCTTTCAACTCAGCATTTTCTTTTTGCAATTGACGAAGTTGTTCTTGAAGTCCTTCTACCTTGTGAGGTACTTCTTTAAGTTGAGGTGCTTTAAGAGTTGCTGCGACAGCTTTAAGAGCATCTTCTTGTTCGCGGTAGGCTTCAAAGGCTTCCTTACCAGTCACTGCCAAGATACGGCGAGTTCCTGAACCGATCCCTTCTTCTTTGACAATCTTGAAGAGACCAATTTCAGAAGTGTTGCCAACGTGGGTACCACCACAAAGCTCGATAGAGTAGTCACCGATAGTAACAACACGGACTTCCTTACCATATTTCTCACCAAAGAGGGCCATAGCTCCCATTTCCTTGGCAGTGTCAATATCCGTTTCAACTGTCTTCACTTCAAGAGCTTCCCAGATTTTCTCGTTGACTTGCTGTTCAATGGCACGCAATTCTTCTGCAGTTACTGCTTGGAAATGAGTAAAGTCAAAGCGAAGGAATTCAACTTCGTTAAGAGATCCTGCTTGTGTTGCATGATTTCCAAGGATATTGTGAAGGGCAGCGTGAAGCAAGTGAGTCGCAGTGTGGTTTTTCATAACACGGTGACGACGATTTGTATCGATTGCCAGCGTATATTCTTGGTTCAAGGCAAGCGGTGCAAGAACTTCAACTGTGTGAAGAGCTTGTCCGTTTGGTGCTTTCTGAACATTTGTCACAGCAGCCACGACCTTACCTGACTCATCCAAGATTTGTCCGTGGTCAGCGACTTGTCCACCCATTTCAGCGTAGAATGGAGTTTCCGCAAAGATAAGTGAGGCAGTTCCTTCTGACACAGCTTCTACTTCTGCATTGTCAGCCACGATAGCTACCATTTTAGAAGACAATTGGCTAGCATTGTAGTTGAAGACACTTTCTACAGTGATGTTTTGAAGGGTTTCATTTTGCATCCCCATTGAGCCACCCTTAACAGCTGAGGCACGCGCGCGCTCTTGCTGTTCTTTCATGGCTGCTTCAAAACCTTCACGGTCTACAGTCATCCCAGCTTCTTCAGCAATTTCTTCAGTCAATTCAACTGGGAATCCATAAGTGTCGTAAAGTTTAAATACATCTGAACCAGCAATGACAGATTGACCTTTTTCTTTCAAGTCAGCTACAATGCCTTGGGCAAAGTGTTGACCTGAGTGAAGAGTACGCGCAAATGACTCTTCTTCGCTCTTAACGATTTTTTCGATAAAGTTACGTTTTTCAAGCACTTCTGGGTAGTAGCTTTCCATGATTTTTCCAACAGTTGGAACGAGTTTGTAAAGGAAAGGCTCGTTGATACCCAATTTTTGACCATGCATAGAAGCACGACGGAGAAGACGACGAAGGACATAACCACGACCTTCATTTCCTGGAAGGGCACCATCACCGATGGCAAATGAAAGAGAACGGATGTGGTCTGCAATAACTTTAAAGCTCATGTTGTCGCCATCTTGGTCATAAACCTTACCAGATAATCTCTCAACTTCACGGATAATCGGCATGAAGAGGTCCGTTTCAAAGTTTGTCTTAGCCCCTTGGATAACCGCCACCAAACGCTCCAAACCAGCGCCCGTATCAATGTTCTTGTGTGGCAATTCCTTGTATTCGCTACGAGGAACAGCAGGGTCTGCGTTAAATTGTGACAAAACGATGTTCCAGATTTCGATATAACGGTCGTTTTCAATATCTTCTGCAAGAAGGCGAAGACCGATATTTTCTGGGTCAAAAGCTTCTCCACGGTCAAAGAAAATCTCTGTATCAGGTCCAGAAGGTCCCGCACCGATTTCCCAGAAGTTGTCCTCAATTGGAATCAAGTGGCTTGGATCCACTCCCACTTCAATCCAGCGGTTGTAAGAATCTTTATCGTCTGGATAGTAGGTCATGTACAGTTTTTCAGCTGGGAAGTCAAACCACTCAGGGCTTGTCAAAAGCTCATAAGCCCAAGTGATGGCTTCGTCACGGAAGTAATCCCCGATAGAGAAATTCCCCAACATTTCAAACATGGTGTGGTGACGCGCAGTCTTCCCTACGTTTTCAATGTCGTTGGTACGAATCGCTTTTTGAGCATTGGTAATACGTGGATTTTCAGGGATGATAGTCCCGTCAAAGTATTTCTTAAGAGTTGCTACCCCAGAGTTGATCCACAAAAGAGTTGGATCATTTACAGGAACCAAACTCACTGATGGTTCTACTGAGTGACCTTTAGTCGCCCAGAAATCAAGCCACATTTGGCGTACTTGTGCACTAGATAGTTGTTTCATATTGTCTCCTTATTACTTATTTAATGTGATTGGCTTTCCAGCATTTCCACATAGTCAATCGCGACACAGAGGGAAATAACTAGGTCTGCATAAGCGTCCTCAAGAACCGTTACGGTATAGGTAGAGGTCAGATGGAAGAGTTCTTTCCTGATTTCCGCAATCAGCTGATCGCGTTCATCCAGTAATTTGAAATCCAAATCCCAGATATTGCCCTCGATACGAAGACCTAGATTATCAAACTCATACTTATCTCGCCAGAAGGTCAACTTCTTACGAATGACAAAACTCGATCCGTCCTGAAGCTGAATCTCAAAACGAGGAAGTAGGGTCCAAATCTCCTTACTAATCTCACTGATTTGTTGACCAGCCGCGTCATATATGGTAAAAGTTTTGGGAATCTTAAAAAATGATCCCTCCACCTGATAAGCTATTTCTCCCCTGTCATCCTTGATAGCGAAGCGTTCGCCTCCAAGACGAAACTTTTGTTTGACAAGAAATGTTTTCATCAACACCTCCAAAAAATCAAAAGACAAGCTCATATCACGAAGGGCGAAAAACCGCGGTACCACCTTCATTCAATGAACTTGTCATTCTCTTGTTCTTATGCAATTGTATAATTGAGTAGCATGACTTCCTAGCTTAGATGGCTCGCAGCACCGCCATTTCTCTGGACTAAGGCAACTGAAAATCAATTCTCAACTTTCTTATTATAACGTTTTTTTAAGTCTGCGTCAACTGGAAATCATTCCCATTTAAGAACCCCTATTCTCTACATCTCCACTTACTTTTTCAGGATATATTATTCTTACCGCTATTACTTTTCTTTATCTCCAATTTTCATATTACTAAACACAGCCACTAAAATATTTACAAATATAAAGGTGCCTGTCACCCAATATATAGACTCAGTTGTTAGGTATTGTCGATCCAAACCATCCTTTAGATAGAATAGTATAACAGTTTGCTGAACAGTCAAAAAGGCTGGCCAAAAAAATTTTTTGAAAAAAGTAGACATTTTCATTATTTGTTATACAGCTTTCTTTAAGGTTAAGCTTAGTATACTACTAGGCATGAAAATAAGCAACTATCATAGAAAAACATACAGTTAAAAAAATTGCCTTCTATTTTTTCAAAAAAACGAACCAGCTGTTACTGATCCGTTTTCATCCGTTTAACTCCTACTTCCGATACATTTTAAACTGTAGGAAGAGGTCACTATATTTTCCTGTCCATTTATGGTCAAATTTTTCATAAACTTCTAGGTGTTTCATGGTTTCAGCATCAGGATAGAAGGCCTTGTCTTCTTTTTTCTCCTCTGGGAGCAATTCCTTAGCTGGTAGGTTTGGTGTTGAATAGCCGACATACTCTGCATTTTTGAGAGCATTTTCGGGTTTCAACATAAAGTTGATAAAGGTATAGGCTGCGTCTTGGTTTTTGACTGTTTTGGGAATGACCATATTGTCAAACCAAAGGTTGCTGGCTTCTGTCGGTACCACATAGCGTAGATTTTCGTTTTTTTCTAGCATTTGGCTAGCTTCCCCAGAGAAGGTCACACCGATTGCAGCGTTATTCTGAATCATGTATCCCTTCATCTCGTCCGCCACAATAGCCTTGATATTTGGAGTCAGTTTATAGAGCTTATCCACTGTCTCTTCCAACTGCTGCGGATTCTTGGAGTTGAGGCTGTAGCCCAGCGAGTTAAGCCCGAGTCCCAGCACCTCACGCGCCCCATCAAATAGCATGATAGAGTTCTTATACTCTGGCTTCCAAAGGTCATCCCAATGCTCAGGTGCTTGATCGACCATGGTTTCATTGTAAACAATTCCCAAAGTTCCCCAGAAGTAAGGGATGGAGAATTTATTGCCTGGGTCAAAGGACTGGTTAAGGAACTCTGGTCCGATATTTTCAAGCCCTTCAAGTTTTGAATAGTCAAGCGGTACCAAGAGGTCTTCGTCCTTCATCTTGTTAATCATGTATTCACTAGGAATGGCAATGTCGTAGGTCGTTCCACCCTGCTTGATCTTGGTATACATGGCTTCGTTGGAGTCAAAGGTCTCGTACTGGACTTGGATACCTGTTTCTTCTGTGAATTGCTCCAAGAGTTCTGGATCAATATAGTCACCCCAGTTGTAGATGACCAGTTTTTGACTATCTCGGCTATTGATTTTACTATCGAGATGAGTCGCAATTCCCCATAAGACTAGGATAATCGCTACAATTCCTGCTAAAAATGAATAGAGTTTTTTCATGCTTGCTCCTCCTTCTCACGTGAGATAAAGTAATAGCCAACAACTAGGATAATACTAAAGAGAAAGACAAGGGCAGACAGGGCATTGATTTCTAGCGAAATCCCCTTACGAGCACGAGAGTAGATCTCGACTGAAAGGGTTGAAAAGCCATTTCCAGTCACAAAGAAGGTCACGGCAAAGTCATCTAGCGAATAGGTGAAGGCCATGAAATAACCTGCAATGATAGACGGAGTCAGATAAGGAAGCATGATTTCCTTAAACATCTGAAATTGACTGGCACCAAGGTCATAGGCCGCATGAATCATATCGCCATTCATTTCTTTAAGTCGTGGCAAAACCATCAAGACAACGATAGGAATGGAGAAGGCCACATGACTAGATAGAACGGTCAAAAAGCCAAGTGAAAACTTGAGTTGGGTAAAGAGAATCAAGAAGCTAGCACCAATCATAACATCAGGCGCAACCATGAGGATATTATTGAGTGATAGAAAGGCTTCTTGGTATTTCTTACGAGACTGGTAGATGTAAATGGCACCAAAAGTCCCGATGATGGTTGCAATCAAGGCTGATAGGAAGGCCAAGAAAAAGGTCTGAGTCACAATCAACATGAGACGACCATCGCCAAACATGGTTTTAAAATGGCTCAAGCTAAAGCCTGTAAAGCTATTCATGTCGTTGCCTGCATTAAAAGCATAGCCAATCAAGTAAAAAATGGGCAGGTAGAGGACAAGAAAGACCAGTCCCAGATAAAGGTTGGCAAATTTTTTCATCGTTCTCTCCTTTCCTTGGTCACCCACATGGTGATGAACATGGTCAGGATGAGAATCACACCGATGGTTGAACCCATACCGTAGTTGTCATTTGTCAGGAAGTTTTGCTCAATAGCCGTTCCCAGCGTGATAACGCGGTTCCCACCAATCAAACGTGTCAGCATGAAGAGACTCAAACTAGGGATAAAGACAGACTGTACCCCACTTCTCACTCCATTCATCGATAGAGGGAAGATGACATGACGGAAGGTTTCCCACTTGGTCGCACCGAGGTCGTAGCTGGCATTGATGAGATTGTTATCCATATCGTCCAAGACATTGAAAATCGGCAAAATCATAAAGGGAAGCTCGATGTAGCTTGCGACAAAGATAAAGGAGAAATCGGTAAAGAGCAACTGCTGCGAACCAATTCCGATAAATTCAAAGAATTGGTTAATAGAGCCATTCTGACCAAAAATCCCAATAAAGGCATAGGCTTTGAGGAGCAGGTTAATCCAGGTAGGCAGGATAATCAGCATGAGCCAGAGTTGACGGTGTTTGAGACGGGTCAAAAAGAGGGCTGTCGGATAGCTGATAAGGAGGGTGACCAAGGTCACAATTCCTGCATAAAGCACTGAGTTGAAACTCATCTTTAGATAGGTCAAGTTTTGTGACGCAAAGTAAGATTTATAATTTTCTAAACTAAACTGGCCTTCAATGTTGAAAAAAGATTGTCCGAAAATCAAAACCAAGGGTGCCAACACAAAGAGGGCAATCCAAAGCATATAGGGCACTACAAAGAGTTTAGAGCTTGTTTTCTTCATCTCTTTCCTCCTCGATTGCATTGATCAGACCTGCTTCTTGCTCTTCGATTTCCACGTATTCTTCGATACGAGCATCGAACTCTTCTTCGGTTTCATTGAGACGCATGATGTGGATGTCTTCTGGTTCAAAGTCCAGACCGATTTCCTCACCCACGATGGCCTTACGGGTTGAGTGAATCATCCATTCATTCCCAAGTTCATCATAGGCGATAATTTCATAGTGAACCCCACGGAAGAGCTGGGTATCGACCTTAACTTGGAGCTTGCCTTCTTCAGGAAGAGTAATGCGCAAGTCCTCTGGACGAATCACGACTTCGACTGGCTCATTTGGTTTCATACCTCCATCGACCGCTTCGAAGCGTTTGCCGTTAAACTCAACCAAGTAGTCCTCAATCATGGTACCTGGCAAGATATTTGACTCACCGATAAAGGTGGCAACAAAGTGGTTAATCGGCTCGTCGTAGATATCCACAGGCGTTCCAGACTGGACAATCTCGCCATCATTCATAACGAAAATCCAGTCACTCATGGCAAGGGCTTCTTCCTGATCGTGAGTGACAAAGACAAAGGTAATGCCCAATCGTTGTTGCAGTTCACGCAGTTCGTACTGCATGTCTGTTCTTAATTTCAAGTCTAGCGCTGACAAGGGTTCATCCAGCAAGACCACACGGGGTTGGTTGATGATAGCACGGGCAATAGCCACACGCTGGCGTTGTCCTCCAGAAAGTTTACGGATGGAACGTTTTTCATAACCTTCCAACTGAACCATCTTTAGAACTTCCGCTACGCGTTTCTCGATTTCTTTCTTGTCAATTTTACGCAAGCGGAGTGGAAAGGCAACATTTTCAAACACATTCATATGTGGAAACAAGGCATAGGATTGAAAGACGGTATGGACGTCTCGCTTGTTGGTTGGGATATCATTAATTCGGACACCGTCTAGCATGATATCTCCTGTCGTCGCATCCAGTAAACCTGCAATGATGTTTAGGATAGTTGATTTTCCTGAACCAGATGCGCCTAAAAGAGTATAGAACTTCCCTTCTTCCAACTCAAAGTTGATGTCTTTGAGAACCTTGGTGTTGCTGTCTTCAAAAACTTTAGATACGTTTTTGAATTCAATAATTGGTTTTTTCAATTGTCATTTATTCCTTCTTTTTCATAGATTAACAGATCAGGGCTCTGTCAGGCCGCCACTACCTCGTGTAGGAGATTGAACTGCCTACATTCTTCTGCACTAACGATAGGCTTTCACCCCCTTCTATAATATAGCAGCAGCTTTTTAACTAACACTTCCTACTTGCTTTCACCCAGGATCCGGACTTCTCTTTCAAGCGTGATACCTGAGTGTTCCTTGACTTTTTCGATAACAGACTCAATCAAGTCCTCGTAGTCTTTGGCCGTTCCGTCTGCAACATTGATCATGAAACCAGCGTGTTTTTCTGAGACTTCTACTCCACCAATACGATAGCCTTTCAAGCCAGCTTCTGAAATTAATTGACCTGCAAAATACCCTACTGGACGCTTAAAGACCGAACCACAAGATGGATATTCTAAAGGTTGCTTGAGTTCACGTAGATGCGTCAAGCGATCCATTTCCTGCTTGATAACCTGATGGCTTCCTGGAGCTAGGGCGAACTTAGCAGAAAGGACTACTGCCCCTGATGCTTGAATAGCTGAATGACGGTAACCAAAGTTCAAGTCTTTAGCAGACAAGGTTTCGATTTCTCCATCCTTGGTCAAGACCTTACAAGACTGTAAGATGTGGGCAATCTCACCACCATAGGCACCTGCATTCATAAAGACAGCACCGCCGACACTCCCTGGAATGCCGCAAGCAAACTCAAAACCAGTCAAACTATGACGAAGGGCAATGCGAGTTGTCTCAATTAAGTTAGCACCAGCTTCAGCTTCAATGGTATAACCATCAACGGAAACGTTATTGAGCTTGTCACACAAGATGACAAATCCACGAATTCCTCCATCACGAACGATGATGTTGCTAGCATTCCCAAGAACCATCCAAGAGATATTTTCTTGGTTGGCAAATTTAACAACGCGCGCCAACTCAAAACGATTTCGTGGAAAGACCAGATAATCAGCCTCTCCACCTACTTTTGTATAACTATAGCTATGCAAGGGTTCCTTAAAACGGATATCAATTCCTTCTAAGATTTCAAGCATTTTTTCTCTTACAGACATGTCACTCTTCCTTTTACAAAATTCATCCCATTATACCATTTTTAGAGACATTTGACGACCATAAAAATACCTTGTTTGGATTTTGCACAAAAAAAGAGGTTTCCCTCTTTTCTTATGATTTTTTACAAAAGATTGCCTTGGTTCCATAGGCAACCAGAACGAGCTCAAGTGCTAGGATCACTTCAACCAAGACTGGATTTGTCAACCAGCCAACTTGGGCTAGAGATGGAGCCAGGTCAAAGAAGGCATGTAGCCCATAGGCTGCTAGGAGATAAATCCATTTCTTCTGGCGAACAGCTTGGTAAACCCAAACAGTCAACAGCAATTGGAATCCTAGAGCCAAAATCCGTTCAAATCCAAGCAAATAAATCTGCCAGACTGATAGCGACTGAATAGTTTTCAACATATTTTCAGACAGCAATTGCATGACCTGTGGATTTTGCGTTTGAACTGCCGAAAGCACGATGTAGAGATTAATCAAACTAGTAAGACCCAGGAAAATCAATTCCAAGCCACCATGCCCCAATCCATAAGCCAAGGCATCTGCCTTTTCCAAACTTCTCTTTTTCTCCAACCATTTAAAGAAAATAAGGCGAGCAGTTTCCTCAAAAAATGCTGCCATGGCTAGGCCATAGATGATATAGACAAGCGGATGGTCTTGCAAGAGGGCAATACTGCCGTCTTTTTGAGGATGCAAAACCAAGATATGCACCAGTTTTTCTAAAATCTGTGAAGAGACAAAGAAGGCAACAGCCCCTAAACCCAAGACAGCTAGATTAATCTGGTATTTCTTTTTGCCATACCAAATGCTCCCTATCAAGAAAGCCAGCAAAAGCACCATGGTAATGATAATATGAGTGGTCATTTTCTTCTCTTATTCTGCCTTTTCAATATCTTTTCTCATCTCGTCAACATTGAACTTAGCAAACAAGTATTGACGATCTTGGACTGGAAAACGTTGATCCAACTGGTCAACAGCTCCCACCTCGATAATCCCTTCCTTGATGACAAAGTCCATGACATGTCCACCGAAGGTCAAATCATCTGAGATGAAGTGCAGATGGTAGCCTGCTACACTAACCCCATGGAAAATCTCAGGCGTCCAGAAACCAACGATGGTCCCCGCCACATTTTCACGACTATATTCCGGTTGATGGGTTGCGACATCAGCAAACTTAGTATCTGGTGTCGACTTGGGAATCATGCGCACATGCATATGCGAAAATTCCCCACGAATCTTGATAGAGCGGAAAAGATTTTCCCCATCATAATATGACTCAATTCGTTCTTCCAATTCCTTGTCTGTCATCTCAAAGCGCTGGCGGAAAATAACCTCTGCCTGATGCGGTACTACTGCAGCGTAAGGAATAAGGGCATTTGGCGACACTTCAACAATTTCTGGTTGCTCTCCTGATCCCTTAGCCTGATAAGCCTTGCCATCCAAGACAATCAACTCCCCATCAATAGAATCCAATGTTCCCAAACCAAGGTCACCATGCTCTAGCAATTCTCCCACTGTCATGGTACCACCATAAAGACCAGCCATCAAGGCTCCAAGGGTATTGTATTGAAATAATTTCACTGGTTCCTGCACGTTCTTATCCATTCTCTTTCTTATCTGTTATTCTATAAATGTTACTCCTAAGTATACCACATTTGCCCCTAGATGTGAACGAGAGAAACACCCTAAACATTGCCAAGAAGGAAAAAAAAGGGTACAATGTAACAAAATCGAGGAGGTCTGGAATGAAGAAACAAAGCAAGTACCAAGAGGTCGTTTCCTATTTAAAAAATGGTATCGAGTCTGGACGATTTCCAACGGGAAGCCGCCTGCCTTCTATCCGTCAACTGAGCCTTGACTTTCACTGTAGCAAGGATACCATTCAACGAGCCCTGCTGGAATTACGACACGAACAATACCTCTACGCCAAGCCCCAGAGTGGCTACTATGTCCTAGAACAAGGGCAACATCAGGATCTAGAAATCGAGGTTACGGACGAACATGCCAGTGCCTATGACGATTTCCGACTCTGTGTCAATGAAACCTTGATTGGCCGGGAAAACTACCTCTTCAACTACTATGACAACCAAGAAGGTTTAGAAGACTTAAGACAATCCATTCATAAACTCCTCTTTGACCAAGCCCTCTACTGCAAGGCTGACCAACTGGTACTAACTTCTGGAACCCAACAAGCCCTTTTTATCCTCTCTCAAATATCCTTTCCTAGCCAAGCAAAGGAAATCTTGGTGGAACAGCCGACCTACCACCGAATGAACCGCCTATTGATTGCTCAGGGTCTGGACTATCAAATGATTGAACGAGGCATTGATGGGATTGACTTGGAGGAGCTGGAAGGCCATTTCAAGACAGGAAAGATTAAGTTTTTCTATACTATTCCTCGTTTTCACTATCCTCTGGGGCATTCCTATTCAGAGCAGGACAAACGGGCTATTCTTGACTTAGCAGCTAAGTATGGTGTTTATATCGTCGAAGACGATTATCTGGGGGATTTGGACTCCAAGAAGGGCCAGACCTTCCACTATCTGGATACAGAGGAGCGGGTTATTTACATCAAGTCCTTCTCAACCAGCCTCTTTCCAGCCCTGCGGATTACGGCACTCATTCTGCCAAATGCTATCAAGGAAGCCTTTGTAGCCTACAAAAATATCCTAGACTACGACAGCAACCTCATCATGCAAAAAGCCCTGTCACTCTATATTGACAGTCAATTGTTTGAGAAAAATCGTCTGGCTCGCTTGAACAATCAGGAAGACTACCAAAAACAAATCGAGGGAAGACTAGATAACACTCCTTGTCCTCTTCCTCATTTTCCTCTTCACGATGGTGTATTGCTAGACCTACGACGATACCCTAAAATTGCCAGTCTCAAACACAGCCAACTAGGTTTGGACTTCTTTGAAAAGGCTTACTTGGATGCCTGTCCTTATCAATTTGCCAAGGTGTCCTTAGACAATCTGGAAAATGTTTTAAACTATTTAAAAGCAGAATTGGAATAACTTCCAACTCTGCTTTTTCTTATTGTTCAACTTCTGTTAGACTTGCTGCTTTTTCAAGATAGCTTTGGTAAGTTCCTTCATCCTTGAGTTTTTGGATGACCTTGTCCACCACTTCTTTCAAATCAGCACTATTTTTTCTAAGGGCAACGGCATTGGCTTCGCCGTCCTTCATCTTCAAGCTGACAGTTGCTACAGCTAGGTTTGCATTTTTAGCAGCATAGCTAAGAGCAACAGGCTCATCCATATGAACAGCATCTACTTTTCCAGCCTGTAACTCATTGACAGCTTCACCCATATTGGTTAGGGAAGTCAATTGAGCTTTTGGCAATTGTTCCTTGACCATAGCTTCTGGAACAGTCCCTTTTTGGGCTGCAATATTAGCAGTTTCTAGACTAGTTAAATCCTTATATTTTTCTACATCAGCCTTACGAACCAAGAAACTAATCTTGTTTTCATAGTAAGGGATTGAAAAATCAAAGACTTCTTTTCTCTCGTCAGTAGCGCTAATTCCCGCAACTGCTAGATCTGCCTTCCCAGTTTGAAGACTGGTCAAGACATTGTCAAAACTCATGCTTGAAATTTCCAACTTCACCCCAAGTTCATCAGCGATAGCCTGGGCCATGTCAATATCCGCACCGACTACCTGATTTTTTCCATCAACCAAGGCTTGGAATTCAAAAGGTGCATAATCAGGACTGGTCGCCACAACCAATTTCCCTTTTTGCTTAATGGCCTCAACAGCTGACTGAGAACCATTAGAACCCGACTGGCAAGCTACTAAGAAAAAACTTGCAAGAAAACTACATAAAACAAATATCCATTTTTTTGATTTCATAAATAAACAACCTCTCTGTTAATTTTGTATAATTATAACGCTATCCAAGATGCTTGTCAAGTGTTTTTCTTGCATTTTCATAAAATATATTTACTAAAAAATAGAAATCCAGTTGTTAGTTTATCTATCTATTGGAAACTTATTTTAAAAAAAATCATTTATCATATCTTAATGTTGCTGGTTTACAATTGCAATATTTTGTATGCCCCTATGATCAAAAAATCCTAATTCTAAAGTTTCATCACTTGTAAAAAAATTTGTAGAAATAGAAGTTTTAAATGAAACTAAATACAAGATTATAAGAACTTGAGCCTCATCACCATTCGGATAACTATCTGAATATTTTGTATAAGCATTTAAGAGTTTTTCCGCTCTCACTTCAACTCCCGTTTCTTCATAAAACTCTCGCACTAAAGCTTTTAAAGCCGATTCACCAAGTTCAATGGAATCCCACAGTAAGGAGAATAAGGCTTATTAAATAAAAAATTTTACTCTCTTACTCTATCACTATAAACTCTTTCAGCTTGTCTAATAATCTCTTGATATGTTTTTAATTCGATATTGTTATTTTTCAATTCAATTAAATCTAAATCTTCTAGTTTTTCCTTAGATTTCTCACCACAAATAAAATAAGCTTTTATATCATTAGTATTTGAGATTCTTAAAGAACTATTTGATCGGTTTATTTCATCACTAATAAATCGTCTGTATTTATAGATCTGACTGGTTATTTCGGAAATTTCAGGTGTAGAGTACGCAGTAACTTTCTCTCTTTTTAGCTCACAGATAATTGGATAAGGCTCATCTGCAACTTTTGTAATAATATCGGTTCTTCCACTAACCTTACGTTCTTGAATAATTGCTTTATATGTGTTTTGTGTTTCAATCACAATTTCATTACTTGGTTTATCCCAATATTGATTAATCAACCATGGATTTTTAGCTAGATGTTCCTCAAAAACACTCTCAACATCTTCAGCGTCAATAATTAGTTTTAGTTTATTGATAATACTAATACGATCTTCAATATTAGATTTCATACGTAAAGCAGCATTTAGTTCCGTTTTCTCAAATAAGCTATAGAATTTCTTTAAGATCTCTCCAAAAGTCTCCGTATCTGTATCTATAGTAATTTCATTTATAACTTTATTATTTACAAGTGCAAAGATTGCTTGTCCATAAACCCTATATTCAGCATCTGAATATTTTTCATCATTATCAAAAACTCTTTGTGCAAGCTTTGCAACCTGTTTTTGCTGTTTATCGCTATAAAGTTCGAATGCGGTCCCCAATCCACTATCAGTACTTAACATTTTATCAAGAAAATCAAGTTTTTCTATATCTCTGTTAGCACGCAAATCATTCCAATTTGAATTTAACTTATTACTTATTTTAGATAGTTTTTCAATTAATAATTTAACATTTGGTATTTCTTTATTTAAACCCTCTCTACTACTAAGCACAGGGTCTTCTTCTTCATTTTGAAGAAAATCTGCATTGACTTCGCCTAAAAAGTATGAGTTTGTTATCCTATTTTTTAATTTATCCCGTAAAATATCCTCATCAGCTAATTTTCCATGAATATAGACTATTACGCCTGAAATACTTATATTTTCATCAGCAAGTAATTGACTGGGAATTTCGACAGTACCGAGCCATCCACTAATTGAATGATTAGTAAAGAATTCATCATCTTCTTTGTAAAAATTCTTTTCTGGAACATTAGGGAAGCGTTGTTTGATTTCTTCTAACTCTGTACCGAAATAATAAACAAACTCTAAATTATTATCATAAAAATGCTGGCTCAAATCTACAATTTCTGAATTAATTTTAAGACTAAAATCATGATTATTAATTACATTTATAGAGAATCTTCTAGAAATTAAATTCTTCAATCCCTCAATACTTGATGAGATGATTTTTCTTCTCATCTTAGGTATATAAACAATTGTTCCAGTAGTATTTTCCTCTAAATCTGGAAAAAACTCTTTCAATTCTTGCAAAGAATCAATGTATTCCACAGCAATTGGAACAGTCGGTCTGTCTTCAAGTAATAATTCATATCTAAAAATCATTTTTTTCCATTGAGTATCTATGTCACTCTTTGTATAAAGTACATAACTATCACCTAAACTAAATGCTGAAAATTTTCCGATACCTTTTCTACCCATATAAGGTCTAAGGGTAATTCCATCAGGACGTCTAACTGAATCAGTATTTTTTTCTGTACCAGAAATAGCATATCTACCAGACAACTCTTCATCTGTCATACCAATACCATCATCAACAATTAGCAAAGAAGTTTTTTTATCCCCATCATTTTCAGTATCATTGTAATAAATATTACACTCTGTACAATAAGCATCCCAAGAATTTGCAATCAATTCTGTGATTGCTGGTGGATTTGATGTATATAAATTTCTGCCAAAATGCTTTACAGCACCAAAGGCAATTTGCAAGTCTATTTTCTCAATACTCATTTAATTTTCTCCAAATGCTTCAATATACTATTTCCAATAACTTCACCTAACTTCGGAGGGACAGCATTCCCAATTTGTAATGCTACCTGTGAAATAGGATATTTTCCCCCAAGTTCAGGTTTTGTAAATAAGTAATCTCTCGGAAATGTTTGTAACATTGCACCTTCACGTAAACTTAAAGCTCTATCTTGATCAGGATGTCCAAATCGCCCATTTCCTATTCCTGGGAATTGTGTTGTAATTGTATTAGCAGGTTTATCCCACTCTAAACGACCATATACCGATCCAAAAGAAGCTCCGCTTTTTTTCTTATAAGCTTCCAGTAATAGCTCCTCGTCCCAATCCTTCCAAGTTCCACCAGGTTTTGACTGTTTTATTCTCTTCATATTCAATTCCGATAGATTTCTACTTCTATGAAGAGGATCATTTAAATCAGTGGCTCCTGCCTTCAATTTTGGTAAATTTCCAATTGTATCTCGAAGTGTTGGGTAATTATCTTTATTAAATTGTGCGGGGATTAATTTGATTTCTCCTAATTTTGAAGCTAAAAGTAATAATCTCTTTCTTTTTTGAGGAACACCGTAATCTGGCGCGAATACCACTTTGTAATCAATTAAGTAATTATTATCATTCAAAATCTGGATAAATTTTTTAAATACCTTTTCATTGACCATTTGTGGAACATTTTCCATCGAAACAATATCGGGTTGAACATACTCTATTTGTTTCCCAAAATAGTCTAAAAGATCCATCTTCTGAAGTGTATTCTCACTATTCTTGTACTTATGACTATAAGTCGAAAAGGGTTGGCATGGGGCACAACCCATTAAAATTTTTATATCAGTATCATTCGGATAAAGAGCAGTAATTTCCTTGCTATCAATTTCTTTAACATCTTTTAAGATGAATCTCGCTTTATTATTAAATTCATATGCAAATTGACTACGAGGATCTATATCATAACCTGCAATTACATTTATACCTGCTTGCTGAACACCACAGGTCAACCCTCCAACACCACAAAATAAATCTACAGCATTAATTTTCATGGTAATATCCTCCATTTTAAATTATATCATTCTTTTTGAACTTTTTACAGTAAGTATAATTTGTAAAACACTCAACCACTTAATTTATCAGAGTTTTAAGCACCTGTTATTATTATGCAAAAGCACCACCTGGTAATCCCAAAGTTCCTTTATCTGCTCGTTTTTGTAATAATATTTTTCCTGATTGACTTAATATTCCACATGTGAAATTTAAAATAATTTTATCTTTTCCAACTTTTTTTCTTATATTCTGTATGTAGTTCATTATTCACCTCTGACAAAGTAAATTATCTATACAATGAAAGCTTACTCTAGTAAAAAGTAAGCTTTCACAATAATTTTAGCATTTGAATACTTTACAATTCTACAATCTTACCTGTTTCAAAGTAAACAACCCATTCACAGATATTCTTGGCATAGTCTCCAATGCGTTCCAAGAAAGCAATCACTTGGAAATAATCACGACCTGTAACGATGGCATCTGGGTTTTTCTTGATTTCTTCTGTAGCCAAGTCACGAATGCTATCAAAATAATGGTTGATTTTTTCGTCCATGGCTGCTACTTCATAGGCTTGGTCTACTGAACCATTGAGATAGAGTTCAAGGGCTGCTTCGACGAAGTTTTTGACATCGCGACCCATTCTCTTGATTTCTTCTTCAACAGCAGGGATACGTTGTTCCCCCTTCATACGAATAGTTGCTTTTGCGATTGACACCGCATGGTCACCCATACGTTCCAAGTCAGACACGGCCTTCAAGACTGTTAGAACTGTACGCAAGTCTTGAGAAACCGGTTGTTGGAGGGCAATCATTTCAAATGATTTCTTCTCCAATTTCACTTCGTATTCGTTTACTTCTGCATCGTCTTCGATGACTTCTTTGGCCAAATCACGATCATGCGTAACAAATGCACGCACTGTACGATTGATTTGGGATAGCACTTCCTGTCCCATAGCATAGAACTGATTGTGCAATTTCTCTAAATCTTCTTCAAATTGAGAACGTAACATCATTTATCTCCTTATCCAAATTTTCCTGAAATATAGTCTTCTGTTTCCTTGTGTTGTGGGTTGAGGAACATCTTCTTGGTATCGTTAAACTCAATCAAATCTCCATCAAGGAAAAATCCTGTCTTGTCAGAGATACGAGAGGCTTGTTGCATAGAGCGTGTAACCAAGAGCATGGTGTATTTATCTTTTAGACCATACAAGGTTTCCTCAATCTTACCAGCAGAGATAGGATCCAAGGCTGAAGTCGGTTCATCCAAGAGAATGATTTTAGGACTAGTTGCCAAGACACGGGCAACGCAGACACGTTGTTGTTGTCCACCTGAAAGCCCGATAGCTGAATCATGCAGACGGTCCTTGACCTCATCCCAGATGGAAGCACGCTGCAAGGCTTTTTCCACAGCTTCATCCAGAACCTGCTTGTCCTTAACTCCATTGATACGAAGCCCGTAGACAACATTTTCGTAGATAGACATAGGGAAAGGGTTTGGTTGTTGGAAAACCATACCAATTTCCTTACGCAATTCAACTGTATCTGTACGCGGGCTGTAAATATTGTGGCCGTTGTAAACCACCGAACCAGTTGTGGTTACCTCTGGATTGAGATCTCCCATACGGTTGATAGCCTTGAGGAGGGTTGACTTTCCTGATCCAGATGGACCAATCAAGGCTGTAATTTCTTTAGGTTGGAAAGATAGGGAAACACTATTCAAGGCCTTTTTTTGATTGTAATAAACGGACAGGTCTGACACCTGTAAAATCGCTTCTGTCATACTGTTTCCTTTCTATCCAAAGTGTCCTGTTACGTAGTCATTGGTTGACTGTAGTTTGGCATTTTGGAAAATATTAGATGTTTTATCATACTCGATCAAGTCACCCAAGTAGAAAAATCCTGTGTAGTCACTAGCACGCGCAGCCTGCTGCATACTGTGAGTCACGATGATGATAGTGAAGTCTTTCTTTAATTCCAACATGGTTTCTTCCAGCTGGGCTGTCGCAATTGGATCCAAGGCAGACGCAGGCTCATCCATCAAGAGAATGTCAGGTTTGACCGAAATGGCACGAGCGATACAGAGACGTTGTTGCTGGCCACCTGATAGGGTCAAGGCTGACTTATGCAGATCGTCTTTGACCTGGTCCCAAAGGGCAGCCTGACGGAGAGAAGTTTCCACAATTTCATCCAAGACTTGCTTGTCCTTGACTCCTGCACGTTCATGGGCAAAAGTGATGTTGCGGTAGATAGACTTGGCAAAGGGATTTGGTCGTTGGAAGACCATCCCGATGTGTTTACGCATCTCATAAACATTGATTTCTGGACGGTTAACGTCAATTCCTTGATAGAGGATTTGACCTGTTACCTTGGCAATATCAATCGTATCATTCATACGATTTAAACTGCGGAGGTAGGTTGATTTTCCTGATCCAGATGGGCCAATTAAGGCTGTGATTTTATTTTTTTCAAATTGCATATCGATGCCCTTGATGGATTCTTTTTTACCGTAGTAAACATGTAAATCCTTGGTAGAGAGGGCCACTTTTTCTTCAGGAAAGGTGATGATATGCTTTTCATCCCAATTATATTTTGACATGGCTTCTCCTTTAGGCAGCGGTTAATTTCTTATGTAGGTAGCTTCCGAGTTTGCGGGCTCCAAAGTTAAAGATGAGGATAAAGATGAGGAGCACGGCTGCAGAACCTGCTGATACGATGGTTCCATCAGGAATGGTTCCTTCGCTATTGACTTTCCAAATGTGGACAGCCAATGTTTCTGCTTGACGGAAGATAGAGATTGGGCTAGTCACACTGAGAATATTCCAGTTAGACCAGTCAAGGGCTGGAGCGGATTGTCCTGCTGTATAGATAAGAGCAGCCGCCTCACCAAAGATACGACCAGAAGCTAAGACGACCCCAGTCACAATCCCTGGAAGGGCTTCTGGAATAACCACATGGACCACAGTCTCCCAGCGAGAAATCCCAAGGGCCAAACCAGCCTCACGTTGCGTATGGTGAACGTGTTTCAAGCTGTCCTCAACATTACGAGTCATCTGAGGCAGGTTAAAGACTGTCAAGGCCAAGGCACCTGAGATGATTGAAAATCCGTACTCAAACTGAACTACAAAGATCAAGTAACCAAAGAGACCTACAACCACTGATGGTAGAGAAGACAAGATTTCAATACAGGTTCTGACAAAGTTGGTCACAGGACCTTTTTTGGCATATTCAGCTAGGAAAATCCCAGCTCCCATAGACAAGGGCACAGAAATAATCAAGGTAATGACCAGAAGGAAGAAGGAATTATAGAGCTGAATTCCAATCCCTCCACCTGCTTGGTAAGAAGAGGATTTGCCAGTCAAGAAAGACCAAGAGATGTGGGGCAAACCACGAACCAAGATATAAAGAATCAAGGATGCCAAGATGGCAACGATGATTCCTGCAATCGAGTAGAGGACAGCTGTTGCAATTTTATCTAATTTCTTAGCGTGCATAGTTTTTCTTTCCTCTTTCTTTCGTAATCAATTTAATCACACTGTTGAAGGCCAAACTCATCAAAAGCAAGACTAAGGCCAGTGACCAGAGAACGTTATTGTCAACTGTTCCCATAACGGTATTTCCGATACCCATGGTCAAAACAGAGGTCAAGGTCGCGGCAGGTGTTGTCAATGAAGTTGGGACAACGGCTGAGTTTCCGACCACCATCTGAATGGCCAAGGCCTCACCAAAGGCACGCGCCATCCCAAAGACCACCGCTGTGAAAATCCCTGAACGCGCCGCCTTCAAGGTCACGCGCCAAATGGTTTGCCAGCGAGTAGCTCCCATAGCCAAACTAGCTTCACGGTAGTGACGAGGCACCGCACGCAAGCTATCGGTTGTCATAAAGGTTACTGTTGGTAAAATCATGACAAAGAGAACGAAAATCCCTGACAAAATCCCAAAACCAGTTCCACCAAAGACACTGCGGACAAAGGGAACTACGACCTGCAAACCGATAAATCCATAGACAACTGAAGGAATCCCAACCAGCAATTCAATGGCTGGTTGCAAGATTTTTGCACCCTTTGGTGATACTTCTGTCATAAAGACTGCCGCACCGATGGCAAAAGGAGTTGCGATAAGTGCTGATAGGATTGTGACAATAAAGGAACCCAAAATCATGGGAAGGGCACCAAATTGTTTACCTGAAGGATTCCAAGTTTGTCCAAAAAGGAAATCAAAGATGTTGACCCCATTGACAAAGAAGGTCGACAAACCTTTTTGGGCTACGAAAATCAAAATCATAGCCACAATAATGACAATCAAAGACAGACAGGCAAAGGTCAAGCCTTTTCCTAGTTTCTCTAAACGAGAGTTTTTTGAGGGAGAAAGTAATTTTTTAGCTAATTCTTCTTGATTCATTAGTGACTCCCTTCTAGTGCTGTTACCGTTCCGACAGCATCTTTTTCAACCTTCATTTCCTTGACAGAAATGTAGCCCATTCCCTTAACGATTCCGCTTTGTGCTTCATCTGAGAGGACAAAGTTGAGAAATTCTGCCACCAATTCATTGGGCTGACCTAGGGTGTACATGTGCTCATAAGACCACAAAGGCCAGTTATTGGTTGTAACATTTTCTGCAATCGGCTCATAACCGTTCAATTTCATGCGTTTAACTGAGTCATCCACATAGGCAAAGGCTAGGTAAGAAATGGCTCCTGGTGTCTGGGAAACAATGTTTTTGACCATCCCGTTTGAATCCTGTTCTTGACTCTGCACGGCAGATTTGCCATCCATAACAACACTATCAAAGGTCGCACGCGAACCAGAACTTGCTGCACGGTTAATAATAGAAATGGCTAGATCTTTCCCCCCAATCTCTTTCCAGTTGGTCACTTGACCTGTGAAGATGCTACGGAGTTGTTCAGTTGTCAGATTTTCAACATCAACTTCCTTGTTCACAATCACCGCCAAGCCTGCAACAGCAACCTTGTGGTCCACTAGAGCAGAAGCGTTGATACCGTCTTTTTCCTCGGCAAATACGTCTGAATTTCCTACATCAACAGCTCCAGATTGAACCTGAGACAAACCTGTACCAGATCCTCCACCTTGAACGTTGACTGTTTTTCCAACGTGCAGAGAGCCAAATTCATCTGCTGCTGCTTCGACCAAGGGCTGAAGAGCCGTTGAGCCAACAGCTGTCATGGATTCTCCACGATCAATCCAGCTAGCACATCCCGCCAAAGAACCTGCCAGCAAAAGAGCCGCAAGGGATAGAGCGAGTTTTTTCCTTTTTTTCACTGTTTTTCTCCTTGAAAATAATGGTGAATGCTGTGAATTTTTTCAACTATTTATTTATGTTTTTCTTTTGAAAATTGGGAGGCAACTGAAGTTCTAAACTTGGTTTTACTTGCAATTTACTCAGTTACCGTCTCCACCAATTTTGACTGAAAATGAAAGACAATTTGAAAAAAATCCATACTTCCACTATAACATAGACAAGCTACTTTGACTAGCATTTTCACTTGAATCTGAGGCCTTTTGGAAAATAATTTTTCAAAACATTTCCAATCACCTTAGCAAAGCCTAAACCATTGCCCTGAACCAAAACTTGGTACCAACCATTTGGCAGACTTTCCGCCAACTGAACAGTCTCTCCAGCCACATACTTTACAAACGCTTCTTGGTCAATTGCAACCGACTGCTTGACCTGACTCGGTTTCAAGGCTAGTCCAAGAGCGAAACTAGGCTCAAAGCGTTTCTTCTTAAAGGTACCCAGATGCAGGCCATTCCTAGCAATCTTGAGCTTCCCTAAATCTGGCAAGAGTTCTGGCAAGAGATAAAGCTGGTCTCCAAAAGTCTGCAAGGTACCCGGTAGATTGATTTTTAGGTGTTTTTGGGCAAATTCCTGCCACAAGGAAACTTGCTCACGGCTGAGATTGCTTTTACTTGCCTTACATTTTGGTGCTAGATTTTCACCTTTAAACTGTAGATGGGCTACAAACTGACCTTCTCCCTTAAAATGATGAGGATACATCCGAGCCGTTTCTGGCAAGTCAATACCAGCTACCATGCCATTGATATGCTCAACTGGCAACAAGTCAAAATCATACTCTTCCAGTAACCAATTGACGATCTCTTCGTTTTCCTCAGGTGCCCAGGTACAGGTCGAATAAACCAGACGACCACCTTCAGCTAGCATGGTCACCGCATCCGCTAAAATCTCTCTTTGCAAACTAGCACATTGACCCGGATAATCGAGGCTCCAATAATCCATAGCATCTGGCTGCTTACGGAACATTCCTTCACCCGAGCAAGGGGCATCAAGGACAATGAGGTCAAAATAGCCTTTAAAGACCTTGGCCAAACGGTCAGCAGATTCATTAGTCACTACGACATTTGTCGCACCAAAGCGCTCCATATTTTCTACTAAAATCTTAGCCCGTTTGCTTGAAATTTCATTGGAGACGAGAAGTCCTTCCCCTGCTAGATAGGCTGCCAGTTGAGTTGATTTTCCACCCGGTGCAGCAGCCAAATCCAAAACCTTCATACCAGGACTAGGCTGGGCTACCTGAGCCACCATTTGAGCAGCGGGTTCTTGCGAATAAACCAAACCAGTAGCATGCTCAGGCGATTTTCCTGAAACCTTCCCATAATGTCCCCAAGGGGTTTGAGGAATAGGATCAAAAAATGAAGCTTGGGCTTCTTTTAAAGGATTGACCCGAAAAGCCGAAACCGCTTCCTCCTCAAAAGAGGCAAGAAAATCTCTTGCCTCATCTCCTAGTATCTCTTCATATTTTTCAACAAATCCTTCTGGAAATTGCATTTAAGTTCTTTTCCTTTCGTAAATATAGGACTGAATTTCCTCCTGCATCTCAAGAGGAACCATCATGACAGGCTGTCTGGTTTGAAAATCAGGAGTTTCACCAGAAAGGGTCACCACCCGATAGCCCAGACTTTCCCCTAAAATACTAACGGCAGCATAATCCCATGGTTGCAGATATGTGACATAGGTCAACAAACGCCCTGACAAAATCTTGGCAAAACTAATGGCCGCACTCCCATAGACACGAACACCGAGGACCGCTCGACTCAAATCAGCCAGCCCCCATTCGTTGGCTTCCAGCATACCACTATTTCCTGCAATGAGAAAATCTCCAAGTGGTTTGGCTTTAAAGGGAGCTAGGATTCTATCATTTCGGCAGACCGGAAACTTACCACCACCGTGATAACAATCCCCTTTGACCACATCATAAATCAGACCAAACTGCCCCTGACCATTTTCAAAATAAGCCATCATAACAGCAAAATCTTCCTGCTGGGCCACAAAGTTATTGGTACCATCAATGGGATCAATGACCCAGACTTTTCCCTCTTGCACCGAAGCACGCAAACAGCCCTCTTCAGCACAAATCTTATCCTCAGGATAACGGGATAAAATCTCACCAACCAAGAGTTCCTGAACTTCCTTGTCCAGTCTGGTCACCAAGTCTGTTGGAGAGGTCTTGGTCTCAACACACAAGTCTTCCTGCATATGGTCAAGGATGTACTGACCTGCTTTCTTAACAAGCTCTTTAGCAAATTCAAATTTACTTTCCAAGAGAAATCTTTCCTTCCCCTTTTTCCTTGGCAGCCTGAACTGCTCGGTAAAGCGAATAGCCACTAACTGTTTCAAATTCTCGTCCCAAACGTTTTTCTTCACTCTTGCTTGGCACGACAGACTTGAATCCCTTATAGGAGTCCAGTAACTTTTTAGCTTCTACCTTGCCTTCATAGACAGCTTCAACATCATTGAAAAAAGAAAGCACTGAAGCAAGTTCTTCAGTGCTCCACGACAAATCTAGTGGGTAACTATACTGTTTGTTCATTAACTAATACCAGCTCTCATTCTTGCTTCTTTTAGTTCTTGCTTACGGTAACTACGAGGGAGAAAAGCACGAATCTCATCTTCATTAAAACCGATTTGCATGCGTTTGGCATCAATAATAATTGGACGACGTAAAAGACTAGGGTACTGCTCAATCAAATGAAGCAATTCCGATACCGAAATACTCTCTACATCAATATCTAATTTTTGAAAAATTTTTGAACGAGTTGAAATGATGTCATCAGTACCATTTTCGGTCAAGGAAAGAATGTGTTGCAATTCTTTTCTCGTTAAGGGACTGGTCATAATATTGTGCTCCTCAAAGGGCACCTTATGTTTTTCTAACCAGGCCTTTGCCTTACGACATGAAGTACAGCTCGGTGATAGAAATAGTGTAATCATGCTTTTCTCTTCTTATCTATACTTTGCTACTTCTATTATACAAAAAAATAAAGCGCTTGACTAGCGATTTTTAGAAAAAAAGCCTATTTTTCAAGAAAAATAGACTGTTTGCGAACGATTGATACTATTCAGAATTAGTTAATTCACTCTTAACGATAGTTTCGAATCACATACTTAATTTATTTATGCAAACCAGAAACATCCTTAATATTACTGCTTACGACTTTTCAGGTATAGAAAACCAAAGAAGCTTTCATAGAGGGCGAAAAAGAGGAGGAAGGCATGGAGGAAGAAGGTCTCTGGTAAAATCAGAATAACAGGATCCTTGGCTGGGTCAAAAAGCCAGGTATCATCTCCCACAAAGAGAATTTGATGGAAAAGGATAAAGAATTGATCAAAACCAATCAAAACTCCCCCAAGTCCAATCAGTAAAGGCAAAACCACTAGAGTCAGAAGCCCTTTACTAAATAGAGACAAAAAGCCCTTTTTCACAATTCCTTTGACAAAGAAATAGAAACTTGGCAGTGTCACTAGGGCAACTAGCTGCACCAAGTGAAAGAGATTCTTGACCACCGCAAAGTGGTGCAAACCAGCTGCTGACGAACGAAAATCTGGCATCTCTAGAACCTGACTAAAAGGATTGGTCAGGTAATTCATCAAGATATGAAAGTTGTACTGAATAGTTTCTGGTTTTAGATAGACTCGATTCGTCAAACTTAACCACTTGATTTCCAGCGGATAAACAATCCAAGCCAGATAGATGGTCAGCAGGATTGAGAGAGAGAGGAGAAAGAGCATAGAGCTCCAAAAGGTCAGTTTAGTTTTCATCAAAGTTCCACTCCGCAAGGCTAGAAACCACATGAGTCGGTGCGATTGGCAGGTCTGCCACTTCTTCTGCCTTGGTAAAACCTGTTGTCACCAAGAGCGTTGGAATGCCATTGTCAATCCCTGCTCGAATATCAGTCAAATAATTGTCCCCAACCATGATTAATTCTTCACGTTCCAAACCTAAGTGCTCAACCGCCTTGTTCATAATGATAGCATTTGGTTTCCCGATATAAACAGGATTCACTCGTGTTGCTACTTCAAGTAGCGTAATCAGTGAACCAGCACCTGGCAAAAGTCCTCGTTCTGTTGGAATGTTAAGGTCAGGATTGGTTCCGATAAAGTGAGCACCCTTTTGGATAGCCAGAGTTGCTGTCGCAAATTTTTCATAGTCGACCTGCCAGTCCAGACCTACTACCACATAGGCAGGATTTTCCTTGTCTTCCACATAACCAGCCGCCTTGATGGCTTCCTTGAGCCCTACTTCACCAATGACATAGACGGTCTTTTCCAGTCCCAAGTCATTCATATAGTCGATCGTTGCCAAGGTCGCTGTGTAGACAGTCGATAGGGCCGTATCGATATTAAAATTCTGAGCCAACATCTCCTGAACGCTCTCTGGAGTGCGGGTTGTATTGTTGGTTACAAAGAGATAGGGGATTTCCCGCTGTTGCAATTCATGGACAAAAGCCTCTCCTGCCGGGATTCGATCTTTCCCCTTATAAATAGTACCGTCTAAATCAATTAAATAGCCTTTATATTTCATACTTTCTCCCTAATCCTTTTTTATTTCTTGCCATGTGATGATAGCTTGGGCATTAGTAGCCCCGTCGCTTGTAATCTCATGCTTGCTTTCCAGTCCAGTCCGTTCAACAACCGATGTAATCACCCCACCTGGTCGAACTTCCTTGACATACTTGAGGTTGATTTTCTTGGGAATATACTGGGTCAAAAAATCCGCTCCCATGACCTCAAAAATCCAATCCAAGTATTTACTGTTATTGACATGACCATTCATATCCAAGTCGTAAAAACGGACATGGTAATCCTTGCTGATTGGCTCGCCCAAGGACTCATACTTTGGTCCACGGATAAGTTTTTTATTAAATTCAGACTGGTAAGGAGCCACAATCTCAGGTTCGACAGCATGAACTTTTCGACTGTCTCGGTCCATGAGAACAAAGGTAGCCATCATGTGGATGAGCTCCTGCCCCGCTTCATCATAAATGGTAAAGCGACGGTAGCAAAAGAGTCGATTGTAGCTCAAAGCTTCCGTTTCAATGGTAATTTCTTCCGCAAAACGAGGCAAACGAACTACCTCAATATCATAGTCTGTGATAATCCAGACCAGATTATAATTTTCCAGAATAGCCTTATCACTAACTCCCAGTTCAATCGACTGCATCCCTGAAACCTGCAGAGACAGCAAAATTACATCTGGAAGTTTGATATGACCGTTCATATCAGCCATATCAAAAGGAATCTTCATTTTCATTTGATAAGTTAAGCCCATGATCCTACTCCAAAATAAATCGTTCTGCTACGGTGTCTCCCAAAAAGAGACCTCTCTTTGTCATACGCACGCGGTCACCCTCTATTTGCATGAGACCTTGTTGCAGCAAGTCTCTGACAATTTCTCCATAAAGCCCCTCAAACGGCCGACCAAATTTCTCCTCAAATCGCGCCATAGAAACCCCTGATTTCTTGCGGAGCCCCAGGAACATTTCTTCTTCCATTTGCTCTTTTTTATTCAGATGTTCTTCTGTAATACGAGCATTGCCTTCTTCAACTGCACTCAGATAATGACGAATCGGACCATGGTTTTTATAGCGAATACCATTGACATAACCAGATGCACCAGCACCAATGCCATAGTACTCAGCATTGTCCCAGTACATGAGATTGTGACGACTTTCAAAACCGGGTTTGGAGAAATTGGAAATCTCATAATGCTCAAAACCTGCTCTCTCCAACTCTGAGATGATGTACTCAAACATCTCCGCTTCTAGTTCCTCCTTAGGTAGAGGCAATTTCCCACGTCGCATCCGGTTCATAAAGACCGTATGGTTTTCTAAAATCAAACTATACAAACTCATGTGGGGAATATCCAGTCCAATGGCCTTAGCTACATTTTCCTTGACTTGCTCCATGGTCTGACCAGGTAGCGCATAAATCAAGTCAATAGAGATATTGTCAAAACCAGCCAGTTTTAGACGGTCGATATTTTCATAAATATCCTTCTCCAAATGACTGCGCCCAATCTTTTTCAGCATCTTGTCATCAAAGGTCTGGACACCTAGTGAAACACGATTGACAGCCGAGTTTTTCAAAACAGCAATCTTATCCGCATCCAAGTCGCCTGGATTGGCTTCAATGGTCAGCTCTTCCAAGATAGACAAGTCCAAGTTTTTAGTCAAGCCATTCAGTAACACCTCCAGTTGCGAAGCCGACAGGGCTGTCGGTGTCCCACCACCGATATAGAGGGTTCGCAACTTTTGAATATCATAAGAACGAAACTCTTCCAGCAAATGCTCCAAATAGCTGTCGACTGGTTGATTCTTGATAAAAACTTTTGAAAAGTCACAATAATAACAAATCTGGGTACAAAATGGGATGTGCACATAGGATGACGTTGGTTTGTTCTGCATAGTCTTATTATACCACAAAAAGCGAACAATACTTAGAATTCCGTTTAACAAAATCCTAGCATTGTTCGCTTTCTTTATCTAATCATTCTTTGTATTTTATGGATAAAACAACTATCAGAATCAATCTAGTTCGTTGTTAAAACACAAAAGAATGAATGTTCATCTGACTAAATTTTTAGTCTTCTTTTTTCTTACGAGCTACAAGTCCAAATCCACTCAATAGTCCAAGAAGTCCTAGAGATGCAAGAGTAGCATTTGATTCTGTTCCTGTATTTGGCAATACATTTTGAGAATCATTTGACTTAGCTCCATTATCAACAGTCGTCTTAGTATCTACCTGATCTGTATTAGGAGTAACTGCATTTGGAGTTGGAGTAGCTGGTGCTGGTTTATCTTGACCAGAATCTCGATTGGTATCAGGTTTGACTGGCATATCAGGTGTTACTGGTGTTTCTGGTGTTACCTTAGCTGGAGTTTCTACTGGAACTTCAACTGCTGGTTGACCTGGTTCAGTAATCTTAGCTGTTCCTGGAACTTTACCTTCTGGTAATTCACTGTTTGGTACTTTACCTTTACCGTCTTCACCGATTGTGACTGTGATTGGGTTACCATCTTTACCTGGGATTTCTACCTTAGTTCCTGGTGGGAATGTTGAGCCATCTGGTTTCTTAGGTGTTACTGTAACGTCACCTGTCTTAGGATCTTGTTCAACATCTAGTGTTGGTGTCTTACGAGCTGGTGTTGTTACATCTACTGGTTGTGATGGTTTCTTGTTAGGTTCAGTTACTGTTCCTGTACCTGGGACATCTTTCTTAGGAAGTTTGTCATTTGGTACTTCACCTGATCCATTGTCGCCAATTGTAACTTCGATTGGTGTGTTGTTTTCACCTGGAATCACTACCTTGCTACCTGATGGGTATGTTGAACCATCTGGTTTCTTAGGTGTTACTACTGCATCACCATTTGGTTTACGTGTGATTTCAATCTC
>NZ_RJOB01000003.1 GCF_003943935.1 Streptococcus mitis | reverse complement strand
GATGGAACAACAACTGTAACCTTCCCAGATGGTTCAACAACAACAGTAACACCAGATAAGACAGTTAAATCAGCTGACTCAAACGGTGTTAAAGATCCATCAGTAACACCAGTTAAAGATCCAGCTAACTTAACAGATGCAGAAAAAGCTAAAGTAGCAGAAGAAGTTAAGAAATCTAACCCAACAGCTAAAGATGTTGAAGTAGGTAACGATGGAACAACAACTGTAACCTTCCCAGATGGTTCAACAACAACAGTAACACCAGATAAGACAGTTAAATCAGCTGACTCAAACGGTGTTAAAGATCCATCAGTAACACCAGTTAAAGATCCAGCTAACTTAACAGATGCAGAAAAAGCTAAAGTAGCAGAAGAAGTTAAGAAATCTAACCCAACAGCTAAAGATGTTGAAGTAGGTAAAGATGGAACAACAACTGTAAGCTTCCCAGATGGCTCAACAGCAGTAATTCCAGCTGATAAAGCAGTAGCGAAAGCTAATGATTCAGAAGGCGTTCAAGATCCATCAGCAACAGCAGTTAAAGATCCAAGCAACTTGACAGACACTGACAAAGCTAAAGCAGCATCTAATGCTAGCCAAGCAACATCAGCACAAGCAAATGCGCGTAAAGGAGCTAAAGAATTACCAAATACAGGTACAGCAGATTCTACTGTAGCTATGGTAGCAGCTGCAGCAAGTGCATTACTTGGTCTTGGTCTTGCAGGTCGTCGTCGTAAAGAAGACGAAGAAGCTTAATTGGTAGATTATTTGATAATTATCAGATGATAAGTCCGATTTTCAAAGCTTAAACAAGTACCTCTCACAAGAAAATCTCCTAGCAGGAAAGCCTGCTAGGAGATTTTTGCATTTCAGAAAGTGGACGGCTGACTTGGTAACCAACTAAGGGTGAAGGTTAGCTGTTCAGCTTTTAAGAGGTCTTGATGCTGAATGCTAGTTATAGAGGTATTATCTAGTCGACATTCTTTTACAAAGTTAAAATGGCTGTGGTTTTGTTTAGTATGGATATCCAACCATTTATCTTCTTTAGCTAGATAAATACGGAGGTGGTCAAAGAGAGGGATTCCGAGATCATAGCTGGGTTTGCCTGGACAGGTTGGAAAAAATCCGAGAGCCGACCAGATGTACCAGGCCGAGAGACTGCCATTGTCTTCATCACCAGGATAGGCTTCCCAACTTGGGTGAAAAGCTTTCTGACGGAGCGTCTTGATAAGAAGGGCAGTGTAGTCAGGGTAATTGCTGTAGCGGAAGAGATAAGGAATGTGGAAGCTTGGTTGGTTGGAAATGGCGAGTTGTCCAAAAGGAGCAGTAGCCATCTCGCTCATTTCGTGAATCTCGTAACCATAGCCTGTTGTCTCAAAGAGGGGAGCATCTTGACAGGTTTTCAAAAGATAGTTGCTAAAGGCTTCTTTTCCACCCATAAGCTGGATCAAGCCTGGGATGTCGTGGAGAACGCCTAAAGTTGCTTGGATGGCTGAACATTCGGCATAATCACGTCCCCAGCTATAAGGAGAAAAGTCAGGGCGGAAGTTGCCTTGAGCATCACGTGCTCGCATGTAACCTGTCTCAGCGTCAAATAGATGGCGGTAATTTTGTGATGCAGCCTTGTAGGTCTCAGCGATTTCTATTTTCCCTAGTTTATCGGCACAGCTTGCGATACAAAAGTCGCTATAGGCATAGTCTAGGTTATGGCTGACGCTTTCGTGGTGGTCGATAGAGAGGTAGCCCAGTTCTTGATATTGGGCTAGTCCGTGGCGGCCATTGATGCCGAGAGGGTCGGTCTTGCTGGCTGTTTCAAGCATGGCTTGAAGGAGTTCTTCTTCTAGGTCGGGGGCCAGGTCCTTGCAGGCGCTATCTGCGATAATACCGTCTAAAAGTGTACCTGGCATCATACCCCGTTCATCTGGAGCCAGCCATTTTGGAAGAAAACCAGTATCACGGTAGCTATTGAGGAAACCTTCTAAAAAGCGGTGATAGTGCTCCGGTATGATAAGGGCAAAGAGGGGGAAGGTGGTGCGGAAGGTATCCCAGAAACCATTGTTGCTGAAGAGGACACCAGGCTTGATAGTTCCAGTAGCCAGATCCTTGTGGATGGCTTGACCTGATTCATCAACTTCATAAAAAGTTTGTGGGAAGAGGAAGAGTCTGTAGAGACAGTGGTCAAAGAAGGTTCGGTCAGCCTCTCCTGTCTCTATAACATCAAAACGATGGAGGAGATTTTCCCAATCCGCTTGGGCACTTGCTTTACAGTTATCAAAATCTTCTTTAGGTAGATTAAGCAGTGCTTGAGAATGAGAGATGAAAGAAGTGGCTAGCTGAACCTCAGTATGGCTGCTTGCTAAGTCAATTCGCCAGTCTTCGCCTTCTTGGCTGATAGCAAGAATATCCGTGTTTATTTGCAGGGAAGTGAACAGTATCAGTGGATTTCTGCTGGTTTCAGTTTTTCCCTCTTGTCGCAGGGCAAGAGTCCGCTTATCTACCTGCTCTACTGTCAGTTTATCTGCTGCGTGAAGATAGAGGGAGAGGGCTTTGCCTTGCTTTTGCTCCAAACGAATAGAAGCACCGTAGCAAGTCGGTGTGAGCTGTGTTTCAATCTGATAGCGCAGGGAGAAAATCTTTAGATAATGAGGTTGGAAAGAGGCCTTATCTATGTCATAGGAAGATTGGCGATGGAAGAGGCTGTCTCCACCCAGTTGGCCTGTGACAGGTGTCAGAAGGAGCCAAGAGTAGTCGCCAATCCAAGGGCTGGGCTGGTGGGTTAATCGAATCCCCTGAAAGATAGGCAGATGTGGATCAAAAAACCAAGATCCATCCTGGTCACTGGTCTGGGGTACAAAGTAATTCATCCCAAAAGGCACGCCTGTGTATGGCAGGGTATTTCCCCGAGAGAAGGCATGCTTGCTAGCAGTTCCAAAGCGGGTATCGATGGTTTCAAGTAGTGGTTTCATAGTCTTTCCTTTAGCTGTTTTTCTACATTATATCAGAAAAAGAGGGCCTTTAGAAAAGGAGCTTCAAAGATAACTATTTTGTAGAAAAATGACTATCATTTGTGTATGTATTTTCTGCCTCAAAAGCTATATACTGAAAATGAAACTTGTTTGAAAGAGGATACTGCACGATGATTTATTCAAAAGAAATTGTTAGAGAATGGCTAGATGAAGTGGCAGAGCGGGCTAAGGACCATCCAGAATGGGTGGATGTTTTCGAGCGTTGCTACACCGACACCTTGGACAATACGGTCGAGATTTTAGAAGACGGTTCAACCTTTGTCTTGACTGGGGATATTCCTGCTATGTGGCTTCGAGATTCGACAGCTCAACTCAGACCCTACCTTCATGTGGCTAAAAGAGATTCCCTCCTGCGTCAGACCATTGCAGGTTTGGTCAAACGTCAGATGACCCTGATTCTCAAGGATCCTTATGCCAACTCTTTTAACATTGAGGAAAACTGGAAGGGGCACCACGAGACTGATCACACAGACCTTAATGGCTGGATTTGGGAACGCAAGTATGAGGTGGACTCACTTTGCTATCCTTTGCAATTAGCATATCTCCTTTGGAAAGAAACTGGCGAGACTAGTCAATTTGATGAGACTTTTGTCGCAGCGACTAAGGAAATTCTCTATCTGTGGACGGTAGAACAAGACCACAAGAACTCTCCTTATCGTTTTGTTCGTGATACCGATCGTAAGGAAGACACTTTGGTAAATGATGGTTTTGGTCCTGACTTTGCCGTGACAGGCATGACCTGGTCAGCTTTTCGTCCGAGTGATGACTGCTGTCAGTATAGTTACTTGATTCCGTCAAATATGTTTGCTGTAGTTGTCTTGGGGTATGTGCAAGAAATCTTTGCAGAACTAGCCCTAGCTGATAGCGAGAGTATTATTGCTGATGCCAAGCGTCTCCAGACTGAGATTCAAGAAGGAATAGAAAGCTACGCCTACACCACCAACAGCAAGGGTGAAAAGATTTACGCTTTTGAAGTGGATGGCCTAGGAAATGCCAGCATCATGGATGATCCAAATGTACCAAGTTTGTTGGCTGCGCCTTATCTGGGTTACTGTTCGGTCGATGATGAAGTGTATCAAGCAACTCGTCGTACCATTCTGATCCCTGAAAATCCATATTTCTACCAAGGAGAATACGCTAGTGGTCTCGGAAGTTCTCATACCTTCTATCGCTATATCTGGCCCATTGCTCTGTCTATCCAAGGTTTGACAGCTACAGATAAAGCTGAGAAAAAATTCTTGCTAGATCGGCTGGTTGCTTGTGATGGTGGAACAGGTGTTATGCACGAAAGCTTCCACGTAGATGATCCGACCCTCTACTCACGCGAATGGTTCTCTTGGGCCAACATGATGTTCTGTGAGTTGGTCTTGGATTACTTGGATATTCGCTAAAGAGCGCGCTTTCGCTCAATTGATTCTTGTCAGAATCACAAATTTACATTTAAAACGTTAAAATTTAAATTTAGAATGAGGTTTTACTTCATGGAAAATGTTGTTGTACATATTATCTCACATAGTCACTGGGACCGTGAGTGGTACTTGCCTTTTGAAAGCCACCGTATGCAGTTGGTGGAATTGTTTGATAATCTCTTTGATCTCTTTGAAAATGACCCTGAGTTCAAGAGCTTCCACTTGGATGGTCAAACCATTGTCCTTGATGACTACTTGGAAATTCGCCCTGAAAATCGTGACAAAGTTCAACGCTACATTGACGAAGGAAAATTGAAAATTGGTCCCTTTTACATTTTGCAGGATGATTACTTGATTTCAAGTGAAGCTAACGTCCGCAATACCTTGATTGGCCAAGCAGAAGCTGCAAAATGGGGCAAATCAACCCAGATTGGTTACTTCCCAGATACCTTTGGAAATATGGGGCAAGCGCCTCAAATCCTTCAAAAATCAGGTATTCACGTGGCGGCCTTTGGTCGTGGTGTGAAGCCGATTGGATTTGATAACCAAGTCCTCGAAGATGAGCAGTTTACATCCCAGTTTTCAGAAATGTACTGGCAGGGTGCGGATGGTAGTCGTGTTTTAGGTATTCTCTTTGCCAACTGGTACAGTAACGGGAATGAAATTCCAGTTGATAAAGATGAGGCCTTGACCTTCTGGAAACAAAAATTGTCAGATGTGCGTGCCTACGCTTCGACCAACCAATGGTTGATGATGAACGGATGTGATCACCAGCCTGTACAGAAAAATCTGAGCGAAGCCATTCGTGTGGCAAATGAACTCTTCCCAGATGTAACCTTTGTTCATAGTTCTTTTGATGAATATGTTCAAGCTGTGGAAGGTGCGCTTCCAGAGCAGTTATCAACGGTTACAGGTGAGTTGACCAGTCAGGAAACAGATGGCTGGTACACACTTGCCAACACTTCTTCATCCCGTATTTACCTAAAACAAGCCTTCCAAGAAAATAGCAACCTCCTAGAGCAAGTTGTAGAACCCTTGACAATTATCACTGAGGGCCACAACCACAAGGATCAGTTGATCTATGCTTGGAAAACACTTTTGCAGAATGCGCCACATGATAGTATCTGTGGCTGTAGCGTGGACGAAGTTCATCGTGAGATGGAAACGCGTTTTGCTAAGGTAAACCAAGTCGGAAACTTTGTTAAGGGCAATCTTCTTAACGAGTGGAAGGGCAAAATTGCAACTCACGAAGCTCAGAGCGACTATCTCTTTACGGTTATTAACACAGGCCTGCATGATAAGGTTGATACTGTCAGCACAGTGATTGATGTGGCGACTTGTGATTTCAAGGAATTGCACCCAACAGAAGGCTACAAGAAGATGGCTGCTTTGACCTTGCCAAGCTACCGTGTAGAGGACTTGGATGGTCGTCCTGTAGAGGCTAAAATCGAAGACCTTGGAGCTAATTTTGAGTATGATTTACCAAAAGACAAGTTCCGCCAAGCTCGTATCGCTCGCCAAGTGCGCGTGACTATCCCTGTTCATCTAGCACCGCTTTCTTGGACAACTTTCCAATTGCTGGAAGGAGAACAAGAACACCGTGAGGGCATTTACCAAAACGGAGTGATTGATACGCCATTTGTAACGGTGAGTGTGGATGATAACATCACAGTTTATGATAAGACAACTCACGAAGCCTATGAAGATTTTATCCGTTTTGAGAATCGTGGGGACATCGGAAACGAGTACATCTATTTCCAACCAAAAGGAACAGAGCCTATCTTCGCAGAGCTGAAAGGCTACGAGGTCTTGGAAAACACAGCTCGCTATGCTAAAATTTTGCTCAAACATGAATTGACTGTGCCTGTCAGTGCGGATGAAAAACTAGAAGAAGAGCAAAAAGGCATCATCGAGTTTATGAAGCGTGAAGCAGGACGTTCAGAAGAGTTGACAAGCCTTCCTCTGGAAACTGAGATGACTATCTTTGTTGATAATCCACAAATCCGTTGCAAGACTTGCTTTACCAACACTGCCAAAGATCACCGTATCCGTCTCTTGGTCAAGACTCATAACACGCGTCCAAGCAATGATTCAGAGAGCATCTATGAGGTGGTGACACGACCAAACAAACCAGCTACTTCATGGGAAAACCCTGAAAATCCTCAACACCAACAAGCCTTTGTCAGTCTGTATGACGATGAAAAGGGTGTGACTGTATCTAACAAGGGATTAAACGAATACGAAATTCTTGGAGACGACACCATTGCAGTGACCATTCTGCGTGCATCAGGTGAGTTAGGCGACTGGGGTTACTTCCCAACACCAGAAGCACAATGCTTGCGTGAGTTTGAAGTCGAGTTTGCACTTGAATGCCACCAAGCCCAAGAACGCTTCTCAGCCTTCCGTCGTGCCAAAGCCTTTCAAACACCATTCACTAGTCTTCAGCTTGCTAAACAAGAAGGAAGTGTTGCTGCGACTGGTAGCCTCTTGAGTCATGCGGCACTCAGCTTACCACAAGTTTGCCCAACAGCCTTTAAAGTGGCGGAAAATGAAGAAGGCTATGTTCTCCGTTACTACAATATGAGTCAAGAAAATGTTCGCGTGTCTGAAAAACAACAAGCGATTCTTGACTTGCTAGAACGCCCATACCTAGTTCATTCAGGACCATTGGCACCACAGGAAATTCGTACAGAATTGATCAAAAAAGAAGAAATTTAATTTCAAAAAGTAAACATAAAAAGAAAGGAGGGGCGAAAAAGTAAGGACTAACTGCTGATTCGCCCCTTTTTATGGTAAAAACAATGACCATTGCAACGATTGATATCGGAGGGACTGGGATTAAGTTTGCTAGTCTGACTCCTGATGGGAAAATACTAGATAAGACAAGTATCCCAACACCAGAAAACTTGGAGGATTTACTAGTTTGGCTAGATCAACGCTTGTCAGAACAGGATTACAGCGGGATTGCTATGAGCGTTCCAGGTGCGGTCAATCAAGAAACAGGTGTGATTGATGGCTTCAGTGCGGTGCCCTACATCCATGGCTTTTCTTGGTATGAAGCACTTGCCCATCATCAGCTACCTGTCCATCTAGAAAATGATGCCAACTGCGTTGGACTCAGTGAATTACTGGCTCATCCAGAACTTGAAAATGCAGCCTGTGTCGTGATTGGGACAGGGATTGGCGGAGCTATGATCATCAATGGGAGACTTCATCGAGGTCGCCACGGTCTAGGTGGGGAATTTGGCTACATGACAACTCTTGCCCCTGCTGAAAAGCTCAACAACTGGTCGCAACTAGCGTCAACTGGAAATATGGTGCGCTACGTGATTGAAAAATCTGGTCAGACTGACTGGGACGGTCGCAAGATTTACCAAGGGGCTGCAGCTGGGAATGCCCTTTGTCAAGAAGCCATTGAGCGCATGAACCGTAATCTGGCGCAAGGCTTGCTCAATATTCAGTATCTGATTGATCCAGATATCATCAGTCTGGGAGGATCTATCAGTCAGAATCCCGACTTTATCCAAGGTGTTCAAAAAGCTGTCGATGAATTTATCGAAACCTACGAAGAATACACGGTCGCACCTGTCATTCAAGCCTGCACTTATCATGCAGATGCCAATCTCTACGGTGCCCTTGTCAACTGGCTACAGGAGGAAAACCAATGGTAAGATTTACAGGAATTAGTGACAAACAAGCGCAAGCTATAGACTTACTTCAAAAGCACATTTCTCTACCAGATGTAGAAGTGGCAGTTGCTCAGTCTGATCAAGCCTCTATCTCTATCAAGGGTGAGGGTGGACACTATCAACTAACCTATCGCAAACCTCACCAACTTTATCGTGCCTTGTCCCTGTTGGCAACATCCCTAGCAGAAGGTGACAAAGTAGAGATTGAAGAACAAGCAGCTTATGAAGATTTGGCTTATATGGCAGACTGTTCGCGAAATGCGGTGCTGAATGTCGCTTCTGCCAAGCAGATGATTGAGGTCTTGGCTCTTATGGGCTACTCAACCTTTGAGCTCTACATGGAAGACACTTATCAGATTGAAGGGCAGCCTTACTTTGGCTATTTCCGTGGAGCCTACTCAGCTGAGGAATTGCAGGAAATCGAAACCTATGCCCAGCAGTTTGACATGACCTTTGTGCCATGCATCCAGACCTTGGCTCACTTGTCAGCCTTCGTCAAATGGGGTGTCAAAGAAGTGCAGGAACTCCGTGATGTAGAGGACATTCTCCTTATTGGCGAAGAAAAGGTTTATGATTTGATTAACGGGATGTTTGCCACTCTGTCTAAGCTGCAGACACGCAAGGTCAATATCGGAATGGATGAAGCCCACTTGGTTGGTTTGGGACGCTACCTGATTCTCAACGGTGTTGTTGACCGTAGCCTTCTCATGTGCCAACATTTGGAGCGCGTGCTGGATATTGCTGACAAATATGGTTTCCACTGCCAGATGTGGAGCGATATGTTCTTCAAGCTCATGTCAGCAGATGGCCAGTACGACCGCGATGTGGAAATTCCTGAGGAAACTCGTGTCTACCTAGACCGTCTCAAAGATCGTGTGACCTTGGTTTACTGGGACTATTATCAGGATAGCGAGGAAAAATACAACCGCAATTTCCGCAATCATCATAAGATTAGCCATGATCTTGCCTTTGCAGGGGGAGCTTGGAAGTGGATTGGTTTCACACCCAACAACCATTTCAGCCGTCTCATTGCTCTTGAAGCCAATAAAGCCTGTCGTGCCAATGATATCAAAGAAGTTATCGTGACAGGTTGGGGGGATAATGGTGGTGAAACTGCCCAGTTTTCTATTCTCCCAAGCTTGCAAATCTGGGCAGAACTCTGCTACCGCAATGACCTAGACCGTTTGTCTGCACACTTCAAAACCAATACTGGTCTATCGGTTGAGGACTTTATGCAGATTGACCTTGCTAACCTCTTGCCAGACCTACCAGGCAACCTCAGCGGCATCAACCCCAACCGCTATGTCTTTTATCAGGATATTCTCTGTCCGATTCTTGACCAGCACATGACACCTGAACAGGACAAACCGCACTTCGCTCAGGCTGCTGAGACGCTTGCTAACATTAAAGAAAAAGCTGGCAACTATGCCTACCTCTTTGAAACTCAGGCCCAGTTGAACCAGATTTTAAGTAGCAAAGTGGACGTGGGACGACGTATTCGTAAAGCCTATCAAGTAAACGATAAGGAAAGTCTGCAAGAAATCGCAAGACAAGAATTACCAGAACTCAGAAGCCAAATTGAGCACTTCCATGCCCTCTTTAGCCACCAATGGCTGAAAGAAAACAAGGTCTTTGGCTTGGATACGGTTGATATCCGCATGGGCGGACTCTTGCAACGCATTAAGCGAGCAGAAAGCCGTATCGAAGCTTATCTGGTTGGTCAGCTTGACCGCATCGACGAGTTAGAAGTGGAAATTCTGCCATTTACTGACTTCTACGCAGACAAGGACTTCGCAGCCACAACAGCTAATCAGTGGCATACCATTGCGACAGCTTCGACGATTTATACAACTTAAAAACAAGAACAGTGTCCCTTGTTCAGAGTGTTTCTCGTGAAACATCCCTTTCTTCAAAAGTACTCCACATAAAATAATTTGTGGAGTTTTTTCTATAATTAGTAGTTTAACCTAACCTTCAAATAGGAGTATACTAATAATGTAATCGTTATCAAAATTCTAAAAAGGAATTTTTAGATGGGTATCAAAATAAAAAAGGGAGGAAATTATGAATAAGTTTTCAAAAACCTTGAGAGATAACTGGATCTTTCTCTTGATGGTTTTGCCAGGGGCACTCTGGTTGATTCTATTCTTCTACATTCCAGTATTTGGGAACGTGGTTGCCTTTAAAGATTACCACATGACCAGTAATGGTTTCATAGATAGTATCATGAATAGTAAATGGGTCGGACTCGATAATTTCAGATTCTTGTTTAGTTCAAAAGACGCCTTTATTATCACACGAAATACTGTCCTCTACAATCTCGGCTTTATCTTTATTGGTTTGATTGTATCTGTAGGGATTGCCATCATCCTCAGTGAACTCCGTTCTAAGAGAATGGTTAAGATCTTCCAAACTTCCATGTTGTTCCCTTACTTCTTGTCTTGGGTTATCATCAGTTTCTTTACAGATGCATTCCTAAATATTGATAAAGGGGTGTTCAACCATTTCCTAGAATCTATTGGAATGAAGGAAATCAATTTCTACGCTGACTTGGGTATCTGGCCATATCTCCTACTTTTCCTAGGTATTTGGAAAGGTTTTGGATATAGCAGTGTCATGTACTATGCGACAATCATGGGAATTGATCCAACTTACTACGAAGCAGCAACAGTGGACGGGGCTAGCAAATGGCAACGAATTCGCAATGTAACTATTCCACAGTTGACACCATTGGTAACTGTATTAACCATCCTTGCAGTTGGAAATATCTTCCGTGCAGACTTCGGTCTTTTCTACCAAATCCCCCACAATGCTGGTCAGCTTTATAACGTAACCAACGTCTTGGACGTATATGTTTATAATGGTTTGACCCAGACAGCGGATATCGGGATGGCTTCAGCGGCAGGTCTCTACCAATCAGTAGTCGGTTTGCTTTTGGTTATCCTATCAAACTTACTTGCAAGACGAGTTGATCCAAACTCAGCCTTGTTCTAGAAAGGAGGAGAATATGGCAGAAAAGAAAATTAAAAAAGAAAAAATTGATAATGTCGGCATTCACTCCTTCAGTAAGAAAGCAGATATCTTCTTCAGTACCATTTCTGGTTTGATCGCCCTCTCTTGTATCCTACCCTTCGTATTCGTTATCGTTATTTCGGTAACAGATGAAAAGAGTATCCTTCAAAATGGATATAGCTTCTTCCCATCCCAATTTGGATTAGACGGTTTTGAATTTTTGGCACAGTTTAAGGATAAAATCCTCCAAGCCCTCTTCATCTCAGTCTTTGTAACAGTGGTGGGGACTATCACAAACGTTTTTATCACAACAACTTATGCTTACGCCATTTCACGGACAACCTTTAAGTATCGCAGATTCTTTACGATCTTTGCCCTTCTTAGTATGTTGTTCAATGCTGGTTTGGTACCAGGCTATATCGTGGTCACTCGTTTGCTTCAACTTGGTGATACAGTTTGGGCCTTGATTGTTCCAATGCTTCTCTCACCATTTAACATCATCTTGATGCGTTCCTTCTTTAAGAAGACCATTCCAGAAGCTATTCTAGAATCTGCTCGTATCGATGGTGCCAGTGAAGCCCGGATCTTCTTCCAAATCTGTTTACCATTGTCATTACCAGGTATCGCAACCATCACGCTCTTGACAGCTCTTGGTTTCTGGAATGACTGGTTCAACGCCCTCCTTTACATTAAGAGTGACAACTTGTACCCATTGCAGTATTTGCTCATGCAAATCCAACAAAATATGGACTACATCGCCAAAGCAGTCGGTCTATCTGGTCAATTGGGAGTTGCTCTACCGAAAGAAACAGGCCGTATGGCCATGGTTGTGGTCGCAACCCTTCCAATCGCGATTTTGTATCCATTCTTCCAACGCTACTTTGTAAAAGGTCTGACTATCGGTGGCGTGAAAGAATAGTGCTTGTTGAGAAATACATTTCTCAGTTCCCAACTTCCCTTGTGTGAAGTTAATACTCTTCGAAAATCAAATTCAAACCGCGTCAACGTCGCCTTGCCGTACTCAAGTACAGCCTGCGGCTAGTTTCCTAGTTTGCTCGTTGATTTTCATTGAGTATAAAATCATTACATTGTTTATAAGTTTAAAAATAAAAAAAGGAGTTTTTATCATGAAAAACTGGAAAAAATATGCTTTTGCATCTGCTAGTGTAATCGCTTTGGCTGCTGGTCTCGCTGCTTGTGGAAACCTTTCAGGTAACAACAAGAAAGCTGCTGATTCAGCTTCAGGTGAAAAACCTGTTATCAAAATGTACCAAATCGGTGACAAACCAGATAACTTGGATGAATTGCTAGAAAATGCTAACAAAATCATCGGTGAAAAAGTTGGTGCTAAATTGGATATCCAATATCTTGGATGGGGTGACTATGATAAGAAAATGTCAGTTATCACATCATCTGGTGAAAACTACGATATCGCCTTTGCATCTAACTATGTTGTAAATGCTCAAAAAGGTGCCTATGCTGACTTGACTGACTTGTATAAGAAAGAAGGGGCAGAGCTTTATAAAGCACTTGACCCAGCTTACATCAAAGGTAACAGCATTAACGGTAAAATTTACGCAGTTCCAGTTGCAGCCAACGTTGCATCATCTCAAAACTTCGCCTTCAACGGAACTCTTCTTGCTAAATACGGTATCGATATTTCAGGTGTCACTTCATACGAAACACTTGAACCAGTCTTGAAACAAATCAAAGAGAAAGCTCCAGATGTAGTGCCATTTGCGGTTACTAAGAACTTCATCCCATCTGATAACTTTGACTACCCAGTTCCAAATGGACTTCCATTCGTTATCGACCTTGAAGGAGACACTACTAAGATCGTAAACCGTTACGAGGTGCCTCGTTTCAAAGAACACTTGAAGACTCTTCACAAATTCTATGAAGCTGGATATATTCCAAAAGACGTAGCAACAAGCGATACTTCATTTGACCTTCAACAAGATACTTGGTTCGTTCGTGAAGAAACAGTAGGACCAGCTGACTACGGTAACAGCTTGCTTTCACGTGTTGCGAACAAAGATATCCAAATCAAACCAATTACTAACTTCATCAAGAAAAACCAAACAACACAAGTTGCTAACTTTGTTATCTCAAACAACTCTAAGAACAAAGAAAAATCAATGGAAGTGTTGAACCTCTTGAACACTAACCCAGAACTCCTGAATGGTCTTGTTTATGGTCCAGAAGGCAAGAACTGGGAAAAAATTGCAGGTAAAGAAAACCGTGTTAAAGTCCTTGATGGCTACAAAGGAAACACTCACATGGGTGGATGGAATACTGGTAACAACTGGATTCTTTACATCAACGAAAACGTTACAGACCAACAAATCGAAGATTCTAAGAAACAATTGGCAGAAGCTAAAGAATCTCCAGCGCTTGGATTCATCTTTAACACTGACAATGTGAAATCTGAAATCTCAGCTATCTCTAACACAATGCAACAATTCGATACAGCTATCAACACTGGTACTGTAGACCCAGACAAAGCTATTCCAGAATTGATGGAAAAATTGAAATCTGAAGGTGCCTACGAAAAAGTATTGAACGAAATGCAAAAACAATACGATGAATTCTTGAAAAACAAAAAATCATAAGATCAATTGATTTCGTGTATTCATTCCTAATTCCTAAAAACTGAATCACTGTTTTCCTCAGGCTTATCTGGGGGAGGCAGTGATTTTTTGAAATAAGGGCATAGATATCTATCTTTTTCTTATCCCTATTTAACCATTCAGGAAATCTCAAGCACTATTTAGGATTTAGAGTAAGGATTTGGGGGAATATGGCTTATATTAGAGATGTCTCGAGTTTACAAAGGAGAGTTCAAATGAAAAAGTATCAACTTCTATTCAAAATAAGTGCAGTCTTGTCTTACCTATTTTTCGTATTTGGTCTTTCTCAGCTGACGCTTATCGTCCAAAACTATTGGCAACTTTCTTCTCAGATAGGTAATTTATTCTGGATTCAAAATATCTTGAGTTTACTTTTTATTGGAGTCATGATTGTGGTTCTTGTTAAGACAGGCCATGGTTATCTCTTTCGCATTCCAAGAAAAAAATGGCTTTGGTCTTCGATTTTGATAGTATTAGTGGTAGTGCTCCAGATCTCTTTTAACGTTCAGACAGTTAAACATGTTCAGTCAACTGCTGAAGGTTGGGCTGTATTGATCGGTTATAGTGGGACCAACTTTGCAGAGCTAGGTATTTATATAGCCCTGTTCTTTCTGGTTCCACTGATGGGAAGAGTTAATCTATAGAGGATTACTGCAACACGCTTTCTTTAAGCATTCGCGATTTGGTCTTGATTTACTTCTTCCGACAATTTTATTTGCTCTTCCTCATTTTTCAAGCCTGCCTAGTTTGTTAGATATCTTCGTCTTTGCAACATCTGGCATCATCTTTGCTAGTTTGACCCGCTATACCAAGAGCATTTATCCTTCCTATGCGGTGCATGTGATCAATAATATTTTCGCAACATTACCATTTTTGCTGACTTTTTTACATAGGATGTTTGGGTAAAATACTGACAGACGAGTTAGGAATTATAGTTTTTTCAATTTATAAGCGAGTTTCAGGAGGTAAATGAGTATGACACCATTAAAATGGTTTGCAGGAGGAAGCGAAAGACGTTGTGAAGCCCTGACGATCATAAATCATCTATTGGAAGATATAAAGGATACGCCTCAACTTGTTCCTTTGGAAAATCAGTTAGTGATTTATAAAAGACGATTAAAGGACGATGGGACCTCTGTTCCATTTATTCTAAGCCAAATGAACACTGATATCTCACGTGTGTTGATTGACCATAAGCTGACTTTGTCAGAAAGTCAAGCCGAGCAGATAAAGAAATTAAGAGAATTATCGGCGATTCGCTATGGTTACTAATGAAATGCAGGGATAAATCCCTTTCTACAATTTCCAGTCAAATAAATTGCATTCGTTTTCTTAAGCAGGTATACTAGTATGGATAAATAAAAAATTTAGAAAATTTAAGAATAGAAAAGAGAACAAATCTTATGGCAAAAGATATTCGTGTCTTACTTTACTACCTTTATACTCCAATTGAAAATGCAGAGCAATTTGCTGCAGACCACTTGGCTTTCTGTAAATCAATCGGCCTTAAAGGCCGTATCCTAGTCGCTGACGAGGGAATTAACGGAACAGTTTCAGGTGACTACGAAACAACTCAAAAATACATGGACTACGTTCACAGCCTTCCAGGTATGGAAGACCTCTGGTTCAAGATTGACGAAGAAAATGAACAAGCCTTCAAGAAGATGTTTGTTCGCTACAAGAAAGAAATTGTCCACCTTGGTTTGGAAGACAACGACTTTGACAACGACATAAACCCACTTGAAACAACAGGTGCTTACTTGTCTCCAAAAGAGTTCAAAGAAGCCCTTCTTGACGAAGATACAGTTGTCCTTGACACACGTAACGACTATGAGTACGACCTAGGACACTTCCGTGGAGCTATCCGTCCAGATATCCGCAACTTCCGTGAGTTGCCACAATGGGTCCGTGACAACAAGGAAAAATTCATGGACAAACGTGTCGTGGTTTACTGTACAGGTGGAGTTCGCTGTGAGAAATTCTCAGGCTGGATGGTCCGTGAAGGCTACAAAGATGTCGGCCAATTGCACGGAGGAATCGCAACTTACGGTAAAGACCCAGAAGTTCAAGGTGAGCTTTGGGATGGGAAAATGTACGTCTTTGACGAGCGTATCGCAGTTGATGTTAACCATGTCAACCCAACCATTGTAGGGAAAGACTGGTTTGATGGAACACCATGTGAACGTTATGTCAACTGTGGAAATCCATTCTGTAACCGTCGTATCTTGACATCAGAAGAAAATGAAGACAAGTACCTTCGTGGGTGCTCACACGAGTGCCGTGTTCACCCACGTAACCGCTATGTCTCAGAAAATGAATTGACACAAGCTGAAGTTATCGAGCGCCTAGCCGCTATCGGTGAAAGCTTGGATCAAGCAGCTACAGTATAAGATCAAACAGTCCTCAGGGGCTTTTTTTCTATGCTTTTTACTCAAAAATCTAAAGTTTGTTTCTGTATCTTTCAGAAAAATAGGGTATACTATATGTAAACGATTTCAAAGGAGTCCAGTTATGACGAAAACATTTTTTATTCCAAATAAACAGAGCATTTTAGGAGAACAGGAAATTTTGACTGCCAAGTCTATCTTGGCCTTGGTAGATGGTTTGGAGTCGCATAGTTATGATGCCGTCTATCTCCGTCAGCCCCTTAATCGTCTCGAGTATATCGAGTGTGCGATAGTGGGGCAATCACAATTTCTCTTTAAGGTTAGTTATGCTGATGGTCAAAAGGCTTACCGTGTCGATCTTCCTGACCTACTAACGCAGACAGACTGGGAGATCATCAAGTCATTTTTAGATGCTTTGCTTGCTTACACAGGAACGGAGATTAAAGGGCTAGATGGTTTTGATTTTGAAGCTTATTTCCAAGCAAGTATTCAAGACCATCTGGCTGATAGTGCAGCCCGTTTTACGATTTGTCAAGGAATTTTTAATCCTGTTTTCTTTAGTCATGAGGACTTGAAAAGCTTTTTAGAGGCAGATGGCTTGGCTCAGTTTGAAGCACGTGTACGTGCGGTTCAAGAGACAGATGCCTACTTTGCAAGAGTTTCCTTCTATCAGGATGGAGAAGGCCAAGTGCACGGTATTTACCATCTGGCTCAAGGCGTCAAGACAGTGTTACCGAGAGAACCATTTGTGCCTGCAGCCTATATTGAGCAATTGGTGGATAAGGAAGTGCAGTGGGAGATTGACTTGGTTCAAATCACAGGAGACGGCTCTAAACAAGAAGACTATGAAGCCATTGCCCGCTTGAACTATGCAAAATTCCTAGAGTCACTACCATCAGCATCTTACCACCAACTAGATGCCAATCAATTAGAAGTGCAACCCATCTTAGACAAAGATTTTAAAACATTAGCACAAGAAAAGTAAAGTAGAAGCAGGTCAATCGACTTGCTTTTTTGACATAGAAAAAATCCTGCCATGAAAGACAGGATTGCTACTCAATGAAAATCAAAGAGCAAACTAGGAAGCTAGCCGCAGGCTGCTCAAAACACTGTTTTGAGGTTGTAGATGAAACTGACGAAGTCAGTAACCATACATACGGTAAGGCGAAGCTGACGTGGTTTGAAGAGATTTTAGAAGAGTATGAAGTTTAAAGAAAGGCCAAGATACGGAGATAATCTCCAATCAGTGCCACTTCAGCTACAAAGAAGAGGAGGATAATGACTCCGTTCACAAGGACAGACAAGAATAACTGATAGAAGGAGTCGGTTTCACTTGCTTGACTTGGTCTTGTAATGATATGGAGACTGGCAAGTAGAATGATTCCGATGCTAATCACACACAAAAGGGCTGAAAATCGTAGGCTATCAAAGAAGGCAAAGAAACTAGCAATGGCAGTGAGGAAGATTGGAATTGCCAAGAGTTGACTATATTGTTGGAGAACCTTTTCTAGCGTCCAGTCCTTTTCCTGGTGGATAAATCGTCTCACGACGAAACTACCCAAGAGGAATGAAAAGAAGAAGAGTGTTGTTGCTACTAGGATAGAGATAATCGAAAAGAGATTTAATGAAGCAAATTGTTCAGGGAAGTGATTATGCATAGTTGCTAGATGTCCATAGTAAGCATGTTTGATGTGGTAGATACTAAAGAAAAAGGAAGATGCAGAAAACAGAATGAGCAAGAGAAAGGCTGTGTAACTGTGTGTGCTACTTGTTTCAAGACTGCTTGTAGGAGATTTGATTGCTTCCACTAGCCAAGACCAAAAATCAAGCGCTTGCTCTTTCCATTTATCCGCAGATTTTGGAGCTTGGTCGGGGATATAAGGACTTTCTAAGGATTGACTGATAAGAAGGGGCTCTTTCGTAGTTGGTTTTTGCTGAGGAAGTGCTTCTTGGTTCTCTTCAGCTATGGTGACTTTTTCTGTTTCTTTAGAAAGGTCTTGCTTTTCTTCTATTTCTGTTTTCGCTTCACTGTCTTCAGGTGTTTCAACTTTCTCTTCTTGCTGGTTTTCAAGTTTGACTTCAGCTGGAGAGACTTCCTCCTCTACTTGAGTATTTTTTTCAATTGGTGTATCGGGATCGGCTATCGTTTCGTCAGCCTTGTCTGCAAGATCTTGGGGTTGTTCTTCAGGCTTGTTCTTGCTTGTTGTTTTTACAAAATCATTACTTTTAAACCATTCTTGTTTCATGGTAGAACCTCCTTTTTAGTTGTATATACATCATTTTGGTAGATATAAGTAGATTTGTTAAGGTCTGTTGGCTGTAGTTTCAAGACTAATATAATCTTTAGCCCTAGCTATGAGTTGACCTTTTACATTGGTTTTTTCAGTTTTGTAAGGGTTGCTTAATTCGTTTGGGTGATGTTGATTCTCATCTCTTGATAACTGATAAATAGGACCATAGTGACTTGATAGGTCTAAGTTGATTTCTTGGCTTTCTTTTTGAGTTAGCATGATACTGAGCGCATTTTTAGAAGATAGTTCTACCTTACCGTATACTTTAATATTTTCAGCGTGGAAGTGATTTTCTGTTGATTCTAGCTGACTATCTGTAAGGTCTGTATCAAAGATATTAATGATATTTGGGGTTGTGAGTTTGCTGTTTTTGATACGACTTCCTTCGATTCGGAGGAGATAGCCATTATTGGTATTGAGGGTCGCATTTTCAAGGCTAGCATTTATGATGGTGGTTTGTCCACGATTGGCTGATACGTTGATACCTTTTAGACTTCTTCCTTTTGGAACTTGGAGAATAACTTCTTCAAAACGACGAGAGTAGCTACTTGCGATATGGAGAATCCCGCCAATTCCAGAAGAGAGAAATGGAGTTTCAGACAGTTTCTTATCAGTGAGGCTCAGCGTTTTATCGTTTTGATTTGTGATAAGATCATGGTGAGCAGAAATAGATGGATGATAAGAAATGTGGATTTGATCATCGAAAGAGTCTGTGATGGTCAGAGCGTGCTGGTGGAGAGTGATCTCTAAATTTTCGACTTCCTTGCCAAAGGTCAACTCTTCCATCCGACTATCATAGACAGGCTCCTTGGACATGGCAAGTAGGCTCTTGATCCCGTCAGATTGGATACCTACAAAGAGCAGGATAAATCCGATAACGGTAGTCACCACACCAAAAATGAGAAATCCTTTTGTCAATTTACGCATGCTGGTCACCTCTCTTTCCTTTTTTGAGAACAAATTGCACCAGGCGAACAATGAGTAGGCCGAAGAAGCGGGCTACATAGGAAATACCTAGTAAGACTAGTGAAGAAGCACCGATAGCCAGTAAACCAGAACCAAAAATCAAGATAAAGGCTGATTTAACTTGGGCTAGGACAGTGAAACTTTCAACTAAAAATAGGAATCCGCCGATGATACCCAGTATGGAAACTGCAAAGAAAGCTAGAATGACAGTCAAGGCTGCCACAAGGATTGCGAACAGGGACACGAGGATGGCGATTCCCAGAGGAATACCGATGGGTGCTGCAAGGAGAGCTAACAAGGCGATATGTAAAATTTGTCGGTTATTCTTTTGAGCAGGTGCCTCATTGATTTTTTTATCGAGAAGATTGGAGAGGACTTCGTGGGCTGCTTCCTTAGGAGTTCCCAAGCTAGCGATGAGTTCTTCTTCTCCCTCGATTCCAGCATCGTCAAAGAGTTCCCTGAAATAGTCCATGGCTTCGATGCGGTCAGCTTCAGGTAGTTTCTTGAGATAAAGTTCTAGCTGAGTCAGGTATTCAGTTCTTGTCATGGCGGATACTCCCTTCTATGATGCCATTGATGGTGTCTGTATAGAGTGCCCATTCATCTTTTAGGGTCACGAGCTGTTCTATACCACCATTTGTCAAGGAGTAGTATTTGCGCATGCGACCTTGGAACTCTCTAGAATAGGTTGTCAGAAAGCTATTGCCTTCCAATTTTTTGAGAATGGGATAGAGTGTGGATTCTTTGATATTAGCGATCAGCTTAATGGTCTGGCTAATCTCATAACCATAAGAATCATCCTGCTCCAGTACGGCCAAGATGAGAAATTCAATCAAGGCAGAGGATGTTGGAAAGTACATGGGGAACCTCCTTTTCTAATGTGTAAGATTTTTATATATAATTTTTCTACACATACATTGTACATCTAAAAGAAAGCCCTGTCAAGAGAAATGTGTAAAATTTTTATATATAAAAAACTTCTAGGAAAAACTAGAAGTTTAGAGGATTTTATCAGCCCGATCTACCATAAAGAGGGCCACAGTCATCAGGATATCGACGAGTAAGAGGGCAGCTACAGCTGGCACCCAAGAGTGGAAAAAATCAAAACTGTAACCAAAGAGGGTTGGCCCAAAGGCTGCTAGGATATAGCCTCCTGTTTGAGAAAGACCAGATAATTGGGCTGTCTTTTCAGGGGCGCTTGTCTTGAGTGAAAAGTTGACCATGAGATAAGGGAAGAGGGCGCTGGTTGCAGTTCCGATGAGAAGATGGCTGGCAAGCCAGTAAAAGAAATTACCGACTGGGAAAAAGAGCATGGAAATGCCGACCACGCCAGCTAGTGAAACCAGAGTGAGCATGAGCTGACGGTTGCGAGTAGATAAGCTGGTTGTTAGGCTTGGGATGGTCATTGAAAAAGGAATGCTAATCAGAGAGAAGATAGAAGTCAGCAAGCCAGCTTCGTGACTGGATAGGCCTGCGTGGATGGCCATTGTAGGTAGCCAGGTCATAGCTGTGTAAAAGAGCAAGGATTGAAAACCTGCAAAGACAATCACTGCCCAGACCTGTTTATTATGCATGACCTTTGCTTTGCTTTTTTGTTTGGTTTGTGGAGCCAGTCTGTGATTATAGCGGTGATTTGGGAGCCAGACCAAAAAAGTTGCTAGGCAGAGCAGGGTGAGGAGGATGATAAGTCCTTTCCAAGAACTGGCTTGTGTAATAGGTACAGCCAGATAGGAGGCCAGAGCCGTCGCAATCCCCATAGACGTTACATATAAGGTGGTCAGAAAACCAATCTTCTTTGGTTGATTGGCTTGGATAAGACTAGGAAGCAGAACATTGATGACTGCGATACTTGCCCCAACCATCAAGGTTCCTAGATAGAGCAGGGGCAGATTGATTAGTCGAATAAGTGAGCCAATGGTCAAGAAGAAGAGACTATAGGTAAAGAGATGTTCTAAGCCAATTTTCTGAGCCAGTCGGGTAGAAAAGAGCGAGAAGAGGGTAAACATAAGGAGAGGAAGGCTGGTCAAGATACCAAGCGAACTAACTTCTACTCCCAGCCCTTGCGAAATATCTCCCAAAATAATGGGTAAAACAGTAAAAGGAGTCCGCAAGGAAACACCAATTAGGATAATACCTGGAACAAAAAAGAGTGATTGCTTTTTCATATAATACCTCTTCTAGCTGATTTTAATAACAGCTTATTTTAAGGCTTTTTCCCTATAATGTCAAGTAAGGTTTCTGACTTTCAAGATAAAAATAGGAAAGTCTTGAAAATTATGATAAAATAGTGGAAGGAAAAATTCAGGAGAGTAGTAGTGACTCAAAATGTTGAAAGTCTTCTCGTATCCATTGTAATCAGTGCATACAATGAAGAAAAATATCTGCCTGGTCTAATTGAGGACTTAAAAAATCAAACCTATCCTAAAGAAAATATTGAAATTCTATTTATAAATGCTATGTCTACAGATGGGACAACAGCCATCATTCAGCAATTTATAAAAGAAGACACAGAGTTTAACTCAATTAGATTGTATAACAATCCTAAGAAAAATCAAGCTAGTGGTTTTAACCTGGGAGTTAAACATTCTGTAGGGGACCTTATTTTAAAAATTGATGCTCATTCAAAAGTTACTGAGAGTTTTGTAATGAATAATGTGGCTGTTATTCAACAAGGTGAATCTGTCTGTGGGGGACCTAGACCGACGATTGTTGAAGGAAAGGGAAAATGGGCAGAGACCTTGCATCTTGTTGAGGAAAATATGTTTGGCAGTAGCATTGCCAATTATCGAAATAGTTCCGAGGATAGATATGTTTCTTCTATTTTTCATGGGATGTATAAACGAGAGGTTTTCCAGAAGGTTGGTTTAGTAAATGAGCAACTTGGCCGAACTGAAGATAATGATATTCATTATAGAATTCGAGAACATGGTTATAAAATCCGCTATAGTCCAAGCATTCTATCTTATCAGTATATTCGACCAACATTCAAGAAAATGCTGCATCAAAAGTATTCAAATGGTTTGTGGATTGGCTTGACAAGTCATGTTCAGACTAAGTGTTTATCATTATTTCACTATGTTCCTTGTTTATTTGTTTTGAGTCTTGTGTTTAGTCTAGCATTGTTACCGATCACATTCGTATTCATAACTTTACTATTAGGTGCCTATTTTCTACTTTTGTCATTACTCACTTTGCTGACTTTATTAAAACATAAAAATGGATTTCTAATTATGATGCCCTTTCTTTTATTTTCCATTCACTTTGCTTATGGCCTTGGAACGGTTGTAGGTTTAATTAGAGGATTTAAATGGAAGAGAGAGTACAAGGGAACAGTAATTTATTTGGAAAAATAAGCCAAATAAATCAAAATGTACTACAATAACAATATAGTAAAACTCTTTTAAGGAGGAGTAAATTTCTATGAATAAAAAACTCACAGATTATGTCATTGATCTGGTGGAAATTTTAAATAAACAACAAAAACAGGTCTTCTGGGGCATATTTGATATTTTGAGTATGGTGGTTTCCATCATTGTATCTTATATTTTATTCTACGGATTGATTAATCCAGCCCCTGTTGACTACATTATCTATACGAGTTTGGCCTTCTTGTTTTATCAGTTGATGATTGCTTTTTGGGGGTTGAACGCTAGTATTAGTCGTTACAGCAAGATTACGGATTTCATGAAAATCTTTTTTGGTGTGTCTGCTAGCAGCATTTTGTCATATAGTATTTGCTATGCCTTCTTGCCACTCTTCTCCATCCGTTTCATCATTCTCTTTATCTTGTTGAGTACCTTCTTGATTTTATTGCCACGGATTACTTGGCAGTTAATCTACTCCAGACGCAAAAAAGGTAGTGGTGATGGAGAACATCGTCGAACCTTCTTGATTGGTGCTGGTGATGGTGGGGCCCTCTTTATGGATAGCTACCAACATCCAACTAGTGAATTAGAACTTGTCGGTATTTTGGATAAGGATGCTAAGAAAAAGGGCCAAAAACTTGGTGGAATCCCTGTTTTGGGCTCTTATGACAATCTGCCTGAATTGGCTAAACGCCATCAAATCGAGCGTGTTATCGTTGCGATTCCGTCACTTGATCCGTCAGAATATGAGCGTATCTTGCAGATGTGTAATAAGCTGGATGTCAAATGTTACAAGATGCCTAATGTTGAAACTGTTGTTCAAGGACTTCACCAAGCAGGTACTGGGTTCCAAAAAATTGATATCATAGACCTTTTGGGCCGTCAGGAAATTCGTCTTGACGAATCGCGTCTGGGCGCAGAACTGACAGGTAAGACCATATTAGTCACAGGGGCTGGTGGTTCAATCGGTTCTGAAATCTGTCGCCAAGTTAGTCGCTTCAATCCTGAACGCATCGTCTTGCTCGGTCATGGGGAAAATTCAATCTACCTTGTGTATCATGAATTGATTCGTACATTCCAAGGGATTGATTATGTACCTGTGATTGCGGATATTCAAGACTATGATCGTTTGTTGCAAGTCTTTGAGCAGTATAAGCCAGCTATTGTTTATCATGCGGCAGCCCACAAGCATGTTCCTATGATGGAGCGTAATCCAAAAGAAGCCTTCAAAAACAATATACGTGGAACTTACAATGTTGCTAAGGCTGTTGATGAAGCCAAAGTACCTAAGATGGTTATGATTTCGACAGATAAGGCAGTTAATCCACCAAATGTTATGGGAGCAACCAAGCGCGTGGCTGAGTTGATTGTCACTGGCTTTAACCAACGTAGCCAATCTACCTACTGTGCAGTTCGGTTTGGGAATGTTCTTGGTAGCCGTGGTAGTGTGATTCCAGTCTTTGAACGTCAGATTGCTGAAGGTGGTCCTGTAACGGTGACAGACTTCCGCATGACCCGTTACTTTATGACCATTCCAGAAGCTAGCCGTTTGGTTATCCATGCTGGTGCTTATGCCAAGGATGGGGAAGTCTTTATCCTTGATATGGGCAAACCAGTCAAAATTTATGACTTAGCCAAGAAAATGGTCCTTCTAAGTGGGCACACTGAGAGCGAAATTCCAATCGTTGAAGTTGGAATCCGTCCAGGTGAAAAACTCTACGAAGAACTCTTGGTATCAACCGAACTTGTTGATAACCAAGTTATGGATAAGATTTTCGTTGGTAAGGTTAATGTCATGCCTCTAGAAGCCATCGATCAAAAGATTGAAGAGTTCCGAACTCTCAGAGGAGATGAGTTGAAACAAGCTATTATCGCCTTTGCAAATCAAACAACCCACGTTGAATAAAAAAGAAAAGCGCATATTATCAGGACTTGAAACCTTGATATTATGCGTTTTGTTATGTAGAAACTTGCTCAATTTTCTTCTGGAATGGGGTTGTCGCCCAGTCTATGTTATTGAAAATACTCCAGAACTTCTAAGGGCTTGTGGGCGATATAATCAGGTTGATAGTTTAGCAAATCTGCTTGCTCTCCAAATCCCCAAGTGACGGCCAATTTCTGAATGCCTGTTTCTTGAGCTCCCTGCATATCAAACTTGGTATCACCGATGATGATGACTTGTTCAGGATTTAGTTGATGTGTCTGCAAGGCTTGGCGAATGACATCTGCCTTATGGGGTGCTTCAGGGCTGGAACCATAAATGCCATCAAAGAAATGATGGATTCCCAAGTTTTTAGTCATGTCTTGAGCGGTTGGAGTATTCTTTGTGGTGGTGATGTAGAGAGGATAATTGCTTGATAATTCCTCAAGCAATTCTACAATCTGAGGGAAGAGCAGAGCTTCATAGATGCCTTTTTCCTTATAGTAAGAACGGTATATCTGCACAGCCTCAGAAATTTGTTCTTTGGGAAGGCAAGTCGCAAAACTACTTTCAAGGGGCGGTCCCATAAAACCACGAATCGTTTTGGCATCAGGGCTAGGTACCCCGAGCTCTTTAAAGGTATGGGTAAAGGCATTGTGAATCCCGATAGAACTGTCAACGAGGGTTCCATCCAGATCGAAAAAGATAGCTGAGATAGAGGTCATGGTTTCTCCTATTTGATAAGCTTATTCTCCGAAAATTTCTTTTTGGAGGCGACGACCAGTAGGAGTGGCAGCGAGTCCACCTTCAGCTGTTTCACGAAAGGCAGTTGGCATGCTTGCTCCTACTTGGTACATGGCATCGATAACCTCATCCACAGGGATTTTAGATTCGATACCTGCCAAGGCCATATCTGCTGCGATGAAGGCAAAGCTGGCTCCCATGGCATTGCGTTTGACACAGGGAACTTCAACCAAGCCGGCCACAGGGTCACAGATGAGGCCCAGCATATTTTTAATGACAAAGGCAATGGCCTGACTGGCCTGATAAGGTGTCCCACCAGCAGCTAGAGTCAAGGCGGCGGCACTCATAGCAGAGGCCGAACCAACCTCGGCCTGACAGCCACCTTCAGCACCTGAGATAGAGGCATTGTTTGCGATGACTAGTCCAAAGGCACCAGCAGCAAAGAGGAAATCCAGCTGTTGCTCGTGGCTGAGGTCTAATTTTTCAATAGCAGCAGTTAGAACTGAGGGCAGACAGCCAGCACTTCCTGCGGTCGGAGTGGCACAGACCAAGCCCATTTTGGCATTGTGTTCATTGACTGCGATAGCATTTCGGGCAGCGGAGAGAATCGTGTAATCCGACAGGGTTTTTCCGTTTTTGATGTAGTGGTCCAATTTGGCAGCATCTCCACCTGTCAGGCCACTACGAGATTTATTTTCATTGAGGCCAAGTTGGACAGAGGCTTTCATGACTTCTAGATTACGTTCCATGAGAAGGAGAACTTCTTCACGTTCACGACCTGTCAATTCAAACTCTGTTGTAATCATGAGTTCTGCGACATTTCCTTGAAAGTCCAGTTCTGCCTGCTCGACCAATTCTTTGATAGAATAAAACATGCTTCCTCCTATTTAAAGAAATTGACATTGTGGAGATGAGGGATTTCTCGAATTTCCTCGATGGCCTCATCACAGTTGCGACTGTCGACTTCGATAATCATAATGGCTTTTTCACCAGCTTTTTCACGAGTAACATTCATCTGGGCGATATTGATACCATAGCGTGAAAGAGCCTCAGTTACGAGGGCAATCATACCTGGAATATCTTGATGAACGATGATTATAGTCGGTGTATTCATATTGAGAGAGACGGCAAAACCATTGAGTTCGGTGACCTGAATATTTCCTCCACCGATAGAAATACCAGTTACGCTGATGGTCTTGTGGGCATTTTTGACGGTAATTTTAGTGGTGTTAGGATGCGGAGCATTGCTGTCTTTTTGAATGGTCCAGACAATCTTGATGCCACGCTTGTGGGCAATCTCCAGACTGTTTGGAATTTCAGGATCATCTGTATCCATGCCCAAAATACCAGCAACAAGGGCTAGGTCTGTCCCGTGACCACGATAGGTCTTGGCAAATGAGTTAAATAGTTGGAATTCGACTTCTGTCGGAGTATCATCAAAAATGGAAGAGACAATCTTCCCAATACGAACAGCGCCAGCGGTATGGCTACTAGATGGGCCAATCATGACTGGTCCGATGATATCAAAGACAGATTGAAAACGAAGTGATTTCATCAGTTTCCCCTTATAAAAATTCTTATCTCTATTATATCAAAGAATGAAGGTCTTGGCTTTAATTGCGGATGAAAACCTTTCTAATACCTCAAATAGCATAAAAATAGTATCTTTTATGACAAAAAATACCTTATTTAGGGAAATAAAAAATAATTTTGTAATATTTCTACATAAAAGTGTCAAGAAACAGTAATATTTAAAGGGTATGATAGAAGTATAGAAAGAAGGAGAATTTTCGAATATGAAATCAACAACTAAAAAGATTAAAACAACCCTTGCAGGAATAGCTGCCTTGTTTGCAGTATTTGCTCCATCATTTGTATCTGCTCAAGAATCATCAACTTACACTGTTAAAGAAGGTGATACACTTTCAGAAATCGCTGAAACTCACAACACAACTGTTGAGAAATTGGCAGAAAACAACCACATTGACAACATCCATATGATTTATGTTGGTCAAGAGTTGGTTATCGATGGTCCTGTAGCGCCTGCAACACCAGCGCCAACTACTTATGAAGCACCAGCTGCTCAAGATGAAACTGTTTCAGCTCCAGCAGCAGAAACTACAGAAGAAGCAGCTCCAGTAGCAAGCACACCTGCAGCAGAAGAAACTGTTGCTGCAGCAGAAACTTCAGCACCAGCTGCAACTGTAAGCGGATCTGAAGCAGAAGCTAAAGAATGGATTGCACAAAAAGAATCAGGCGGTAGCTACACAGCTACAAACGGACGTTACATTGGACGTTACCAATTGACAGATTCATACTTGAACGGTGACTACTCAGCAGAAAACCAAGAACGTGTAGCAGATGCCTATGTTGCAGGACGTTACGGTTCATGGACAGCTGCTAAGAACTTCTGGCTTAACAACGGCTGGTATTAAGAAATAACAAACAGAATAATATGAAAAGGTCGAGGAAATCCCTCGACTTTTTTATATTTCCTTCGCTTGATAATAGGTCTCTACTTCTTTTTTGAGATGAGACAGCATAGAAGTTTCCTCGGTTAGCTCCAGAAGGAAGAAACCTTTTTGGATAAGTTTAGCATCATCCGTACAAATCCCGATACGGACATAGCAGATAGCAAGCCTATCGTAGCTTTTCTTGTTCTTAGCATCCTCTAGTAAAGTGTAGCAGATTTGCTTACACATGTTTTTATCTTGATTGTATAGATAGAGTGTGGAAAGGTTTAATAGAATTGTCATTCGCAAGTCATATAAATGTTGATAGTTTTTATAGACTTCTAAGCGTTGCAAGATTTTTCCAGTGATGAGATGGAGGTGTTCAATGGGCAAGCTGAAAAGGATGGTATTGAGGATTTTTAGGTCACTTTCATACCATGTATCTTGTTTTTCAATCTTTCTCCAAAGTTTTTTGACAACCTGTTCTGCGTGATCTGATAGTTCCCCTGCCCCGTGTTGACGGATATAAATGACAACTTCAAGCATATCCCTGATTTCTTCTATAGGTAGGTCGTGGCGGGTCTTGAGATAGTTTTGGCATTTTTGAAATAGTTTTTCGAGTTCACTAGTCCCTAGGATTGAGCTCATATTGAGATAGGTTTGCATGATTTCTGTTCGTTGGCTCGGTTGATAGAGATGGCAGATATAGTCAAACTCTTCAAAACTCATATTGATTTGACGGAGAAGAAACTCCATATTTTCATATTTGGGAGTTACCTTGCCACTTTCAATCTTTGATAGGCTAGTTCTTGAAAGGATATCTCCACAGACATCTTCTTGAGTCAAACCTTTTGACTCACGTATTTCTTTATATACTTTCCCGAAATCATAACGCATGATTTGCTCCTTTTCGTGAAAAAAGTTAACAAATAATAAAATACTATTAAAAATATTGTATCATAATAACAGGAATAGTAAAAAAGAAAACTAAAATAATGTGTGAAAAAAGTTAACTAATTTTAAAATAGAGTAAAGAAGAGGTATACTATAGATACAAAATACAGATAGGAGGGAAAGAGTATGAATAAAAAAGTTTTTCGCTTTTTAGTTATTCTTGCTTTCTTATTCAGCATTGCTACGGTTTTCCCATGGCAATGGCCGATATAATGTGCTAGTTGTAAAAATGAAAGGAAGGTAAGTCCAATGGACTACGATACTTGTTGATAAATTACTATAGCTGTTTTTACGGAACAGCTCTCGATAATAGGAGAAATAAATCATGAGAAAATTAGTTAAAATTGGTGTTGCATCTTTAATGGTATGTGGTATACTTGCTACTACAAATGCTTTAGCAGTATGGGTTGATGGTGGTCAATGGAACTATGGAGTAGGTTGGACAGGAACTTTTGGATATTCTGATTATTTACATTCTACTCGATCTCATACAGCAACTGTCAAGCATGGAGGTAGAATCTCTAAGGATCGTGAAGATCCCGAGGTTTGGGCTCAAGCTTCCCTTAATAAAATTCCGCCAACAGGATTAGAATATTTCTATGGATTTTAAATGAAATTTTCCCTCTCCTATTAGGAGAGGGAGAACTTTAGTGGAGGTACTTTTATGAAAAAAATCAGTCATCTTTGTATGTTTCTGCTGTTGCTGTGTACCACTTTTTTTGTTTTTAATGTAAACTACACACGTGAAGTGATTCGGATTCGGGAAATGGGAAAGACTGTAGATTCTTTGGATTTGTATTTGAAAGATATTAACGAACCTGCAGCGTCTGTTCTTCGATTTTTTGAGGATGTATCAAAGGAGTACAAGGTCTCCATCATCAAAACAGACAGTGGTGATGAGGTAATCAAGTCTGGTATTTTTGATAAAGATACCTTCCCCTACCAAGAGTTTGGGATTTCTTCTCTTGATTTTACCACAGATGGTGAAGGAGTCTATAGTAATAAAGAAATTTCTAATAAACTTGGTACGATTCCGACCTTTCTAAAAGCCAAGCCTATTCAGCTTATGACTTTTCAAACCTATATCAAGGATACATCTCGTAGTTTAAATGGTCGCTATACGATAACTTCTACACAAGAGATGGATAAGGATAGGATTGTACAGAAATGGAGCGATTTTTTCAAGATAGACCAGGCTACCTTGCTAGAGCCTACCTATAAAAGTGCAGTGGAAGTCATAAATCGAGATTTGCTTTTATCTGCCATTGTTTTTGTCTTGGCTATTTTACTTCTTGTGTTAGTAACAGTGTATCAGCCGATGATGGAGATGAAACGAGTGGGGGTTCAAAAGTTACTTGGTTTTCAAAGTAGGGCGATTTTGGCTGGTTTTGTCAAGACTAATTTTTATCTTCTCTTGGGTGGAAGTCTTATCATTGACTTGGGGCTATTTTTAGTGCTGGACTACAGACCAAAACTTCTGTTCCCAAGTCTACTCTTATCCCAATTTCTGCTTTTACAGTTGTATTTGTTCATCAGTTGGCTGACCTACCTGATGATTCAGAAAATGACAGTCAGTTCCATGTTGAAAGGTTTTTCATCTGTCAAACTTGGTCTCATCTTCAATTATGTGATGAAAATAGGGACAACTATTTTACTGACGGCCTTATTGATTGGGGTGGGCAGAAGTCTAGAACAAGAAAACAAAGAACTTGCTTATCAGCAACAGTGGGTAAGCCAAGGGAATTACTTGACCTTAGAAACCTTCCAACTCAATGATAACCTGTGGCAAGAAGAGCTAGCAGGGTCAGGGAAATCTATAGATTATTTCTACCTATTTTATCAAGATTTGCTAGCAAAAATACAAGTAAATTATGTGCGAAGTGCGAGTCTTCCTATCAAACCAGTCATCAAAGCAGAACAAGTGCAGCAGTACCAACTGCCTGATAAGGTAGATGTTTACTATGCTAATAGCAATTTTCTAAAGAGCAAGGGATTCAAGTTACCAGATACCGGCACAAAAAAAGTTATTTTGATGCCAGCCAGTGATAAAGGACAAGAAGGTAAGAATCAGTTCTTGGGGAAATCCATCGCCTATCTTTCTATGAGGTATGAAGAACAGCAAAAGCAAAGGATAGAAGATATGGATGTAGAAATTGCCTACTATGAAGGAGATTGGTCTTTCTTCCCTTATAATAATGAGCGAAAGGAAAACCTCCACAATCCAATCATTAGTCTGGTAAATGATCAAGACATGATGTGGGAAGAAAAGACTCGCTTGTCAACGACAGGTTTAAACAATCCGATGAAAGTTGAAAATACAGAACAAAATCAAAAAGTGATTACGGAGTTAGTTGAGAAATTATTAGATGGGAATTATTTAAAATTTTCATCGATTCAAGCCATTCAACAAGAGAAAGTAGATTCTTATCGAGATGCAGTTCGAAATTTTAATATACTCTTTGCTTTGTTTGGTCTCCTTAGCATGATGATTTCCTACTTCTTATTAGTAACAACTTTCTTATTGAAGCGAACAGATATCATTACCAAGAAGTTTATGGGGTGGAAACTGGTCGATCGCTACCGCCCTCTCTTAGTTCTGCTCTTGTTGGGCTATAGTCTGCCTCTTCTAATATTGATTTTCTTTGCTCATGCGCTCCTGCCACTTCTGCTGTTTGCAGGCTTTACATGTCTGGATATACTATTTGTGCTAGTCTTGGCTTCTAGGATGGAGAAAAGAAGTCTAGTAGAGTTATTGAAAGGGGGCATCTTATGATTGAGTTGAAAAATATTACCAAAACCATTGGGGGAAAAGTGATTTTGGATAACTTATCTCTCAGGATTGATCAGGGGGATTTGGTAGCCATTGTTGGCAAGAGTGGCAGTGGTAAGTCGACCTTGTTAAATTTATTAGGTTTGATAGATGGTGATTATAGCGGACGGTATGAGATTTTTGGTCAGACAAATCTAGCGGTCAATTCTGCTAAGTCGCAAACAATAATCCGTGAACATATCTCTTATCTGTTTCAAAATTTTGCCCTGATTGATGATGAAACGGTCGAGTACAATCTCATGCTGGCGATGAAATATGTGAAATTGTCCAAGAAAGACAAGCTCAAAAAGGTGGAAGAGATTTTGGAGAGAGTAGGTTTGTCATCTACGTTGCATCAAAAGGTCTCCGAGTTGTCTGGTGGAGAACAACAACGAATTGCAGTTGCTAGAGCCATCTTAAAACCCAGCCAGTTGATTTTAGCCGATGAACCAACAGGTTCTCTGGATCCTGAAAATAGAGATTTGGTTTTGAAGTTTCTCTTAGAGATGAATCGCGAGGGGAAAACAGTCATTATTGTGACCCACGATGCTTATGTAGCCCAACAATGTCATCGTATCATTGAATTGTGAAAAATACAGAAATCTTATCAAAAATCTTTAGATTTAAGGATACCTTTAAAATTTAATTTTAAAACACTCATTTATCAACATTTTTTGATTGATAAAAATAGGAAATTGGTTGTTTTTGGGAGATTCCCTAAAATTACCTCCTAACCACACGTACTAAAAAGATACTTCCTATGGAAATCGTATGACTATGAAGCTTCGAATAGTTCAGTTTTCATGATTTTTATGCTATTCTAGCTTTAGAATCCTTCAGAACGTAAAATTTTAAGCAGTCAAAGATTTAGAATATCCCTAAAACACTTATTTTATAGCAGTTCTAAACGTAGAATTGCGTGGATATGTATGGATTTAATCTGTTCGATAGTTAGGACAGCTTTATTCTGAGAAATCTGAGTTATCAATGCTTTAGAATAGTATTTCGTCAATGGATTTTATTGAAGGATTGCTTATTTTATGCTACTCTAAAATAAAACGGATTTAATGGAGCAAATGGAGAATCATTACATGAAACATTTTTTTGCAGGATTTGGTGAAATAAACTTTATAAATTATCTATTGTATATATGTGTAGGACTAGCCCCTCTTTTTCATATCTATGTAATAGGTTCTGAAATGAATTTTGTGAAAATAGTGTTATCTATTTTGGGAGTTATATTTGTTTGTATTTTAACTATTACTCGAATTTATAGGACTTTTTTCTATAAAGAATAGTTTGGACTTGAAATGTATTTAAAAACAGAGGTTGGTAGATTATCAGCCTCTTCCTTGTCTTCTCCAACCAAGCATGTTATAATGAATACTGCTCAAGCGACCTTCAATCGTGAAGCACACACGACCTTCAATCGTGAACTAGTCATTTCGTTTATCTTTTATTACGTCGTTAACTCATCTTGCCTAACTCAAGTTATGCCTGCGACTCGTTGCCTAGTACTAAAAGCAAACGAAATGACTATACTCAAAAAAATTCTATTGAAAGTCATAGTAAATAGAATGTTAAGGGGTATAAATAAACGAATAGATGGGAGACTTACCATGAGTGATAACTCTAAAACACGTGTTGTTGTGGGGATGAGTGGTGGTGTTGATTCGTCGGTGACGGCTCTTTTGCTCAAGGAGCAGGGCTACGATGTGATCGGTATCTTCATGAAGAACTGGGATGACACAGATGAAAACGGCGTCTGTACGGCGACCGAAGATTACAAGGATGTGGCTGCGGTAGCAGATCAGATCGGTATTCCCTATTACTCTGTCAATTTTGAAAAAGAGTACTGGGACCGCGTTTTTGAGTATTTCCTAGCGGAATACCGTGCAGGACGCACACCAAATCCAGATGTTATGTGCAACAAGGAAATCAAGTTTAAGGCCTTTTTGGACTATGCTATGACCTTGGGGGCAGACTATGTAGCGACTGGGCATTATGCCCGAGTGGCGCGTGATGAGGATGGCACTGTTCACATGCTTCGTGGCGTGGACAATGGCAAGGATCAAACCTATTTCCTCAGCCAACTTTCGCAAGAACAACTTCAAAAAACCATGTTTCCACTGGGACATTTGGAAAAACCTGAAGTTCGCAGACTCGCAGAAGAAGCAGGCCTTGCGACTGCTAAGAAGAAAGACTCGACAGGAATTTGCTTTATCGGAGAAAAGAACTTTAAAAATTTCCTCAGCAACTATCTGCCAGCTCAACCTGGTCGCATGATGACTGTGGATGGTCGCGATATGGGCGAGCATGCCGGCCTTATGTACTATACGATTGGTCAGCGTGGTGGTCTCGGTATCGGTGGGCAACACGGTGGTGACAATGCCCCTTGGTTCGTTGTCGGAAAAGACTTAAGCAAGAATATCCTCTATGTCGGCCAAGGTTTCTACCATGATTCGCTCATGTCAACCAGCCTAGAGGCTAGCCAAGTCCACTTTACTCGTGATATGCCAGAGGAGTTTACGCTCGAATGTACGGCTAAATTCCGCTACCGTCAACCTGACTCTAAGGTGACTGTCCATGTCAAAGGAGACAAGGCAGAAGTTATCTTTGCAGAACCGCAACGAGCCATTACACCAGGACAGGCAGTTGTCTTTTACGATGGCGATGAGTGTCTAGGTGGCGGTTTGATTGACAATGCTTACCGCGATGGACAAGTTTGTCAGTACATTTAGATTGACAAATTTTCTCAATTTGCTACAATAATAAAAGCAATAGAAATGATGGTCAAAGCTCATGGATGTTGCAGGCTTTTTTGTCCTGCACTTCTTTGGAGTTTTGACTGTTTTTGTGTCGTTTAGAGGAAAGGACAAAAATGACTCAACAAGACTTTCGGACAAAAGTAGGAAATACGGTTTTCGGTGTTCGGGCGACAGCCTTGATTCTTCAAAACCGCAAGCTCCTAGTCACCAAAGATAAGGGCAAGTATTATACTATCGGTGGTGCGATTCAAGTTAACGAAAAAACGGAAGACGCGGTAGTCCGTGAAGTGAGGGAAGAACTAGGTGTCAAAGCTCAAGTTGGGCAACTAGCTTTCGTGGTTGAAAATCGTTTTGAACAGGACGGTGTTTCCTATCACAATATCGAGTTTCATTATCTGGTGGATTTGCTTGAAGATGCCCCATTGACCATGCAGGAAGATGAGAAAACTCAGCCCTGTGAATGGATTGATTTGGACCAGCTCCAGGATTTCCAACTAGTCCCAGCCTTTTTAAAAACAGCCTTACCCGATTGGGACGGCCAACTAAGACACATTCATCTTGAGGAATAGGAGAGAAATATGACTTATAATTTTACAGAAGAATACGATATTATTGTAATCGGTGCGGGACACGCTGGGGTCGAGGCTTCCTTGGCCGCTAGCCGTATGGGCTGTAAGGTCCTGCTTGCGACTATCAACATTGAAATGCTGGCTTTTATGCCTTGTAACCCCTCTATTGGTGGTTCTGCCAAGGGAATTGTTGTGCGTGAAGTCGATGCCCTCGGTGGTGAAATGGCTAAGACCATTGACAAGACTTACATCCAGATGAAGATGCTCAACACAGGTAAGGGTCCTGCCGTTCGTGCCCTTCGTGCACAGGCTGACAAGGAGCTTTACTCTAAGGAAATGCGCAAGACGGTTGAAAATCAAGAAAATCTGACCCTTCGTCAGACCATGATTGATGAGATTTTGGTTGAAGACGGCAAAGTTGTTGGTGTGCGTACAGCGACTCATCAAGAATATGCTGCTAAGGCTGTTATCGTGACGACAGGGACTGCCCTCCGTGGGGAAATTATCATTGGAGACCTTAAGTATTCATCAGGTCCTAACCACAGCCTCGCTTCTATTAACCTTGCTGACAATCTCAAGGAATTGGGTCTCGAAATTGGTCGTTTCAAGACAGGAACGCCTCCACGTGTCAAGGCTTCTTCTATCAACTACGATGTGACCGAGATTCAGCCAGGAGACGAAGCGCCAAATCACTTCTCTTATACTTCACGTGATGAGGATTATGTCAAAGACCAAGTACCATGCTGGTTGACCTATACCAATGGTACCAGTCATGAGATTATCCAAAACAACCTCCACCGTGCGCCTATGTTTACAGGTGTGGTCAAGGGAGTGGGACCTCGTTACTGTCCGTCGATTGAAGACAAGATTGTGCGCTTTGCGGACAAGGAACGTCACCAACTCTTCCTTGAGCCAGAAGGGCGCAATACTGAGGAAGTCTATGTTCAAGGACTTTCAACCAGTCTGCCTGAGGATGTCCAACGTGAGCTAGTTCATTCCATTAAAGGTCTGGAAAATGCTGAGATGATGCGAACAGGATATGCCATTGAGTACGATATGGTCTTGCCTCATCAGTTGCGTGCGACTCTGGAAACTAAGAAAATCTCAGGTCTTTTCACTGCTGGTCAAACAAATGGTACATCTGGATATGAAGAAGCTGCTGGCCAAGGGATTATCGCGGGTATCAATGCGGCTCTGAAAATCCAAGGCAAGCCTGAGTTGATTTTGAAACGCAGTGACGGTTATATTGGGGTCATGATTGATGACTTGGTGACCAAGGGCACTATTGAACCCTACCGTCTCTTGACCAGCCGTGCGGAATACCGTCTCATTCTCCGTCATGACAATGCTGATATGCGTTTGACAGAGATGGGACGTGAGATTGGTCTTGTGGATGATGAACGTTGGACTCGTTTTGAAATCAAGAAAAATCAATTTGAAAATGAAATGAAGCGTTTGGACAGCATCAAACTTAAGCCAGTCAAGGAAACCAATGCCAAGGTTGAGGAGATGGGCTTTAAACCGTTGACCGATGCAGTGACAGCCAAGGAATTCCTTCGCCGTCCAGAAGTTTCTTACCAAGATGTGGTGGCTTTCATCGGACCAGCTGCTGAGGACTTGGATGACAAGATTATCGAATTGATTGAAACAGAAATCAAGTACGAAGGTTATATTTCCAAAGCCATGGATCAGGTTGCCAAGATGAAACGCATGGAAGAAAAACGCATTCCAGCCAATATTGATTGGGATGACATTGATTCTATCGCGACAGAAGCTCGCCAGAAGTTCAAACTCATCAATCCAGAAACCATCGGACAAGCCAGCCGTATTTCGGGAGTAAACCCAGCAGATATTTCTATTTTGATGGTGTATCTGGAAGGTAAAAATCGTAGTATTTCTAAAAATCAAGAAAAGAAAGCATAGAAAAAACAGCTCCGTCTTCGGGGCTGTTTTCTTGCTTTATTCTTCATCTGGTGTGAGGATCATCGGGATGATAATCGGTTCACGTTCTGTATTTTCATAGAGGAAGGGGCGAATAGCGTTGACAATGGCACCATTGACAGATTGCACGCTAGCATCCTTGTTTTTCAGTGCGATACGAATTGCATTGAAGAGGATGCGCTGGCTTTGGCGAATCAAGTCGCCAGACTCTCTCATGTAGACAAAGCCTCGACTGAGGATGTCTGGACCAGACAGAATCATCTGCGATTTGAAGTCAACAGTTGCGACTGCCAGAACGACACCGTCTTCAGATAGATCACGACGATCTTTAAGGACAGCAGCACCGATTTCACCGATACGATTTCCATCGACATAGATATCTTGAGCGTTGAAATGACCTGCGATACGAGCTGAGTCAGCAGTAAGGGCAAGCACATCACCATTGCTCATAATAAAGATATTGTCCTTCTCAACCCCAGTATCCACTGCTAGTCCAGCGTGGAGTTTTTGCATGCGGTATTCACCATGGACAGGCATGAAGTATTTTGGCTTAATCAAGCGGAGCATGAGTTTTTGCTCTTGCTGGCCACCGTGTCCAGATGTATGGATATTGTTAACCTTACCGTGGATAACTTCGACACCAGCTTCAGAAATGATGTTAATCAATTTGTTAACGCTGGTGGTGTTTCCTGGAATTGGACTAGATGAGAAGATAACAGTATCGCCAGGTTGGAGTTGCACTTGACGGTGGGTTCCGTTGGCGATACGAGAGAGAGCTGCCATTGGCTCACCCTGACTACCTGTACAGAGGATGAGAACTTCTCCTGCAGGATAGTCTTTGATTTCATTTGGCTCGATAAAGGTTCCCTTAGGAGCTTTGATGTAGCCAAGATCGATTCCGTTGACAATGGCCTTTTCCATCGAACGACCAAAGACCGCAATCTTACGTCCAGTCTTAACAGCAGCTTCTGTTGCTTGCTGGAGACGGAAGATATTTGAGGCAAAGGATGCAAAGATGATACGTCCTTCAATGCCTTGGATAATCTTCATGATGGACTGACCAACGACTTTTTCAGAGTTGGTAAAGGTTGGCACTTCTGCATTTGTTGAGTCAGACAGAAGACAAAGCACACCTTCTTCACCAAGGGCTGCCATACGGTGTAAGTCTGCTGGTTCTCCAACTGGAGTAAAGTCAAACTTGAAGTCACCCGTACAAACGATTTTCCCTTGAGGAGTATGGATGACAATCCCTAAAGGTTCTGGAATAGAGTGAGTCGTTCTAAAGAACGTTGCCTTGAGGTTTTTAAAGGTCAACTCAGTATTGTGGTTGATTTCGTAAAGTTTGGCGTTGCGCAAGAGGCCGTGTTCTTCGAGTTTCCCACGAATCAAAGCCAAGGCAAGTGGTCCAGCGTAAATCGGGACATTTGCTTGCTTGAGCAGGAAAGGAATCCCACCAATGTGGTCCTCGTGTCCGTGTGTGATTAAGACAGCCTTGACGCGGTCGATATTGTCCACGATGTAAGAGTAGTCAGGAATGACATAGTCGATACCCAGCAAGTCATCTTCTGGGAATTTAATCCCAGCATCGACGATGATAATCTCATCTTGGTATTCAATCCCGTATGTGTTTTTCCCGATTTCTCCCAGACCACCGATGGCAAAAACGCCGACTTCTTCAGGTTTAAGAGTATAGGTCATATTAGAACTCCGTGATTTCGAAGGCGCCAGTTTCTTTTTCGTAATCTAGCAATTTGTCAGACAAGAGTTCGATATACTCGATATTGTACTCTGGGCGATTTTCTTCGACAAGTTGGCGAGCAGCGATACGGCCCTCAAGTTCTGAGTTAGCATCGATGTCTAGGTATAGTGCGCGTGTTGTTTCACGACGTGGGCTACGTTCTTTTGTTTCTTGATAAAAAACTTTGTAAATCATATAGTTCCTTTCTATTTACAGGTCAGCTTATTCCAAACTTTTAGCAGATATTTGCTTGATTTCATTCCATTTTTTGTCTAGATTGACCTTGATTCGTTACAATTATTTCAATTATACCACAAAATGAAAAATTAGTAAAAGACGGGAACGAGAAAGTCACAGAGTCACTCGTTAGGAAGCGTTTGCAAAAATAAAGAAAGTATGTTATCTTGATAATGGAAGTGGAATTTATCGTTTGTCATAATTCCCTATAGTTTTTAAGTCAAGGAGGTTGCCCTATGTATAACTTATTTTCTTTTGCTATCGGAGTCCGCTTGGTGGCTTTTATCGTTTTTGTTGCTTGTGTTTATGGAGGGAATCTTCTATTTGCCAAAATGGAACGACGACAAACCAAGCTCTTGTGGAAGATTAGTTTTGTGACTCTTTACTCGCTTTTTCTCTTCCTCGTAACCTATATCGTTTGGTTTGTATTTTACTTTGGATTAAATGCTTAGATGTCCTGCTTATGCTGGGGCATTTTTGTTTGGGGGCAAAGAAAATTCCCATGTGCCAGCTTTTGTAGTATAATAGTAAGCAGACAAAAAGATAGGAATGTGTTATGAAAGTATTAGCTTTTGATACGTCCAGCAAGGCTCTTTCTCTCGCTATTTTAGAGGACAAGCAGGTTCTTGCCGAGACGATGATTAATATCAAGAAAAATCACAGTATTACCCTCATGCCTGCCATCGATTTTTTGATGACAAGTTTGGACTGGACACCCAAGGACTTGGACCGAATCGTGGTGGCGGAAGGGCCGGGTAGCTACACAGGCTTGCGAATCGCGGTAGCCACTGCTAAGACGTTGGCTCATACTCTGAACATTGAGTTAGTCGGTATGTCTAGCCTCTTGGCTCTGGTGCCCTACCAACAAGAAGGCTTGTTCGTCCCCTTGATGGATGCGCGTCGCAACAATGTTTATGCAGGATTTTATGAAAATGCCAAACCTGTCATGCCAGAAGCGCACCTGCCTTTTGAGCGAGTGATTGAGTTAATCAAGGGTGCTAGTCAGGTAACCTTCGTCGGAGAAGTTGGCACCTTTGTGGAGCAGATTCAAGAACACTTGCCAAGGACTAATTTCAAAGAAACCTTGCCTAATGCAGCCAATCTTGCTCTTTTGGCTTGGGACAAGGAAAAAGACTCCTTGCACGACTTTGTTCCGAATTATCTCAAACGAGTTGAGGCTGAGGAAAACTGGCTTAAGAACCATACAGAGTCTGGTGAGTCTTACATTAAACGCCTATGATAGAGATCAAACGAATCCAACAGCAGCCTGACTTGGCTCAAGCCATCTACGCTGTTATGATAGCTGTTTACCCAGTCAGTCCTTGGACGCTAGGACAAATCCAAGCAGACCTGGCTCAAGACCAGACTTGGTATGCTTTGGCTTATGATGGGGTAGAAGTGATTGGCTTTCTAGCTGTGCAGGAGAATCTTTTTGAAGCAGAGGTCCTGCAAATCGCTGTCAAACAAACCTATCAGGGTCAGGGAATTGCGTCAGCCTTGTTTGCTCAATTGCCGACAGACAAGGAGATTTTTCTCGAAGTCAGAAAGTCAAATCAACGAGCGCAAGCATTTTACAAGAAAGAAAAGATGGCAGTCATCGCTGAGCGAAAGGCCTACTACCATGACCCAGTCGAGGACGCCATCATCATGAAGAGAGAAATAGATGAAGGATAGATATATTTTAGCATTTGAGACATCCTGTGATGAGACCAGTGTCGCCGTCTTGAAAAACGACGATGAGCTCTTGTCCAATGTCATTGCTAGTCAAATTGAGAGTCACAAACGTTTTGGGGGCGTAGTGCCAGAAGTAGCCAGTCGCCACCATGTCGAGGTCATTACAGCCTGTATCGAGGAGGCGCTAGCAGAAGCAGAGATTACCGAAGACGATGTAACAGCTGTGGCGGTCACCTATGGACCGGGCTTGGTCGGAGCCTTACTAGTCGGTTTGTCAGCTGCCAAGGCCTTTGCTTGGGCACATGGGCTTCCGCTGATTCCCGTTAACCACATGGCTGGCCACCTCATGGCAGCTCAGAGCGTGGAGCCTTTGGAGTTCCCCTTGTTAGCACTTTTAGTAAGTGGTGGGCACACAGAGTTGGTCTATGTTTCTGAGGCTGGTGATTACAAGATTGTTGGGGAAACGCGAGATGATGCGGTTGGTGAGGCCTATGATAAGGTCGGCCGTGTCATGGGCTTGACCTATCCTGCAGGTCGCGAGATTGACGAGTTGGCTCATCAGGGGCAAGATATTTATGATTTTCCACGTGCCATGATTAAGGAAGATAATCTGGAGTTCTCTTTCTCAGGTTTGAAATCTGCCTTTATCAACCTTCACCACAATGCCGAGCAAAAGGGAGAGAGCTTGTCAACAGAGGACTTGTGTGCGTCCTTCCAAGCGGCAGTTATGGATATTCTCATGGCTAAAACCAAGAAAGCCTTGGAAAAATATCCTGTTAAAACCCTGGTTGTGGCAGGTGGCGTGGCAGCCAATAAAGGTCTCAGAGAACGCCTAGCAGCTGAAATCACAGATGTCAAGGTCATCATCCCACCTCTGCGCCTTTGCGGAGACAATGCAGGTATGATTGCCTATGCCAGCGTCAGCGAGTGGAACAAAGAAAACTTTGCAAGCTTGGATCTCAATGCTAAACCAAGTCTTGCTTTTGATACCATGGAATAAAGAGTCAGCTTAGGGCTGGCTTTTTTACTTGCTTAAATGTCAGAATATTTTGACAAATGATTGTAAATAATGATATACTATATAAAAAATAGGAGGTGGTAATATGATCGAGAGAATGGAACTGGGAGAATTTTACAAGGAATTGCGCTTGGCTAGAAAGCTCAAGCAGTCAGATGTGGCTTGTGCTGGACTAACAGCTTCTCAGCTATCCAAGTTCGAACTAGGGCAGTCTATGCTGTCTGCAGATAAGTTGATTCTAGCTATCCAAGGTATAAATGTGACCTTTGATGAGTTTGGGCACAAGCTCAACAACTATCAAGAATCTCCACATATGCGAATTGGTAGAAAGGTTGTGGATCGCTTTGCCCACCAAGATATAGCTGGTTTAGAGCAACTGTTGGAGGAAGTCGAGCAAGAACAGATGGCAGAGACCTATCGTCGTTTGAATGCCATTGTAATTAAAAACGCACTCCATTCCTTAAATAAGAACTATCCATTAGTAAAAGAAGATAGCGAGTTTTTGACTATCTATCTCTATGCTATTGAGTCTTGGACCTGGTTTGAACTCTATCTCTTTTGCAATACCATGCCCTTCTTGAGCAATCAAGATTTGATATTTTTATCGACCGCTTTAATTGAGAAATCTAGGGAATTTAAAGAGTTGGTACATAATCGATTGTATATGAAAAGTGGATTTCTGAATATTATATCAGAACTCATGGAGCGTAAACTTTTCTCTTATATCCCAATTTTTGAAGCTGAGCTAGAGAGCATGCTTCGTCCATACGATGTTTTTGAAAAAGTATTGTGGCAGTTTTTAAAGAAAATGAAGATTTTCCTTCAAACCAAAGGAAGCAATCAAAAAGAGATTGAAAGATTTATCCAATCTCTGCAAGTATTAGAAAATCCACAATTGCTAGCCCTCTTCGAATTGCGTTTGAAGCAATACAAAGAACTTATTGAGTAGTCAACAATTGCAAATCTGAAATTTCTATAAGAAAAAATATCAAATATGCGATTTTCTAAAATAAGCTAATTTTCGTGTTATACTATCCTTGTAAAGCACTTCAAGCAGATCCTAAGTCGCAGAAGTGGTTTATAGATGGGAATTCGTACAGTATATGTTTAATTATGAGCATACTGTAAATGGCTGGACTAAAAGTGAAACTTGGCGTCCTAGATAAAATGAGGTAAACGATGGAAAAACAAAGTCAGTTACAAATGTTAATTCATTCCCTATACAATAATAAAGAAATTAGCTTGACGGAAGAATTTAGGAAGCAATTGCTGGAAACAGCAAAACAGTTCTCTAGTACTAATGAAGATTTGTTAGCTGTACGTCTTTCTTTTGCCGTCTCTAAAGAATTGTTGAGCTTTAAAGGTGAACCGCCGACAGAGTTGTTGGATTTAGCAAAATTTGTCCAAAAGAAAGAAGCTAAATACAAGCAGGGAATAGTGTGGTCTGGTATTTTTAAGATATGATTTATTATAAAATACGGCATGAACATCATATAATGGATGAATCTGAATATGAGCAAGGCTTGGAGTTCAATATTAAACCAAGTCTTGTTTTCTATACACTGGAACTTTAAAAGGAGTTGTGATGAAAGTATTTCTTCAAAATAGAGATTTTAGGCAATTAACTATCAACCAGTGGATTTCAACGGTTGGGGATACGATTTTTTATCTGGCCTTTTTGAATTATGTGGCAGATGCATCTTTTGCCCCTTTGGCGATTTTACTGATCACGATTTCAGAAACCCTTCCTCAAGTTCTGCAAATCTTTCTGGGAGTTTTGGCGGATTTTCAACATCATCGTGTCCTAAAATATACAATGATTAGTTTTGCAAAATTTTTGCTTTACTCTATCGTTTCTTTATCACTTTCAGGGCAGTCCTTTTCCTTGTTATTAGTAGCATTTATTTGTCTGATTAACCTCTTATCTGACACATTGAGTTATTTTTCAGGCGCCATGCTCACTCCGATTTTCATTAGAATTATTGGGCAAGACCATCTGGCAGAAGCTATTGGATTTAAACAGTCAACTGTTAGTTTAGTGAAAACAATCAGTAATATTCTAGGAGGAGTCTTACTAGGTATTCTATCTATCCAGTCTATTTCCTTACTGAATGCTCTGACCTTTTTAATCGCATTTTTAGGTATTCTTTTCATAAAAACAGACCTCTTGAAAGTAGAAAAAACGATTAGCTATCAAGAAGGACTCTCTGTAAAATCCTTTTGCCAGCATCTGCTCCAATCATCAAAATTGATATGGAATATGAATAAGGTGCTCTTGGTTTTGTTTATTATCTCTATTAGTCAAGCAGTGATAAATGTTACAGTTCCTGTTTCTACTCTGTTTTTGAGGAATCAGCCCTTTTTGAATTTACAAACAGGTCAATCTCTTGCCTTGTTATCCACCCTTGAATTGTCAGCCCTTATTGTCGGAAGCCTTGTGAGTGGCTATCTGAAGAATACAATCTCCATAAAACTAGCCCTATATGCCTCGCTTATTATCCAATTACTCCTTTTAGTTGGCTTTGTGGCAGTTCGTTTTGACTGGATTCTTATCTTTAGTGCCTTGGATGCCTTTTTCGCAGGTATCCTCTCTCCTCGATTACAGGAACTCATTTTTAAACAAATACCTGAGGAGTCAATGGGAGCAGTTCAATCCTCTATCGGTGCCATTACAGTTGTTTTACCTAGCTTATTTACAATAGCTTTGGTAACCATTGCTACTAGCTTTGGAACTCTGGCAGTTAGCTTTGTTTTATTGCTATTTCTTCTAGCTGCCTTTATCATACTCTTGAATATCCGTGAAAACATTTAGCGAAGAATGTGTATATTATATGTTTGAGACTGGATTCCAGTCTGTTTATGATGGCTACAATCAGCAGACTGTTAAATTTTTGAGAAAGTTGCTTGACACTTCAGACCAATCGGTTTATAATTAAAAAATGTAGAGATAAATACATGAGAAAAGAAGAAAAAACAAGACTACGAAGAGAGAAAATCATTACCGCTGCTTTGTTTGAATTTGCTACAAAAGGCTATCAAGGTTTTGTCATCAATGAACTTTGTAAAGTGGATGGTATTTCCAAAGGAGTTTTGTATCATAATTTTTCAGGGAAATCAGACCTCTATCTAACTTGTTTTCAGGAGAGTTTTGAGAAAGCTTTGGCAGTGTTTCTGGGGGTGGAAGGTCAAGTGCCCTCCTTAGCTGATTATATGGAAAGACGTCACCAATTTTATCAGCAATACCCAGAACATAGCCACATTTTCTTTGAGGCAATGATTGCGACACCAGAAGAATTGGAAGCAGACATTGCACCACAGAAAGCTATCTTTTTGGACTTGAATGAACAAGTTTGTCAAAAACTTATATCAGAATCCAAAAGCTATCTTTTTGGACTTGAATGAACAAGTTTGTCAAAAACTTATATCAGAATCCAAACTGAAAGAGCATATTGATGAGAAACGAGCTATGGACTATCTGCGATTGATTCAGGATATGTTTCGTTCCTATTATTTAACTGTTTCGTCAGATAGCAGTTTGCCTGACTTGGTTTCAGGATATGAACATCAATTATCACAGGTTTTGGATATGATGATTTATGGAATACTAGAGGAAGATTCCTCTAAAAAAGGAGAAAAATAATGTCGAAAATTTGGAAATGGTTGTTACTAATTGCGGGTATTTTTGCAGTTTTTGCAGGTTTTAATATGTTTGCACATCCTCTTATTAGCTTGGCTTCCATGACTTTCTGGTTTGCACTTGTATTTGCAGTTCAAGGGATTTCTGAGATTGTACAATACTTCAAATCAGAAGAAAAGCATGGCTGGAATTTATTTGGAGGAATTGTTACCCTCATCCTCGCTCTTACCTTGTTCTCAGGTAGCTTTATTGAAATGGTAACATTTGTACCATTTATCATTTCTTTATGGGCCTTGACAAATGGTATTACAAAAACTATCGTTGGTTTCAAGGTTCGTAAGACGGATAAATCGGTAGGTACCCCTCTAGTTTGGATGGGGATTTTAGGAATCGTAGCAGGTTTAATCATGATGGGACACCCATTGATGACCGGTCTCTATATTAGTTACACCATTGCCTTTGTCTTTATTTATCAAGGTATTGTGGCAATTGTTCAATTCTTCAAGATTAAATAAGAATAAAATGGAGTCTGTCTGATTACAATCAGCAGACTTTTTTCTCTTTCCTGAATGTGTTATAATAGTCCATGCTATGGCTGGAGCCTTTTCAGCCTACTTATACTCTTCGAAAATCTCTTCAAACTGCGTCAGCTTCTATCTGCAACCTCAAAACAATGTTTTGAGCAACCTGTGGCCAGCTTTCTAGTTTGCTCTTTGATTTTCATTGAGTATTATTAAGACAATATGAGGAGAAAGATGAAAGAAAAAGGATTTTGGGAGGGGGCGCAGGCGGCCATGCCAACGGCCCTTGGTTATGTCAGTATTGGCTTGGCCTGTGGGATTATTGGTGCGCCCTATGTGACACCTGTTGAGATGGGCTTGATGAGCCTCTTTGTTTATGCTGGGAGTGCCCAGTTTGCCATGTTGGCACTGATTGCGGTTCAAGCACCTGTAGCAGCTATTGCTATGACGGTCTTTTTGATTAATTTGCGTCTCTTTTTGTTGAGTTTGCATGCGTCAACCTATTTCCGTCATACCAGTCTCTGGCAAAATATCGGTATGTCTAGTCTCTTGACGGATGAGACTTATGGCGTTTTGATGGGCGAGTTAGCCCATACAGACAAGGTCAATCCTATGTGGATGCACGGAAACAATCTCAACAGCTATGTGGCTTGGTTTGTGGGAACAGTTGTCGGAACGGCTCTGGGTGGTCTGCTGCCAAATCCAGAAATCTTTGGCTTGGATTTTGCCCTGGTTGGGATGTTCATTGGAATTTTTGCTTCGCAATTCCAGATTATGCAAAGACGGATTCCTGTCCGCAATCTGCTCATTATCCTAGCAGTTGTTGCGGTGTCCTTCTTTTTACTCTTAACAGTGGTGTCTCAGTCGCTAGCTGTTCTGTTTGCGACCTTGCTAGGTTGTACAATGGGGGTGGTTTTAGATGGTCAGTAAGTATCTTTTATTAGCAGTTATTTTCTCTGGCTTGGTGACCTGGATCCCCCGTATGATTCCTTTCATCTTGGTCAAGTATAGGGGCTTGCCTGCGATCGTTGAGCGTTTTTTGAAGTTCTTGCCCGTTTCTATTATCTTTGCCTTGATTCTTTCAAGTGTAGTGACAGGCAAGGTTGGGAGTCTTCCTCAAATTAAATGGCTAGACTTCTTGGCAGTCTTTCCAACCGCTTGGGTAGCCTTTCGATACCGCAATCTAGTCGGAACAGTTCTCTTTGGAGTTGTCTTAATTGCCGTCCTGCGTTTACTATTTTAAATGGGCTATAAAGAAAATCTATCACAGAGATAAATATCATATAATGGCATAATTACTTTTTTTCTGATAAGATAATAAGGTATTCTATTTTGGAGGAAATGACATGAAAAAAATCGTTAAATACTCATCTCTTGCTGCCCTAGGGCTTGTTGCTGCAGGTGTGCTAGCAGCTTGCTCAGGTGGTGCTAAGAAAGAAGGAGAAGCAGCTAGCAAGAAAGAAATCATCGTAGCAACTAACGCTTCACCAAAACCATTCAACTATGAAGAAAATGGTGAATTGACTGGTTATGAGATTGAACTAGTTCGCGCTATCTTTAAAGATTCTGACAAGTATGATGTCAAGTTTGAGAAGACAGAGTGGTCAGGAGTCTTTGCAGGACTTGATGCTGACCGTTACCAAATGGCAGTTAACAACATCAGCTACACTAAAGAACGTGCAGAGAAATACCTCTACGCAGCTCCAACTGCTAAAAACCCTAACGTTCTTGTAGTGAAAAAAGACGACTCTAGCATCAAATCGCTTGATGATATCGGTGGAAAATCAACAGAAGTTGTTCAAGGGACAACATCTGCTAAACAGTTAGAAGACTACAACAAACAACACTCAGATAATCCGACTGTCCTTAACTATACTAGAGCTGACTTCCAACAAATCATGGGACGCTTGAGCGATGGACAGTTTGACTACAAAATTTTTGATAAAATCGGTGTTGAAACAGTTATCAAGAACCAAGGTTTGGACAACTTGAAAGTTATTGAACTTCCAAGCGACCAACAACCTTACGTTTACCCACTTCTTGCCAAAGGTCAAGATGAGTTGAAAACATTTGTAGACAAACGTATCCAAGAACTCTACAAAGACGGAACTCTTGAAAAGTTGTCTAAACAATTCTTCGGCGACACTTACCTACCAGCAGAAGCTGATATTAAATAATTTCTTGAAGTCATCCATTCGGAATAAGATGGGTGATTTCTCAGTTTTTAGGGATATAGTTTTAAACTATATATCTGGCTATCTAATAACAATTTGTGAAATCAAACAAATTGTGAGATACTAGTACGGTATTATTTTTAAGGAGAAAGAATCATGAAAATCAAAAAATGGCTTGGTGTAGCAGCCCTTGCTACAGTCGCAGGTTTGGCTCTTGTCGCTTGCGGAAACTCAGAAAAGAAAGCAGACAATGCAACAACTATCAAAATCGCAACTGTCAACCGTAGCGGTTCTGAAGAAGCTCGTTGGGATAAGGTTCAAGAATTGGTTAAAAAAGACGGTATCACTTTGGAATTTACAGAGTTCACAGACTACTCACAACCAAACAAGGCAACTGCTGATGGCGAAGTAGATTTGAACGCTTTCCAACACTACAACTTCTTGAACAACTGGAACAAAGAAAACGGAAAAGACCTTGTAGCGATTGCAGATACTTATATCTCTCCAATCCGCCTTTACTCAGGTTTGAATGGAAGTGACAATAAGTACAATAAAGTAGAAGATATCCCAGCAAACGGAGAAATCGCTGTACCAAACGATGCTACAAACGAAAGCCGTGCGCTTTACTTGCTTCAATCAGCTGGCTTGATTAAATTGGATGTTTCAGGAACTGCTCTTGCAACAGTTGCTAACATCAAAGAAAATCCAAAGAACTTGAAAATCACTGAATTGGACGCTAGCCAAACTGCTCGTTCATTGTCATCAGTTGACGCTGCCGTTGTAAACAATACCTTCGTTACAGAAGCAAAATTGGACTACAAGAAAGCACTTTTCAAAGAACAAGCTGATGAAAACTCAAAACAATGGTACAATATCATCGTTGCGAAAAAAGACTGGGAAACATCACCTAAGGCTGATGCTATCAAGAAAGTAATCGCAGCTTACCACACGGATGAAGTGAAAAAAGTTATCGAAGAAACATCAGACGGTTTGGATCAACCAGTTTGGTAATAAGAAACAGGGAGGTGGGAGAGAGAATTCCACCTCTTGCTTTTGTATAGAGCATGGATTGTCAGGAAGAGTAGTTCATAGAAAGGTAGAGAGAATATGGTTTTTCCTAGCGAACAAGAACAGATTGAAAAATTTGAAAAAGATCATGTAGCCCAGCATTATTTTGAGGTTTTGCGTACCTTGATTTCTAAGAAATCGGTCTTTGCCCAGCAGGTTGGACTTAAGGAAGTCGCAAACTATCTGGGTGAGATTTTCAAGCGTGTTGGGGCTGAAGTGGAGATTGATGAGACTTATACGGCTCCCTTTGTCATGGCGCATTTCAAGAGTTCGCGCCCAGATGCTAAGACCTTGATTTTCTATAACCACTATGACACTGTGCCAGCGGACGGGGATCAGGTCTGGACGGAGGATCCTTTTACTCTTTCGGTGCGTAATGGCTTCATGTATGGGCGTGGGGTTGACGATGACAAGGGTCATATCACAGCTCGTTTGAGTGCTTTGAGAAAATACATGCAGCACCACGATGACCTGCCTGTCAATATCAGTTTTATCATGGAGGGAGCGGAGGAATCAGCTTCGACAGACCTGGATAAGTATCTGGAAAAACATGCGGACAAACTTCGTGGCGCAGACTTGTTGGTCTGGGAACAAGGGACCAAAAATGCCTTGGAACAGCTAGAAATTTCTGGTGGAAATAAGGGAATTGTGACTTTTGATGCCAAGGTAAAAAGTGCTGATGTGGATATCCATTCTAGTTATGGTGGGGTTGTGGAATCAGCTCCCTGGTACCTCCTCCAAGCCTTACAGTCTCTTCGTGTCGCAGATGGTCGTATCTTGGTTGAAGGTTTGTACGAAGAAGTTCAAGAACCAAATGAACGTGAGTTGGCCTTGGTGGATATCTATGCCCAACGAAATCCAGGGGAAATCAGTCAGATTTATGGTTTGGAATTGCCTCTCTTACAAGAGGACCGCGCAGCCTTTCTAAAACGATTCTTTTTTGAGCCAGCCCTTAATATCGAAGGGATTCAGTCAGGTTATCAAGGGCAAGGAGTTAAAACGATTTTGCCAGCAGAAGCCAGCGCTAAGCTAGAAGTTCGTTTGGTTCCTGGCCTAGAACCGCATGATGTTCTGGAAAAAATTCGGAAACAGCTAGACAAAAATGGCTTTGATAAGGTAGAATTATACTATACCTTGGGAGAGATGAGCTATCGAAGCGATATGAGCGCACCAGCCATTCTTAATGTAATCGAGTTGGCTAAGAAATTCTATCCACAGGGCGTTTCAGTCTTGCCAACTACAGCTGGGACAGGGCCTATGCATACGGTCTTTGATGCCCTAGAGGTGCCAATGGTGGCCTTCGGTCTAGGAAATGCCAACAGCCGAGACCACGGTGGAGATGAAAACGTGCGAATCGCCGATTATTACACCCATATTGAATTAGTAGAGGAGCTGATTAGAAGCTATGAGTAGAGATATTATCAAGTTAGATCAGATCGATGTGACTTTTCACCAAAAGAAGAGAACCATCACAGCGGTCAAGGATGTGACTATTCACATCCAAGAAGGGGATATCTACGGAATCGTTGGATATTCTGGAGCAGGGAAGTCAACCCTTGTACGGGTAATTAACCTCTTGCAAAAACCATCTGCGGGGAAAATTACCATTGACGATGATGTGATTTTTGATGGTAAGGTCACCTTGACGGCAGAGCAGTTGCGTCGTAAACGTCAAGATATCGGGATGATTTTCCAGCATTTTAACCTGATGAGCCAAAAGACGGCAGAGGAGAATGTAGCCTTTGCCCTTAAACACTCTGGACTCAGCAAGGAAGAAAAGAAGGCTAAAGTAGCCAAGTTGTTGGACTTGGTTGGCTTGGCGGACCGTGCTGAAAACTACCCTTCACAACTATCTGGAGGGCAAAAACAGCGTGTGGCCATTGCGCGTGCCTTGGCAAATGATCCAAAAATCTTGATTTCAGACGAGTCAACTTCCGCCCTTGATCCTAAGACTACCAAGCAGATTTTGGCCTTGTTGCAAGATTTGAACCAAAAATTAGGTTTGACTGTTGTCTTGATTACGCATGAAATGCAGATTGTCAAAGACATTGCCAACCGTGTGGCAGTTATGCAGGATGGACATTTGATTGAAGAGGGCAGTGTCCTTGAAATCTTTTCAGACCCTAAACAACCTTTGACCCAGGACTTTATCTCAACAGCCACAGGCATTGATGAAGCTATGGTTAAGATTGAGAAGCAAGAAATCGTGGAAAATCTGTCTGAAAATAGTCTCTTGGTGCAACTCAAGTATGCAGGGGCTTCAACAGACGAGCCACTTTTGAATGAATTGTACAAGCATTACCAAGTAACGGCTAATATCCTCTATGGAAATATCGAAATTTTGGATGGTACTCCTGTTGGAGAATTAGTTGTGGTCTTGTCAGGTGAAAAAGCAGCGTTGGCAGGTGCTCAAGAAGCCATTCGTCAAGCAGGCGTACAGCTAAAAGTATTGAAGGGAGGACAGTAAGATGGAATCATTGATTCAAACCTATTTGCCAAATGTCTATAAAATGGGCTGGGCTGGTCAAGCAGGCTGGGGAACAGCCATTTACCTAACCCTTTATATGACAGTTCTTTCCTTTATTATTGGAGGTTTCTTGGGGCTGGTGGCAGGTCTTTTCCTTGTCTTGACAGCGCCGGGTGGTGTTTTGGAAAATAAAGTTGTTTTTTGGATTTTGGATAAGATTACCTCTATTTTCCGTGCGGTACCATTTATCATTCTCTTGGCAGTCTTGTCACCCTTCTCTCATCTAATCGTAGGAACAAGCATTGGTCCAAATGCGGCTATCGTACCGTTATCTTTTGCAGTCTTTGCCTTCTTTGCCCGTCAAGTACAGGTGGTATTGGCTGAGCTAGATGGTGGTGTCATTGAGGCGGCTCAAGCTAGCGGAGCGACATTCTGGGATATCGTAGGTGTTTACCTATCAGAAGGCCTTCCAGATTTGATCCGTGTGACGACTGTAACCTTGATTTCACTAGTCGGTGAAACAGCCATGGCGGGAGCGGTCGGAGCAGGTGGTATTGGTAACGTAGCTATCGCCTATGGATTTAACCGTTACAATCACGATGTGACCATTTTGGCAACTATCATTATCATTTTGATTATCTTTGCAATCCAATTCTTGGGAGATTTCCTGACCAAGAAATTGAGTCATAAATAAAAAAGAGCCGTGTGGCTCTTTTTTATTAATCAGATTTTTTGTGCCAATTTTTTACTCAAGGCTTGTCCAATCAAAGCACCCACTAGGGCTCCGATGACAATACTTGCGATAAATAGAAGGACGGTTCCAGGGTTTGGTGCGACCATGATACGGTCGATATATTCTTGCGATTTTCCTCTTGCCAGAAGGGTAGCCATATAGGCTTTGGGAGTAATCCACATAAGCAAGATTGGTCCTGATGTGCTAAAGGCAAAAATAAGGAAAGAAAGGAGGTTCTTTGTTTGGTCCTTGTATTTTCCGAGGTTAGCTACTCCATCTGCTAGGAGGCCACAGATAATTCCAGGAAGGAAGGCACCAGCACCGTGTTTAGTTCCCAAGAAAAAGAGGGCCATGACAAGGCCGATAGTGGTAATGGCTCCAAAGCGCGGAATTTTTGCGACTAGGATCATATAGACGCTGCCGCCTACAAGGCCAGTAAAGGCAGGCGCATAAAACATGTTTCCAGTTTGGTCAAAGAGGTTGCCCAAAAGGACACCAATCCCCATGCAGAGGAAGTAAAGAACTGCAAAAAGCAGTGTAGTTAAGATAGATTTTTTCATGAATTGTCTCCTGATAATTTTATCACAATTCTCATTGTACCACGGTTTGGTGGGATTGTAAATGGATAGTCTATGTGTTTGAAAACGCTTGAAATATGCTATAATAGTTTCAGAGTTATTTTTAGGAGGATATCATGGGGAGATTTTTAGACTTTGTCTTTAATCGTTTCTTTTTAGGGATGATTACGACAGCCTTCTTTTGGCTATTAACTTTAGCAGGAGGGATTATCCTTGGTCTAGCGCCAGCTAGTGCCACCTTGATGAGTTTATATGCAGAACATGGTTATAGCTTTCGAGAATACAGTTTGAAGGAGGCTTGGTCTCTTTACAAACAAAATTTTGTATCAAGCAACCTGATTTTCTATAGCTTTCTAGGAGTGGATCTAGTTTTGGTTTATGGCTTGTATCTCTTGGTGCAATTGCCTCATCAGACTATTGTTCATCTGATTGCGACCTTTTTGAATGTCCTAGTAGTTGCCCTGCTCTTTTTGGCTTATACAGTATCTTTGAAATTACAAGTTTATTTTGATTTGTCCTATCGAAATAGTCTCAAACTATCCTTGATTGGCATCTTTATGAGTCTAGTGGCTGTGGCCAAGGTTTTCCTTGGGACTGTGCTACTTGTAGCAATTGGTTATTATATGCCTGCTCTACTTTTCTTTGTAGGAATTGGGATGTGGCATTTCTTTATCAGTGATATGTTGGAACCGGTCTATGAAAGCATCCATGAAAAATTGGCGACAAAATAGAATGAAGCAGTTTTGGCTACATACGCTTCTGCGAACCTACAGTTCAGTTATGATCATTATTATTGCGAGTTTTGCAATCTTACTTTCTTACGCTGACTGGGATTCACGGGAAAAGGAAGCTCAAAGAGTAGCCCAGCGTGTAACTACTCGAACAGTCGAAGAGGTGGAATATTATTATCGCGAGTCAGCCCAGCTAGCGCAAGATTTAGTAGCCAATCAAGACCGGATACAAGGGGTTTATAAGTACTTTAGCTTGTCAACTTCTGAGTATTTTTATTGGCTGTTGGAGCATCAAGCAGCTTCGTCAACTTCTATTTCTCTGTATGAAAATATCGATGACCTGTATGTTCAGAATGACTATATAACGGGTGTTGCAATCGTCTTGCAGGACTTTAAAGAAGTTTATGTTTCGAGCAGAAATGAGAGAGGTGGTCATACGGTACTTGCGGAAGACTTTAAACCAGAGGCCAATAGTTTTGGAGTGCCTATTTTAGACCCAGCGACGGATCAATCGATAGGGGTTGTTTATATCTCCTTGGATCCAGAAATCTTATACCATGCTGTGGACAATACCCGAGGTCATATCCCGATGGCTGTGACTGTGACATCGCCTTTTGATACGGAGATTTTTCATATTGGTGAGAGAGTCAATAGGGAGAATGAAAACTGGTTTGTTGGTGTGACCTCTCATGGCTATCAGGTTCAGGTGGCAGTTCCCAAAAACTTCGTTTTACAAGGAACAGTGACTAGCTCTGCTTTGATTGTGGGCTTGAGCCTTCTCTTTATTGTTATTCTTTATCTGACTTTGAGGCAGACCTTTGCTAATTACCAAAAGCAGGTAGTGGATTTGGTCGATTCCATTCAAGCTATTGCTCAAGGGGAAGAAGGTCTTCGCATTGATACGCTTGAAAAGGATCAGGAATTGCTCCTAATCGCGGAGACGACCAATGATATGTTGGATCGATTGGAAAAGAATATTCATGATATTTACCAGTTAGAGCTTAGTCAAAAGGATGCTAATATGCGAGCCCTACAAGCTCAAATCAATCCTCATTTTATGTATAATACGCTGGAATTTTTACGTATGTACGCAGTCATGCAAAGTCAAGATGAGTTGGCAGATATCATTTATGAATTCAGTAGTCTCTTGCGTAACAATATTTCTGACGAAAGAGAAACCCTTCTCAAACAGGAATTAGAATTTTGCCGTAAATATAGTTATCTTTGTATGGTTCGCTATCCCAAGTCCATTGCCTATGGTTTCAAGATAGACCCAGAGTTAGAGAATATGAAGATTCCTAAGTTTACCTTGCAACCGCTGGTAGAAAATTATTTCGCTCATGGTGTTGACCACAGACGGACAGATAATGTGATTAGCATCAAGGCTCTTAAACGAGATGGTTTTGTGGAAATTTTAGTGGTAGATAATGGTCGTGGTATGTCGTCTGAAAAGCTGGCAAATCTCCGAGAAAAACTAAGGCAGAGACAGTTTGAACACCAAGCCAGCTACAGTGCCCAAAGGCAGTCTATCGGGATTGTCAATGTCCATGAGCGTTTTGTGCTCTATTTTGGGGATCGCTATGCTATTACTATAGATTCTGCAGAGCAAGCAGGTGTTCAGTATCGTATTACAATTCAAGATGAGTAGAAAGGGAGAAAATGTATAAAGCATTATTAGTAGATGATGAGTACATGGTGACAGAAGGTCTGAAGCGTTTGATTCCCTTTGATAAGTGGGAAATGGAGGTCGTCGCAACAGCCAGTCATGCCGATGAAGCCTTAGAATATGTTCAGGAAAATTCTGTCGATGTGGTCATTTCCGATGTCAATATGCCCGACAAAACAGGGCTTGATATGATTCGGGAGATGAAAGAAATCTTACCAGATGCTGCCTATATCCTGCTCTCAGGTTATCAGGAGTTTGATTATGTCAAAAGAGCAATGAACCTTAGTGTGGTGGACTATCTGGTCAAACCTGTTGATAAGGTAGAGTTGGGAAATCTGCTGGAGAAGATTGCAGGTCAGCTCGGTGAGAGAGGAAAGAAAAGTCAGACCCTCAGTCAAGATTTAGATGAGGCTGGATTTGTTAGTTATCTAGGAGGTAAGGAGAATTGGTGGATAGGCCTATCCAAGGAAAAACAAGGCTCTTTCACCATTCCCTACTATGTGTTAGGACAAGATTGGCAGATTTTTATTTCTGATCAACCCCTAGATGGTTTAGTCGTTACTCCCTTTGAAGCTCCCTATCAAGAACACTTTGAAAGCTGGAAGCTGAATGCTGAGAAAGCCCTCTTTTACGGTTCTGTAAATTTAAAACAGTCTGAGAGTCTCTTTGCCTATTACGAACCGATTTATAGGGTTATCATTCAGGGGGATCTCAACCAAATCGTAGAAGAGTTGAACCTCTTGGAGAAGGTAGTTCTTGAAAATACACCTCGTGTTCCGATTACCAAACAGCTTTTTATTCAGTTTGTCATGGATGTATTCCACTTATTTGAACATCTCAAAGCTGATGATCTGACGGATATCGTCAAAACCATTCATGCTATTCAATCCTTCAATGAATTGGTTCCTTATATTAAGGAAACTCTGACCCGCTTTTTTGGGCAATATCGCATGAATGAAAATGTGGTCAGTGTACTGGAAGTTATTGGGCGTGATTATCAGAAAGAACTTTCGCTCAAGGATATCAGTAAGGATCTTTTTATCAATCCTGTCTATCTAGGTCAGTTGATTAAGCGAGAAACCAATTCGACCTTCGCAGAATTACTAAACAAACAACGCATTAAGGCTGCCCAGCAGCTCTTGCTTTCGACTAGTGACAGTATTGAAGATATTTGCTATGCTGTTGGTTACAGTAACGTTGGATATTTCTATAAAGTGTTCCGAAAATTGTGCGGAAAATCGCCAAAAGCCTACCGAAAACAGGTAGAAACTATACTATAAGATTTGTATTCCTTTACAAAAGGTGCTATAATATCAATAATAATATCAGGAGGTTCTATCATGAAAAAGAAACCGATTTATCTATGGGTCTTGCTAATCTTGTCTGCTCTGATTTCAGCTGCGTCTCTATTTGGAATGTTGAGTCCCTTGCCTAGCAAAGAAGCCTTTCGTGCGAGTCAGAAAACTATTGAAGGGATTAGTGCTCAGCAATTAGAAGACCAGCTTAATTACAGCTATAGAGTAGCAGAAGCAACTCATTCTATTTTTAATATGGCCTTGATTGTGTTATCTGCTATTTTAGTGGCAGTAGCGATTATCTTCCTTATTCGTAAGAATTTGCAATATGCAAACTATACTTATGTCGGCTATGTTTTGCTAGCCATTATTGGTTCGATTTATAGCTATGTGACTTTACAAGACGCTGTGCAGTTAGTTCACGATGAGAGCATGCGTTTAGGGATAAGTGTTATTTCACAAGCCGTTAGTATTTTCTCTATCGTCATCAATGTTCTTTTCCTAGCCCTTGTCTTCTATAAGATGTGGCGTCAACAAAAAGCCTTGGCTGAAGAAGAGGAAACAGAAGAACTTGCCTAAGTATTGACAAAAAATAACTATCAAGTTACAATCTTGGTAGTTATTTTTCGATTAAAAATAAAATCATGGAGGAAAATATGAAGACAATTTCTTTAGTTTATATTAGTTTGAGTGGCAATACTGAGAGTTTTGTGACGCGCTTGAAAGACTATCTCTTGTCCCAGCACGAGGGAATAGAGGTTCAAAAGATTCATATCAAGGATTTGGTCAAGGAAGGTCACGATTTCTATGAAATGGACCACCCTTACGTCGCCTTTCTACCGACCTACCTTGAAGGTGGGAATGGCGTTGATAACGGAGATGTCGAGATTTTGACAACACCAGTGGGGGATTTTATCGCCTATGGTGACAATGCTAGTAAGTGTTTTGGTGTGGTTGGTTCAGGAAATCGTAACTTTAATAACCAATACTGCCTGACAGCCAAGCAATACAGCCAACGCTTTGGTTTCCCTGTCTTGGCTGACTTTGAAATGCGAGGCATGCTGGAAGATATCAAACGTGTCGCAGCTATTATTGCAGATTTGTATGAGTTGGAAAGTTAAGCTTCGGCTTGGCTTTTTATTTATCCTAGGTAGTTCCTACTTTCTATGCTCCAAGAGTTGATTGATATGGTTTACTTTTTTTGATGTTCTTTTATAGGAAATAGTCCAAATGATGAGGTAAACAATCGCAAACTCGATAATGAGCTGGAGATAGAAGAACCAGTGGAAAGGGAACCAACCTGCTAGGGTTGCTAGTGGGATAAAGCCTACTAGCATGAGGAAAAAATGAGTCAGAGTCGCACGAAGCATGCTCCAGTCACGGCTGAATAATCGTTTACCAAAGTTGAAGAGAATACCAATGGCTGCCCAGATAAGTGTGCAGTAGAGCAAGACCAAGGCACCGTGAACCTGATGTTGAGCCATCATTTGTCCGATGAGAGAGTCGGGACTTAACGGGGCGTAGGTACTTGGTGCATAAATGAGTGAAAAGATGATAGAGAGGATGAGACCGATGAGGACACCAGTAGCTGCGTCGTGAAATACTTGTTTTTTCATAGTTCTAATTTCTCCTTGATGGTTTTTAGGTAACGGCGTGAAGAGTAGGTGAAGCTTTCGTTTTTCAAGAAAATTTCTACTAGGCCGTTGGGGGTGAGCTTGAGATGAGAGATGGAATCGATATTGATGATTTCTGATTGGGAAATTTGGATAAAATTGGTTGGCAGAATGTCAAGGACCTGATAGAGTCGCAAATCAATGCTGTAGGTCTGACTCGCGGTTTCTGCTAGAACCTTCCGATTCTCGATATAGAAGCGTTGAATCTTGCTAATCTCAACGAGATAGACCTGATTATCGATTTTCCCTTTGATTTTTTCTGTTAGATCCAAATTTTCTGCGAACTCGATGACTTTCTGGACTTTATCTGTCGGCTGAGGTGCTTGAACAATCAGCTTTTCCTCTTCGTAAGTTTCACTAATCTGTAGTTCTACTTTCATAAATTTCTCTCCTTGTTTTTCATACAAAATTGTGATCACTTCTTGTACACCTTTATTAAACACTATTTTATATCCTATGGCAAGAGCCTTTGTCTATGTGGAGGGATTTGGCTCCTATGTGGTGCTTGCTTTTCTGTCCTATCTGAAATATGGTATAATAGCACTAATCAATTTCTAGGAAAATAGATATAGAAAGGGGCTGAAAAATGTCTCATATTATTGAATTGCCAGAGGTGTTGGCAAACCAGATCGCGGCAGGAGAGGTCATTGAACGTCCTGCCAGTGTGGTCAAAGAGTTGGTAGAAAATGCTATTGATGCGGGATCTAGTCAGATTATAATTGAGATTGAGGAAGCAGGTCTCAAGAAGATTCAAATCACGGATAATGGTCATGGAATTGCCCACGATGAGGTAGAGCTGGCTCTGCGTCGTCATGCGACCAGTAAGATAAAAAATCAAGCAGACCTCTTTCGAATTCGCACGCTTGGTTTTCGTGGTGAAGCTCTGCCTTCTATCGCATCCGTCAGCGTTTTAACTCTTTTGACAGCAGTTGAGGGCGCAAGTCACGGAACCAAGTTAGTCGCGCGTGGGGGAGAAGTTGAAGAAGTCATCCCAGCGACTAGTCCTGTGGGAACCAAGGTTTGTGTGGAGGACCTCTTTTTCAATACGCCTGCTCGCCTCAAGTATATGAAGAGTCAGCAAGCGGAGCTGTCTCATATCATTGATATTGTTAACCGTCTGGGCTTGGCCCATCCTGAGATTTCTTTTAGTTTGATCAGTGATGGTAAGGAAATGACGCGAACAGCAGGGACTGGTCAACTGCGACAAGCAATCGCAGGAATTTATGGTTTGGCGAGTGCCAAGAAGATGATTGAAATTGAGAATTCTGACCTTGATTTCGAAATTTCTGGCTTTGTGTCCTTGCCTGAGTTAACTAGAGCCAATCGTAATTATATCAGTCTCTTCATCAATGGCCGTTATATCAAGAACTTCCTACTCAATCGTGCTATTTTGGATGGTTACGGAAGCAAGCTCATGGTAGGCCGTTTTCCACTGGCTGTCATTCACATCCATATCGACCCCTATCTAGCGGATGTCAATGTGCATCCAACCAAGCAAGAGGTGCGGATTTCCAAGGAAAAAGAACTAATGACGCTGGTTTCAGAAGCTATTGCAAATAGTCTCAAGGAACAAACCTTGATTCCAGATGCCTTGGAAAATCTTGCCAAATCGACCGTGCGCAATCGTGAGAAGGTGGAGCAGACCATTCTCCCACTCAAAGAAAATACGCTTTACTATGAAAAGACAGAGCCGATAAGATCCAGTCAAGCTGAGGTGGCTGATTATCAGGTAGAATTGACTGATGAAGGACAGGATTTGACTTTATTTGCCAAAGAAACCTTGGATCAGCTAACCAAGCCAGCAAAACTGCATTTTGCAGAGAGAAAGCCTGCTAACTACGACCAGCTAGATCATCCAGAGTTAGATTTAGCCAGTCTGGATAAGGCCTATGACAAGCTGGAGCGAGAAGAATCATCAAGCTTCCCAGAGTTGGAATTTTTCGGGCAAATGCATGGAACCTATCTCTTTGCCCAAGGGCGAGATGGGCTTTATATCATAGACCAGCATGCGGCTCAGGAACGGGTCAAGTACGAGGAGTATCGTGAAAGCATTGGCAATGTTGACCAGAGCCAGCAGCAACTTCTAGTGCCCTACATCTTTGAATTTCCAGCGGATGATGCCCTCCGTCTCAAGGAAAGAATGGCACTTTTAGAGGAAGTGGGCGTCTTTTTAGCAGAGTACGGAGAAAATCAATTTATTCTACGTGAACATCCTATTTGGATGGCAGAAGAAGAGATTGAATCAGGCATCTATGAGATGTGCGACATGCTCCTTTTGACCAAGGAAGTTTCTATCAAGAAGTACCGAGCAGAGTTGGCTATTATGATGTCCTGCAAGCGGTCCATCAAGGCCAATCATCGTATCGATGATCATTCAGCCAGACAGCTCCTTTATCAGCTCTCTCAATGTGACAATCCCTATAACTGTCCCCATGGACGCCCTGTTTTGGTGCATTTTACCAAGTCGGATATGGAAAAGATGTTCCGACGTATTCAGGAAAATCACACCAGTCTCCGTGAATTGGGGAAATATTAAACTAAAAGGAAAACTATGTACGAATATCTTAAAGGAATCATTACCAAAATTACTGCCAAATACATTGTCCTTGAAGTCAACGGTATCGGTTATATCTTGCATGTGGCCAATCCCTATGCTTATTCAGGTCAGGTGAATCAAGAAGCTCAGATCTATGTGCATCAAGTCATCCGTGAGGATGCTCATCTGCTTTATGGATTTCGCTCAGAAGATGAGAAAAAGCTCTTTCTCAGTCTGATTTCGGTATCTGGGATTGGTCCTGTATCAGCTCTTGCTATTATCGCTGTCGATGACAATGCTGGTTTGGTTCAAGCCATCGAAACCAAGAACATCACCTACTTGACCAAGTTCCCTAAAATTGGCAAGAAAACAGCCCAACAGATGGTGCTGGACTTGGAAGGTAAGGTAGTAGTTGCAGGAGATGACCTTCCTGCCAAGGTGGCAGTGCAAGCAAGCACTGAAAACCAAGAGCTGGAAGAAGCTATGGAAGCCATGTTGGCACTGGGCTACAAGGCAACCGAACTCAAGAAAATCAAGAAATTCTTTGAAGGAACGACAGATACAGCTGAGAACTATATCAAGTCGGCCCTTAAAATGTTGGTCAAATAGGAGCAGAGCATGACAAAACGTTGTTCGTGGGTCAAGATGACCAATCCTCTCTATATCGCCTATCATGATGAGGAGTGGGGCCAGCCCCTCCATGATGACCAAGCATTGTTTGAGTTGTTGTGTATGGAAACCTATCAGGCAGGCCTGTCTTGGGAAACGGTGCTCAACAAACGCCAGGCTTTCCGTCAAGCCTTTCATAGCTATCAAATTCAAGCGGTGGCAGACATGACCGACACCGAGTTGGAAGCTTTGCTGGAGAATCCAGCCATCATTCGGAATAGAGCCAAGATTTTTGCTACACGCGCTAACGCCCAAGCCTTTCTACGACTACAGGAAGAATATGGCTCTTTTGATGCCTATCTTTGGTCTTTTGTTGAGGGGAAAACTATCGTTAACGATGTTTCCGATTACCGCCAATCCCCATCTAAAACCGTTTTGTCTGAGAAATTAGCCAAAGATCTCAAAAAACGAGGCTTCAAGTTCACAGGCCCAGTCGCCGTCTTGTCTTTTCTACAGGCAGCAGGCCTGGTTGATGACCACGAGAATGATTGTGAATGGAAAAGCGGGAATTAGTGAGTGTAGGTAACTAGCATATCTGAGAATATAGAAAAAAGCTGAGAAATTTATCTCAGCTTTTTATACATACTAGTATATTTGTTAGAGTGAAGTCAGAAAAGTGATTCCACCTAAAATAACACCAGCTGAATTTGGAATGATTAGTATCCAATCCTTCTTAGGTTCCTTTGTCCATCCATAAATAACCCAGATTAAGCAAGATATAGCAGCTGATAAAGGTTGAAATGGTTGAGCTTTATTTCCCTGTAAATTAGCGATAATTTGAGGTATGTAGGCAATAAATACTATAATTCCAATAAAGGCACCAATAGAACCTACGATTCGATTAATTTTTTGTTTTGTCATATACACCTCCTTTAAAAGGATATCATAGAAATTAGCGAAATGCAATAAATTCAGATATAAATTGTAACGAAAACCAATACAAAAGCACAAAAATAGAGAAACTATTTATTTTTTGTTATAGTCAAAGCGAATGACTTGTTCCTGTGCATCTACATGAGCGTGGACTCCAAAGGGAACAATGGCTCTTGGAGTTGCGTGGCCGACATTCAGATTATAGACAATCGGGATATTGCTATCAATGATATCCAATAGTGCCTCTTTATAGTCGTCATAGAAAGTTTCATCCATAGGTTTTCCGACCAAGAGTCCACTGATGACCTCGAATATGCCAGTGTCTTTTAAATTTCGCAACATCTTTTTGAAGTCTTCGGACTCAGGCTTTTCTTCGCTTGTTTCTAGCAAGAGGATTTTTCCTGCCCAGTCTGATAAGTCAGGGAAGAGTTTGTACTTTTGGCAGAGGTCAGTGCTATCTGCGTATCGAGAATTGTCAAAGATATCGTAGAGGGATTCGAGACACCCACCGAGGATTTCTCCCTCGAACTGGGCATTTCCTTGCAACAAGTCAAAACCAGTGTTTGCATGACTGACACGAGGTGTCCCCAGAGCCTTGGGACTAAAATCAGTTCGTTCCTCATACCAAACGTCACTAGGGTGGATTTCTGAGATTCTTCCAGTCTCAATCAATTCTTTAAAGTAGTGAAGGCTATAGGGCAACATATCCTTGTCCAATTCACAAATATCTGCTAAAAAGGATTGCCCATAAAAAGTCTTGATTCCTAGTTTATGCAACATGAGATGGTTCATGGTTGTATCTGAGAAGCCAAGAAAAATCTTTTGTTTGATAACTTTTCCTAGTTGGTCATTTTCAAAAAGATAGGGCAACAAACGATAGGTATCGTCTCCACCGATGGCGCATAGGATCATGTCGATGCTATCATCAGAAAAGGCATGAATCAAATCCTCTGCACGAGCTTCAGGATGGTTCTTGATAAAGTCTAAGCCTTTTAGCGAATGGGGCAAAAAGATAGGATTGAGTCCCAGATCCTTGAGACGTTGGACACCCAAGTCCACTTCGTGTTTGACAAAGTCTTCTCCGATAATGCCACTAGATAAACTAACAATACCAATAGTAGAAGCCATATCTCATCCTCCTAGAAATAGATTGATACTTTTCGAAAATCAAATTCAAACCACGTCAGCTTTGCCTTGCCGTACTCAAGTACAGCCTGCGGCTAGCTTCCTAGTTTGCTCTTTGATTTTCATTGAGTATGAGCCTATTCTATCACAAAAGATGAGAGAAAACTATAGGAATTAGAGTCAGAAGTACTATTGAATCTCAAGAAAGCAAGTGAAAAAGCAACCGCTGGTGCAGTTGCTTTTCGTTTTCTAATCAGTAATCTCGCTAGATATGAGTTACTTGGTCAACTCTTGATTATAGGAGAGAGCCAAATCAATCCAGTAAGGCAATTCTTTTTGGCCTTCTATATCTAAGTCTATATACCCATGATAAAGGCGCCCCCTCATCAATGTAGTATGAGCTCCTGTTCGGGGTAGAACTTGCTTCTCCATTTCCTTGCCAATTCTGACCATAACCAGTTCATCCTTTCTGGAACTGACAGTAAGGACCATTTTACCACGAATCATAAAGGCCAGGCCACCAAACAGCTTCTTTTCTTCTAGCTCTTCTTCGAAAATTTGGGGAGGAAGTTTGAGCGCTAGAATTTTTCGAATCTGCTGAGCTAAAGATTGACTATATGCCATAGCTCTTTCCTTTTCTTAGTAACGTGTTGGCCCTGCACTTGCGCTGCGGATGTTCAAGCGTTTTTTGAGATAGAAGCGAAGGGCTAGGAGAGCTGCTCCGATAATAGCCAGTGGCAATGGAGCAAGTACTGGATTAAGGCTAGCTGGTAGGAAGCTTGTTGCAAAGAAGACAAGCAACCAAAGGAACATAGAAGCTAGGATAACCAGTACAGATTTCCAGAAAGGTGGGCGCTGACTGCGGTCCATATCTGGTCCATAGTATTGGTAAACAAAGTAATACATCAAGTAGAAGGCAAATCCACCAACAAGCCCAACTAGCAGGAGAGTGACTAATCCATAGCCGAAAGCCTGATCTGCCGCAAAGAAAGTTGTGAGGGCGCTGACGAGGGCAAAGAGGCTAGTGATGAAAAGGGCTGAGTCCATAATCATGAGTTTTGGATCATCATTTTCTTTTGGATGCTCTTTTTCATATTGTTCCTTGACAGTGAAACTATGGGCCCAGTGAGTCGGTGCGCCATAGAGGGAACGAGCAGTCGTACCCTTGGCTTGCTCTTCAAGGATTTGGGGAATGACTTCCTCAAAAATAGTTTTGATTTCAGTGTCTGTTTTCCCATCTTTGATGAATTGTTGGGTAGCGATGTGGACAAACTCTTGGTTTTTCTTAGTTAATTTTTGTAGATCAATCTGAGACATAGGAACTCCTCTTAGAACCATTTTTTATGGATGAGATATAGAGTGAGCGAGACACTCATAGCAAAGGCGATAAAGACGATTAACCAGAAGGCATTCGGCTCCCCGTTTAGGGGGATTTCATTATCCTTAAAGTTCATCCCGTAGGCAGAAAAGACCATGGTTGGGATGGACATGACGATGGTCACAAGGGCCAAGGTTTTCATGATGTTGTTCTGGTTGTTAGAAATGATAGAGGCGAAGGTCTCTGTCATAGAATGCAAGACGTTTCCATAAATGTCTGCCATCTCGATGGCCTGTTGGGTTTCAATCAGGGTATCTTCAAGCAGGTCTTCGTCCTCAAGGTATTTCTTGATATTACTGGTTGAGCTGGTCAATTTCTTAATCACGCGCTCATTTGTTTTGAGGGAGGCCTTGAAATAGACGATGGTTTTTTCCAATTCCATGAGCTCAATCAATTCTTCATTACGAGTTGATTGATGCAGTTGACTTTCGATTTGTTCACTCTTACGGTCGATTGAACGAAGGGCTGTTAGGTAAAGCTCTGCATTGCGATAGAGAATCTGGAAGATAAAACGCGAACGCATGAAGGTATAGAAATTACGCAAACGACGGTTGATAAAGACATCGAGGACTGGTAATGGTTCCAAACACGTAGTGATAATGGTTTCCTCGGTGATGATAATACCAAGCGGGATGGTTACGTAGTAGGTGCGGTTATTTCTTTCTTCTGTGACCGGCACGTCTACGATAATCAGAGTATACTCGTCTTCAATGGTAATACGAGACATTTCTTCCGCATCTAGCGGTGCTCGAAGGTCGGCAATATCGATATCGAAGGCGTTGGCGATTTCGAGTGATTCATTTTGAGTCGGATTGACGAGATTGATCCAAGTACCCGGTTCAAGCGTATCGATCTCTTTAAATTCAGTTGTTGTAGAGAGAAAAACTTGTTTCATATCCCTTATCCTTTCTCATTTTTCAGATTTTTTCACACCGTACTATTATACTACAAAATCAGCCTTTTGGGTAATAGAATCTCACTTTTTTTGGTATAATGGTAAGCAATAATGGACTAGAAAGAACAAAGATGCAAGATAAAATTGTCATTCATGGGGCGCGTGCCCATAATTTAAAAAATATTGATGTGGAGATTCCACGAGACAAGCTAGTTGTTGTGACAGGCTTGTCAGGTTCAGGGAAATCCAGTCTGGCCTTTGATACCCTCTATGCTGAGGGACAACGTCGCTATGTAGAGAGTTTGTCAGCCTACGCTCGTCAATTCTTGGGAAATATGGAGAAGCCTGATGTGGATGCTATTGATGGTCTTAGCCCAGCTATTTCCATCGACCAGAAAACGACTAGTAAAAACCCTCGCTCGACGGTGGGAACAACGACTGAAATCAATGACTATCTGCGTCTCCTCTACGCGCGTGTGGGGACGCCTTACTGTATCAATGGGCATGGGGCTATCAAGGCTTCTTCTGTGGAGCAAATCGTGGATAGGGTTTTGGAGTTGCCAGAACGCCAGCGCTTGCAGATCTTGGCTCCTGTCATCCGCAAGAAAAAAGGCCAACATAAGAGTGTTATTGAGAAGGTTCAGAAAGACGGTTATGTTCGTGTTCGTGTGGATGGGGAAGTCTATGATGTGACCGAAGTGCCAGAGTTATCTAAGAGCAAGCAACACAATATAGATGTCGTGGTTGACCGTATCGTTATCAAGGAGGGCATTCGTAGTCGTCTCTTTGATTCCATTGAGGCTGCCCTTCGTATCGCAGAAGGCTATGTCATTATCGACACCATGGACGATTCTGAGTTGCTCTTCTCTGAGCATTATGCCTGCCCAGTTTGTGGCTTTACTGTTCCAGAGTTAGAGCCGCGTCTCTTCTCCTTCAATGCACCGTTTGGTTCTTGTAGTGAGTGTGATGGTTTGGGCATCAAGCTGGAGGTGGATACTGATTTGGTAGTGCCAGACGCCAGCAAGACCTTACGTGAGGGAGCGCTAGCACCTTGGAATCCTATCTCATCCAACTACTATCCAAACATGCTAGAGCAGGCCATGACATCCTTTGGAGTAGACATGGATAAGCCTTTTGAGGACTTGTCAGAAGAGGATAAGAACTTGATTCTTTACGGTTCAGATGGCAAGGAATTCCATTTCCACTATGAGAATGAATTTGGTGGTGTGCGCGATATCGATATTCCTTTTGAGGGAGTTGTCAATAATATCAAACGTCGTTACCATGAAACCAATAGCGACTACACTCGCACCCAGATGCGCCTCTACATGAATGAGCTGACCTGCGGAACCTGTCAAGGTTACCGTCTCAATGACCAGGCCTTGTCTGTCCGTATGGGTGGGGAGCAAGGGCCACATATCGGAGAAATCTCAGACCTGTCTATCGCAGACCACTTGGACTTGGTGAGTCAGTTGACCTTGTCTGAAAATGAAGCCATCATTGCTCGACCTATTCTCAAGGAAATCAAGGATCGTTTGACCTTCCTTAATAACGTGGGTCTTAACTATCTGACCCTGTCTCGTTCAGCAGGTACCCTTTCAGGTGGGGAGAGTCAGCGTATTCGTTTGGCAACCCAGATTGGATCTAATCTATCAGGTGTCCTCTATATCCTAGACGAGCCATCTATCGGACTCCACCAGAGGGACAATGATCGTCTGATTGCCAGTCTGAAAAAGATGCGTGACTTGGGCAATACTCTCATCGTGGTGGAACATGATGAAGATACCATGCGCGAAGCGGATTATCTGATTGATGTTGGACCTGGTGCTGGTGTTTTTGGTGGGGAAATCGTCGCTGCAGGTACGCCCAAGCAGGTAGCTCGCAACAGTAAGTCTATTACAGGCCAGTATTTATCAGGCAAACGTGCCATCCCAGTACCAGACGAGCGACGTGCTGGAAATGGTCGTTTTATTGAAGTGACAGGAGCGTGTGAGAATAACTTGCAAAATGTCACGGCTCGCTTTCCACTAGGAAAATTCATCGCGGTTACGGGGGTATCCGGCTCAGGAAAATCGACCTTAATCAACAGCATTCTCAAAAAAGCCATTGCCCAAAAGCTCAACCGCAACTCAGACAAACCAGGTAAATTCAAAACCATTACAGGAATTGAGCATGTAGACCGCTTGATTGATATTGACCAGAGTCCTATCGGACGGACACCGAGGTCCAACCCAGCTACCTATACAGGGGTTTTTGACGATATACGTGACCTTTTTGCTCAGACAAATGAAGCCAAGATTCGAGGTTACAAGAAAGGCCGTTTCAGTTTCAATGTCAAGGGTGGTCGCTGTGAAGCCTGCTCAGGTGACGGGATTATTAAGATTGAGATGCACTTCTTGCCAGATGTTTATGTGGCTTGTGAAGTCTGCCACGGAACCCGCTACAACAGTGAAACCCTAGAAGTTCACTATAAGGAAAAGAATATCTCGCAGGTCTTGGACATGACCGTCAATGATGCGGTGGAGTTCTTCCAACACATTCCCAAGATTCAACGCAAACTTCAGACCATCAAGGATGTAGGTCTAGGCTATGTAACGCTAGGGCAACCAGCTACCACCCTTTCTGGGGGAGAAGCCCAGCGTATGAAACTGGCTAGTGAACTCCACAAACGCTCGACAGGAAAATCTTTCTACATTTTAGATGAGCCAACGACAGGCCTTCATACTGAGGATATCGCTCGCTTGCTCAAGGTATTGGCTCGCTTTGTCGACGATGGCAATACAGTCCTTGTTATCGAGCACAATCTAGATGTTATTAAGACAGCAGACCATATTATTGACTTGGGACCTGAGGGCGGTGTCGGTGGTGGAACCATCATCGCAACAGGAACTCCAGAAGAAGTAGCTGCCAACGAGGCTAGCTACACAGGACATTATTTGAAAGGAAAGTTACATCATGAATAAACGTGTACAAGCATTTCTAGCTAAAATGCAAGAAAAAGAACTAGATGGAATTATCATCAACAATCTTAAAAACGTCTATTATTTGACTGGTTTTTGGGGTTCGAACGGAACAGTTTTTCTCAGCCGTGACCGCCAGGTCTTGGTGACGGACTCTCGCTATATCATTGCAGCCAAGCAAGAAACCAGTGGGTTTGAGATTGTGGCTGACCGCGATGAATTGGCTGTCATTGCAGGAATTGTTAAGGACATGGGCTTGTCTCGAATCGGTTTTGAGGATGAGATTTCGGTTTCTTATTACCACCGTATGCAGGCTGCCTTTGAAGGAGTGGATTTGCTTCCACAGACTCAATTTGTGGAAGGCCTTCGAATGATTAAAGATGAGGCGGAGATTGCAGCGATTCGCAAGGCTTGTTCTATCTCAGACCAAGCTTTCCGCGATGCGCTTGACTTTATCAAACCAGGAAAGACAGAGATTGAGATTGCCAATTTCCTTGACTTCCGCATGCGTGAGTTGGGAGCATCTGGCTTGTCTTTTGATACTATCTTAGCTAGTGGTATCAACTCTTCTAAGCCCCATGCTCATCCTATGCACAAACCAGTGGAATTGGGAGAAGCTATTACCATGGACTTCGGTTGCCTATATGATCACTATGTTAGCGATATGACACGGACTATCTATCTAGGGCATGTCAGCGACGAGCAGGCAGAGATTTACAATACGGTTCTAAAAGCTAACCAAGCCTTGATTGACCAGGCTAAGGCAGGATTAGGTTTCCGTGACTTTGACAAAATCCCTCGTGATATTATCATCGAGGCAGGCTATGGCGACTACTTTACCCACGGTATTGGACACGGTATTGGACTGGATATCCATGAGGAACCCTACTTTAGCCAGACTTCTACAGAAACTATTAAGGCAGGTATGGCCTTGACCGATGAACCGGGTATCTATATTGAAGGTAAATATGGGGTTCGTATCGAGGATGATATCTTGATTACAGAAACAGGTTGTGAATTATTGACCCTTGCTCCAAAAGAGTTGATAGTTATTTAAGAGTTAAACAACTCAAATGATTGACTTTTAAATTTTAAAGGTTTATACTGAAAGACGAAAACGGTAGGTGAGGCTACCATAGGGATACGGATGACTACCGCAAAGCAGTGGAGACACTACTCGTTGGTCAACAGTCCTGGTCGCGAAGGCCAAGACTAAGCTCATTACATTGCCCTATGGAGTTAAAGCTTGAACGAAAAACAGATAATTAGTTTTTTAATCCTGCCATTTTATGGTGGGATTTTCTACTGTTTAAATCAAAGAAAGGAGCTAAACGATGCAAATTGACGATCATCCGGAACCGCACATACACAGCCAATCACTGATTTGTGTCGTTCTGCCCTTATAAAGTGATTGGTCTCTGTGTATGAAACACATCATTCATACAGATAGGAGAAACCAATGAAAACTACAAAAGAAAGATTAGCAACAGCTATTCATACATCTTTAAACGAAACTCTATCTTTTTATAAGACAAGTCTAACAGGCTTGACTGAGGAGCAGGTGGAGAAAAATCGTGACCTATATGGCGAAAATACCATCACAAAGGGTCAAGAAGACAGTATCCTCAAAAAGATTTACGAATCCATTATCAATCCTTTTACGATCATCTTACTGGTCATCGCCGTGATTTCCTTGGTGACCAATGTCTGGTTGGCAAAACCAGGTCAAGAGGATCCGACGACTTCTATTATCATCGTTGTCCTAGTTCTCATTTCTGGTGGCATACGCTTTGTCCAAGAACTCCGTAGTGATAAGGCTGCGACCAATCTATCAAAAATGATTGTCAACACAGCGACTGTCATTCGTCAAGGAGAAATCCAAGAAGTACCTATCGATGATTTGGTAGTGGGTGACGTGGTTAAATTAAGCGCTGGAGACATGATTCCAGCAGATCTTCTTTTATTTGAGTCGCGCGATTTCTTTGTACAACAGTCGGGCTTGACAGGTGAAAGTGAATCGGTTGAAAAATTGGCCTTGACCAAGGCAACAGTTCAACAATCTGATAGTCTGCTAGAAGCAGAAGCGCTCGCTTTTATGGGAACCAATGTCTTATCTGGTAGTGCCAAGGCCGTGGTTTTAGCAGTTGGTGATGATACCATGATGGGGGCCATTGAGCAGACTTTGAACACCTATGATGAACCTACTTCGTTTGAACGGGAGATGAATAGTATTTCGTGGCTCTTGATTCGTTTGATGCTGGTCATGGTGCCCATCGTTTTCTTGTCCAATGGTTTAACAGATGGAGATTGGTTAGAAGCTGGCGTATTTGCTTTGAGTGTTGGTGTTGGATTGACACCTGAGATGCTTCCTATGATTATCACGGCCAGTCTAGCAAAAGGCTCCATCATTATGGCCAAGGAAAAAGTGGTTATCAAGAAACTCAATGCCATACAGGACTTAGGGGCGATTGATATTTTGTGTACAGATAAGACAGGAACTCTAACCCAAGACGAAATTGTCCTTGAATATCCCTTGGACATCCACGGACGCTTGGATTTGACCGTCTTGAGACGAGCTTATCTCAATTCTTATTTTCAAACGGGCTTGAAAAATTTGATGGACAGAGCCATCATCAAACGGACTGAAAAGGAAGCCAAAGAACACACCCTCTTGCAAAATCTGTCTCAAACTTTTCAAAAAATAGATGAGCTTCCCTTTGATTTTGAACGTAGACGGATGAGTGTTATCGTTAAGGATGAACACGAAGTTGTTAGTTTGGTAACCAAGGGTGCCCTAGAGGAAATGTTGACGATTTCTAGTCATGCAGAATACCAAGGAGTGATTACTCCCTTGACAGATATTATTAGAGAAGAAATTTTAGCAGAAGTCCGACAACTAAATCAACAAGGTTTGCGTGTCTTGGGAGTGGCCTATAAGTCAGGTTTGAGGGAAGGTCATGCCTATACAGTTGATGACGAAGGGGATATGATTCTAACTGGTTATTTAGCCTTCCTAGATCCTCCTAAACCATCTGCAGCACCAGCAATTAAGGCACTGTTAGAACATGGGGTTCAAACAAAGATTTTGACGGGAGACAATGAAAAAGTTACCCAAGCAGTCTGTGAAAAGGTTGGATTAGATATTAATCAGATGCTGTTAGGGTCTGAAATTGACCAGATGAGTAATCAAGAATTGGCCCAAGCTGTAGAGGAGGTAACAGTCTTTGCCAAACTTTCTCCTGACCAAAAAGCAAGGATTATTTTGCAATTTAAAGCCAATGGTCATGCTGTTGGCTATATGGGAGATGGAATCAATGATGCCCCTTCTATGAAAGTAGCAGATGTTGGGATTTCTGTTGATACAGCAGTAGATATTGCCAAAGAAACAGCTGATGTTATCCTACTTGATAAGGATCTCATGGTGCTTGAAAAAGGACTTGTTGAAGGGCGTAAGGTCTATGCCAATATGACCAAATATATCAAAATGACAGTGAGTTCTAATTTTGGAAATATCTTATCCCTATTGGTCTCTGGAATCTTTTTACCCTTTTTACCAATGGCACCAGTCCATTTGATTATCCTAAATCTAGTTTATGATTTGTCTTGCATTGCCTTGCCTTTTGACAAGGTGGACAAAGATTTTTTGAGAAATCCGCATACCTGGGAAGCCAAGTCCATCACACGTTTCATGGTTTGGATGGGGCCTATCTCTTCTGCCTTTGATATTTTGACCTTTATTTTGCTCTATTTTATCATTGTACCCATGACGACAGGTCATGCCTATGTTCATGGAGCAGAGTCGGCCGTAGGCTTTATTGTCTTGTTCCAGACAGGTTGGTTTATCGAGTCTATGTGGTCACAAACTATGGTTATCCATATGCTGCGTTCAGCCAAAATTCCCTTTTTACAAAGTCGTCCAGCTTGGCTAGTCCTTGTGACAACCTTATTGGCTGCAGCCTTTGTGACCTTCCTTCCCTACAGTCCACTAGCTAGCCTTCTCCATCTAACTCCTTTAAAACCGATTTATTTCATCTTTTTACTTTTCATCATTATTTTGTATATGATTAGCGTGACAATTGTGAAAAAAATCTATATCAAAAAATATCAAGAATGGCTGTAAATTTCATTTTGTCAAGAAAAAAGTACGAAAATGACGAAAAAAGTCAAAAAAATTTAAAAATAGGTCGCAAGTCGGATGTTTTTTATGGTATAATAGACTAAACTGATAGTAACATGTAGCGAAAGGGGTAGGTACATGATTAAAATTTATACAGTCTCAAGTTGTACTAGCTGTAAAAAAGCAAAAACCTGGCTCAATGCCCACCAGTTAAGTTATAAAGAACAAAACCTTGGTAAAGAAGGAATTACGAGAGAAGAATTACTGGATATTCTAACTAAAACAGATAACGGAATAGCCAGCATCGTTTCATCTAAAAATCGCTATGCCAAAGCCCTTGGAGTGGATATTGAAGATTTGAGTGTCAACGAAGTCCTCAATCTGATTATGGAAACACCGAGAATTTTAAAGAGCCCAATTCTTGTGGATGAAAAACGTCTGCAAGTTGGCTACAAGGAAGACGATATTCGTGCCTTCCTACCACGCTCTGTCCGTAATGTAGAAAATGCAGAAGCACGTTTGCGTGCAGCTCTATAAACATCAAGGCTGGGAGCAACTCCCAGTCTTATTTTAATTTCAAAAAGAAAGAAGAAAGAAATGAAAAAAATAGTTCTTGTTAGCCTAGCTTTCCTTTTTGTCCTGGTTGGTTGCGGACAGAAAAAAGAAACTGGAACAGCTACAAAAACAGAAAAGGATACGCTTCAGTCGGCGTTGCCAGTTATTGAAAATGCCGAGAAGAATACAGTTGTGACCAAGACTTTGGTCTTGCCCAAGTCAGATGATGGTAGCCAGCAAACTCAAACCATTACTTATAAAGACAAGACTTTTTTGAACTTAACCATTCAACAAAAGCGTCCAGTCTCAGATGAGTTGAAGACCTATATTGACCAACACGGAGTGGAAGAAACTCAAAAAGCTCTTCTGGAGGCAGAGGAGAAGGATGAGGCTATCATAGAAGCTCGTAAATTAGCAGGATTTAAGCTTGAAACTAAACTATTGAGTGCAACCGAACTTCAAACAACGACTAGTTTTGATTTTCAAGTTTTGGATGTCAAGAAGGCTTCTCAGTTAGAATATTTGAAGAACATTGGTTTAGAAAATCTCCTGAAGAATGAACCAAGCAAGTATATTTCAGACAGATTGGCAAATGGTGCGACAGAACAATAGAAAATCCAAATAAATAGACTGCCTGAATTGTAGAAGGTAAGGAATTATGCTATAATGGTACTATTCTAAGGAAAGAGGGTGTTAGAATGGGATTTACTGAAGAAACAGTACGTTTTAAATTGGACGATTCCAATAAAAAAGAAATTAGCGAAACTTTGACTGATGTCTATGCTTCGTTGAACGATAAGGGCTACAACCCAATTAACCAAATCGTAGGTTACGTATTGAGTGGAGACCCTGCCTACGTTCCTCGTTATAATAATGCACGAAATCAAATCCGTAAATATGAGCGTGATGAAATCGTTGAGGAATTGGTCCGCTACTACCTTAAAGGACAAGGAGTCGATCTATAACCTATGAGAATTATGGGATTGGATGTTGGTTCAAAAACGGTAGGGGTGGCCATTAGCGATCCGCTCGGTTTTACAGCTCAAGGACTTGAGATCATCCAAATCAATGAGGAGCAAGGCCAATTTGGTTTTGACCGCGTTAAGGAGTTGGTTGATACTTACAAGGTGGAACGATTTGTAGTGGGCTTGCCTAAAAACATGAACAATACAAGCGGACCGCGCGTGGAAGCTAGTCAAGCATACGGAGCAAAGCTAGAAGAGCTTTTTGGTTTACCAGTAGACTATCAGGATGAACGCTTGACAACAGTGGCTGCTGAGCGCATGTTGATTGAGCAAGCAGATATCAGTCGCAATAAGCGTAAGAAAGTCATTGATAAGTTAGCAGCTCAGCTGATTTTACAAAATTATTTAGATAGAAAATTTTAATATAAAGGAGAGGCTATGTCACACGATCATAACCACGACCACGAAGAACGTGAATTAATTACACTAGTAGATGAGCAAGGAAATGAAACCTTGTTTGAAATCCTTTTGACGATTGACGGAAAAGAAGAATTTGGCAAAAACTATGTTCTTCTAGTACCAGTTAACGCAGAAGAAGACGAAGACGGACAAGTTGAAATCCAAGCTTACTCATTCATCGAAAACGAAGATGGAACAGAAGGCGAATTGCAACCAATCCCAGAAGACTCAGAAGACGAATGGAACATGATTGAAGAAGTCTTCAACAGTTTTATGGAGGAGTGATACAGTCTGGGAGACTGTATCACCCCAACTCCCAGAAATTGGGAAGAGTTGGAACGTCCAGTGGACGTGTTTAGCCCTGCGCTAGAAAATAGAAACGCAGGCATATCCAGTGAACATTTTTACCCCAGTTCCTTTAAATAAGAGAGAACTGGTAAGTCCGGGGGACGTTTTTAGCCTTACGCTAAAAATAAAGACCGTAAGTAAGTCTGGGAGACTGTATCACTCCAACTTCTAGAAATTGGAAGAGTTGGAACATCCAGTGGACGTTTTTAGCCCAAGTTAATATTCATAGTTGCTAGTGATTAGCTAACCAGGTAAGAGGTCGGGACGAAAATCCTGACCTCATTTTTTGTTATCTACGGAATTTTACTAGATAATTGATTAGACTTTTGTCAAGGAGATGTATATGTTTGAAGTAGAAGAATGGCTCCATAGTCGGATTGGTTTGAATTTTCGATCAGGTTTGGGCCGAATGCAGCAAGCGGTGGATTTGTTAGGAAATCCTGAGCAGTCTTACCCTATTATCCACGTAACAGGGACTAATGGGAAAGGATCTACCATTGCTTTTATGAGGGAGTTATTTATGGGGCATGGTAAAAAAGTCGCGACCTTTACCTCTCCTCATATCGTATCCATCAATGACCGAATTTGCATTAATGGGCAATCTATAGCAGACACAGACTTCATCCGTTTGGCTGAGCAGGTCAAGGAGATGGAAAAAATTCTTCTGCAAACTCATGACCAGTTGTCTTTTTTTGAGCTGCTGACCTTGATTGCTTTTCTTTATTTTAGGGAGCAAGAGGTGGATTTGCTTTTACTAGAAGTGGGAATTGGTGGCTTACTTGACACAACCAATGTGGTAACTGGAGAGCTTGCTGTCATCACCTCCATCGGACTTGATCATCAGGAGACCTTGGGTGATAGTATAGCAGCAATTGCAGAGCAGAAAGCTGGTATTTTTAAGGATGGTAAAAAGGCAGTGATTGCTAAGTTGTCTTCAGAAGCTAGGCTTGTTTGTCAGAAAAAAGCAGACTCTTTAGCTGTTGACCTTTATCAGGCAGGTCAGGATTTTTCAATGCTGAATGGGGATTTTTCAAGCTCTTTGGCTAACCTGTCACAGTTGAAAATAGGTTTAGAAGGAGCTTATCAGCAGGAGAATGCGGCCTTGGCGTTGCAAACGTTTCTTCTTTTTATGAGGGAAGGAAAGGAAGTTGTTGATGAACAGGCTGTAAGACAGGCTTTGGAGAAGACCCATTGGGCTGGTCGCTTGGAGCGTATTCGCCCACAGATTTATTTGGATGGTGCTCATAACCTCCCTGCCTTGACTCGCCTGGTGGAGTTTGTCAGAGAAAAAGAGCAGGAAGGCTATCGATCTCAAATCCTCTTTGGAGCCTTGAAACGTAAGGATTATCAAGGGATGTTAGGTTATCTGACTGAGAATTTGCCTCAGGTGGAACTCAAGGTGACCGGCTTTGACTATCAAGGTTCTCTGGATGAGACAGATGTAACAGGTTACCATGTAATTCCCTCTTACCGAGAATTTATCAGCGATTTTGAAGAAAGAGCAGATGCTCAGGATTTGTTATTCATTACAGGGTCTCTCTATTTTATCTCAGAAGTACGGAGCCACATACTGGAGCATGAGCAGATAAATTGACCTCTCTAGCAAGTCTTAGTCTCTTAGTAGCTTGTTCACAAAGAGTTCAACAGGTTCAACAACCAGCAGCTCAACCGCAAACACAACAAACTCAGCAATCACAACCTGCTGCTTCATCTTCTACAGAAAATAGCAACCAGGCAGCAACAAGTTCTTCACAAAATGCGCCTGAGGCTCAACCAACCAATATTGATGGAACTTATACCGGTCAGGACGAAGGAGACCGTATCACTTTAGTGGTGACTGGAACAACTGGTACCTGGACTCAGGTAGAAACTGACGGGGAACAAGAAATCAAGCAGGTCAGCTTTGATGCCGCTAATCAACGCATGATTATTGGGGATGATGTCAAGATTTATGCAATCAATGGAAGTCAGATGATTATCGACGATATGGATAGAGAAGCGTCTGATCGCATCGTTTTATCAAAATAGACTAGAAGGAGACTGGATTTTTCGGTCTCTTTTATGATTACTCAGAAAAATAATCATAAATACTTGCCTTCTGTCGAATACCTGAGTTATACTAGTATCAATTACCTGTTTTTAGCATTCAAACTATCAAGGAGGGGATATGAAATATAGAAAATTTCAATTATTAATGTCCAAGTATGGCTTTAGTCTTTCGATTATGCTACTTGAACTGTGTCTTGTTTTTGGTCTCTTTCTTTATTTAGGGCGGATGGCCCCTATTCTATGGGTTATTCTCTTAATCTTTATGAGTATGGCGACCATTGTCGCTATTGTCAATCGCTCCATGGCGCCTGAAAGCAAAGTGATGTGGTTAGTGGTAACTTTTGTTCCTGTCATTGGCCCTTTGCTCTATCTGATGTTTGGTGAAAGGCGATTGTCCAAAAAAGAAATCAAGCAGTTGGACAAACTTGGTTCTATGCATTTTCGGGAGGATAATAGCAAAGCTCTCCGCCAGAAATTGAAGGAAGAGGATAAGGCGGCTTACGGAGTTATCAAATCTTTGTTAAGTATGGATAGCAATGCCGACGTCTATAATCGAACAGACTCACAATTCTTTTCTTCGGGTGAAAGTATGTGGCAATATATGTTGGAAGACCTCAAGAAAGCTGAGAAATTTATCTTTCTAGAGTACTATATTGTCGAAGAAGGTCTGATGTGGAATAGCATACTAGACATACTAGAGCACAAGGCAGCTCAGGGTGTAGAGGTCAAGATGCTCTATGATGATATCGGCTGTATGGCGACTTTACCTGGAGATTATACTATTCAGCTTCGTAGTCGAGGAATTGAAGCCCATAAATTTAACAAGGTGATTCCTCGTTTGACGGTGGCTTACAACAATCGGGACCATCGGAAAATCCTTGTCATAGATGGTCAGGTAGCCTATACAGGAGGCATTAACTTAGCCGATGAGTACATCAATCATGTAGAACGCTTTGGCTATTGGAAGGACAGTGGGATTCGCTTAGATGGCCCTGGTGTCAAGGCTCTCACCCGTCTCTTTTTGATGACTTGGTATATCAATCGTGGGGAAATCAGTGATTTTGATCAGTATCACTTGGAAAATCAGCCTTGTTCTGGCCAAGGGCTCTGCATTCCTTACGGTAGTGGACCCAAGCCCATCTTCCGTACCCAGGTAGGGAAAAAAGTCTATCAAAGTTTGATTAATCAGGCCACTGATTCAGTCTATATTACAACGCCCTATTTGATTATTGACTATGACTTAACAGAGAGTATTAAAAATGCGGCCATGAGGGGTGTTGATGTCCGCATTGTGACCCCTTTTATTCCAGATAAGAAATTAATCCAACTCATCACAAGAGGGGCCTATCCGGATTTGTTGTCAGCAGGAGTAAGGATTTTTGAGTATAGTCCAGGCTTTATCCACAGTAAACAAATCTTAGTGGATAAGGACTTTGCTGCAGTTGGAACCATTAACTTAGATTACAGAAGTTTGCTTCACCACTATGAAAATGCAGTCTTGCTATATAAAACGGCATCAATCACAGAGATTCAAAAAGATTTTCAAGAGATTTTTTCAGCATCGCAAGAAATTTTCCCTCATACGATAAAAAATAGCTGGTATCAAAAGCTTGTAAAAGAAATCGCCCAGTTATTCGCCCCTATCTTATAAGAAATCTAGGACTGAGGACACAAACCAGTCCTATTTTTCTTGTCTTTTACGAATAAGAAGATGCAGGAGGAGAGATGATGACCCAGAAAGAATTGAACTATATCATGACATTTAAACAGACACATTTACACCGATTTCGAGAAATTGAAACCTTTGTGAAACTATGCAAAAAATCACTCAAACACCCATCGCCAGCTGACAATCCTAGGACTTTTTGATATACTAAGACAGATAAATTAAATAGGAGAAACGATATGAGTGTGTATGGTAGAGTAGAAGAAGTTCATCAGGAGAATCGTGAACCTCTAGAATACCAAATCGAACAAGAATCGCATCATCGTGAATCAAGTCGTCTTCCTTTGGTGAAAATTTTACTATGGAGTACGCTTGTAACGGGGATAACTCTAGGAGTACCGCTATTACTCGATTTAATGAGTGCACAGGAAGTGCAGGATTTTTATGCAGGTTGGGCCCTTCATCAGACAGGGAAGATTTACAGCGACTATTATGGAAGTCAAGGTTTGCTTTATTATTTGCTGATTTACGTGACTCAGGGCGGATTTTTCTTTGCCATTTTTGAGTGGTTAGCCTTGGTAGCAGGAGGATTTTTCCTCTTTCGATCGGCGGACACCTTGACAGAGCAAGGAGACCAAGCTGGACAACTGGTGACTATTTTTTACATGCTAGTTACAGGTCTTGCTTTTGGTGGAGGTTATGCGACTCTTTTAGCGCTTCCTTTCTTGTTCGCGGCCTTTAGTTTAGTTGCGTCTTACCTAAGCAATCCAAGCCATGATAAGGGATTTGTACGGATTGGGCTGGCTTTGGCGGGCGGATTTTTCTTTGCTCCCTTGGCATCGCTCCTGTTTATTGCTGTAGTGAGTTTAGGCTTGTTGGTCTTTAACCTTGGGCATAGACGTTTTGCACATGGATTTTATCAGTTTATTGCAGTGGCTTTAGGTTTTTCACTGGTCTTTTATCCAACTGCCTACTATAGTGTTGCAACAGGAAGTTTTGAGGATGCGATTAGTGGAATTTTGTATCCAATTCATTCCATTCGTTTGACTTCTGTTTCGGCATTGTTAGAAAATGTTTTGTTTTATGGGTTGTTGGCTCTTGGTATGGGAGTTTTGGTTTTTGTCTTTTTAGGTCTCTTTCAATCTAAATCCTCTAAACTATATGTCATCTCAGTGCCTGCGAGTTTGTTCCTAATTTTAGGTTTGGTAGTGATTTTCTTTACACAGGATCCCCTACATGCATCCCGTTTGATGCTCATTTTCCCTGTCTTTCTTCTGCTTTTAGTGTCCAATATCAAGGGGCAACAGAGTGGTCGTAGCGTTAGAAGAAGACGCAGAGAAGAGCCTGTTAGTCTCTGGCATCGCTATACTAAGGGGAATCTTTACCTACCGATTTTAACTTTGTTATATCTTTTGGCTGTTCCTTTTTTGATGAGGTTTGTCCTTTATCCAGTACCTTATCAAGAACGTGAGCGTCTTGCTGATTTGGTGAAAGAGGAGACAAGTACGGAAGATGCTGTCTATGCATGGGATGATACTGCAACTCTTTATCGTAAGAGTGATCGCTTGTCACCATCGGCTATTTTGTCCCCGATGCACTATACAGCAACTGAGGAAAATCGGAATAAGCTACTCAATGACTTGAAAGAAAAACAACCTAAGGTGATTGTGGTGAATGATAAGGTAGCAGTCTGGTCTGAAGTGGAAACAATTTTGAAAGAAAATTACCAACCAGTAAAGACAGATTACTCAGAATTCAAAGTCTATAAAATCAAATAACTAAATCAATATCTTGTGTATTTTTAAAAATTTTAGGATTTTTAACACAAGATATTGATTTTTCTTTTTAGAGTGGTATAATACTTTTTAGAAAGAACAATTTAGAAAAGAGCATGCATATGATTGCACTAGAAGAAAAAATTACAATTTTGCCAACTCTCTTCGTCGAGAAACGAGATGGGAGACGTGTTGTATTTGATGTGGACAAGATTGATAAGGCTCTCCACAAGGCGGCAGACAAGGTTATGGATGTGACACCCTTGGTCGAAAAACGCCTCAATGCTCTGACCGAGCGAATTGTCACAGAAATTCATAGTCGCTTTCCAAAGGGGGTTAAGATTTATGAAATTCAAAATATCGTAGAACATGAACTCCTAGAAGCCAAAGAATATGCACTGGCTGAAGAGTATATCACTTATCGAACACAGAGGGATTTTGAGCGCTCAAAAGCGACGGATATCAACTTTAGTATCCATAAGCTTCTCAACAAAGACCAGGCAGTTGTCAATGAAAATGCTAATAAAGACAGCGATGTCTTTAATACCCAGCGTGATTTGACAGCAGGGATTGTTGGGAAATCAATCGGACTGCAAATGCTTCCTAAGCACGTAGCCAATGCCCACCAAAAGGGGGATATCCACTATCATGATTTGGACTACAGTCCCTATACACCTATGACCAACTGCTGTTTGATTGATTTCAAGGGTATGTTGGAAAATGGTTTTAAGATTGGAAATGCAGAGGTAGAAAGTCCCAAGTCTATCCAGACTGCGACAGCTCAGATTTCCCAAATTATCGCCAATGTTGCTTCTAGCCAGTACGGTGGCTGTTCAGCTGACCGTATTGATGAAGTTTTGGCGCCTTATGCAGAGAAGAATTACCAAAAACATCTCAAGGATGCAGAAGAATGGGTCTTGCCTGAAAAGCGGGAAGATTATGCCTGGAAGAAAACGCAAAAAGACATCTATGATGCCATGCAATCTCTCGAGTATGAAATCAATACTCTCTTCACTTCAAATGGACAAACGCCTTTTACTTCGCTAGGCTTTGGTCTAGGAACTAGTCGATTTGAGCGAGAAATTCAAAAGGCAATTTTAAACATTCGTATCAATGGGCTTGGTTCGGAACACCGCACAGCCATCTTCCCTAAGCTCATCTTTACGCTTAAAAGAGGTCTTAACTTAGAGGAAGGGACACCCAACTACGACATCAAGCAGTTGGCTCTAGAGTGTGCAACAAAACGGATGTACCCAGATGTTTTGTCCTATGATAAGATTGTTGAGTTGACAGGTTCTTTCAAAGTTCCTATGGGCTGCCGTTCGTTCCTCCAAGGATGGAAGGATGAAAATGGCGTAGAAGTCAATTCAGGTCGTATGAACCTAGGTGTTGTGACAGTTAACCTACCTCGTATTGCTCTCGAGTCTGAAGGAGACATGAATAAGTTCTGGGAAATCTTCAACGAGCGTATGAATATCGCAGAAGATGCTCTGGTTTATCGTGTCGAACGTACTAAAGAGGCGACACCAGCAAATGCTCCTATCCTTTATCAGTACGGTGCTTTTGGCCATCGTCTGGGTAAAGAAGAAAGTGTTGACCAGCTCTTTAAGAATCGTCGCGCAACCGTTTCGCTGGGCTACATCGGTTTATACGAAGTGGCTACTGTCTTCTTTGGAAATAGCTGGGAACACAATCCAGATGCTAAGGAATTTACGCTGGATATCATTCGTGATATGAAACGCCGTGTAGAAGAGTGGTCGGATCAATATGGTTACCATTTCTCAATTTATTCAACACCATCTGAAAGTCTGACAGACCGTTTCTGCCGACTAGATACAGAGAAGTTTGGCTCTATTCCGGATATTACAGATAAAGAATACTACACCAATTCTTTCCATTATGATGTTCGTAAAAATCCAACACCGTTTGAAAAATTAGATTTTGAGAAAGTCTATCCAGAAGCAGGTGCGTCAGGTGGTTTTATCCATTATTGTGAGTATCCAGTCCTCCAGCAAAATCCAAAAGCCTTGGAAGCTGTCTGGGACTATGCCTATGACCGCGTGGGCTATCTAGGAACCAATACTCCGATTGACCATTGCTACAAGTGTGACTTTGAAGGGGATTTTGAACCAACTGAAAGAGGATTTGCTTGTCCAAACTGTGGCAATAGTGATCCTAAAACCGTAGATGTGGTCAAACGAACTTGTGGCTACTTAGGTAATCCTCAAGCGAGACCTATGGTCAACGGCCGTCACAAGGAAATAGCTGCGCGTGTCAAACATATGAATGGTTCAACGATTAAAATAGCTGGGCATCAAGTAATAAATTAGAAAGAAATGAAATGGGAAAATATCAATTAGATGATAAGGGGCGCGCACAAGTGGCCCGTTATCACGAGAAACACTCTAAAGGTGGAGCTGGTAAAAAAGAACGCTTACTCAGCCTCAGAGAACAATTTTTAAACAAGAATAAGAAAAAATAAAAGTGAGAGTCAGCTCTCGCTTTTCTCTTAGTGGGAGGTAAGGATGGAACTACGCAGACCAAGATTAGCAGATAAGACAGCTGTTATAGACATGATGGCGGAATTTGAAAAATATCAGTCGCCTCACGACGGTGGTTTTTGGGATACAGAGAATTTTTCTTATGAAGACTGGTTAGAAAACAATCAGAATCAGGAAATGGGAATTAATCTGTCTGAAGGATGGGTTCCAGCAATTCAACTAGTAGCTTTTTCCGGGAAAGGTCAAGCACTTGGATTTCTTAACCTCCGATTGCGCCTCAATAACTTCCTACTAGAAAAAGGTGGCCACATTGGATACTCCATCCGACCATCTGAAAGAGGCAAGGGTTATGCTAAAGTGACTCTCCGTCAGGGTTTGCAAGTTGCTAAGGAAAAGAACATCAAGAAAGCTCTGGTGACCTGTAGTGTGAATAATCCTGCTAGCAGAGCAGTCATTCTAGCCAATGGTGGACTCCTTGAGGATGTTCGTAATGGTGTGGAGCGTTATTGGATAGAGGTAGCGAATGAATAATCCAAAACCACAAGAATGGAGAAGCGAGGAACTCAGTCAAGGTCGTATCATTGACTACAAGGCCTTTAACTTTGTAGATGGAGAAGGTGTGCGTAACTCTCTCTATGTATCGGGTTGCATGTTTCATTGCGAGGGATGTTATAATGTTGCGACTTGGTCTTTTAATGCAGGCATTCCCTATACAGCAGAATTAGAAGAACAGATCATGGCAGATCTTGCTCAACCTTATGTTCAAGGCTTGACCTTATTGGGAGGAGAGCCCTTTCTCAATACGGGCATTCTCTTGCCACTCGTGAAACGTATCCGGAAGGAATTACCAAAAAAAGACATCTGGTCTTGGACGGGCTATACTTGGGAAGAAATGATGCTGGAGACCCCAGATAAATTGGAACTTTTATCACTGCTTGACATTCTTGTCGATGGACGGTATGATCGAACTAAGAGAAATCTCATGCTCCAGTTTCGAGGTTCGTCCAACCAACGAATTATCGATGTGCAAAAATCCCTCAAAAGTGGGCAAGTAGTGATTTGGGACAAGCTTAATGACGGAAAAGAAAGCTATGAGCAGGTGAGGAGAGAATGAAGAGAAAAGACTTAATGGAGCAACTAGTCTCAGAGATCGAGACGGGGAAAATCAGGACACTGGGAATATACGGTCATGGAGCTTCAGGTAAATCAACCTTTGCACAGGAATTGTACCAAGCTTTAGATTCTGCTACAGTAAATTTGCTAGAAACAGATCCTTATATCACCTCAGAACGCCATCTAGTAGTACCAAAGGGTACACCAAATCAAAAGGTGACAGCTTGTCTGCCGGTGGCACATGAATTGGCAAGTTTGCAGAGAGATATCTTAGCCTTGCAGAGGGGTATGGATATCTTAACAATTGAAGAACCTTGGAAAGCTAGTGAGGTCTTGTCTGGAGCAAAACCGATTTTGATTGTCGAAGGGATGTCTGTTGGCTTTCTGCCAAAGGAACTCTTTGACAAAACCATCTGTTTCTACACGGATGAGGAGACCGAATTAAAGCGGCGTCTAGCTCGAGATACGACTGTGAGAAATCGCGATGCTTCCTTTATATTAGCTAGCCATCAGATGAGACGGGAGCAATATCTACACTACTATAAAGAAACCGAGTCAGAAGCGGACATTCTAGTGAAACAATCAGAAGATAAATTTGAGGTCAAGAGGACTCAAATAATTGTATAGAAGAAAATCCCTAATTTTAGAAAGAAAAAATAGGAAAACATTTTCATGTTAAAAATTTTAAAAAACAGCAACAAATCCCTTGCAATCGCAGGGGCTTTGTGTTATTCTATTATGGTGCTGTAAATTACAGCTTTAGCTTTGATGCAAGAGGTTGCGACACGCTCGGTTGCATTGTCACGCAACACCGCGTCGGTTTTCTTGTGGAGCTAGCCTATTATCTTAAATAGACGAAAAGGAGAAAAAGATGGCAAACAAAAAAATCCGTATCCGTTTGAAAGCTTACGAACACCGTACGCTTGACACAGCGGCTGCAAAAATCGTAGAATCAGCTACTCGTACAGGTGCACAAGTTGCGGGTCCAATCCCACTTCCAACTGAACGTAGCCTCTACACAATCATTCGTGCGACTCACAAATATAAAGACTCTCGCGAACAATTTGAAATGCGTACACACAAACGTTTGATCGATATCGTTAACCCAACTCAAAAAACAGTTGATGCTTTGATGAAATTGGATCTTCCAAGTGGTGTAAACGTAGAAATCAAACTTTAATCTAAAATATAAAAGAGCAGAGGCTGGTGTTTCAATCTAATTGAACACGGGCTAAACTCGGTGTGAAAAAGATAAACTTCCTAGTGTCCGCTAGACACTACGTCAGTTTCCTATTTTCACTTTGAGTTTTACGCCCTTTGTATCTTAGACTTGAGCATAAAAAACGCTCGTTAAAAACTTTTTGAATAAAAAATATAGAAAAGGAACTATTTTCTCATGACAAAAGGAATCTTAGGGAAAAAAGTGGGAATGACTCAAATCTTCACTGAAGCTGGCGAATTGATCCCTGTAACAGTTATTGAAGCAACTCCAAACGTTGTTCTTCAAGTTAAAACTGTTGAAACAGACGGATACAACGCTATCCAAGTTGGTTTTGATGATAAACGCGAAGTATTGAGCAACAAACCTGCTAAAGGACATGTAGCGAAAGCTAACACGGCTCCTAAGCGCTTCATTCGTGAATTCAAAAACGTTGAAGGCTTGGAAGTTGGTGCTGAAATTACAGTTGAAACATTCGCAGCTGGAGACGTTGTTGACGTAACTGGTACTTCTAAAGGTAAAGGTTTCCAAGGTGTTATCAAACGCCATGGACAATCACGTGGACCAATGGCTCACGGTTCTCGTTACCACCGCCGTCCAGGTTCTATGGGACCTGTTGCACCTAACCGCGTATTCAAAGGTAAAAACCTTGCAGGACGTATGGGTGGTGACCGCGTAACAATTCAAAACCTTGAAGTTGTACAAGTTGTTCCAGAAAAGAACGTTATCCTTATCAAAGGTAACGTACCTGGTGCTAAGAAATCTCTTATCACTATCAAATCAGCAGTTAAAGCTGGTAAATAATAAAGAAAGGGGAAATCAGTCACAATGGCAAACGTAACATTATTTGACCAAACTGGTAAAGAAGCTGGCCAAGTTGTTCTTAACGATGCAGTATTTGGTATCGAACCAAATGAATCAGTTGTGTTTGATGTGATCATCAGCCAACGCGCAAGCCTTCGTCAAGGAACACACGCTGTTAAAAACCGCTCTGCAGTATCAGGTGGTGGACGCAAACCATGGCGTCAAAAAGGAACTGGACGTGCTCGTCAAGGTTCTATCCGCTCACCACAATGGCGTGGTGGTGGTGTTGTCTTCGGACCAACTCCACGTTCATACGGCTACAAACTTCCACAAAAAGTTCGTCGCCTAGCTCTTAAATCAGTTTACTCTGAAAAAGTTGCTGAAAACAAATTCGTAGCTGTAGACGCTCTTTCATTTACAGCTCCAAAAACTGCTGAATTTGCAAAAGTTCTTGCAGCATTGAGCATCGATTCTAAAGTTCTTGTTATCCTTGAAGAAGGAAATGAATTCGCAGCTCTTTCAGCTCGTAACCTTCCAAACGTGAAAGTTGCAACTGCTACAACTGCAAGTGTTCTTGACATCGCAAATAGCGACAAACTTCTTGTCACACAAGCAGCTATCTCTAAAATCGAGGAGGTTCTTGCATAATGAATTTGTATGATGTTATCAAAAAACCTGTCATCACTGAAAGCTCAATGGCTCAACTTGAAGCAGGCAAATATGTATTTGAAGTTGACACTCGTGCACACAAACTTTTGATCAAGCAAGCTGTTGAAGCTGCTTTCGAAGGTGTTAAAGTTGCTAATGTTAACACAATCAACGTAAAACCAAAAGCTAAACGTGTTGGACGTTACACTGGTTTTACTAACAAAACTAAAAAAGCTATCATCACACTTACAGCTGATTCTAAAGCAATCGAGTTGTTTGCTGCTGAAGCTGAATAATCTAAGGAGGAAATATCGTGGGAATTCGTGTTTATAAACCAACAACAAACGGTCGCCGTAATATGACTTCTTTGGATTTCGCTGAAATCACAACAAGCACTCCTGAAAAATCATTGCTTGTTGCATTGAAGAGCAAGGCTGGTCGTAACAACAACGGTCGTATCACAGTTCGTCACCAAGGTGGTGGACACAAACGTTTCTACCGTTTGGTTGACTTCAAACGTAACAAAGACAACGTTGAAGCAGTTGTTAAAACAATCGAGTACGATCCAAACCGTTCTGCAAACATCGCTCTTGTACACTACACTGACGGTGTGAAAGCGTACATCATCGCTCCAAAAGGTCTTGAAGTTGGTCAACGTATCGTTTCAGGTCCAGAAGCAGATATCAAAGTAGGAAACGCTCTTCCACTTGCTAACATTCCAGTTGGTACTTTGATCCACAACATCGAGTTGAAACCAGGTCGTGGTGGTGAATTGGTACGTGCTGCTGGAGCATCTGCTCAAGTACTGGGTTCTGAAGGTAAATACGTTCTTGTTCGTCTTCAATCAGGTGAAGTTCGTATGATTCTTGGAACTTGCCGTGCTACAGTTGGTGTTGTCGGAAACGAACAACATGGACTTGTAAACCTTGGTAAAGCAGGACGTAGCCGTTGGAAAGGTATCCGCCCAACAGTTCGTGGTTCTGTAATGAACCCTAACGATCACCCACACGGTGGTGGTGAAGGTAAAGCACCAGTTGGTCGTAAAGCACCATCTACTCCATGGGGCAAACCTGCTCTTGGTCTTAAAACTCGTAACAAGAAAGCGAAATCTGACAAACTTATCGTTCGTCGTCGCAACGAGAAATAATATTAAACTAGTCGCTTAAGCGACTAGTAAATCCGCCAGCTCGGTAGCGCTCCATGTGAGCGCAAGCCGCTGTGGTACAACATTTAAAGGAGAAAATATAAAAATGGGACGCAGTCTTAAAAAAGGACCTTTCGTCGATGAGCATTTGATGAAAAAAGTTGAAGCTCAAGCTAACGACGAAAAGAAAAAAGTTATTAAAACTTGGTCACGTCGTTCAACGATCTTCCCAAGTTTCATTGGTTACACTATTGCAGTTTATGACGGACGTAAACACGTACCTGTTTACATCCAAGAAGACATGGTAGGTCACAAACTTGGTGAATTTGCACCAACTCGTACTTACAAAGGTCACGCTGCAGACGACAAGAAAACACGTAGAAAATAAGGAGAACATAAATGGCAGAAATTACTTCAGCTAAAGCAATGGCTCGTACAGTACGTGTTTCACCTCGTAAATCACGTCTTGTTCTTGATAACATCCGTGGTAAAAGCGTAGCCGATGCAATCGCAATTTTGACATTCACTCCAAACAAAGCTGCTGAAATCATCTTGAAAGTTTTGAACTCAGCTGTAGCTAACGCTGAAAACAACTTTGGTTTGGATAAAGCTAACTTGGTAGTATCTGAAGCATTCGCAAACGAAGGACCAACTATGAAACGTTTCCGTCCACGTGCGAAAGGTTCAGCTTCACCAATCAACAAACGTACAGCTCACATCACTGTAGCTGTTGCAGAAAAATAAGGAGGTAAAATCGTGGGTCAAAAAGTACATCCAATTGGTATGCGTGTCGGCATCATCCGTGATTGGGATGCCAAATGGTATGCTGAAAAAGAATACGCGGATTACCTTCATGAAGATCTTGCAATCCGTAAATTCGTTCAAAAAGAACTTGCTGACGCAGCAGTTTCAACTATCGAAATTGAACGCGCAGTAAACAAAGTTAACGTTTCACTTCACACTGCTAAACCAGGTATGGTTATCGGTAAAGGTGGTGCAAACGTTGATGCACTCCGTGCAAAACTTAACAAATTGACTGGAAAACAAGTACATATCAACATCATCGAAATCAAACAACCTGATTTGGATGCTCACCTTGTAGGTGAAGGTATTGCTCGTCAATTGGAGCAACGTGTTGCTTTCCGTCGTGCACAAAAACAAGCAATCCAACGTGCAATGCGTGCTGGAGCTAAAGGAATCAAAACTCAAGTATCAGGTCGTTTGAACGGTGCAGATATCGCCCGTGCTGAAGGATACTCTGAGGGAACTGTTCCACTTCACACACTTCGTGCAGATATCGATTACGCTTGGGAAGAAGCAGATACTACATACGGTAAACTTGGTGTTAAAGTATGGATCTACCGTGGTGAAGTTCTTCCAGCTCGCAAAAACACTAAAGGAGGTAAATAACCAATGTTAGTACCTAAACGTGTTAAACACCGTCGTGAATTCCGTGGAAAAATGCGCGGTGAAGCAAAAGGTGGAAAAGAAGTAGCATTCGGTGAATACGGTCTTCAAGCTACAACTAGCCACTGGATCACTAACCGCCAAATCGAAGCTGCTCGTATCGCCATGACTCGTTACATGAAACGTGGTGGTAAAGTTTGGATTAAAATCTTCCCACACAAATCATACACTGCTAAAGCTATCGGTGTGCGTATGGGATCTGGTAAAGGGGCACCTGAAGGTTGGGTAGCACCAGTTAAACGTGGTAAAGTGATGTTCGAAATCGCTGGTGTATCTGAAGAGATCGCTCGCGAAGCGCTTCGTCTTGCTAGCCACAAATTGCCAGTTAAATGTAAATTCGTAAAACGTGAAGCAGAATAAGGAGAAGGCATGAAACTTAATGAAGTAAAAGAATTTGTTAAAGAACTTCGTGGTCTTTCTCAAGAAGAACTCGCGAAGCGCGAAAACGAATTGAAAAAAGAATTGTTTGAACTTCGTTTCCAAGCTGCTACTGGTCAATTGGAACAAACAGCTCGCTTGAAAGAAGTTAAAAAACAAATCGCTCGTATCAAAACAGTTCAATCTGAAGCGAAATAATAGACTAGGGAAGGAGAAATTTCAATGGAACGCAATAATCGTAAAGTTCTTGTTGGACGTGTTGTATCTGACAAAATGGACAAGACAATCACAGTTGTAGTTGAAACAAAACGTAACCACCCAGTCTATGGTAAACGTATTAACTACTCTAAAAAATACAAAGCTCATGATGAAAACAATGTTGCCAAAGAAGGTGATATCGTTCGTATCATGGAAACTCGCCCGCTTTCAGCTACAAAACGTTTCCGTCTTGTAGAAGTTGTTGAAGAAGCGGTCATCATCTAATCAAACCTGAAAGGAGAAAACTGAAATGATTCAAACAGAAACTCGTTTGAAAGTCGCAGACAACAGCGGTGCTCGCGAAATCTTGACTATCAAAGTTCTTGGTGGTTCAGGACGTAAATTTGCAAACATCGGTGATGTTATCGTGGCATCTGTAAAACAAGCTACTCCTGGTGGTGCGGTTAAAAAAGGTGACGTTGTTAAAGCAGTTATCGTTCGTACTAAATCAGGTGCTCGTCGTGCTGATGGTTCATACATCAAATTTGACGAAAACGCAGCAGTTATCATCCGTGAAGATAAAACTCCTCGCGGAACACGTATCTTTGGCCCAGTTGCACGTGAATTGCGTGAAGGTGGCTTCATGAAGATCGTGTCACTTGCTCCAGAAGTACTTTAATTTTTAGAAACAAACTAGTCCCCTAGCTTTAAGCTAGGGTGCCCTTATGGGCGTAAGAAAAATCAAGGAGAAACCTAATGTTTGTAAAAAAAGGCGACAAAGTTCGCGTAATCGCTGGTAAAGATAAGGGAACAGAAGCTGTTGTCCTTACTGCCCTTCCAAAAGTAAACAAAGTTATCGTTGAAGGTGTTAACATTGTTAAGAAACACCAACGTCCAACTAACGAGCTTCCTCAAGGTGGTATCATCGAGAAAGAAGCAGCTATCCACGTATCAAACGTTCAAGTTTTGGACAAAAATGGTGTAGCTGGTCGTGTTGGTTACAAATTTGTAGACGGTAAAAAAGTTCGCTACAACAAAAAATCAGGCGAAGTGCTTGATTAATCACGAAGGAAAGGAGAAGTATAATGGCAAATCGTTTAAAAGAAAAATATCTTAATGAAGTAGTTCCTGCTTTGACAGAACAATTCAACTACTCATCAGTGATGGCTGTGCCTAAAGTAGATAAGATCGTTTTGAACATGGGTGTTGGTGAAGCTGTATCAAACGCTAAAAGCCTTGAAAAAGCTGCTGAAGAATTGGCACTTATCTCAGGTCAAAAACCACTTATCACTAAAGCTAAAAAATCAATCGCCGGCTTCCGTCTTCGTGAAGGTGTTGCGATCGGTGCAAAAGTTACCCTTCGTGGTGAACGTATGTACGAATTCTTGGATAAATTGGTTTCAGTTTCACTTCCACGTGTACGTGACTTCCACGGTGTTCCAACAAAATCATTTGATGGACGCGGAAACTACACACTTGGTGTGAAAGAACAATTGATTTTCCCAGAAATCAACTTCGATGACGTTGACAAAACTCGTGGTCTTGACATCGTTATCGTAACAACTGCTAACACTGACGAAGAGTCACGTGCATTGCTTACAGGCCTTGGAATGCCTTTTGCAAAATAATATAGGAGGTAAATCTAATGGCTAAAAAATCAATGATTGCTAAGAACAAACGTCCAGCGAAGTTCTCTACTCAAGCTTATACTCGTTGTGAAAAATGTGGTCGTCCACATTCAGTTTACCGCAAATTTAAACTTTGCCGTGTTTGCTTCCGTGAATTAGCTTACAAAGGACAAATCCCAGGCGTTACCAAAGCATCTTGGTAATTCTAGCTTTCAATCCCGTCGTGATTCGTCGTTATCTGCTTTTGCCTAACTCAAGTTATGCCTGCAAGCAGATGCCTAGAATCACTTAGGATTTGAAACCTAGAAACATATTCTGAGCCTAGCTCAATCATTAACTAGCAAGTGCAACTTGCAAACTACTAGTAAGAGGAGAAAAACAAAATGGTTATGACTGACCCAATCGCAGACTTCCTAACTCGTATTCGTAACGCTAACCAAGCTAAACACGAAGTACTTGAAGTACCTGCATCAAACATCAAAAAAGGGATTGCTGAAATCCTTAAACGCGAAGGTTTTGTAAAAAACGTTGAAATCATCGAAGATGACAAACAAGGCATCATCCGTGTATTCCTTAAATACGGACCAAACGGTGAAAAAGTTATCACTAACTTGAAACGTGTTTCTAAACCAGGACTTCGTGTCTACAAAAAACGTGAAGACCTTCCAAAAGTTCTTAACGGACTTGGAATTGCTATCCTTTCAACTTCTGAAGGTTTGCTTACTGATAAAGAAGCACGCCAAAAGAATGTTGGTGGTGAGGTTATCGCTTACGTTTGGTAATATTTAGCTCCCAATTTCTTTGTGACTCTTCGTTATCGTCTCTTGCCTAACCCAAAGTTATGCCTGCGAGACGATGCCTAGATTCACTTTGAAATTGAAACCTAAATGTTCCTTTAAATCGAGAAATCGATTTAGCCCCCGTGAAAACTGGCCGTTCCGGCCTGACAATTTAACAGGAGAAAATAAACATGTCACGTATTGGTAATAAAGTTATCGTGTTGCCTGCTGGTGTTGAACTCACTAACAATGACAACGTTGTAACTGTAAAAGGACCTAAAGGAGAACTTACTCGTGAGTTCTCAAAAGATATTGAAATCCGTGTGGAAGGTACTGAAGTAACTCTTCACCGTCCAAACGATTCAAAAGAAATGAAAACTATCCACGGAACTACTCGTGCCCTTTTGAACAACATGGTTGTTGGTGTATCAGAAGGATTCAAGAAAGAACTTGAAATGCGCGGGGTTGGTTACCGTGCACAACTTCAAGGAACTAAACTTGTTTTGGCTGTTGGTAAATCTCATCCAGACGAAGTTGAAGCTCCAGAAGGAATTACTTTTGAACTTCCAAACCCAACAACAATTGTTGTTAGCGGAATTTCAAAAGAAGTAGTTGGTCAAACAGCTGCTTACGTACGTAGCCTTCGTTCACCAGAGCCATATAAAGGTAAAGGTATCCGTTACGTTGGTGAATTCGTTCGCCGTAAAGAAGGTAAAACAGGTAAATAATGTTGAGTGGTTGATTCTCAACCACCAACCTATTTTCCAACTTTGTGCATAGCACACGATTTAAAACTAAAGAGGTGAAAACTGTGATTTCAAAACCAGATAAAAACAAACTCCGCCAAAAACGCCACCGTCGCGTTCGCGGAAAACTCTCTGGAACTGCTGATCGCCCACGTTTGAACGTATTCCGTTCTAATACAGGCATCTACGCTCAAGTGATTGATGACGTAGCGGGTGTAACGCTCGCAAGTGCTTCAACTCTTGACAAAGAAGTTTCAAAAGGAACTAAAACTGAACAAGCCGTTGCTGTCGGTAAACTCGTTGCAGAACGTGCAAACGCTAAAGGTATTTCAGAAGTGGTGTTCGACCGCGGTGGATATCTATATCACGGACGTGTGAAAGCTTTGGCTGATGCAGCTCGTGAAAACGGATTGAAATTCTAATAGGAGGACACTAGAAAATGGCATTTAAAGACAATGCAGTTGAATTAGAAGAACGCGTAGTTGCTGTCAACCGTGTTACAAAAGTTGTTAAAGGTGGACGTCGTCTTCGTTTCGCAGCTCTTGTTGTTGTTGGTGACCACAACGGTCGCGTAGGATTTGGTACTGGTAAAGCTCAAGAAGTTCCAGAAGCAATCCGTAAAGCAGTAGACGATGCTAAGAAAAACTTGATCGAAGTTCCTATGGTTGGAACAACAATCCCACACGAAGTTCTTTCAGAATTCGGTGGAGCTAAAGTATTGTTGAAACCTGCTGTAGAAGGTTCTGGAGTTGCCGCTGGTGGTGCAGTTCGTGCCGTTGTGGAATTGGCAGGTGTGGCAGATATTACATCTAAATCACTTGGTTCTAACACTCCAATCAACATTGTTCGTGCAACTGTTGAAGGTTTGAAACAATTGAAACGCGCTGAAGAAGTTGCTGCCCTTCGTGGTATTTCAGTTTCTGATTTGGCATAAGAAAGGGGATAAAATGGCTCAAATTAAAATTACTTTGACTAAGTCTCCAATCGGACGCATTCCATCACAACGTAAAACTGTTGTAGCACTTGGACTTGGCAAATTGAACAGCTCTGTTATTAAAGAAGACAACGCTGCTATCCGTGGTATGATCACAGCAGTATCTCACTTGGTAACAGTTGAAGAAGTAAACTAATGAATCTTTAGGGGATGTGCAGTATACCATCCCCTAAAACTAGATATAGTCATCTATGATGACGTCGTATAGGCGAGTTGATGGGGGAGACAACCTTTTCTCCCTTATCGGCGCTAGCATTTTACAAAAGAGGAGAAAATAAAAATGAAACTTCATGAATTGAAACCTGCAGAAGGTTCTCGTAAAGTACGTAACCGCGTTGGTCGTGGTACTTCATCAGGTAACGGTAAAACATCTGGTCGTGGTCAAAAAGGTCAAAAAGCTCGTAGCGGTGGCGGAGTTCGTCTTGGTTTTGAAGGTGGACAAACTCCATTGTTCCGTCGTCTTCCAAAACGTGGATTCACTAACATCAACGCTAAAGAATACGCAATTGTGAACCTTGACCAATTGAACGTCTTTGAAGATGGTGCTGAAGTTACTCCAGTTGTTCTTATCGAAGCAGGAATTGTTAAAGCTGAAAAATCAGGCGTTAAGATTCTTGGTAACGGTGAGTTGACTAAGAAATTGACTGTGAAAGCAGCTAAATTCTCTAAATCAGCTGAAGAAGCTATCACTGCTAAAGGTGGTTCAGTAGAAGTCATCTAAGAGAGGTGACCTATGTTTTTTAAATTATTAAGAGAAGCTCTTAAAGTCAAGCAGGTTCGATCAAAAATTTTGTTTACAATTTTTATCGTGTTGGTCTTTCGTATCGGAACTAGTATTACAGTTCCTGGTGTGAATGCCAATAGCTTGAATGCTTTAAGTGGATTATCCTTCTTAAACATGTTGAGCTTAGTGTCAGGGAATGCCATGAAAAACTTCTCAGTTTTTGCACTTGGTGTTAGTCCCTACATTACAGCCTCTATCGTTGTCCAACTCTTGCAAATGGATATTTTACCAAAATTTGTAGAGTGGGGGAAACAAGGGGAAGTAGGTCGAAGAAAATTGAATCAAGCTACTCGTTATATTGCTCTTGGTCTAGCCTTTGTGCAATCTATCGGGATTACGGCTGGTTTTAATACTTTGGCTGGAGCTCAATTGTTGAAAACAGCTCTTACTCCACAAGTCTTTATCATGATTGGTATCATCTTAACAGCTGGTAGCATGATTGTGACTTGGTTGGGAGAGCAAATTACAGATAAGGGATACGGAAATGGTGTATCTATGATTATCTTTGCCGGGATTGTTGCTTCAATTCCAGAGATGATTCAGGGAATCTATGTAGACTACTTTGTGAATGTCCCAAGTAGCCGTATCAACTCATCTATCATTTTCGTAATCATCTTGATTATTGCTGTATTGTTGATCATTTACTTTACAACTTATGTTCAACAAGCAGAATACAAAATTCCAATCCAATATACTAAGGTTGCACAAGGTGCTCCATCTAGCTCTTACCTTCCTTTGAAGGTAAACCCTGCTGGAGTTATCCCTGTTATCTTTGCAAGTTCGATTACTGCAGCGCCAGCGGCTATTCTTCAGTTTTTGAGCGCTACAGGTCATGATTGGGCTTGGGTAAGAACCGCACAAGAAATGCTGGCAACAACTTCACCAACTGGTATTGCCATGTATGCTTTATTGATTATTCTCTTTACATTCTTCTACACGTTTGTACAGATTAATCCTGAAAAAGCGGCAGAGAACCTACAAAAGAGCGGTGCCTATATCCACGGAGTTCGTCCTGGTAAAGGTACAGAAGAATATATGTCTAAACTTCTTCGTCGTCTTGCAACTGTTGGTTCCCTCTTCCTTGGTGTGATTTCTATTTTACCGATTGTAGCAAAAGATTTCTTTGGACTTTCAGAAGCGGTTGCTTTTGGAGGAACCAGTCTTTTGATCATTATCTCTACAGGTATTGAAGGAATTAAACAATTGGAAGGATACCTATTGAAACGTAAGTATGTTGGTTTCATGGATAGAACAGAATAAAAGTATTTACTGATACTCTTCGAAAATCAAATTCAAACCACGTCAGCTTCACCTTGCCGTACTTAAGTACAGCCTGCGGCTAGCTTCCTAGTTTGCTCTTTGATTTTCATTGAGTATGAATCAGTAAATGCTGAGGGAGTGGAGGTTTAAACTCTGACATTTGTGAGAGTTTGGTCTCCCCTCTTCTATTTTGTTTTTAAATAGGGGTGAAAAGACTTTTTGCTTCTATTTAAAAATAAAATAAGGAGATCAAATCATGAATCTTTTGATTATGGGCTTACCTGGTGCAGGTAAGGGAACTCAAGCAGCAAAAATAGTAGAACAATTCCATGTTGCACATATCTCAACAGGTGATATGTTCCGTGCTGCTATGGCAAATCAAACTGAAATGGGTGTTCTTGCCAAGTCATACATTGACAAGGGTGAATTGGTTCCTGACGAAGTTACAAATGGAATCGTAAAAGAACGTCTTTCACAAGATGATATTAAAGAAACAGGATTCTTGTTGGATGGTTACCCACGTACAATCGAACAAGCTCATGCCTTGGATAAAACATTGGCTGAACTTGGCATCGAATTAGAAGGTGTCATCAACATTGAAGTGAATCCAGATAGCCTCTTGGAACGTTTGAGTGGTCGTATCATCCACCGCGTAACTGGAGAAACTTTCCACAAGGTCTTTAACCCACCAGTTGACTATAAAGAAGAAGATTACTACCAACGTGAAGATGATAAACCTGAGACAGTAAAACGTCGTTTGGACGTTAATATTGCTCAAGGAGAACCAATTATTGCTCACTACCGTGCCAAAGGTTTGGTTCATGACATCGAAGGTAATCAAGATATCAATGATGTCTTCTCAGATATCGAAAAAGTATTGACAAATTTGAAATAAAGCGTTTTTCACACTTGCAAAAATCCGCTACAAATGTTATACTGAGATAGTCTGACTTATAATTGTTGTCTCTGTGTCTAGAGGCATCGAATCGAAATTTATGGAGGTGCTTTTGCGTGGCAAAAGACGATGTGATTGAAGTTGAAGGCAAAGTAGTTGATACAATGCCGAATGCAATGTTTACGGTTGAACTTGAAAATGGACATCAGATTTTAGCAACAGTTTCTGGTAAAATTCGTAAAAACTATATTCGTATTTTAGCGGGAGATCGTGTTACTGTCGAAATGAGTCCATATGACTTGACACGTGGACGTATCACTTACCGCTTTAAATAATCGAAAAACTTGGAGGGATAAGAAATGAAAGTAAGACCATCGGTCAAACCAATTTGCGAATACTGTAAAGTTATTCGTCGTAATGGTCGTGTTATGGTAATTTGCCCAGCAAATCCAAAACACAAACAACGTCAAGGATAAGATAGAAAGGAGAAAACATGGCTCGTATTGCTGGAGTTGACATTCCAAATGACAAACGCGTAGTAATCTCATTGACTTATGTTTATGGTATCGGACTTGCAACATCTAAGAAAATTTTGGCTGCTGCTGGAATCTCAGAAGATGTTCGTGTACGTGATCTTACATCAGATCAAGAAGATGCTATCCGTCGTGAAGTGGATGCAATCAAAGTTGAAGGTGACCTTCGTCGTGAAGTAAACTTGAACATCAAACGTTTGATGGAAATCGGTTCATACCGTGGTATCCGTCACCGTCGTGGACTTCCTGTCCGTGGACAAAACACTAAAAACAACGCTCGCACTCGTAAAGGTAAAGCTGTTGCGATTGCTGGTAAGAAAAAATAATATAGGAGGTAAAAGTCTTGGCTAAACCAACACGTAAACGTCGTGTGAAAAAGAATATCGAATCTGGTATTGCTCATATTCACGCTACATTTAATAACACTATTGTTATGATTACTGATGTGCATGGTAATGCAATTGCTTGGTCATCAGCTGGTGCTCTTGGTTTCAAAGGTTCTCGTAAATCTACACCATTCGCTGCTCAAATGGCTTCAGAAGCTGCTGCTAAATCTGCACAAGAACACGGTCTTAAATCAGTTGAAGTTACTGTAAAAGGTCCAGGTTCTGGTCGTGAGTCAGCTATTCGTGCGCTTGCTGCCGCTGGTCTTGAAGTAACAGCAATTCGTGATGTGACTCCAGTGCCACACAATGGTGCTCGTCCTCCAAAACGTCGCCGTGTATAATCATCGCATTACACTGCTTTTCGTTTAAGAGGGAGTAACTAAATGATCGAGTTTGAAAAACCAAATATAACAAAAATTGATGAAAATAAAGATTATGGCAAGTTTGTAATCGAACCACTTGAACGTGGCTACGGTACAACTCTTGGTAACTCTCTTCGTCGTGTACTTCTAGCTTCTCTACCAGGAGCAGCTGTGACATCTATTAACATTGATGGTGTGTTACATGAGTTTGACACAGTTCCAGGTGTTCGTGAAGACGTGATGCAAATCATTCTGAACATTAAAGGAATTGCAGTGAAATCGTACGTTGAAGACGAAAAAATCATCGAACTGGATGTTGAAGGTCCTGCTGAAGTAACAGCTGGTGACATTTTGACAGATAGCGATATTGAAATTGTAAATCCAGATCATTATCTCTTTACAATCGGTGAAGGTTCTTCTCTAAAAGCGACTATGACTGTTAACAGTGGTCGTGGATATGTACCTGCAGATGAAAATAAAAAGGATAATGCACCAGTTGGGACACTTGCTGTAGATTCTATTTATACACCAGTTACCAAAGTCAACTATCAAGTTGAACCTGCTCGTGTAGGTAGCAACGATGGTTTTGACAAACTAACCCTTGAAATCTTGACAAATGGAACAATTATTCCAGAAGATGCTTTAGGGCTTTCAGCACGTATTTTGACAGAACATCTTGATTTGTTTACAAATCTTACTGAGATTGCTAAGTCAACTGAAGTGATGAAAGAAGCTGATACTGAATCTGACGACCGTATTTTGGATCGTACGATTGAGGAACTGGACTTGTCTGTGCGTTCATACAACTGTTTGAAACGTGCCGGTATCAATACTGTGCATGATTTGACAGAAAAATCTGAAGCAGAGATGATGAAAGTACGAAATCTTGGACGCAAGAGTTTGGAAGAAGTGAAACTCAAACTCATTGATTTGGGTCTTGGATTAAAAGATAAATAAAGGAGGAATACATGGCTTACCGTAAACTAGGACGCACTAGCTCACAACGTAAAGCAATGCTTCGCGATTTGACAACTGACCTTTTGATCAACGAATCAATCGTGACAACTGAAGCTCGTGCTAAAGAAATCCGTAAAACTGTTGAAAAAATGATTACTCTAGGTAAACGTGGTGATTTGCATGCACGTCGTCAAGCAGCTGCTTTCGTACGTAATGAAATCGCATCTGAAAACTATGATGAAGCAACTGATAAGTACACTTCTACTACAGCACTTCAAAAATTGTTCTCAGAAATCGCACCTCGTTATGCTGAACGTAACGGTGGATACACTCGTATCCTTAAAACTGAACCACGTCGTGGTGATGCAGCGCCAATGGCGATCATCGAATTAGTATAAAATCATCAATTTTGTTGAGTGTTATGATGATGGAGTCTTGTGCTCTTAGTCTAGCTCTGGTCTACCGCTAGGATTTCGGTCCTAGCGGGAACACTCATCATAAGTTGAGATAGTAGACGCTTGTTTACGAAATTGTTTTTTTCTTAAGAACAACTTCGTAAGCAGGCGTTTTTGAGTATTTAAGTTGGAATTATGCTATACTATTTAAGAAGAAATCTGCTGAATGTTCAGGTTTCCCATTTTAAGAAGAATTGGAGTTTGCTTATGAAAGCGATTATAACTGTTGTTGGTAAAGATAAATCTGGAATTGTTGCAGGTGTTTCTGGTAAAATTGCAGAATTGGGTTTGAACATAGACGATATCTCTCAAACTGTTTTGGATGAATATTTCACGATGATGGCTGTCGTCTCTAGTGATGAAAAGCAAGATTTCACTTATCTTCGTAATGAATTTGAAGCTTTTGGGCAAACTTTGAATGTGAAAATTAATATTCAAAGTGCTGCGATTTTTGAAGCTATGTATAATATTTAGGAGTTACACATGGATATTAGACAAGTTACTGAAACCATCGCCATGATTGAGGAGCAAAACTTCGATATCAGAACCATTACTATGGGAATTTCCCTTTTGGACTGTATCGATCCAGATATCAATCGTGCTGCTGAGAAAATTTATCAAAAGATTACGACTAAGGCGGCTAATTTAGTGGCTGTTGGGGATGAGATTGCGGCTGAGTTGGGAATTCCAATCGTTAATAAGCGTGTATCGGTGACTCCTATTTCTCTGATTGGGGCTGCGACAGATGCGACGGACTACGTGGTTCTGGCAAAAGCGCTTGATAAGGCTGCGAAAGAGATTGGTGTGGACTTTATTGGTGGTTTTTCTGCCTTGGTACAAAAGGGTTATCAAAAGGGAGATGAGATTCTCATCGATTCTATTCCTCGTGCTTTGGCAGAAACGGACAAGGTCTGCTCGTCAGTTAATATCGGCTCAACCAAGTCTGGTATTAATATGACGGCTGTGGCAGATATGGGACGTATTATTAAGGAAACGGCTCATCTATCTGATATGGGGGCAGCTAAGCTGGTTGTATTTGCTAATGCTGTTGAGGACAATCCATTTATGGCGGGTGCCTTCCACGGTGTTGGGGAAGCAGATGTTATCATCAATGTCGGGGTTTCTGGTCCTGGTGTGGTGAAGCGTGCCTTGGAAAAAGTTCGTGGAGAGAGTTTTGATGTAGTAGCTGAAACGGTCAAGAAGACTGCTTTTAAAATCACTCGTATCGGTCAATTGGTTGGTCAAATGGCCAGCGAGAGATTGGGTGTGGAGTTTGGTATTGTGGACTTGAGTTTGGCGCCAACCCCTGCGGTTGGAGACTCTGTGGCACGTGTTCTTGAGGAAATGGGTTTAGAAACAGTTGGCACGCATGGAACGACGGCTGCCTTGGCTCTCTTAAACGACCAAGTTAAGAAGGGTGGAGTGATGGCCTGCAACCAAGTCGGTGGTTTGTCTGGTGCCTTTATCCCTGTTTCTGAGGATGAGGGGATGATTGCTGCAGTGCAAAATGGCTCTCTTAATTTAGAAAAACTAGAAGCCATGACGGCTATCTGTTCCGTTGGTTTGGATATGATTGCCATCCCAGAAGATACACCTGCTGAAACCATTGCGGCTATGATTGCGGATGAAGCTGCAATTGGTGTTATAAACATGAAGACAACAGCTGTTCGTATCATTCCAAAAGGAAAAGAAGGCGATATGATTGAGTTTGGTGGCTTATTAGGAACTGCACCTGTTATGAAGGTCAATGGGGCTTCGTCTGTTGATTTCATCTCTCGCGGTGGACAAATCCCAGCACCAATTCATAGTTTTAAAAATTAAGAAAATAGGAGAAATTGATGAAAAAAGAAATGAAACATGCTTTAGTAGCTTTAGGACTGTCGACTTTACTAGTCCCAAGTTTTGCCAATCAAGTAGTTTATGCGCAAGAAGAAAGCCATGAAACTGTAACTCAGGTAACTTTAGAATTTTTTAAAAATGAAGTAGAGCAAGCTAAGAAATCTTATAAAGAGTTTTTAAGTAAGAATAAAGAAAAATTATTAAATGAAGCGGATCAAGTAGACTGGAGCATCCTTTCTTTTTCTCAGGATGATATAAAAACAATTAAGAATAATGCTATAGAAAGACTTAATAAAGAATACCAATCTTTTTTAGAAGAGATAGAAGGAGTGGAAAAAGAAGCATTAGAGACTTCAAAGGATTTTCAAGGTGCTGTAAATAGATTGCATGATTCTATGAGTTACCGTATTAACACAAATTTTGATTCTAGTTATAGAATTAAAAGAGAGGCTCTAGAGCTAATTATATTAAAGAAAAAGGAAAAACTAATTCCTAAAATAAAGGAAAACCAATATTATACAGCAAGAGAAAAAGAAAATGTGTTAAAAAGTATCGAATCCCCAATTGATTTTAAACAATATTATCCTGAGGGTGATAGAGATGGAAATATGACAGTAAATCAATATTTAAAAACCTTGGTTCCTGTTGCATCAAATGATTTTCGTATCTATATCGTACTTCCTAGAGAGAAAAATATTAGAGAAATTAAAGCGGTTGCTTTTATTGAGAAAACAGCGATTAGTAGTGATGATTCTCTTTCTAAATCTGATAAACTCGCTTTATTGAATAATGTTGAGGATATATTAGAAGAGGGATTAGAACAAATTGGAATACACTCTGTTGGTTATATTCCTGATAATGGAAACGATATTGTTAATATGCTATCTCCTGAGGAGTTATCTGTATTTACTAAGCGTATTGAGGATGTTTACCAAGGCAAAGCTAAGCCTAAGGTGACAAAAGAAGAGGCTATTCAAGCAGTTTCTACTGTAACTTCATCCTCATCTCAAGCTACCGTTACCGCTAAAGAAGAGACTAAGAAAGATCATCAAGCAAGTAAGTGGTTTAAAGAGTCTGGCAAATGGTATTACAATGACCTTTCTGGCAATCTTGTACGAAACCGTTGGGTAGGCCGTTATTATCTAAAAGCAGATGCTTCAATGGCTGCGAGTGAATGGATTTATGATGAAGATTATAATAGCTGGTTTTATGTAGATTCAACTGGTAGTTATGTGGAGAAAGCTTGGCAGGGAGAATATTATCTAAAACGTGGCGGTTACATGGCTAAGAGTGAGTGGGTATTTGATTCTCAATATGATAGTTGGTATTATCTGAACCAAGATGGCAAGTACGCTCGTAATCAATGGATTAAGGATGGAGATAAGTGGTATTACTTGCTAGCTGATGGAAAATTAGCAAAAAACATGACCATTAACGGTTATAAAGTAAATGAAAAAGGTGAATGGGTTTAATTTTTTAAGTTCTATTTAAGGTTAGCTGTGTATACTATAATCATTAAATAAAGACCTCCTAATATTATTTGAAACAGATAACTCTGATTTAGTTTGAATTTGATTTTCATCTAATATCTTTATTTAATAGAACTCCTAAACTTTTTCATAATAATCTCCTGCAAAAGTCGCCTGTATGGGTGGCTTTTGTTTTATCATCCATGATATAATAGAAGCAAACGGAGGACGGAAAATGGTAAAAGTACGATTGTATTTGGTACGTCATGGCAAGACCATGTTTAACACGATTGGTCGCGCACAAGGTTGGAGCGATACTCCCTTAACAGCTGAAGGTGAGCGAGGGATTCAAGAATTAGGAATTGGTTTGCGAGAATCTGGTCTGCAGTTTGAACGTGCTTATTCGAGTGATTCTGGTCGCACCATTCAGACTATGGGAATTATCCTTGAAGAACTTGGCTTGCAGGGAAAAATCTCTTATTGCATGGACAAGCGTATCAGAGAATGGTGTTTCGGTAGTTTTGATGGAGCCTACGATGGCGATCTTTTCATGGGCATTATTCCTCGTATCTTTAACGTGGACCACGTTCACCAATTATCTTATGCTGAACTGGCTGAGGGTTTGGTAGAGGTCGATACAGCTGGTTGGGCTGAGGGCTGGGAAAAACTCAGTGGCCGAATCAAGGAAGGTTTTGAAACGATTGCTAAAGAAATGGAAGAACAAGGTGGAGGCAACGCCCTCGTTGTCAGCCACGGAATGACCATTGGGACCATTGTTTATCTGATTAATGGTATGCATCCGCATGGTCTAGATAATGGCAGCGTGACGATCCTTGAATATGAGGACGGCCAGTTTAGCGTTGAGGTTGTCGGCGACCGTAGTTACCGAGAACTAGGACGTGAGAAGATGGAAGAGACAAATAGTTAATAGAAGTTAGCTCCAAATGGGGGCTAATTTTTTATACTGCTAAATAAGCTGGATTTGAGATTTAGTCTTTCTTTTCATACAAGCCCAAAAGAACATTTCTCGTCTTTCAAATTCCCTCAAAAATGGTATAATAGTAACATCACAAAATTGGAGAGAGACCATGAGTTTTTACAATCATAAAGAAATTGAGCCTAAGTGGCAGGGCTACTGGGCAGAACATCATACATTTAAGACAGGAACAGATGCATCAAAACCTAAGTTTTATGCGCTTGACATGTTCCCTTATCCATCTGGAGCGGGTCTGCACGTAGGACATCCAGAAGGTTATACTGCAACGGATATCCTCAGCCGTTACAAACGTGCGCAAGGCTACAATGTCCTTCACCCAATGGGTTGGGATGCCTTTGGTTTGCCTGCAGAGCAATACGCCATGGATACAGGAAATGACCCAGCAGAATTTACAGCGGAAAACATTGCTAACTTCAAACGCCAAATCAATGCGCTTGGATTTTCTTATGACTGGGATCGTGAAGTCAATACAACCGATCCAAACTACTACAAGTGGACTCAATGGATTTTCACCAAGCTTTACGAAAAAGGCTTGGCCTATGAAGCGGAAGTGCCTGTAAACTGGGTTGAGGAACTAGGAACAGCCATTGCCAACGAAGAAGTCCTTCCTGATGGAACTTCTGAGCGTGGAGGCTATCCAGTTGTCCGTAAGCCGATGCGTCAATGGATGCTCAAAATCACGGCTTACGCAGAGCGCTTGCTCAATGACTTAGATGAACTAGATTGGCCAGAGTCTATCAAGGACATGCAACGCAACTGGATTGGTAAATCAACTGGTGCTAATGTAACTTTTAAAGTTAAGGGAACGGACAAGGAATTCACAGTCTTTACCACTCGTCCTGATACCCTTTTCGGTGCGACTTTCACCGTTTTGGCTCCTGAGCATGAACTAGTAGATGCCATCACAAGCATAGAGCAAGCAGAAGCAGTAGCAGACTACAAACACCAAGCTAGTCTGAAATCAGACTTGGCTCGTACAGACCTTGCCAAAGAAAAAACAGGGGTTTGGACTGGTGCTTATGCCATCAACCCTGTCAATGGTAAGGAAATTCCAATCTGGATTGCGGACTATGTTCTTGCTAGCTATGGGACAGGTGCGGTAATGGCTGTTCCTGCTCATGACCAACGTGACTGGGAATTTGCCAAACAATTTGACCTTCCAATCGTTGAAGTACTTGAAGGTGGAAACGTTGAAGAAGCTGCCTACACAGAAGATGGCCTTCACGTTAATTCAGACTTCCTAGATGGACTCAACAAAGAAGACGCTATTGCTAAGATCGTGGTTTGGTTGGAAGAAAAATGCTGTGGACAAGAGAAGGTTACCTACCGTCTCCGCGACTGGCTCTTTAGCCGTCAACGTTACTGGGGTGAGCCAATTCCTATCATTCATTGGGAAGATGGAACTTCAACAGCTGTCCCTGAGAGTGAATTGCCACTTGTCTTGCCTGTAACCAAGGATATCCGCCCTTCAGGTACAGGTGAAAGTCCACTAGCTAACTTGACAGATTGGCTTGAAGTGACTCGTGAAGATGGTGTTAAAGGTCGTCGTGAAACAAATACTATGCCACAATGGGCTGGTTCAAGCTGGTATTACCTTCGCTATATTGATCCACACAATACTGAGAAATTGGCCGATGAGGATCTTCTCAAACAATGGTTGCCAGTAGATATCTACGTGGGTGGTGCAGAGCATGCTGTTCTTCACTTGCTTTACGCTCGTTTCTGGCACAAATTCCTCTACGACCTTGGTGTTGTTCCAACAAAAGAGCCATTCCAAAAACTCTTTAACCAAGGAATGATTTTGGGAACAAGCTACCGTGACCACCGTGGGGCTCTTGTGGCAACCGATAAGGTTGAAAAACGTGACGGTTCTTTCTTCCATGTGGAAACAGGGGAAGAGTTGGAGCAAGCGCCAGCCAAGATGTCTAAATCGCTCAAGAACGTTGTTAACCCAGATGATGTGGTGGAACAATACGGTGCCGATACCCTTCGTGTCTATGAAATGTTTATGGGACCACTTGATGCTTCGATTGCTTGGTCAGAAGAAGGTCTGGAAGGAAGCCGTAAGTTCCTTGACCGTGTTTACCGTTTGATTACAAGCAAGGAAATTGTTGCAGAAAACAATGGCTCTCTCGACAAGGTTTACAACGAAACCGTTAAAGCTGTCACAGAGCAAATAGAATCACTGAAATTCAACACAGCCATTGCCCAACTTATGGTCTTTGTCAATGCAGCTAACAAGGAAGATAAGCTTTATGTAGACTACGCCAAAGGCTTTATCCAATTGATTGCACCATTTGCCCCTCACTTGGCAGAAGAGCTCTGGCAAACAGTTGCAGCAACAGGAGAATCTATCTCTTATGTAGCTTGGCCAACATGGGACGAAAGCAAATTGGTTGAAGACGAAATCGAAATCGTCGTTCAAATCAAAGGTAAAGTTCGTGCTAAACTCATGGTTGCGAAAGACCTGTCACGCGAAGAGTTGCAAGAAATTGCTCTAGCTGACGAAAAAGTCAAAGCAGAAATTGACGGTAAGGACATCGTGAAAGTAATTGCAGTACCGAATAAATTGGTTAATATTGTTGTGAAATAAGAAATGGATCCTTCAGAGTAGAATCTGGAGGATTTTTTGAATGAAAAATATAATTCTGTTTCCATCATCTCACCACTTAACCTCTCATTTTAACCACTTATCTCAAAAGTCGATTTTTCTTTCATTCTTTTTGTTAAACTGGTGAGGTAAAGAGGAGGGGAAAATATGATTTTACAAGCTAAATATTTGACTAAACGGTACGGCGATTATATGGCTGTTGACGATATTCAGTTAGAGTTTGAAAAAGGGAGTTTTAATGCTATTTTGGGTCCCAATGGTGCAGGGAAATCAACCACTATTTCCATGTTAATCGGTTTGAAAAAGCCGACACAAGGTCAGATTCGATATGCACCAAATACGAAAATCGGAGTTGTTTTTCAAGCTAGTGTACTGGATGAGATGTTGACAGTTAGAGAAAATCTTACGATTCGTGCTCAACAGTATAAGGAGATTGTAGCAAGTCGTGTGGATGATTTAATCCATCAACTGGGTTTGACTGCTTTCCAGAAACAACTATATGGGACTTTGTCAGGTGGGCAAAAACGTAGGGTTGATATTGCGCGTGCTCTTCTTTCACAGCCAGATATTCTTTTCTTAGATGAACCAACGACAGGTCTAGATATTCAGACTCGCAAAGCCATTTGGGATTTACTGTCTCGACTACAAAAGGATGAAGGGATGACTATTATCTTAACGACTCATTATCTGGATGAAGCGGATGAAGCGGATCAGATCTATATCGTTGATCATGGGAAAGTGATTGCGCAAGGTTCTGCGACGGCTATTAAAAGTCAGTATGCATCTAATATCCTAAAAATTCGTTTTAAAGAAATGAAGGATTTAGAAAAGTTGCTACAGACTGGAATGACAGTAAAGGAAGAAAATGAGTTGGAATATCTTTTTTATCCAAGGACATCACTGGAAGCTATTGAATATTTGGCAAAAGTACGAGAAGAAATTGATTCTTTTGAGTTTCGTCCAGGTACCATGGATGATGCCTTTATTGCACTTACAGGAAGAGAGGTTCGCTAATGTTAGCTTTATTGAAACGGAATTTTATCTTATATTTTCGTAATCGTTCAGGAGTATTTTTCTCATTATTGGGGGCATTGATTTCCTTCCTCCTTTATATCATTTTTTTGCAGAAGAACTTGACAGATGCTTGGTCCCAACTCCCTGATAATACGAACCTTTTAAATAACTGGCTGATGGGTGGGACCTTGGCTGTGACTGGGATTACAACCAGTTTTACAGCTCTTACACAAATGGTACAGGATCGTGAAAATCAAGTGGATCAAGATCTCTTCTTGACAGATTTAGGTAGCTGGGGTTTACAGGTGTCCTATCTAATCAGTAGTATTACCATCTCTTTTGTCATGCAGGTATTTATGTTTGCTGTTATGGGGCTTTATTTTAAAGAGAGTCCAGTTATCAGTCATTTACCAGAAATTGCTTTGATTATGTTGTTAAGTAGTCTGCTTTCAAGTTTGATAAATATTCTCTTGATTTATCGTTTTCAATCTGTAGATAGTCTTGGCAAACTGGCAACTATAGTGGGAACTGCTTCTGGATTTTTAGTAGGAACTTATGTCCCTATTGGAGTTTTACCTGATTTTGCACAGATTATCATGAAGTGTACCCCTGCAACTTATATTGCTTCTCTCTATCGACAAATTTTAATGAAAGAACCATTAGAGACCGCATTTACAGGAAATAGCAGCTTGTTAAAGGAATTTCAAGAAAAAATGGGAATCCAAATCAACTGGCAAGAACTATTGACAAAGGAAGAGACATACTTTATAGTGGTTATTATATGTCTCGTCGCTATTCTTCTTTGGCTTTTATTTGTTAAAGTATTTAGCAAGAGAAAATAAAAGTATATTGGAGAGAAAATGAAGATTCGTTTTGAAATGAAGGCAGAGTTTTCAGAAAAGGACCCACATATTGTAATTCAGGCAGCTCAGTTAACCGGCCAAGCAAGGGAAATCATGGAGTATTTAGAACAATTTTCAACGACCAATCAGGTGGCCATTCCTATTCGAACGGATGATTATCTGGTTATGGTGAAAATTGAGGATCTTATTCTAGCTGATATTGACAAGAATTTATTAACCATTTATACGGTAGATGGGATTTATAAAACTAAGGAAACATTGATAAATTTTCAGAATCGGATTAATCGGCGTAACTTTATACAGATATCACGCCATTCAATTATAAACATTGACCACTTAGAATCGTTATCAGATAGTTTTTCAGGGAACATGATGGCTAAAATGACTCGGGGCATCAAATCTAGTGTGAGTCGGAAATACGTTAAGTCCTTAATGAATTATCTAGGTTTATAGGAGAAAATCATGAAACGATTAATTGATTATTTTGTATCGGGAATGCGTACGGCTTCTTTCTTTTATTTGAGTATGATGTTATTAGCTCAGTGTTATCCAGGTATTACCTATCCTGAACCAATGATAAAAAATATTCTAGCCCTGTTTTTAATGGGTGGAATTATGGGGGTATTGACTTTAATACTTGAAAAGCTAGAGTTTCTTGCTTTTAGTATACGCGTAGGAGTTCATTTATTAGTGACAGCTACTATTTTAGTATTGACCTCTCTATTTTTTGGTTGGGGTTCAGCCTTGTGGAGTCCCTTGCTTTGGTTCTTTTTCTTGTTAATTTATGGATTGATATGGTTGTATCAAATCTGGCAAACTCACAAACTCACCCAACGAATTAATCAAGCCTTGGAGGATAAAAGACAGAAAACGGGTCACTAATATAGTGTTGAGGATGAAGTTTGAAGACAGTGCCAGTTTCCAAAGAGAACAATTTGTGATATAGTATTTTCAGCGTAAAACAAGGAGAAGAAAAATGCCAGTAAACGAATATGGTCAGATGATTGGTGAGTCAATGGAAGGTTATACACCCGGTGCACTGCCTTCTATTGATTTCTTAGAAGGGCGTTATGCTCGAATAGAGGCTCTTTCGGTGGAAAAGCATGCGGAGGATTTGCTAGCTGTTTATGGCCCTGATACGCCTCGGGAGATGTGGACCTACCTTTTTCAGGAGCCAGTGGCAGATATGGAGGAGCTGGTTACTCTTTTAAATCAGATGTTGGCTCGTAAGGATCGTTTTTACTATGCAATCATAGACAAGGCAACTGGTAAGGCTTTGGGAACTTTTTCTCTCATGCGTATTGACCAGAATAACCGAGTAATAGAAGTGGGAGCTGTCACTTTTTCTCCAAAACTCAGGGGGACACGGATAGGGACAGAAGCCCAGTATCTCTTGGCTTGCTATGTCTTTGAGGAGCTTAACTATCGTCGCTATGAGTGGAAATGCGATGCTTTTAACCTGCCATCCAGACGAGCTGCGGAACGTTTGGGATTTGTCTATGAAGGAACCTTTCGTCAGGCAGTGGTTTATAAGGGGCGTACGAGGGATACGGATTGGTTGTCTATGATTGATAAGGACTGGCCCAAAGTCAAATCTCGTTTGGAAACATGGTTGGCTCCTGAAAACTTTGATAAAAATGGACAGCAGTACAAGAGCTTGAGAGAACTCTAAGAGGAGTTGAGATGATTACTATTAAAAAGCAAGAAATTGTCAAGCTCGAGGATGTTTTGCATCTTTATCAGGCTGTCGGTTGGACAAATTATACCCATCAATCCGAGATGCTGGAGCAGGCCTTATCTCATTCATTAGTGATTTATGTGGCGCTTGATGGCGATGCTGTAGTGGGCTTGATTCGTTTGATTGGAGATGGTTTTTCATCAATTTTTGTCCAGGATTTGATTGTTTTGCCTAGCTATCAGCGCCAAGGAATTGGTAGCTCCTTGATGAAAGAGGCTTTAGAGGATTACAAAGATGCCTATCAAGTCCAGCTGGTGATAGAACAGACAGAAAAAAACGTGGGATTTTATCGTTCTTTGGGCTTTGAAATCTTATCCACCTATAATTGTATAGGGATGACTTGGGAGAATCGAGAAAAATAACAAAACTTGTTTTTTCTTAAGCAAAATTTAAGACTGGTCTAGTATTATATAACCATTAAATAAAGACCTCCTAACTTTATTTAATGAAATCCTAAAACTTTTTTCATCATAATCTCCTAATGAAGTCACCCAATCAGGTGGCTTTTTTGTGTAGTGAGGTGATGGTGATAGAATTTTTTTGTAATACTCTTTGAAAATCAAATTCAAACCACGTCAACGTCACCTTGCCGTACTCAAGTACAGCCTGCGGCTAGTTTCCTAGTTTGTTCTTTGATTTTCATTGAGTATAAAATAGTAAAATTTGAGAAAAGTTAAGCTAGTTTTAAGCTTTGTCTTGTATCATATAGTTATTAAATAAAGACCTCCTAACTTTATTTAATAAAATCCTAAACTTTTCTTTTTCATAATAATCTCCCTTAACTCCACCCAATCAGGTGGAGTTTTTTGGCTCTATTTCAGGCTTTTTGGGACTATTCTAAAAATCATTTTTCGATATTTTTCGGATTTTGGTCGGGGAATTGGCGGGGACCTTTTTAGCGAATATGACTAAGAAATAGGTTTGCTGTTACTTCAGCTACTTCAACCTCGCTTTGAATGTAAGTGACTGTTAATTGAAGGACTGGAACTACTGTAATAATGATTTTGCTTGTCTAGTAGTGGCGTATTAAATGAGAAGTGACATATAAGATTGTCTCTTCGTTTACTAAATCAAAATTTCTATGAAATTGATAGAATCCCTAATTTTCTCTTAAACTTGAAAGTCTTGTTGTAAAGCGGTTAAAGCTTGAGAAGCTGAGGATGTAAAGTTTTGACAAATTTTGTGAACTGTGGGATAATGGAGAGGAATTAAGGATTAGTTCTATATCATGGACTAGAAAAGACCCCAAGCTAACTTCCACATTAAGCTTGGGGTCTTTTTTGACACTATTTGTTCTTGTTTAGCCATTTATCGACTAAGCGAAGAACAACACCGACCACAATTGGTCCGATGATAGTTTTAAGGATTAGTTCCATCATGGGCTATCTCACCTCCTTTCGTAGGCGGTGTAGTAGTGCCGTAGAATATTGTACCACATAAGTGCTAAACTCGGGAGTCACCCAATCTGGTGGAGTTTTTTGGCTCTATTTCAGGCTTTTCGGGAGTTTTCTAAACATCATTTTCCGATAGCTTTCGCTTAATCTTGAACGTCTTGTAGTACAGAGGTTCAAGAGGATATAAACCTTTGACAAATTTTGTGAACTATGGGATAATAAAAGGGAATTAAGTATTGTGTCTATATCATAGGCTAGAAAAGACCCCAAGCTCACGTCCAAATAAGCTTGGGGTCTTTTTGACACTATTTGTCCTTGTTTAGCCATTTATCGACTAAGCGAAGAACGACACCGACCACAATTGGTCCGATGATAGTTTTAAGTATTGTATCCATCATGGGCTAATTCACCTCCTTTCGTAGGCGGTGTAGCAGTGCCGAACAATATTATACCATAAAAGAGAAATTGGACAAAAACTCAATTTCAGGAGAAAATGAAGTAAATCTTTCCACAATAAAACGCATAGTATCAAGGTTTTTCAACACCTGATATTATACGTTTTTTGATTTTAAAGACTTTTTTCTCAGACTCATGCTTGGTTTTGTCAGTTTTCTTACCTTCTCTTTACAGAAACTGAATTTTACACGGCAGATTTGTCACAAAATGGATTATTTGATTTTACGACTTTGTTTATCATCTTTAATTTAGTTTTACTTGCTTTAGCATGCTGGGCAGGATACAAGTGGAAGAGGGGATATTAACAAAAGTGGAGAAAACGACATTAGTTTCTCTCCACTTTTACGTTTATAGCTAATTGGTAATTATAACTTATTACGATTGAAGTCACCTATCCTTATCTTTCAAAAAATGATCAATCTTAGCCATCATGAGCTTGTGCTCGTATATTTTACAGATATCACGCGCCTGTAAATAATAGTCAAGAATTTCATCGTGCTTTAAAAAATCTTTTCCGGCATTTGCAACGATAGTTAAAAGAGGCGCCAGCTGATAGCTGGTCTCTTTTTGTTTACAAAAGTCAATGGTTTCCAAGGCTTCCTGGACGGCTTCTAATTCCTTCCCTTTAGAGTGTAAATAATAGGCGAAGTTATGTTTAACTCGAATATAACCAAATAAATACTCTTGGTGGTTTAAATCTTTTTCCTGATACAAACTGATAAGAAGTGAGTTATTTTCTTCGTATTCTGCATCACGCCCTACAGAAAAATAAAAATTAGATAAAGTATTGAGAAGTTTAAGATATACAGATGAGCTGACCGAAAGCTTTGGCAAAGCGTTTTCTAGACTGGCGATAGCTTCATCTTTGGAACTATGTAAGTAGAAAAGGATAATCGCTTGAATCCATAGAAGATAAAATTCATCCTCAGTAGACATATACTGATACTTTTCTTTTTCTAAGTTTAAGAGGTATTCTAAATCCTCGTAATTACGATCTTCAAGTAATTTTTCTGCTAATTTCTTAAACGGTGTTATATTGGAAGTTATTTCAATCTGTTCATCGAAAAAATAATCTAAGGGAACTTGAAGCCGATTTGCAAGTTTATAGAGTAAATCAGCAGCGGGCATATAGTTGCCACGTTCTATTTTGCTGATTTGGCTTTGCTCACAAATTCCTTCGGAAAGTGTTTTTTGTGAGAATCCTTTTTCTTTTCTCTTGGATTTTAGTTTATCAGATAATATGCTCATCTTTAAACCTTCTTTAAATAAATTTACGATTAATTATATACTTTTAATCTCTATTTTTCAACTTTTCAACATAAAATAGTCTCAAAAGAATAAATTGAAAAAAAACTGAAAAAAAGAATACTTTTTATTGACAAAGAATATTTAAAGTAGTACACTTACAAGTGTAAAGATAAAAAAAGGTGATTAATATGAGTATTTTAGCAAAGTTTCGTAAAATCATTTTTAGATTATCTTTTTTCAGAATTGTTTGTAAGCGGTTGCGTTTAAAAACTGTAAATCAATCACAATATATTTGGGGTTCGAGAGTTATACAATAAGCTGCAACAACTAGTGGAGTTGATCTTGAGCTGGCGGATTGATTTATTAAACTTTTTGTGAAGTAACATTTATAAAATGGATCGTGCCACAGATTGAAGGACTTAAAGGGGGATTGTAAGTTTGCTATACCCTATTACCCTCTCCTATAAGTAGTTATACAGGAACTACTCTATTATGTCTTTTGATGTGGGTGTATAGATGTTAGGAGGAGAATAAAATGAGAAATCCAGTAATACAGACATCTAATTTATCAAAATCCTATGATGGGAAAATTGTCTTAGATAAGATAGACTTTACGCTAAAACAGGGAGAAATCTATGGCTTACTAGGAAGAAATGGCGCTGGAAAGACTACCTTTATCAAAGCTATTTTAGGTTTAACAGCGATGGATAGTGGTGAAGTGAAGATTCTATCTGAAAAACTGTCAGGGGACTTTTCTAAGGACTTGCTATCTCAAATCGGTGTGGTATTGGACAGTGCTTCTTTTTATCCTAATTTAACGGGACCTGAAAATCTTTCTATTTTTGCGAGATTGAGAGGAGTTTCGCTAAAACAAGTAGAACAAGCTTTACAAGTAGTAGGATTAGATGGAGAAAATAAAAAACTATTCAAACAGTATTCTCTAGGAATGAAGCAACGGTTGGCAATTGCTAACGCTATTATGCACCAGCCGAAAATTCTGATATTAGATGAACCAACAAATGGTTTAGATCCTATTGGTATCCTTGAAATGCGCCGTTATCTAAAGGAACTCAGTACCAATCATGGCATTTCAATTTTAATATCCAGTCACATTATTTCAGAACTTGAAAAGCTTGTAGATAGAGTTGGGATACTGCATGATGCCCACCTTATGGCTGAAAAGACTATGCAGGAATTAATAGATGGTGCAGATAAAAGGAAAATCCACCTAATTGTTTCGGATGCTCCTCAAGCTAAGGAAGTGCTTTGCAGGATAAATCTGCAAGAACAGATTAGTATTCTTTCGGATATAGAACTTGAACTTCAGCGAGAATCACCTACTTTTGATATTGCGGTCGTATCTAACTCCTTAAAAGACAACGGAATAGTTCTAAAAGAGTATTCTTATAAAAACAATGAAAGTTTAGAGGATTACTTTAAGCGGATAACAGGAGGTGAGGGAATTGCTTGATTTAGTGAAGATTGAATTTCTCAAACAAAGGCATCAAAAACTGAATTTTGTCGTATATGGTGTTGTTTCCCTCTACCTAGCTCTCATCTGTTATTATGTAAATGATGCGAGAGGCTTGTTTGACTCCTTTCCCTTTGTCTATAAATTTTCTTTGTCTTATTTAAACTTTTTGATTCTCCCTTTGTATTGTGTTTCCTATACAATACAGGCATTTGGTGTAGAATATCGCTATCGCATCATGAACAACTTGAAACTCGCTTCAGCAAATCTAATGAAGACATTCTGGGCTAAGATTTTGTATATAGAAATCAACGCTCTGTGTATCATGTTATTCACCTATATTTCGGTTTCCTTATTCGCACTACTATCCCGCTTTTCTTCGACAGTCAGTTTGTCTTTATTATTAAGATTCTTCTATCTTTGTATGAGTAGTGGTATCTTAATTCCCATGGGAGTATTTCCTTTAGTTGCTTTGGTCATGATAAAAGTCAGAGGCAAGGAGATAGTTGGGAATTTGATCGGTGTCATGTATGTTTTAGTGTCATTTTTTTTAGCAAGGACGAGTCCAAATATCAGTCCAGTAACAAGTGCTAACAGTTTAATCTGGGAAGGAAACAGAGAAGGAGTGGTGCTTCAACAGCCAGCTATCTTATCGATTGTTGTACTAGGTTTATCTTTACTTGTTTTGTCTTTCTTGTCCATTAAATCTTGGTTAAGAAAGGTGGATGAATAAATGTTGATGCTAGAATTGACTAAACTAAGAAGGCGAAAGATACTGTATATGATTCCCTTTGTAGCCATCCTGCTCTTTTTGTTGGAGTTTATGATTGGTCATCAGGTTTATCAAGGGCATTCGTACGGTAGTGTGAATGGTTGGTATGTAGAAAATGGTTTCTTCTTTTTGAACTACTATTTTCTCCTCCCTTTTGCGAGCATGATTTTAGTGGATTTGATAAGAATAGAACAAGTGTCTAAAACGATTTCAAATCTCAGACTGATTCCTGTCGATTTGAAACATTTACTCCAAGCGAAGTTTATGCTTGCTTTGTTGATTAATCTACTAGTCAGTGAATTCACTTTTTTGTCTATGCTGGTCCTAGAGCTAATGGATGGTGACTTTGCTTTCTCTAGTCTTGCAATGTTATCTTGGGGACTTGTTTATGGAGCAATTGCTTTTGCTTATACACTGTCTGCTGGTATTATTGTCCTCTTCTTAGGAAAATATCGGAAGGAACTTATCCTTGCCCTACCACTTGCCTTTTTATTGTCATTTGCAGGTTTGTTTACTTTAACAACGGTTGTTGGGCGGTATTATCTGGCAAATTTACTACTAATCATCATGGAGGAATTCACGGTTTTAACAGTTTCTGTATATGCCATTTGGTTGGTTACCTTGGTGGCATGTCTCCTTTATTTGTTGGCAGATAAACGCATGATGAACATTATTTTTGCTTATAAATGACAAGCTGAGTAGATGAGAATATAAACCTTTGACAAAATTTGTGAACTATGGGATAATAAAAAGGAATTGAGTACTAGTTCTATATCATGGGCTAGAAAAAACCCCAAGCTCACGACCAAATAAGCTTGGGGTCTTTTTTGACACTATTTGTCCTTGTTTAGCCATTTATCTACTAAGCGAAGAACGACACCGACCACAATTGGTCCGATGATAGTTTTGAGTACTAATTCCATCATGGGCTATCTCACCTCCTTTCGTAGGCGGTGTAGAAGTGCCGTAGAATATTATACCACATAAGTGCTAAACTCGGGAGTCACCCAATCGGGTGGCTTTTTTGTTTGTGGCTTGGTTTTTTGATATAATAGAGCCATGAGTAGAATTTTAGATAATGAGATAATGGGGGACGAGGAGTTAGTAGAACGCACGCTCCGTCCTCAGTATTTACGTGAATATATTGGGCAAGATAAGGTTAAGGATCAGCTTCAAATCTTTATCGAAGCTGCCAAAATGCGAGATGAAGCGCTGGATCATGTGCTCTTATTCGGGCCTCCAGGCTTGGGAAAAACGACCATGGCTTTTGTTATTGCCAACGAACTAGGTGTCAATCTCAAGCAGACTTCGGGTCCAGTCATTGAAAAAGCCGGAGATCTGGTAGCGATTTTGAATGACTTAGAGCCTGGGGATGTCCTCTTTATTGACGAGATTCATCGCTTGCCTATGTCGGTGGAAGAGGTGCTTTATAGTGCCATGGAGGACTTCTACATCGATATCATGATTGGTGCTGGTGAAGGCACTCGCAGTGTCCATCTAGAATTACCACCTTTTACCTTGATTGGTGCGACGACTCGGGCTGGTATGCTCTCAAATCCGCTACGGGCACGTTTTGGGATTACAGGTCATATGGAGTATTATGCCCATGCTGACTTGACAGAAATTGTCGAGCGGACGGCAGATATTTTTGAGATGGAAATCACTCATGAGGCAGCATCCGAGCTGGCCTTGCGTAGTCGTGGAACCCCTCGTATTGCCAATCGTCTCCTCAAGCGCGTGCGCGATTTTGCCCAGATTATGGGGAATGGGATTATCGATGATGTTATTACCGATAAGGCTTTGACCATGCTGGATGTTGATCATGAAGGTTTGGACTATGTGGATCAAAAAATCCTTCGCACCATGATTGAGATGTACGGTGGTGGTCCTGTTGGTCTAGGAACTCTTTCTGTTAACATAGCAGAAGAGCGTGAGACAGTTGAAGATATGTATGAGCCTTACTTGATTCAAAAAGGTTTTATCATGCGAACACGGTCTGGACGGGTTGCAACGGCGAAGGCTTATGAGCATTTAGGTTATGAATACAGTGAAAAATGAGCAAGAAATACTAGAAGTTTTTAGAGAAAATCCGGATATGATGGCTATTCTGACCATCATCCGAGACCTTGGTTTAAAAGACTCGTGGTTGGCAGCAGGTTCGGTACGAAATTTCATCTGGAATCTCTTGTCAGACAGACCAGCTTTTGACCATGAAACGGATGTGGATGTGATTTTCTTTGATCCAGATATTTCTTATGAGGAAACCTTGTCTCTAGAGAACAAGTTGAGAGCGGACTTTCCTCAGTACCAGTGGGAGTTGAAAAATCAGGTCTATATGCACCAGCATAGCCCTCACACTGCTCCCTATACCAGCTCTCGTGATGCTATGAGTAAGTATCCAGAACGGTGTACGGCGGTTGGGCTCCGTTTGAATGAAGAATACGCTTTAGAATTCTTTACTCCTTATGGACTTGAGGATATTTTGAATTTCCAAGTTCGCCCAACTCCTCATTTTTTAGAAAATGAAGACCGAATGAAGCTCTATCAAACACGATTATCCAAGAAAAATTGGCAAGAAAAATGGAAAAATTTGATTTTTAAAAATACTTAAGGAAACTTTAAGCTAGGAAGTATATACTAAGTACATAAGTTAAGAAGACCTTAACTTAAACTCCTAAAACTTTTTCATAATAATCTCCCTATAAAAAATAGAGTCGCCCAATCAGGCGGCTTATTTTTTTGAAAAATGGACTTAGTGCCTGAGAATAAATAGCTTAGTGATAGAAGAAAATGGGGAAATATGGTATAATGAAACGATAGATTTTTGAATAGGAATAAGATCATGTTTGGATTTTTTAAGAAAGATAAGGCTGTGGAAGTAGAGGTTCCGACACAGGTTCCTGCTCATATCGGCATCATAATGGATGGCAATGGCCGTTGGGCTAAAAAACGTATGCAACCGCGGGTTTTCGGACATAAGGCGGGCATGGAAGCATTGCAAACTGTGACCAAGGCAGCCAATAAACTGGGGGTTAAGGTTATTACAGTTTATGCTTTTTCTACGGAAAACTGGACCCGCCCCGATCAAGAAGTCAAGTTTATCATGAACTTGCCAGTAGAGTTTTATGATAATTATGTCCCGGAACTGCATGCGAATAATGTTAAGATTCAAATGATTGGGGAAACGGATCGCCTGCCTAAGCAAACCTTTGAAGCTCTGACTAAAGCTGAGGAATTAACCAAGAACAACACAGGATTAATTCTTAATTTTGCCCTCAACTATGGTGGACGTGCTGAGATTACACAGGCTCTTAAGTTGATTTCTCAGGATGTTTTAGATGCCAAAATCAACCCAGGTGACATCACAGAGGACTTGATTGGCAATTATTTATTTACCCATCATTTGCCTAAGGACCTACGAGACCCAGACTTGATTATCCGTACTAGTGGAGAATTGCGCTTGAGCAATTTCCTTCCATGGCAGGGAGCCTATAGTGAGCTCTATTTTACGGACACCTTGTGGCCTGATTTTGATGAGGTAGCCTTGCAGGAAGCTATTCTTGCCTACAATCGTCGTCATCGCCGATTTGGAGGAGTTTAGGAGGAGATATGACAAAGGATTTACAAAAAAGAACCTTGTTCGCAGGGATTGCCCTGGCTATTTTCCTACCAATTTTAATGATTGGAGGCCTTTTGCTTCAGATCGCCATCGGAATCATAGCCATGCTAGCCATGCATGAACTTTTGAAGATGAGAGGTTTAGAGACCATGACTATGGAGGGGCTCTTGACCCTCTTTGCAACCTTTGCCTTGACCATTCCCTTGGAGAATTATCTGACTTTTTTGCCAGTTGATGGGAATGTGGTGGCTTATAGTGTGTTGATTTCAATCATGTTAGGAACGACTGTTTTTAGCAAGTCCTATACGATTGAGGATGCTGTTTTCCCTCTGGCTATGAGCTTTTATGTGGGCTTTGGATTTAATGCCTTACTAGATGCTCGTGTTGCAGGTTTGGACAAGGCCCTCTTAGCCTTGTGTATCGTCTGGGCGACCGACAGTGGTGCCTATCTTGCTGGGATGAACTATGGGAAACGAAAATTAGCACCAAGGGTATCGCCTAATAAAACACTTGAGGGTGCCTTTGGCGGTGTTTTAGGAGCAATTTTAGTAACCATTATCTTTATGATAGTTGACAGTACAGTTGCTCTTCCGTATGGAATTTACAAGATGTCAGTCTTTGCTATTTTCTTTAGCATAGCTGGACAATTTGGTGATTTACTAGAAAGCTCGATTAAGCGTCACTTTGGTGTTAAGGATTCTGGGAAATTTATCCCTGGACATGGTGGTGTTTTGGATCGTTTCGATAGTATGTTGCTTGTATTTCCAATCATGCACTTATTTGGACTCTTTTAATCAAAAGACGGAGGAAATACTATGCTCGGAATTTTAACCTTTATTCTGGTTTTCGGGATTATTGTGGTGGTGCACGAGTTCGGACACTTCTACTTTGCCAAGAAATCAGGAATTCTAGTGCGTGAATTTGCCATTGGTATGGGACCTAAAATTTTTGCTCATATTGGTAAGGACGGGACGGCCTATACCATTCGAATCTTGCCTCTGGGTGGCTATGTCCGTATGGCCGGTTGGGGTGATGATACAACTGAAATCAAGACAGGAACTCCTGTCAGTTTAACCCTTACTGATGATGGTAAAGTTAAACGCATCAATCTCTCAGGTAAAAAATTGGATCAAACAGCTCTTCCTATGCAGGTGACTCAGTTTGACTTTGAGGACAAGCTCTTTATCAAGGGTTTGGTTCTGGAAGAAGAAAAAACCCTTGCAGTGGATCATGATGCAACGGTTGTAGAATTAGATGGAACTGAGGTTCGGATTGCACCTTTAGATGTTCAATATCAAAATGCAACTATCTGGGGCAAACTGATTACCAACTTTGCAGGCCCTATGAACAACTTTATCTTAGGTGTCGTTGTTTTTTGGATTTTAATCTTTATGCAGGGTGGTGTCAGAGATGTTGATACCAACCAGTTCCATGTTATGCCCCAAGGGGCCTTGGCTAAGGTGGGAGTACCAGAAACGGCACAAATTACCAAGATTGGCTCACATGAGGTTAGCAACTGGGAAAGCTTGATTCAGGCTGTGGAATCAGAAACCAAAGATAAGACGGCCCCGATCTTGGATGTGACTATTTCTGAAAAGGGGAGTGACAAACAAGTTACTGTTACCCCAGAAGAAAATCAAGGTCGATATCTTCTAGGTGTTCAACCAGGAATTAAGTCGGACTTTCTATCTATGTTTGTAGGTGGATTTACAAGTGCTGCTGACTCGGCTCTCCGAATTCTATCGGCTCTGAAAAATCTGATTTTCCAACCGGATTTGAACAAGTTAGGTGGACCTGTTGCCATCTTTAAGGCAAGTAGTGATGCTGCTAAAAATGGAATTGAGAATGTCTTGTACTTTTTGGCAATAATTTCCATCAATATCGGGATTTTTAATCTTATTCCGATTCCAGCTCTGGATGGCGGTAAGATTGTGCTCAATATCCTAGAAGCCATCCGCCGCAAACCATTGAAACAAGAAATTGAAACCTATGTCACCTTGGCCGGAGTGGTCATCATGGTTGTCTTGATGATTGCTGTGACCTGGAATGACATTATGCGACTCTTTTTTAGATAATCGAGGAATATTATGAAACAAAGTAAAATGCCTATCCCAACGCTTCGCGAAATGCCAAGCGATGCTCAAGTTATCAGCCATGCTCTTATGTTGCGAGCTGGTTATGTTCGTCAAGTCTCAGCAGGTGTTTATTCTTACCTGCCACTTGCCAACCGTGTGATTGAAAAAGCCAAAAACATCATGCGCCAAGAGTTTGACAAGATTGGTGCCGTTGAGATGTTGGCTCCTGCCCTTCTCAGTGCAGAGTTGTGGCGCGAATCAGGTCGTTACGAAACTTATGGTGAGGACCTTTACAAACTAAAAAACCGTGAAAAATCAGACTTTATCCTAGGTCCAACTCACGAAGAAACCTTTACAGCTATTGTCCGTGATTCTGTTAAGTCTTATAAGCAATTGCCACTTAACCTTTATCAAATCCAGCCTAAGTATCGTGATGAAAAACGCCCACGTAATGGACTACTTCGTACACGTGAGTTTATCATGAAGGATGCTTATAGTTTTCACGCTAACTATGATAGCTTGGACAGTGTTTACGATGAGTACAAGGCTGCTTATGAGCGTATTTTCACTCGTAGTGGCTTAGATTTCAAGGCTATCATCGGTGATGGTGGAGCTATGGGTGGTAAGGATAGCCAAGAATTTATGGCTATTACATCTGCTCGTACAGACCTTGACCGCTGGGTTGTCTTGGACAAGTCAGTTGCCTCATTTGACGAAATTCCTACAGAAGTGCAAGAAGAAATCAAGGCAGAATTGCTTAAATGGATGGTTTCTGGTGAGGATACCATTGCTTACTCAAGTGAGTCTAGCTATGCGGCTAACTTGGAAATGGCAACAAACGAGTACAAACCAAGCAACCGTGTTGTCGCTGAAGAAGAAGTGACTCGTGTTGTAACTCCAGATGTTAAATCAATCGATGAAGTTGCAGCCTTCCTCAATGTTCCAGAAGAACAAACAATTAAAACTCTCTTCTACATGGCAGATGGTGAGCTTGTTGCGGCCCTTCTAGTTGGAAATGACCAACTCAACGAAGTTAAGTTGAAAAACCACTTGGGAGCAGATTTCTTTGATGTTGCGAGCGAAGAAGAAGTGGCGAATCTTGTTCAAGCAGGATTCGGTTCACTTGGCCCAGTTGGTTTGCCAGATAATGTTAAAATCATTGCAGACCGTAAGGTGCAAGATGTTCGCAATGCAGTTGTGGGTGCTAACGAAGATGGCTACCACTTGACTGGTGTGAATCCAGGTCGTGACTTCACTGCAGAATATGTGGATATTCGTGAAGTTCGTGAGGGTGAAGTGTCCCCAGACGGACAAGGGGTTCTTAACTTTGCTCGTGGTATCGAAATTGGTCACATCTTCAAACTCGGTACTCGCTACTCAGCAAGCATGGGAGCAGATGTTTTGGATGAAAATGGCCGTGCTGTGCCAATTATCATGGGATGTTACGGTATCGGTGTCAGCCGTCTCCTTTCAGCAGTGATGGAGCAACACGCTCGCCTCTTTGTTAACAAAACGCCAAAAGGTGAATACCGTTACGCATGGGGAATCAACTTCCCTAAAGAATTGGCGCCATTTGATGTGCACTTGATTACTGTCAATGTCAAGGACGAAGAAGCACAAGCCTTGACAGAAAAACTTGAAGCAAGCTTGATGGGAGCTGGTTACGAAGTCTTGACAGATGACCGTAATGAACGTGTCGGAGTCAAATTCAGCGACAGCGACTTGATTGGATTGCCAATCCGCATCACTGTTGGTAAAAAAGCGGCTGATGGCATCGTAGAAGTGAAGATTAAAGCGACTGGTGACACCATCGAAGTTCATGCAGATAACTTACTTGAAACGCTTGAAATCCTCAGCAAGAAATAAAAACTATAATTAGAAGAAAAACAAGGAAAAAATGTAACTAGTTTTTACCTTGTTTTTTCTGTATAATAGGAAAAATGAGTAGATAAAGAGGTAAATGTATGCTAAGATTTCCAAAGGATTTTGTCTGGGGATCCTCTACTTCTGGACCACAAACAGAAGGACGTGTAGCTGGTGACGGTAAGGGAGATAATCTCTGGGATTATTGGTACCAAGTGGAGCCAAATCGTTACTATAATGGGCTTGGTCCAGATAAGACATCGACCTTTTATGAAAATTGGGAGCAGGATATTGAGCTTTTGTTAGATACTGGTCACACAGCCTTTCGGACTTCTATTCAATGGTCACGGATTTTTCCACAAGGCTGTGGAAAAGTCAATCCTCAAGGTGTGGATTTCTATCGTAAGGTTTTTGAGGCTATTAAGGCTAAGGGGATTCGTCTGTTAGTCAATCTCTACCATTTTGATTTGCCTTTTGCTCTTCAAGAAGCTGGTGATGGTTGGGAAAATAAGGAGACTGTTTCAGCCTATGAAGACTATGCTCGTTTCTGTTTTGAGACTTATGGAGATTTGGTGGACCAATGGATTACCTTTAACGAGCCCATCGTTCCTGTAGAATTTGGTTATTTTTACGATGCCCATTATCCACATAAGGTGGATGCAGAAGCAGCGGTAAAAGTAGCCTATCATACACAATTGGCCAGCAGTCGGGCGGTTAAGGCCTGTCATGAACTCTTGCCTGACTCTAAGATTGGGATTGTCCTCAACTTGACACCGGCTTATCCACGTAGCCAGCATCCTGCTGATGTCAAGGCAGCTCGCATTGCGGACCTTTTTCAGGCCCAATCTTTCTTAGATCCGTCTGTTTTGGGGACTTATCCACAGGAGTTGGTAGAAATCTTGCATGAATATGGGCTCTTGCCTGATGCTACAGAGGAGGAGTTGGAACTCATTCGTGACAATACGGTGGACTTCCTCGGTGTTAACTACTATCAACCTTTGCGCGTCATGGCACCTCGATTTGCTAAGCATCCAGAGAGTCCATTCTTGCCAGAACATTTTTACGAACCTTATGTGATGCCTGGACGTAAAATCAATCCTCACCGTGGCTGGGAGATTTATGAGCAGGGGATTTATGACATTGCCCAAAATATCAAGGAAAATTATGGTAATATCGAGTGGATGTTGACAGAGAATGGTATGGGGGTTGAAGGAGAGGAAAAATTCCGTCAAGATGGAATGATTCAAGATGATTATCGTATTGACTTTGTAAAAGGTCATCTTCGTGAACTTCACCGCGCTATTGAAGACGGAGCTAATTGTAAGGGCTACTTGATTTGGACATTTATCGATTGTTGGTCATGGCTCAATAGCTATAAAAATCGCTATGGTTTGGTCGAATTAGACTTGGAAACGCAAGAACGTCGTCTGAAAAAATCAGGGCACTGGTTCAAGGAATTAAGCGATAATAATGGATTTTAAAAAGGACTCTGACTGATTATTCTAATTGGTCAGAGTTTTTTGCTTACAGTAGATTAATTTGAACTATACCAATTTTTACTCTTGACAAGTGAAAGAAACAAGTATATACTGTTTTTGCTGATTCTACAAAAGAGGAATTAGACTATACCAATTTTAAGGAGAAAGCACAGCTGGTCTGTGTCGTATATACTATGTGTGGAATTGTTGGTGTTGTTGGAAACACAAATGCAACTGATATTTTGATTCAAGGGCTTGAAAAGCTCGAATACCGTGGCTATGATTCTGCGGGGATTTTTGTCCTAGGTGGTGCTGAGAACCATTTGGTGAAGGCTGTTGGTCGTATCGCAGAATTGTCTGCCAAGACAGCTGGTGTGGAGGGAACAACTGGTATCGGACATACTCGTTGGGCAACTCACGGGAAACCAACTGAAGACAATGCTCACCCACACCGCTCTGAGACTGAACGTTTTGTCTTGGTGCATAATGGGGTGATTGAGAACTACCTTGAAATCAAGGAAGAATACCTTGCAGGACACCACTTCAAGGGGCAAACAGATACGGAAATCGCCGTTCACTTGATTGGAAAATTTGCGGAAGAAGATGGCTTGTCAGTTCTTGAGGCCTTCAAAAAAGCTCTTCACATCATCCGTGGATCTTATGCCTTTGCCTTGGTTGACTCACAAGATCCTGAAGTCATCTACGTAGCTAAAAATAAATCACCACTTTTGATTGGTCTTGGACAAGGCTATAACATGGTCTGCTCAGATGCTATGGCTATGATTCGTGAGACCAACCAGTACATGGAAATCCATGACCAAGAGTTGGTTATCATCAAGGCTGATAGCGTTGAAGTGCAAGACTATGATGGAAATCGTCGTGAGCGTGCTAGCTACACTGCTGAACTTGACTTGTCTGATATCGGTAAGGGAACTTATCCTTACTACATGCTTAAGGAAATTGATGAGCAACCAACAGTGATGCGTAAACTCATCCAAGCCTACACAGATGAGTCTGGTCAAGTAGTCGTTGATCCAGCTATCATCAAGGCTGTTCAAGACGCAGACCGCATCTACATTCTTGCAGCTGGAACATCTTACCACGCAGGATTTGCTTCTAAGAAGATGCTGGAAGAATTGACAGATACGCCAGTTGAACTTGGAATCTCATCTGAGTGGGGCTATGGTATGCCACTTCTCAGCAAGAAACCACTCTTCATCTTTATCAGCCAGTCTGGTGAAACAGCGGATAGCCGTCAGGTTTTGGTTAAGGCCAATGAAATGGGTATTCCAAGTTTGACAGTGACAAATGTGCCAGGATCAACTCTGTCACGTGAAGCTAACCATACTATGCTTCTTCACGCGGGTCCTGAAATTGCCGTGGCATCAACTAAAGCCTATACAGCACAAATTGCAGCCCTTGCATTCCTTGCAAAAGCAGTCGGAGAAGCAAATGGCAATGCCAAAGCGCAAGCATTTGATTTAGTTCATGAGTTGTCAATCGTAGCTCAGTCTATTGAATCAACTCTTTCAGAGAAAGAAACCATCGAAGCCAAGGTTCGTGAGCTCCTTGAAACAACTCGCAATGCCTTTTACATCGGACGTGGCCAAGATTACTACGTAGCCATGGAAGCAAGTCTCAAGCTCAAAGAGATTTCTTACATCCAGTGTGAAGGCTTTGCGGCAGGAGAACTCAAGCACGGAACTATTGCCTTGATTGAAGAAGGAACGCCTGTCTTGGCTCTCTTGTCAGATCCAGTCCTTGCCAACCACACTCGTGGAAATATCCAAGAGGTGGCAGCCCGTGGTGCCAAAGTCCTCACTATAGCAGAAGAAAATGTTGCTAAAGAGACAGACGACATCGTTCTTACGACCGTACATCCATACCTCTCACCAATTTCAATGGTCGTGCCAACGCAATTAGTCGCTTACTTCGCAACCCTGCACCGTGGGCTTGATGTGGATAAACCACGTAACCTTGCTAAGTCAGTAACGGTAGAATAAGCTTAAAAAGTCTAGTTTATCTAGGCTTTTTCTTGTGAGCAAATCGGTTGCTTGTACTCAAGATTCGTGTTAGAATAATTTTTCAAATTGAAGGACAGAAATAGACAGGGAGAATCATTGTGGTAGAATTGGGAATTTCAACATTTGGGGAAACAACGGAGCTTGAAGGGACTGGGCAAACTTACAGTCATGCCGAACGTATTCGCCAGTTGCTGGCAGAGATTGAGCTAGCTGACAAGGTTGGTTTGGATGTATATGGGATTGGTGAGCACCATCGAGCGGATTTTGCAGTATCTGCGCCAGAGATTGTTCTGGCAGCTGGGGCAGTCAATACCAAGAAAATTCGTTTGACCAGTGCAGTCAGCATTCTCTCGAGCATGGACCCGATTCGTTTGTTCCAACAATATGCCACTATCGATGCTTTGTCAAATGGACGTGCGGAGATTATGGCTGGAAGGGGTTCTTTCACGGAATCATTTCCTCTGTTTGGCTATGATTTGAAAGACTACGAAGCCCTTTTTGATGAGAAATTAGACTTGCTCCAGTTAGTCAATGAAAAAACAAGGCTAGACTGGAAAGGGCGATTGACTCAAACAATCTCTGGCCAAGAAGTTTATCCTCGTCCAGTTCAGGAAAAATTACCCTTGTGGATAGCGACAGGTGGTCATGTCGAATCAACTGTGAAGATTGCTCAGGCAGGTCTACCGATTGTTTATGCCATTATTGGTGGCAATCCGCGTTATTTTAAAAAGTTGATTCAGGCTTATCGTGAGATTGGGAGCGAAGCGGGTCATGCCAGTCATGAACTAAAGGTTGGAGCCCATTCTTGGGGTTGGATTGCTGATGATGGCGAGCAAGCGGTGAAAGATTATTTCCATCCGACCAAGCAAGTGGTGGATGCTATTTCCAAAGACCGTCCGCACTGGCAGGAATTGCGTTATGAGCAATATTTGGAGCAAGTTGGGCCAAATGGTGCTATGTTTGTGGGCAATCCAGATCAGGTGGCAGAAAAATTGATTCGCATGATTGAAGATCTAGGCTTGGACCGCTTCATGCTCCATCTACCGCTTGGTTCCATGCCTCATGAACAAGTCCTGAGAGCTATTGAACTATTCGGAATGCAAGTAGCACCCAAAGTCCGGGCTTATTTTGCCATGAAAGAGGCTTAATAAAAAATACTAATCAAATGTATTATAACCACAAATATTGTACAAAAAATAATCCCCCTAGACTTAATGCTTGGGGGATTTTTCTATAGGAGGGCTAGTTTAGTTCTCTTTTTTGTTTTTTAGCAAGAACCCGAGACCTAGAAGGGCAAGGAGGCTGATTCCTGTCAACAGGAGTTTGTGATCGTTTTTGGTTCCTGTATTTGGAAGTTCAGCTTGTTTAGCTGGGGTTGCAGGTATATTTTCCTTGCTAGAGTTTTCTACAGCTTCGTTTTGAATAGCTTCACTTACAGATGATGCTTGTGCTTCTTGTTCAGCTTGTGAATCAGCTGTAGCTTGGCTAGGTTTATTTTCCACATTAGCTACTTTTGCATCCGGTTTTGCAGAATCAGGTTTAGTTTGTGGAGCTGGAGTTTGCTGTTCCGGTTTGTCTACTCGGTTTGACATATTGTCTTGGCCGTTATTTTGACCGTGTTCTTGTTTTAAGCTAGAAAGGTCAAATTCTGGTTTTTCTTCCACAGCTGGGGCAACGCTGGCACCGCCTTGAGCGACTCTAAGAACAGTAGCTGTAAGGGCATTTAATTTCAAGCCTTTTTCAGTCCATTCAAGTCCTTTCGGGTTGGCAATTCCAACTGGTCCTGCTTGGTTTTCATCTGCTAAAACTTCAGCATTTCTGAGGTGGGCGAAGGCAGTTCCCAAATTAAATTCACGAGCATTTTCGTCCGCATTGACAAAGACTGCATAGATATCACCGTTTGGAGCAGTGATTTGGTAGCCAATCACTACATCCTCTTTTGCCACACCATTTTGGCCTGGGACAGTGATGAGGTGGACACGGTCCTTGATATCTTTAAGACTCTTAAGTCGGAAGGCATCTGTAGATTGACGAAGGGCAATCAACCCTTTCATATAGTCACGACTCTTGACATTTTCAGGATATGCTTTTCTATCTGTAGCCTTAGTCCAGTCAAACTTGTTGACAGCATCGCTAGAATCGTAAGAGTCATGGATGAAGTAAGGATAGTCAAATGGATTGCCGTCCTTATCACGCAACAAGTGAGATTTGTTTGGTTGTTTGTCCTCTGCTACTGGAGTCTTGTAGGCTGGGTCACGGAATTGTTTGGTGCGACCATATTCCTGACCAGAGTGGATAAATGGAGTTCCTTGAGCTGTTAAGACCATGAGATTTCCAAGTCGCAAACGACGGTGGATTTCAGCATAGTTCTCAGCCTTGCTTGGGTCTTTTTTGATAGATTGGGCGATGATGTCAAAGAGGGTCAAGTTATCATGGGCTGCGATGTATTGGATGACATCTCCAGGGCTGTCAGCTTCAAAGTTGGTTGGTTGAGCAATGAGATTTTTGAAGATAGTATTGATATCACGTTTGCCACCTGTGATAAAGGCAGGTTGACCTTCGTTTGGATAACCAGACTTGAGGTTGTTACGGATGTCGTCTGAGAAGACAGCGACAGTATCGGTATGTTTCATCCAATCTTGGTCAGCAGCTTTAGTAGGCATATTTTCATCACCAGCATAGGTTCTCCAACCTTCACCAAGCATGATAAGATTTGGATTGAGGGCGCGTGCAGCCTTGTAAGCTTCTTCGATAGAAGCGGCATCATGGTCTCCCATCATATCGAAGCGGAATCCATCAACTTTGTAGGTATCAACTAGATATTTGATAGAATCAACTAGTAGGCGTTTGGTCATATAGTGAGTTGTCCCCAAACGTCCACCACCAAAGCTAGTTCGAGGTGTGCCATCTGCATCCATAAAGTGATAGTAGTTTGGTTCCAAATCTTCAAAGATATCGACTTTGGCTGTATGGTTATAAACTACGTCCAGGATGGCTCCCATGCCACGTTTGTGGATTTCGTTGATGAGGTTTTTGAATTCTGCGATTCGTTTTTCTGGATTCTTAGGATCGCTTGAGTACATACCAGTCAATGAGAAGTAGTTTTGAGGGTCATATCCCCAGTTGTAGTTGCTGTTGCTTGAAGCATAGTCAGATAAGCGTTCGTGGTTCTTCAACTCATTGACAAAGTAGTAAGATAAGACTGGAAGGAGCTGGATGTGGGTTACACCCAAGTTTTTGAGGTAGTCTAGTTTTTCGATAAAGGCTTCAAAAGTACCAAATGGCTTAGTCAAATCTTTTGCGATGGCAGGATCTGAAGTGAAGTCACGCACATGAGCTTCATAGATGACAGCATCTTCGCGCGATTTGAAGTTGCGAATCTTACCATAAGTCAAGTCTTGAGGTCCTAGTTTAGCTGGATCTACAAAGGCAGCTTTAGCCACTTTATGGGCATCGTCAATCTTAGCATCGTCACTATTCCAAGCAGCGAGGGATTTAGCGTAAGGATCGAGTGCAAGAACAGTTTTACCTTGACGCTCGATTTGGTATTGATAATAGTAGCCAGTGAAATCTGTGATGCCTAGTTTGTTTGTGCTATCTAGAGTTTGTTTCCAAGTTCCTCTTTCTCCTTTTTCAAGAGCGACAGTTCCAACTACTTTTTCAGGGTCATTCTTGTCATAGACAACAACAGAAACCTTATCAGCACTTGGTGACCAAAGAGTCAAATCAACCTGTTTTCCTTCTTCTTTTAGGTCAGCTCCAAGTTTACCATCATAGCTGTAAGTCTCATCTTTAAGACGCCAGCTTGTTTTGGTAGTGAATTTGTCAGAGTTGTAGCTAACGGTATAAGGATGTTTTGTATCAGAGAAATCTCCGCTGTAGGTCACTTTCTTACCAGCTTCATCGATTGCAACATCAGTGATAGTTACTTTGTTTCCTAGATGATTAGTGATGTTGGAGTGTTTGAGGATATCTTCTTTTTTAGCACCGACAAGTGTTGAAAAACTACTTTCAATGCTAGAAGTTCCTACGTGTTGAGCTCCTGTCATGCGGATATCGTGCACATAGTAGGGGTTGGTGTAGATGGTTTCGTCATCATCTTTTAGGAAAATTTGGCTATGATTTTTCAAATCTGTGAACTTATAATCTTCTTTACGGATTTTCACATCGTCTCCTTGTTTGTTTCTGTCTAGTAATAAAAATCCAAGATCTTTAGCTGCATCTTTGAGTGGAATATCGATATAGCGACCATGTTTGCCTGTAGCCGTAAAGTCTGTTCCGTTAGGCCATTCACCACTACTTGGATTTTTCACATCTCCCCAGTACCAGAGAGATTTCTTGTCATAGTTGCCATCTGTACGGTAGTAGTTGACGCGAATAGTTCCTGCGGGTTGTGGCTCGTAAGAGAAAACCTTGTGATCTTGGTCCAACCAAGCCTCATTCATCTTTGGTGCCAGTTTTTCTACCGATTTATCGCCAGTTAGATTTTTTCCAGCTGTATTATTGATGAGGAAGCTAATTTTTTTGGCTTGTTCTCCCTTTAATTTGACATCTAGGTAGTAGCCATAGTCATCTTTTTTGGCATCCTTGAAGGACAAGGCTCCGTTAGGCCAGTTTTCAGAAGGTTTTTCAACATCGTCCCAAGTCCATAGTCCTTGACTATCCTTGTTTTCTTCAGGAAGTTTTTTGACGTGGATACGGAAGTAATTGTCTTCGATTGGCTCTTCTGCCTTAGTTTCAGTAGTATTAGAAGTAGTTGGCTCGCTTGAACGATCTTGTCCGGTTTGTGGTGCTGAATCGGCGGGAGTTGCAGCAGGAGTGGTTGCCTCTGTTGCAGGTTGTTCTTCTTTTTTCTTTAGGGAAGCGTTTGCATTTTCAGGTGAAGAAAAATCGCTTTCGTTCTTGCCAGCGATGTTTGTTGCATCAGTAAGAGGTTGAGTAAGGGCAGTAGTAGTTTCACTATTACTTTCGTTAGTGGTTGTAGTATTTTCCTTGGCTGAGATAGTTGGTGTAGCCATAGCAAGTAGGACAAGGCTTGCTCCGATAAGGACAGAACCAGTTCCATTTTTGAGGGAACGGATGCTGTAGACCATTTTTTTCTCAGTGTGAGCTGGTGTTTTTCTCATAATGATTCTCCAATCAATAAATTTCTATATCAGTATAGCATGTAGTAAAACAATATGCAAGCGTTTTCTTGAAATTAAACGAAAAGAAAATCGCAACAGGTTTTCTGTTACGACTAAGCTAGTCTTTCTTTATGAATTTGTGAACTCAAAAGGTGGAGGTGGTGAAATAGTTCTGCAGTAGAAAGATTCCGACTACAAATAATGGGTTTCGGACAATTGGAAACAGGAAAGGTAGTGATAACAATATCGTGTGGAATTTGATTGAGAATTGAGAAAGAAATAGTAGATTCTTCCCAAGAATCAAATAGATAGAGATTGTTGCCGTAGTGAGTTAGGGTGTCGATAAGGTTTTGTGCGTGATGGCTATCTAGATGACTGATGACTAAAACACGTATTTTGGGAAGTTTTTGAAGTAATTGGACTAAAATCCGTTGTCCTTGAATCGAAAAGGTGTAGACAAGTTCTTGTAGTTTAATGGATTTATTTTCTAGCCCCATTTCAGTCAGATACGATTGGAATTTGTGCTGACTTACTTCAAATAGTTTTGGAAATTCTGCCTGATAATTGTTTAAAATCTGGGATTTCTGTTTGTCAAGAGACTGTTCACTAAGTAGATGGAAGAAATCAGATTGGGCAGTGTAGTGGAGGAGCCAAATCAATTCTTCTCTATTTTCAATCTGTAGGTGAAATTCTTTAGCCAGCTCTTCTAGAATTTGACTCAATAAACGGTAGGATTTTTGAATGTGATGGATATCCCCCAGTGCTCCATTGTTAGGATTGTTTGTGATTTGAAGAGATTTGATTGGGTTTGAAAATAGCTGTTCCAGTGTCTCCTTTTTCGGTTCAAAATGGAGCTTTTTAGCCAGCTTTTTGATATCTTGTTCAAACTGGGGAATCTGCATGAGGGAGCTGTAGTGACTGGTTAAAAGAGGAGTAGGATTTTCGATGAAATGTCCCTTATTTAAACGCTCTAGATTGATAGCTAGGGTATATTTGATTTGCCGTAGACCGCTGAGGTTGGGTGAAACTTGTTGGGCGTTTAAAAATAGCTGAATCAGGTGAGTGAGTGATTCTTCTGAAATAGAAGGGAAGGGCCAATCAAGAAAACTATGACCTTGGCTAAAGTAGTCTAGATAAAAGGCGCGGATGTCTTCTTCTGCTCCTCCAAAGACTAAAGGGGAAGGTTGGATACTGACGCCATAGTGTTGTGGAAGTTTAGTGTTGAGACAATGGATGATTTCCTCAATCTGCTCTGGGTTAGCCGAAAGTTCCTGACCTATTTGGTCAAGTGATTGTCCCTCTTTGAAAAAGAGACGGTTCAAAAAAGAGTAGGTTGCAGATTGCTCAAAGATGGCGATTTTGGGATCCAAGCTATTTTGGCAGTCAAACTGCAATTGGATGCCTTTTTTTCTTGATCGAATAAGGAGGTTTGGAAATAATTGCTCAAGTTTAAAAAGGTGTTCTTGCAATTCTTCTGCTGACAGATTCAGATTTTCTGATAAAGATGAATCTTGTATCCAATCCTGGTGTTTGGCTAGTTCTTCCAATAACATTAGCAAATTTTGCTCTGTTTCAGAAAGCAAAATATCCATAACAAACCTCCTTATATATTTATACATATATATTAAAAGAAAAAGCGAGTAAAGTCAAGAAAAATAGGCTAGGATAAAATAGGAAAATCTAAATTTACTATATTTTTCTTGGGCTATTAAACTGAAAATGAAGTTTGCAAAGTGATAGTAGAATGCGAATTCTCATAGGAAAAGATTTTGTCAAAAAATCGTCAATTCCCTTGAAAAATCTAGCTAATTAGGGTATAATGTAAATAATCATTTGTCGTAGGTTTTGTCTGAAATATTGTCCAGACAAGGCTCACAGCAGTTAAATCTTCTGAAAAAGTCAGATTTAGCTGCTCTTTTTGTGCTTTTTTTCATGATTTTGAGCATTTGTAACAAAGACTTAAAGATTCTGAAAATTCATCAAAGGGACACGGTGATAGGGGTTTTTAAAACCATATGACGATTAGAAAAGCCTGATTGACAAGGCTTGGAACTTATTTACAAAGGAGAATCATCTTGGCAGGACATGACGTTCAATACGGGAAACATCGTACCCGTCGTAGTTTTTCAAGAATCAAAGAAGTTCTTGACTTACCAAATTTGATTGAAATTCAAACTGATTCATTCAAAGCTTTCCTAGACCACGGTCTGAAGGAAGTGTTTGAAGATGTATTGCCAATTTCAAACTTCACAGACACGATGGAGTTGGAATTTGTTGGATATGAAATCAAGGAACCAAAATACACGCTAGAAGAAGCTCGTATTCACGATGCTAGCTACTCAGCACCAATTTTTGTAACCTTCCGCTTGATCAATAAAGAAACAGGCGAAATCAAGACCCAAGAAGTTTTCTTTGGTGATTTCCCAATTATGACCGAAATGGGTACTTTCATCATCAATGGTGGTGAACGTATCATCGTATCTCAGTTGGTTCGCTCACCAGGTGTTTACTTTAATGACAAAGTTGATAAAAACGGTAAAGTGGGCTATGGTTCAACTGTTATTCCTAACCGTGGAGCTTGGTTGGAGCTTGAAAGCGATTCAAAAGATATTGCCTACACTCGTATCGACCGTACTCGTAAGATTCCATTTACAACCTTGGTTCGTGCGCTTGGTTTCTCAGGTGATGATGAAATCTTTGATATCTTTGGTGACAGCGAATTGGTTCGCAACACTGTTGAAAAAGATATCCACAAGAATCCAATGGACTCTCGTACAGACGAAGCTTTGAAAGAGATTTACGAACGCCTTCGTCCAGGTGAACCTAAGACTGCTGAAAGCTCACGTAGCTTGCTTGTAGCTCGTTTCTTTGACCCACGTCGCTATGACTTGGCAGCAGTTGGTCGCTACAAGATCAATAAAAAACTCAATGTTAAAACACGCTTGCTCAACCAAACCATTGCGGAGCCATTGGTAGACCCTGAAACAGGAGAGATCTTGGTCGAAGCTGGAACAATCATGACTCGTAGTGTGATTGAAAGCATCGAAAGCTATTTGGATGGCGACTTGAACAAGATTGTTTACATTCCAAATGATGCAGCCGTTGTGACTGAACCTGTTGTTCTTCAAAAATTCAAGGTTGTTGCACCAACGGATCCAGATCGTGTTGTAACTATCATTGGTAATGCCAATCCAGATGACAAGGTTCGTATCGTCACCCCAGCAGATATTCTTGCTGAGATGAGCTACTTCCTCAACTTGGCTGAAGGACTTGGCCGTGTAGATGATATCGACCACCTTGGAAACCGTCGTATCCGTGCGGTTGGTGAATTGCTCGCTAACCAAGTACGTCTTGGACTTTCTCGTATGGAACGTAATGTCCGTGAACGTATGTCTGTCCAAGACAATGAAGTCTTGACACCACAACAAATTATCAATATCCGTCCTGTAACAGCTGCGGTTAAAGAATTCTTCGGTTCTTCACAGTTGTCACAGTTCATGGACCAACACAACCCGCTTTCTGAGTTGTCTCACAAACGCCGTTTGTCAGCCTTAGGACCTGGTGGTTTGACTCGTGACCGTGCTGGATATGAAGTACGTGACGTGCACTACACTCACTATGGTCGTATGTGTCCAATCGAGACGCCTGAAGGACCTAACATCGGTTTGATTAACAACTTGTCATCTTACGGACACTTGAACAAGTATGGTTTTGTTCAAACACCGTACCGTAAGGTTGACCGTGAAACAGGTGTTGTTACGAACGAAATCGTTTGGTTGACAGCCGATGAGGAAGATGAATATACTGTAGCTCAGGCAAACTCTCGTCTTAACGAAGATGGAACCTTTGCTGAGAAGATTGTCATGGGACGTCACCAAGGGGTCAACCAAGAGTATCCAGCTAATATTGTTGACTACATGGACGTTTCACCAAAACAGGTAGTTGCCGTTGCGACAGCATGTATTCCTTTCTTGGAAAACGATGACTCCAACCGTGCCCTCATGGGTGCCAACATGCAACGTCAGGCTGTGCCATTGATCAATCCTCAGGCACCTTACGTTGGTACTGGTATGGAATACCAAGCAGCCCACGATTCTGGAGCGGCTGTGATTGCTCAGTATGATGGTAAAGTTACTTATGCAGATGCTGACAAGGTAGAAGTTCGTCGTGAAGATGGTTCATTGGATGTTTACCACATCCAAAAATTCCGTCGTTCAAACTCAGGTACTGCCTACAACCAACGTACTCTCGTAAAAGTTGGCGATATCGTTGAAAAAGGCGATTTCATCGCTGACGGACCTTCTATGGAAAATGGAGAAATGGCGCTTGGTCAAAACCCAATCGTTGCCTACATGACTTGGGAAGGTTACAACTTCGAGGATGCCGTTATCATGAGCGAACGCTTGGTGAAAGACGATGTTTATACATCTGTTCACCTTGAAGAATACGAATCAGAAACACGCGATACAAAGCTTGGACCTGAAGAAATTACGCGTGAAATTCCAAACGTTGGGGAAGATGCTCTTAAAGACCTTGACGAAATGGGTATTATCCGTATCGGTGCTGAGGTTAAAGAAGGCGATATTCTTGTAGGTAAAGTAACACCTAAGGGTGAGAAAGACCTTTCAGCTGAAGAACGCCTCTTGCACGCTATCTTCGGAGACAAATCTCGTGAAGTACGTGACACTTCTCTTCGTGTACCGCACGGTGCCGATGGTGTCGTTCGTGATGTTAAGATCTTTACACGTGCAAATGGAGATGAGTTGCAATCAGGTGTTAATATGCTGGTTCGCGTTTATATCGCTCAAAAACGTAAGATCAAGGTCGGAGATAAGATGGCCGGACGTCACGGAAATAAAGGGGTTGTCTCTCGTATCGTTCCTGTAGAAGATATGCCTTACCTTCCAGATGGAACTCCAGTCGATATCATGTTGAACCCACTTGGGGTGCCATCACGTATGAATATCGGACAGGTTATGGAGCTCCACCTTGGTATGGCTGCTCGTACTCTTGGTATTCACATAGCAACACCAGTCTTTGACGGAGCAAGTTCTGAAGACCTTTGGTCAACTGTTAAAGAAGCTGGTATGGATAGCGATGCTAAAACGATCCTTTACGATGGCCGTACTGGGGAACCGTTTGATAACCGTGTTTCTGTCGGAGTCATGTACATGATCAAACTCCACCACATGGTTGACGATAAATTGCACGCTCGTTCAGTCGGACCATACTCAACGGTTACCCAACAACCACTCGGAGGTAAAGCGCAGTTTGGTGGACAACGTTTCGGTGAGATGGAGGTTTGGGCTCTTGAAGCCTATGGTGCTTCAAATGTCCTTCAAGAAATCTTGACTTACAAGTCTGACGATATCAACGGACGTTTGAAAGCTTATGAAGCTATTACAAAAGGAAAACCAATTCCAAAACCAGGTGTTCCAGAATCCTTCCGAGTTCTTGTCAAAGAATTGCAATCTCTTGGTCTTGACATGCGTGTTCTTGACGAAGATGACCAAGAAGTGGAGCTTCGCGACTTGGATGAAGGAATGGACGAAGATGTCATCCACGTAGATGACCTTGAAAAAGCCCGCGAAAAAGCAGCCCAAGAGGCTAAAGCAGCCTTTGAAGCTGAAGAAGCTGAGAAAGAATCGGAAGCGGAAGCAACAGAAGAAGCTGCTGAAGAAGAATAAGCAGTTCACTTAGAATAGAAAGGGAAGAAATAGTGGTTGATGTAAATCGTTTTAAAAGTATGCAAATCACCCTAGCTTCTCCAAGTAAAGTCCGTTCATGGTCTTATGGAGAAGTCAAAAAACCTGAAACAATCAATTACCGTACTTTGAAACCAGAACGTGAAGGACTCTTTGATGAAGTTATCTTTGGTCCTACAAAAGACTGGGAATGTGCTTGTGGTAAGTACAAACGCATTCGTTACAGAGGAATTGTTTGTGACCGTTGTGGAGTTGAAGTAACGCGTACAAAAGTTCGTCGTGAGCGTATGGGGCACATCGAGTTGAAAGCTCCTGTATCTCACATCTGGTACTTCAAGGGGATTCCAAGCCGTATGGGCTTGACCCTTGATATGAGCCCTCGTGCCCTTGAGGAAGTGATCTACTTTGCGGCTTATGTGGTGATTGATCCGAAGGATACACCACTTGAGCACAAGTCTATCATGACAGAGCGCGAATACCGTGAGCGCTTGCGTGAGTATGGTTATGGTTCATTCGTTGCCAAAATGGGTGCCGAAGCCATTCAAGACCTTTTGAAACAAGTAGATCTTGAAAAAGAAATTGCTGAACTCAAAGAAGAATTGAAAACAGCAACTGGACAAAAACGTATCAAAGCCATCCGTCGTTTGGATGTTTTGGATGCCTTTTACAAGTCTGGAAACAAACCTGAATGGATGATTCTCAACATCCTTCCGGTTATTCCACCAGATCTTCGTCCAATGTTGCAGTTGGATGGTGGCCGTTTTGCCTCATCTGACTTGAACGACCTGTACCGCCGTGTTATCAACCGTAACAACCGTTTGGCTCGTTTGCTTGAGTTGAATGCACCAGGTATCATCGTTCAAAATGAGAAGCGTATGCTTCAAGAAGCGGTTGACGCTTTGATTGACAATGGTCGTCGTGGTCGTCCAATCACAGGGCCAGGTAGCCGTCCACTGAAATCATTGAGCCACATGCTTAAAGGTAAACAAGGACGCTTCCGTCAAAACTTGCTCGGTAAACGTGTTGACTTCTCAGGACGTTCCGTTATCGCCGTTGGTCCAACTCTTAAGATGTACCAATGTGGTGTGCCACGTGAAATGGCAATTGAGCTCTTTAAACCATTCGTGATGCGTGAAATCGTTGCGCGTGATATCGTGCAAAACGTCAAAGCAGCTAAACGCTTGGTGGAACGTGGAGACGAACGCATCTGGGATATCCTTGAAGAAGTAATCAAAGAACACCCAGTACTTCTTAACCGCGCACCGACCCTTCACCGTTTGGGTATCCAAGCCTTCGAGCCTGTCTTGATTGATGGTAAGGCTCTTCGCTTGCACCCACTTGTCTGTGAAGCCTACAATGCCGACTTTGACGGGGACCAAATGGCCATCCACGTACCGCTTTCAGAAGAAGCCCAAGCAGAAGCGCGTATCCTCATGCTCGCTGCTGAGCACATCTTGAACCCGAAAGATGGTAAACCAGTTGTTACACCATCTCAGGACATGGTTTTGGGTAACTACTACTTGACCATGGAAGAAGCTGGTCGTGAAGGTGAAGGAATGGTCTTCAAAGACCGTGACGAAGCTGTTATGGCTTACCGCAATGGTTATGTTCACCTCCACTCGCGTGTTGGTATCGCAACTGACAGTCTCAACAAACCATGGACAGAAGAGCAAAAACACAAGGTCTTGCTTACAACAGTTGGTAAAATCCTCTTCAACGACATCATGCCAGAGGGTCTACCATACTTGCAAGAACCAAACAATGCCAACTTGACGGAAGGCGTTCCAGCTAAATACTTCTTGCCACTTGGTGGAGATATCAAGGAAGCTATCAGCAAACTTGAACTCAACCCTCCATTCAAGAAGAAAAACCTTGGAAATATCATCGCTGAAATCTTCAAACGTTTCCGTACGACAGAAACTTCTGCCCTACTTGACCGTATGAAGAACCTCGGTTACCACCACTCAACTCTTGCAGGATTGACAGTGGGGATTGCCGATATCCCAGTCGTTGATGACAAGGCTGAAATCATTGAAGAATCACACAAACGTGTAGAACAAATCACAAAACAATTCCGTCGTGGTATGATTACAGACGACGAGCGTTACAATGCTGTTACAGCTGAATGGCGTGCTGCCCGTGAAAAACTAGAGAAACGTTTGATTGCCAACCAAGATCCTAAGAACCCAATCGTTATGATGATGGACTCTGGAGCCCGTGGTAACATCTCAAACTTCTCACAGCTTGCCGGTATGCGTGGTCTGATGGCTGCTCCGAACGGACGTATAATGGAATTGCCAATCCTTTCAAACTTCCGCGAAGGTTTGTCAGTACTCGAAATGTTCTTCTCAACTCACGGTGCCCGTAAAGGTATGACCGATACGGCCCTTAAGACAGCCGACTCAGGTTACTTGACTCGTCGTTTGGTTGACGTTGCCCAAGACGTTATCATCCGTGAGGACGACTGTGGAACTGACCGTGGTCTCTTGATCCGCTCTATCGCAGAAGGAAAAGAGATGATCGAGTCTCTCGAAGAGCGTCTCAATGGTCGTTACACTAAGAAAACTGTTAAACATCCAGAAACTGGTGCAGTGATCATTGGTCCAAATGAGTTGATTACAGAAGACAAGGCGCGTGAAATTGTCAATGCTGGTGTGGAAGAAGTAACTATCCGCTCAGTATTTACATGTAATACTCGTCACGGTGTCTGCCGTCACTGTTATGGTATCAACTTGGCGACTGGTGATGCGGTTGAAGTTGGTGAAGCAGTTGGTACAATCGCTGCCCAATCTATCGGGGAACCTGGTACACAGCTTACAATGCGTACCTTCCACACGGGTGGGGTTGCCTCAAATACCGATATCACTCAGGGTCTTCCTCGTGTCCAAGAAATCTTTGAAGCCCGCAATCCTAAAGGGGAAGCGGTTATCACAGAGGTTAAAGGACAAGTTACCGCTATCGAAGAAGATGCATCAACTCGTACTAAGAAAGTCTTTGTTAAGGGTGAAACTGGTGAAGGTGAATATGTCGTTCCATTTACAGCTCGTATGCGTGTCGAAGTTGGGGACCAAGTAGCGCGTGGTGCTGCTCTTACAGAAGGTTCTATCCAACCAAAACGTCTCCTTGCAGTTCGTGATGTCTTGTCAGTTGAAACTTATCTTCTCGGTGAAGTACAAAAAGTTTACCGTAGCCAAGGGGTGGAAATCGGTGACAAACACATCGAGGTAATGGTTCGTCAAATGATCCGTAAAGTCCGTGTCATGGATCCAGGTGACACAGATCTTCTCATGGGTACCCTCATGGATATCAATGACTTTACAGATGCCAACAAAGATGTCCTTGTCGCGGGTGGAGTTCCCGCGACTGGTCGACCAGTCCTTATGGGAATTACCAAAGCCTCACTTGAAACAAACAGTTTCTTGTCAGCAGCTTCCTTCCAGGAAACAACTCGTGTCCTTACTGATGCGGCTATCCGTGGTAAGAAAGACCATCTCCTTGGACTTAAGGAAAATGTTATCATCGGTAAAATCATCCCAGCAGGTACTGGTATGGCCCGTTACCGTAACCTTGAACCACATGCTATCAACGAAGAAGAATACCTTAATCCTCCAGTAGAGGAAGAAGGAAACGAAGAAACAACAGAAGTAGTTGTGGATACTGCCGTTGAAACTGTGGAAGAAACAGTAGAATAAAAGCAGATGAGAGAGCCTTCGGGTTCTCTTTTATTTTCTGAAAACTTTCTCCATTTTTCCATGAAATGTGGTAAAATAAAAGAAAGAAGCTGACAAAGGAGACGGGTATGGAACAAACATTCTTTATCATTAAACCAGATGGTGTAAAAAGAGGATTAGTAGGTGAAGTGTTGAAACGCATCGAACAGCGTGGCTTTACAATCGAAAAATTAGAGTTGCGTTCACAGGTTTCAGAAGAGTTGATTGATCAGCACTATCAGGACTTGGTTGGTCAGAGTTTTTACCCACCGATTCGTGAATTTATGACTTCAGGACCGATTCTTGTAGGTATCATTTCTGGCCTCAAAGTAATCGAAACTTGGCGGACCATGATGGGCGCAACTCGTCCAGAAGAAGCTTTGCCAGGAACGATTCGAGGTGATTTTGCAAAAGCTGCTGGAGAAAACCAAGTTATTCAAAATGTTGTACATGGTTCAGATTCAGAAGAGTCAGCTAAACGAGAAATTGCTCTTTGGTTTTAAGAGTGGATTAGCCAAATAGATTGGTTAAAAGCTCATTTGAATAGAAAGTATAGTCAATTATTTTAAGATATGATGCATAATATCAAACTATTTAGTCTTTGATATTATGCTTTTTTTGATTTCAAGTTTATATTCTTCGAAAATCTCTTCAAACCACGTCAGCTCTATCTGCAACCTCAAAACAGTGTTTTGAGCAACCTGCGGCTAGCTTCCTAGTTTGCCTTTTGATTTTCATTGAGTATTAGTCTCTGGTGTTTGTTTAGCGTCTTAAAGAGACATTTGAGAAGATTGGAAACAGTTCCCTCTTTTCTCCTAGTATAATGATTGGTAGGAAGGGAGAGAAAAGATGAAATCAATGAGAATCTTATTTTTGTTAGCTTTAATTCAAATCAGTTTGAGTAGCTGTTTCCTATGGAAAGAATGCATCTTGTCCTTTAAACAAAGTACAGCTTTTTTTATCGGAAGTATGGTTTTCGTTTCAGGAATCTGTGCCGGAGTAAATTATCTTTATACCCGTAAGCAAGAAGTTCATAGTGTCCTAGCCAGTAAGAAGTCAGTGAGGCTTCTTTACAGTATTCTGCTCTTAATTAATTTGTTAGGGGCTGTTCTTGTCTTGTCAGATAACTTGTTCATCAAAAATACGCTGCAGCAAGAATTAGTTGACTTTTTATTGCCATCCTTCTTTTTCCTATTTGGACTAGATTTGCTGATTTTTTTACCCTTGAAAAAATACATGCGCGATTTGCTTGCTATGCTAGATAGAAAAAAGACGGTGTTGGTGACTATTTTAGCAACACTTCTCTTTTTAAGAAATCCAATGACCATTGTCTCACTTCTGATTTATATTGGACTGGGTTTGTTTTTTGCAGCCTATCTTGTTCCAAATTCGGTCAAGAAGGAAGTTTCCTTTTATGGTCATATTTTCCGAGATCTTGTATTGGTCATTGCTACGCTCATTTTCTTTTAGAGCAAGCCTGTTTTTATGGATGTTATGATGGTAATACTCTTCGAAAATCTCTTCAAACTACGTCAGCTCTATCTGCAACCTCAAAACGGTGTTTTGAGCAGCCTGCGGCTAGCTTCCTAGTTTGCTCTTTTATTTTCATTGAGCATAAGTTTAGCAGGAAAATAGACACAAAAGAAAAGTTTTTGGTATAATAAGAATATGTACACAAAAAATGAAGAAGAGCTGCAAGCCTTAGGGGAGCGTTTGGGTCATCTATTAGAAAAGAATGATGTTTTAATCTTAACTGGTGAACTTGGAGCAGGCAAAACAACCTTTACAAAAGGCCTTGCTAAGGGATTACAGATTTCCCAGATGATTAAGAGTCCAACCTATACTATCGTGAGAGAGTATGAAGGTCGTCTTCCACTTTACCACCTAGATGTTTATCGTATCGAGGGCGACGCTGATTCTATTGACTTGGATGAGTTTCTCTTTGGTGGCGGCGTGACTGTCATCGAGTGGGGGACTCTCTTAGGAGATGCCTTGCCAGATACTTATTTAGAGTTGGAAATTCTGAAAGAGAAAGACGGTCGTAGGTTAAATTTCCAAGCAAAGGGTTTGCGTGCAGAAAAACTCTTAGAGGAGCTTCAACATGGAGTATGAATTGCTCATTAGGGAAGCAGAAGCTGAAGATGCAGCTGAATTAGTGACCTTTTTAAATCGTGTGAGTTTGGAGACAGATTTTACCAGTCTGGACGGGGAAGGTATTCTATTGACAGATACTGAGATGGAGTTGTTTTTGGACAAACAGGCTCACTCGGAAAATCAAATCACTTTACTTGCCTTGCTGAATGATGAAATTGCTGGTCTTGTAAATATTACGGCTGACCAACGCCAGAGAGTTCGCCATATTGGAGATCTTTTTATTGTGATTGGTAAGAAATATTGGAATAATGGACTGGGAAATTTGTTGCTTGAAGAAGTCATAGAGTGGGCACAAGCAAGTGGCATTCTGCGTCGTCTCCAACTGACTGTCCAAACTCGTAATCAAGCTGCAGTTCATCTTTATCAAAAGCATGGCTTTGTAATTGAAGGTCGCCAAGAGCGTGGGGCATATATAGAAGAAGGGAAATTTATCGATGTTTACTTGATGGGTAAACTGATAGATTAGTAGAAATATGGTTAAAAAAATTATTGGAATGGTGCTAGCTTTTCTAGCTGTGACAGTTTTGGGTGTCGGTGTTTTTGCTTATACTATTTATCAGCAAGGTACAGAGACTTTGGCAAAAACCTATAAAAAAATAGGAGAAGAAACCAAGGTTATTGAAGCAACAGAGCCTTTGACCATTCTGTTGATGGGGGTTGATACTGGGAATGTAGAGCGTACAGATCAATGGGCTGGAAATAGTGACAGTATGATTTTGCTGACCGTCAATCCTCACACAAAGAAAACGACGATGATGAGTTTGGAACGTGATATCCTGACTAAAATTCAACATAAAGATGGTAGTATTGAAGAAGCGAAGCTAAACGCTGCCTATGCTGGTGGTGGTGCAGAACTTGCGATAGAAACAATTCAAAAGATGATGAATATCCATATCGATCGCTACATTATGGTTAATATGCAAGGATTGCAACAATTAGTCGATGCAGTGGGAGGGATTACGGTCAATAATACACTAGGTTTCCCAATCTCTATCAGTGACCAAGAAGAATTTAACACCATTTCTATCGGCGTTGGAGAACAGACAATAAATGGAGAAGAAGCGCTTGTTTATTCACGCATGCGTTATCAAGACCCAGAAGGAGACTACGGACGTCAGAAGCGTCAGCGTGAAGTCATTCAAAAAGTTGTTGAAAAAGTTCTTAGTTTAAATAGTATCAGTCACTATCAGTCTATCTTAAAAGCCCTAAGTACTAATATGCAGACTAATATCGATTTATCTGCAAAAAGTATTCCAAGCTTGTTGGGCTACAAAGATTCATTTAAAATCATTGAAACACAACAGTTGAAGGGTGAAGGGGAGATGCTACAAGGCGTTTCTTATCAAATTGTTACGAGAAACCACATGTTGGAAATGCAGAATCTTTTGAGACGTTCTTTGGGACAAGAAGAAGTCACTCAGCTTGAAACAAATGTTGTCTTATTTGAAGATTTATTTGGACGAACACCCGTTGGTGACGAAGACAATTAACTTTCTTACTATAAATAAAATAAAAAAATCAATCGTGGGAAATTTCCTGCGATTTTTTCAAAAAATACGAATAGATAGGTAGGAGGAAACATGAAAGCAGAAATCATTGCTGTTGGAACAGAGATTTTGACAGGACAGATTGTCAACACTAATGCCCAGTTTTTATCGGAGAAATTAGCAGAGATTGGGGTAGATGTATATTTTCAGACGGCTGTAGGAGACAATGAAGCCCGTCTCTTATCCCTGCTTGAGATTGCCAGTCAACGTAGCAGTCTGGTGATTTTGACAGGTGGTTTAGGGCCAACTGAGGACGATTTGACCAAACAAACTCTGGCTAAATTTTTAGGGAAAGAATTAGTCTTTGACCCTCAGGCGCAGGAGAAGTTGGATGTCTTTTTTGCTCAGAGACCAGACTATGCCCGAACATCGAATAACGAAAGACAAGCTCAACTTGTAGAAGGAGCGACTCCGATGCCCAACGAAACAGGACTGGCTGTGGGGGGGATGTTAGAGGCCGAAGGAGTGACTTACGTCGTCCTTCCAGGTCCACCAAGTGAATTGAAACCCATGGTCTTAAACCAACTTCTACCTAAGTTGATGACAGGGAGTAAGTTGTATTCCCGAGTTCTTCGTTTTTTTGGAATTGGCGAAAGTCAGTTGGTGACCATTTTGGCTGATTTAATTGATAATCAAACCGATCCGACCTTGGCACCCTATGCCAAGACAGGAGAGGTAACACTGCGCTTGTCAACAAAGGTTAGCAGTCAAGAAGAGGCGAATCAAGCGCTGGATATCTTAGAAAACCAAATCTTGGATTATCAGACCTTTGAAGGAATTTGTTTACGAGAACTTTGCTATGGTTATGGGGAAGAAACTAGTTTAGCCAGCATTGTGGTAGAAGAACTGAAAAGGCAAGGGAAAACCATCACGGCTGCAGAGAGTTTGACGGCAGGGCTTTTCCAAGCCAGCGTAGCTGATTTTTCGGGTGCTTCAAGTATATTTAAGGGTGGTTTTGTAACCTATAGCCTGGAGGAAAAATCAAAAATGTTGGATATTCCTGTCAAGGATTTGGAAGAACATGGTGTAGTGTCTGAATTTACAGCTCAGAAGATGGCTGAGCAGGCGCGAATCAAGACCCAGTCAGATTTTGGCATTAGTTTGACTGGAGTGGCAGGACCAGATAGCCTCGAAGGAAAACCAGCTGGAACAGTCTTCGTAGGCTTGGCACAGGAGCATGGAACTAAGGTCATCAAGGTGAATATTGGAGGCAGAAGTCGAGCAGATGTACGTCACATTGCGGTTATGCATGCCTTTAACCTAGTTCGCAAGGCTTTATTAAGTCACTAACTTTTGATATAATAGTAGATAGGTCTGAGGACCATTAGAATGTAGGAGAATAGAATGGCGAAAAAACCAAAAAAATTAGATGAAATTTCAAAAAAATTTGGGGCAGAACGTGAAAAAGCCTTGAATGACGCTCTTAAATTGATTGAGAAAGACTTTGGTAAGGGTTCAATCATGCGTTTGGGTGAACGCGCCGAGCAAAAGGTGCAAGTGATGAGCTCAGGTTCCTTGGCGCTTGACATTGCCCTTGGTTCAGGTGGTTATCCTAAGGGACGTATCATCGAAATCTACGGACCAGAGTCATCTGGTAAGACGACGGTTGCCCTTCATGCAGTTGCACAAGCGCAAAAAGAAGGTGGGATTGCAGCCTTTATCGATGCAGAACATGCCCTTGATCCAGCTTATGCTGCGGCCCTTGGTGTTAACATTGACGAATTGCTCTTGTCTCAACCAGACTCAGGAGAGCAAGGTCTTGAGATTGCAGGGAAATTGATTGACTCAGGTGCAGTTGACCTTGTTGTAGTCGACTCCGTTGCGGCCCTTGTCCCTCGTGCGGAAATTGATGGAGATATCGGAGATAGCCACGTTGGTTTGCAGGCTCGTATGATGAGCCAGGCTATGCGTAAACTTGGTGCTTCTATCAATAAAACCAAAACAATTGCCATCTTCATCAACCAATTGCGTGAAAAAGTTGGGGTCATGTTTGGAAATCCAGAAACAACTCCTGGTGGACGTGCTTTGAAATTCTACGCTTCAGTGCGTTTGGATGTTCGTGGAAGTACGCAAATCAAGGGAACGGGTGACCAGAAAGATACCAATGTTGGTAAAGAAACTAAGATTAAGGTCGTGAAAAACAAGGTAGCTCCACCATTTAAGGAAGCCTTCGTTGAAATCATGTACGGAGAAGGGATTTCTAAGACTGGTGAGCTTTTGAAGATTGCAAGCGATTTAGATATCATCAAAAAAGCAGGAGCTTGGTACTCTTACAAGGATGAGAAAATCGGGCAAGGCTCTGAAAATGCTAAGAAATACTTGGCAGATCACCCAGAAATCTTTGATGAAATTGACCATCAAGTCCGTGTTCAATTTGGTTTGATTGATGGAGAAGAAGCTTCTGTAGAAGGTGTTGAAACTAAAAAAGATGACGCAGTCCAAGCAGATTCTATGAATGAAGAAGTGACACTTGACCTAGGCGACGAACTTGAAATCGAAATTGAAGAATAAGTTGTTAAAGTAGTGGAGAAATCCACTGCTTTTTCGTTGCCTAGTTCTGGTTTTCAGCTCGCTCATAGTTTGCTGTTTCTTGTCGCTCCTCTAGAAAGCTGATATAATGGCCTTATGAATAAAAAACGAACAGTGGACCTGATACATGGTCCGATTCTTCCCTCGCTCTTAAGCTTCGCCTTCCCAATCTTGCTATCAAATATTTTTCAACAGCTCTATAATACTGCTGATGTCTTGATTGTTGGACGATTTCTTGGTCAAGATTCCTTGGCTGCAGTAGGGGCAACAACTGCCATTTTTGACTTGATTATAGGCTTTACACTTGGTGTCGGAAATGGTATGGGGATTGTCATTGCCCGCTATTATGGGGCTCGGAATTTTACTAAGATTAAGGAAGCAGTAGCAGCCACTTGGATTTTAGGTGCTCTTTTGAGTATTGTAGTGATGTTGCTGGGCTTTCTTGGTTTGTATCCTCTCTTGCAATACCTAGATACCCCTGCAGAAATCCTCCCTCAGTCCTATCAATATATATCTATGATTGTGACCTGTGTCGGTGTCAGCTTTGCCTATAATCTCTTTGCAGGCTTGTTGCGGTCAATTGGGGACAGTCTAGCAGCTCTTGGTTTTCTGATTTTCTCTGCCTTGGTTAATGTAGCTCTGGATCTCTATTTTATTACGCAATTGCACCTTGGAGTTCAATCGGCAGGTCTTGCGACTATTATTTCGCAGGGGCTATCAGCGATACTCTGTTTCTACTATATCCGCAAGAGTGTTCCAGAACTGCTCCCTCAACTCCAGCATTTTAAATGGAACAAGGCCTTGTACGCGGATCTCTTGGAGCAGGGTTTGGCTATGGGCTTGATGAGTTCAATTGTGTCCATTGGCAGTGTGATTTTACAGTCTTCTGTTAATACCTTTGGGGCAGTGATTATAAGTGCACAAACGGCCGCTCGACGCATTATGGCCTTCGCCCTTCTTCCTATGACTGCTATTTCTGCTTCGATGACGACTTTTGCTTCGCAGAATCTAGGAGCTAAGCGACCAGACCGCATTGTTCAAGGACTTCGAATCGGCAGTCGTTTAAGCATGTCCTGGGCAGTTTTTGTTTGTGTCTTCCTCTTTTTTGCTAGTCCTACCTTGGTTTCCTTCTTGGCCAGTTCAACGGATGGATACCTGGTAGAAAACGGTAGTCTCTACCTGCAAATCAGCTCAGCCTTTTATCCTATTTTGAGTCTTTTGTTGATTTATCGCAATTGCTTGCAGGGCTTGGGGCAAAAGATCCTTCCTCTGGTTTCCAGCTTTATTGAATTAATAGGGAAAATCGCTTTTGTGGTCTTGATTATTCCTTGGGCAGGCTATAAGGGTGTTATCCTCTGCGAACCCCTTATCTGGGTTGCCATGACCATCCAACTGTACTTCTCACTATTCCGTCATCCTTTGATAAAAGAAGGCAAGGCCATCTTGGCAGCCAAAGTATCATCCTAGCTGTATTTGCTAAATAAAATCTATTTCCTCTAGTGAAAATCGAAAAAACTTGTGTTATAATAAGAAAGATTAAAATGTGAAAAAAGGAGATTCCTAATGGGACGTAAATGGGCCAATATCGTAGCCAAGAAAACGGCTAAAGATGGAGCTAACTCTAAAGTATATGCAAAATTTGGTGTAGAAATCTATGTAGCAGCTAAGAAAGGTGATCCAGACCCAGAATCAAATACTGCTTTGAAATTCGTTATCGACCGTGCTAAACAAGCCCAAGTGCCAAAACACGTTATCGATAAAGCGATTGATAAAGCAAAAGGAAACACAGACGAAACCTTTACAGAAGGCCGTTACGAAGGTTTTGGACCAAACGGTTCTATGTTGATCGTTGATACTTTGACTTCTAACGTTAACCGTACAGCGGCTAATGTCCGTGCTGCCTTTGGTAAAAACGGTGGAAACATGGGTGCTTCAGGTTCGGTTTCTTACCTCTTTGACAACAAGGGTGTTATCGTATTTGCAGGTGAAGATGCGGATGCAGTCTTTGAACAATTGCTAGAAGCAGATGTGGATGTGGATGATGTAGAAGCAGAAGAAGGGACAATCACTGTTTATACAGCGCCAACAGACCTCCACAAGGCTATCGTTGCCCTTCGTGAGTCAGGTATCCAAGAATTCCAAGTGACTGAATTGGAAATGATTCCTCAGTCAGAAGTGGAATTGTCAGGTGATGACCTTGAAACCTTTGAAAAACTTTACAGTGTCCTAGAAGACGATGAAGACGTGCAAAAGATTTATACGAACGTAGACGGATTCTAATTGAAAAACGAACAGTTTTACTAGCTGTTCGTTTTTTTGATATTTGACCTTAGACTCTGGTTTCAGAATCGTTTTGTTGCTTGTTTTTTTCTAGACCTAGACCGACTGATGTTTTTGGACGAGCAAGAGCTCTCCATTATCCTGTTTTGCAAAAGTTAAGGTAACAGTCTTAATCTTGTCTCCAATAGAGATATAGGTGATTTTTTTCGTATTGTAACCCCCAAGAGTGAAGTCAAACTCGGAATCTGGCTGTCCGTGTTTGTTGATAATATCCTCGTAGTTGGTACCACCTTTTCCTTTGTTGTCAAGGTCACCTTCGATTAAGGCGTCGAACTGTTCTTGGGTCCAGGTGAAGGTATCGTCTGTCGAGTCGCTTTTTTCTTCGCGTTCCATTGAGGCACTCGTATCCATGTAGGAACGGTTAAACTCCCTGGCATACTCTTTGTAGACATCAGCGTATAGTACCTGAGTCGTAAAGAAAAGTACAACAGAGGCAACTGCCAGGGATGTTCCGATAATAGCCATTGTTTTCCGTTTTTTGAGGTTGACGATAAGACCGATAATCCCCAAGATAAATGCGATGATGGCGATGAACAACGATGGATAGTTAATAAAGGGGATCCAGGATCCTAAAAGTGCGATGGCTCCAAAAATGGTTGCTAAAATTCCTAAAACTCTTTGTTCTTCTGGTTTCATTTGAAAGTTTTCTCCCTTCATTGAGTGAATGGATTTCTATCCACAGTAGTGAGTGCTTATTATATAAAAAATCTTGCCTAATGTCAATTTAAACTAAAATAGTTCTCTTAGAAACTTTTTTCTTGACATCTCTTTTCAAAGTGGTAAAATAGTTCTCATGAAAACTTAATTAGTTCCTAGGCGAACTAAATGTGATGCTTAGAAAGGAGTTAGTATGGATAAACCGATGTTGGTCTTTAAGCGTTTTGGTCATCAGATTCATCTGATGGTGCAAAAGGAAGCCAAGCGTTGTGGTATTGAATTTATGGGTGGTCCTCAAGGTCAGGTTGTGCGTTTTTTGGATAATCGAGAGAAAAACCAAGACTTGGTCTTGATTAAAGATATCGAGCAGGAACTCAATATTACCAAGTCTGTTGCTAGTAATCTAGTCAAGCGTATGGTGCAAAATGGTTTGGTGGAATTGGAGGCGAGTCCTGTCGATAAGCGGGCCAAGTTTGTTCGTCTGACGGACAAATCGCGTTCTCAAATGAAGCAGGTTAAAGCCTTTTTTGAACGCATTGACAACCAGTTGATGGCAGACATTGATGGAGATGAATTACTGATTTTTGAGAAAGTCCTCAATCAACTACAGGAAAACATCAAGGGAATAGGAGGAGATAATGAAGAAATTAGCTAAACGAATTAGTAGAAAAGAATGGGGGATGATTTTTCTAGCCATTCTCTTTACCTGCTTTTCAGTCTACCTAGAATTGGAAGTGCCGACCTACATCTCTAAAATCACGGATTTACTGGGAAGTCAAGGAACCAACTTGGATGAGTTATGGCAACCAGCAGGTATGATGGTCGGAATGTCTTTTTTTGCCTTCTTGTCCGCAGTCGCAGTTGGATTTTTTGCATCCAGAGTGGCTGCTTCTTACACTAGTAGGCTGAGAAGTGATATTTTTAACCGAGTTTTAGACTACTCACAGACAGAGATTAAGAAATTCTCTATTCCTAGTCTCCTAACTCGTACTACCAATGATATTACCCAAGTTCAGATGTTGATTACCATGGGATTACAAGTGGTGACGCGTGGTCCGATTATGGCTATCTGGGCTATTGGGAAGATCTTAGGTCATTCAGAATACTGGCTCTGGGCGGTACTTGTGGCAGTGATTGTCAATGTTTTGATGACAACAGTTTTGATGACGCTAGCCTTTCCAAAACAGTCCTTGATTCAAAGTTTGACTGATAAACTGAACAGTATCACTCGTGAAAGTTTAACAGGTATTCGCGTTGTTCGTGCCTACAATGCAGAGGATTACCAAAATGAAAAATTTGCAGCAGCAAATGATGAATTGACACGCTTGAATTTGTTTGTCAATCGTCTTATGGCTATTTTGAACCCTATCATGATGGGGATTTCAAGTGGTTTGAGTGTGGCGATTTACTGGATTGGGGCCTACGTGATTAACGATGCTGCTCCGACAGCGCGTCTGCCTCTCTTTAGTGACATGGTTGTTTTCATGTCTTATGCCATGCAGGTTGTTATGGGATTCCTTCTCATGGGGGCACTCTTCATCGTTCTTCCCCGAACTATGGTCTCTGCTAAGCGGATTAATCAGGTTCTAGATTTGCATTCTTCTATCCAAAACCCTGCTCAAGTGCAGCTGTCTGATGAAAACCTCAAAGGTCAGGTAGAATTTAAGGATGTGACCTTCCGCTATGCGGAAAATTCGGAGGCGGTTATTGAGAATGTTAGCTTTAGAGCAGAAGCTGGTCAAACAGTGGCCTTTATAGGATCAACAGGTTCTGGTAAATCAACTCTGGTCAATCTGATTCCACGTTTCTATGATGTGTCAGACGGAGAAATTCTGGTGGACGGTGTCAATGTTCAAGACTATGCCTTAGAAGATTTGCGCAACAAGGTTGGTTATATTCCTCAGAAAGCGGTTCTCTTTTCAGGTGATGTCAAGGACAATTTAGATTTTGGACAGAGTCAAGAAACACCACTTAGTGAGCAGGCAATGTGGCAAGCCTTGGAATTGGCCCAGTCTAAGAACTTTATCGAAGACAAGGAAGCGGGCTTAGAGTCAGAAGTAGCCCAAGGAGGAACCAACTTCTCAGGTGGTCAAAGACAGCGTCTGGCCATTGCGCGTGCCTTGGCTCGGAAACCAGAAATACTCATCTTTGATGATTCCTTCTCAGCCTTGGACTACAAGACAGACCGTGTCCTACGCCAAGAGCTAGCAGAGAAAACAAAATTTATGACCAAGCTTATCGTCGCACAGCGTATTTCAACGATTATGGATGCGGATTTGATTTTGGTCTTGGATCAAGGTAAAGTCGTGGGACAAGGCACCCACAAGGAACTTCTAGCTACCAACGAAGTTTATCAAGAAATTGCCTATTCACAATTATCGAAGGAGGAATTGGAACATGGAATATAAAAAACTGTCGCTCTGGAAACAGAGTAAACTCTACCTTGCAGGTCTCCAGTTTGCCCTTCTAATCGCCTTTTTAGCAACAATCCTATCCAACATCATTACTGTATATGGTCCAACCCGTATCAAGGAAATGACCAATATTATTGCCAGTGGACTAGAAACAAGTGTGGATGTCGCTGCGGTTGCAGCCATTGGTAGTTTTTTGGCCGTTATCTATGTGATTGGACTTCTATCAAATTATTTGCAAGCCTTTCTGTTTACAACAGCCATTCAACGTTTTTCAGAGCGTTTGAGAAGAGCGATTGCAGAGAAAATTAATCGTCTTCCATTGGGGTATTTTGATGGACATTCTCAAGGAGATACCTTGTCTCGTGTGACCAATGATGTTGACACTGCAGCCCAATCCCTCAATCAAAGTCTGGGAACAGTTCTTTCATCCACTTTACTGGTCGTGGCAGTCTTGGTGACCATGTTTGGGATGAACTGGATTTTAGCCTTGGTGACGGTTGTTTCAACCCTTATCGGTTTTGCTTTCGTGTCCGTCTTTATGGGCAAATCGCAGGGCTTCTTTAAGAGTCAGCAACAGGATTTGGCAGCTGTAAATGGCTATGTGGAGGAAATGTACTCTGGCCATAATGTGGTGACTAGTTACAATGCTATTGAGAGCACCAAAGAAGAATTTGCGACATTAAACCATCGTCTGTATGATAGTATCTGGAAATCTCAGTTTATTTCAGGGATTATGATGCCGATCATGATGTTTATTGGGAACTTTAGCTATGCCTTAGTGATTATCGTCGGTGCAGCCTTGGCCTTGAATGGGAAGATTAGTATCGGGATTATCGTTGCCTTTATGGCCTACGTTCGTATCTTTTCTCAGCCTCTTTCACAAATCGCTCAAGGAATTACTAGTCTGCAGCAGGCTAGTGCAGCCATGGGACGTGTCTTCGAATTCTTAGGTGAAGAGGAAATGGAAGATGAATCCCATAAAGAAAGACAATTGAGCGACATGAAAGGTCAAGTGGTCTTTGATCGAGTTTCCTTTGGTTACACACCAGAGCGAACCATTATTCATGACTTTTCTGCGACTGCTCATGCAGGTCAAAAGGTTGCCATTGTCGGGCCGACCGGAGCTGGGAAGACAACTATTGTCAATCTTTTGATGAAGTTCTATGAGATTGATAAGGGAAGTATTCGCATCGATGGTGTGGATACCAAGGAGATGAAGCGTTCGGAAGTACACGATGCCTTTTCAATGGTCTTGCAGGACACCTGGCTCTTTGAAGGAACCATTCGCGACAATCTTATCTATAACCAAACAGGTATTAGTGATGAGCGCGTGATTGAAGCCAGCAAGGCTGTGGGAATCCACCACTTTATCATGACCCTACCAGATGGTTACGATACCGTCTTGGATGATACAGTGACCTTGTCTGTCGGACAAAAACAACTCTTGACCATTGCTCGTGCTTTGTTGAAAGATGCGCCACTCTTGATTTTGGATGAGGCGACCTCTTCGGTTGATACCCGTACTGAGGAATTGATTCAGAAAGCCATGGACCGATTGATGGAGGGAAGAACTTCCTTTGTCATCGCCCACCGCTTGTCTACTATCCGAAATGCTGATTTGATTCTTGTCATGAAAGATGGTAATATCATCGAACAAGGAAATCATGATGAGTTGATGGCACAAGGAAGCTTTTACGCTGACCTTTATAACAGTCAATTTACAGAAGATAAAGTAGAAGAATAAACCCAAAGAAGGCTTGACGGCCTTCTTTTTCTGCATTATACTAGAAGAAAAGTGCTTCCCTGTAAGCAAAATTTGAGTAAGTGATGAGAAAATATACGAAAAATTATCAAGAATGGTATGACCACATTGCTGGTAACATTGAAAATAAGCCCTTTCTGCTGACCTTGTTAAGAACTTTCAATCGGTTCATGACAGTAGTCATGCCTATAGTTTATTTAACCTTGTTAGTAATTACCTATCTCCAAGAAGGACTTGGGAAGCAGGTCTTGATGTATGTGTTTGTCCCTGCGTCAGGTTTTGTAATTTTGTCTCTTTTCCGTAAGAAAATCAATGCTCCTAGGCCTTATGAAGTTTGGGAAATTGTACCGCTACTAGACAGAGATAGTCCTGGTCAGTCTATGCCTAGTCGTCATGTCTTTTCAGCCACCATTATCTCCATGGCTTGCTTACATGCTAGTTTATCCGTAGGGGTTATCTTGTTGGTCTTGTCAGCCTTCCTAGGTCTAGTGAGAGTCTTGGGTGGTGTGCATTATCCCAAGGATGTCTTGGTTGGTTATGCTTGCGGACTTGTGTGGGGTGTGATTTTCTTTCTATTTTGACCTGTAAGTTAAGGCGGTCATATAACCACTTACGAGTCTAAAGTAACCACTTGCTTCTTTGCTCTTGTTTTCTTATTTTGGCTTTGATATAGTAGAGTCAGAAAGGAGATGGAATGAAGTTACGAATCGAAATTGACAGAAATTTAGAGGAAACTGAAATTGTCATCAAGGCGGCGGCTTTGACAGATGAAATTGCGGATTTACAGCGACTCTTACAAGAGTCCAAGTCTCCTAGGTTGATTTTTTACAAAGGGACGGGTGAATATTATCTGGACTTGTCGGAAATTCTCTTCTTTGAGACGGAAGGGAACAAGATTTACGCCCATACCCAGAAAGATGCCTACGAGGTTCGGCTCAAACTCTATGAGTTAGAGTCTATCCTTCCTCGCTATTTTAGTCGAGTATCCAAGTCAACGATCGCTAATATTCGTCAGATTTATTCGGTGGACAAGTCCTTTTCAGGAACGGGCACCATTTCCTTTTATCAGACCCACAAGGAGGTTCATGTCTCACGACATTATCAATCCCTCCTAAAAGAAAATCTAAGAAACATGAGGTAAGAACATGAAAAAGAAAGCATTTGGTATTGTGTTGCTTATTTTTGCAGCTGTAATATTATTACAAGGAAATTTTGGAATCCCTTCTCTTGGAGGGCAAATTTGGCCCTTGATTGGTATTGCTTTTTTTGCCTACCAATCAGTTGGAGCTTTGTTACGTCGCCACTTAACCTCAGCCTCTTTTACAGCTCTAGTAGCCCTCATGATTGCTAACCACTTTTATGATATTTTACCGATTCCAAATCAGTCTTTATTTTGGGCTAGTATTTTAATCGTAATGGGTGTCAGCGCACTCACTCATTCTAACAGAACTTGGAATGGAAAAAAATGGTGGTATGATGGTGAAAAGACCATTCTTACAGATAAGGAAGTCGCTTTTGGGACTGGGACTTTCTACAAGCAAGACCAAGAATTGGTAGAAGACCAAGTTGAAGTTGGTTTTGGGAATGCCAAGATATATTATGACAATGCAGAGATGTTAGGTGATAGCGCAACACTGAAAGTTGAAGTTGGTTTTGGCAATGCAGTTATCTATGTTCCTCAACATTGGAGAGTTGATTTAAAGGTGGAAACTTTCTGTGGTGTAGCCAAGGCAGATACTTCTCTAGCCCCAACCAGTAAAACCTTGATTATCCGTGGGGATGTAGCTTTTGGAAAGTTGGGAATTGTCTACGTTAAATAAAAAAATCTTCCAATTCCCTTGCAAAAATGAAGAAAGTGTGATAACATAGTACGGTATGTGGTGCTAGCACATCCGCTATATTAGATCTAATAGGAGGAAAACACAATGGCTAAAGTATGTTACTTTACAGGTCGTAAGACTGTATCAGGAAACAACCGTTCACACGCGATGAACCAAACAAAACGTGCCGTAAAACCAAACCTTCAAAAAGTTACTGTTCTTATCGATGGTAAACCTAAAAAAGTTTGGGCTTCAGCTCGTGCTTTGAAATCAGGTAAAGTTGAACGCGTTTAATAATAAAAGCAAAGGAGACCTTAGGGTCTTTTTTCTTTTATTGTGGGTATAAAATCATTTGAAAAACGGAGTAAATATCCGCTGATACAGTATTCTGCTTTTACACTTGGGCTGAAATATGATAAAATAGAGTATCAACTAGTTGAGGTAAAAAGGATGACTGTAAAAATTAATACAAAAGATGGTCAAATCGAACTAACAGATGAAGTGATTGCAACTGTCGTAGGCGGTGCAACAACTGAGATTTTTGGTGTGGTTGGTATGGCTAGTAAAAATGCCCTCAAAGATAATTTCCAAGCTCTGCTAGGTAAGGAAAATTATTCCAAAGGTGTCGTCGTAAAGGCGGCCGAAGATGGCAGTATTGCAGTTGATGTATATACCGTGTTGAGCTACGGAACAAAGATTAGCGAAGTGTCAAAAAACATTCAAGAGCGTGTTCGTTTTAGTTTGGAAAACCAACTTGGAATTACTGCTCAGACTGTAAATGTCTACATTCAAAATATCAAAGTTGTAGGAGAATAACCGTGTCAAAAATTACTACTAGCTTATTTCAAGAAATGGTGCAGGCTGCATCAACTCGCTTGAATAAGCAAGCTGAATATGTCAATTCATTAAACGTCTTTCCAGTTCCAGATGGAGATACTGGGACAAATATGGGAATGACCATTGAAAATGGTGCTAAAGAAGTTGCAGACAAGCCAGCTTCTACAGTTGGAGAGGTAGCGAGCATTCTTGCTAAAGGTCTTTTGATGGGCGCGCGTGGGAACTCAGGAGTTATTACGTCTCAGCTTTTCCGTGGATTTTCACAAGCCATCAAGGATAAAGACGAGTTAACAGGTCAAGACTTGGCCCTTGCCTTCCAATCAGGTGTGGAAGTTGCTTATAAAGCAGTTATGAAACCAGTTGAAGGAACGATTTTGACAGTTTCACGTGGAGCTGCTATCGGTGCTAAGAAAAAGGCTGAGCAAACAGATGATGCTGTTGAAGTAATGCGTGCAGCCTTGGAAGGTGCTAAAACCGCTCTAGCTAAGACGCCAGATATGCTTCCAGTCTTGAAGGAAGTTGGAGTTGTGGACTCAGGTGGTCAAGGACTGGTCTTCATCTACGAAGGGTTCCTTTCAGCCCTTACTGGTGAATATATTGCATCTGAGGACTTTGTAGCGACTCCTGCCAACATGAGTGAAATGATCAATGCGGAGCATCATAAGTCTGTAGCTGGTCACGTAGCGACTGAGGACATTACGTTTGGTTACTGTACTGAAATCATGGTAGCCCTTAAACAAGGTCCAACCTATGCTAAAGATTTTGACTATGACGAATTCCGTAACTACTTGAATGAACTTGGAGATTCTCTCCTCGTTGTCAACGATGATGAAATTGTCAAAGTCCATGTCCATACAGAAGATCCAGGACTTGTTATGCAAGAAGGTCTCAAATATGGTAGTTTGGTCAAGGTAAAAGTTGACAATATGCGTAACCAACATGAAGCACAGGTTGAAAAAGAAGCCGCTCAAGTTAGCAAGCCAGCTGAAGAAAAAGAGTATGCTTTGATTGCTGTAGTGGCTGGTAAAGGCCTAGCAGATATCTTCCGTTCCCAAGGTGTTGATTATGTTATCGAAGGCGGTCAAACCATGAATCCTTCAACAGAAGACTTTATCAAGGCTGTTGAACAGGTCAACGCTCGTAACATTATCTTCTTGCCAAACAACAAGAATATCTTCATGGCAGCTCAATCTGCAGCAGAAGTTTTGGAACAACCAGCAGTAGTGGTAGAAGCTCGTACTCTTCCTCAAGGATTGACTAGTCTTCTTGCCTTTGATCCAAGCAAGTCAATCGAAGAAAACCAAGAGCGTATGACAGCTGCTCTTAGCGATGTCGTTAGCGGAAGTGTCACAACAGCTGTGCGTGATACAACGATTGATGGCTTAGAAATCCATGAAAACGATAATCTTGGTATGGTCGATGGGAAAATTCTCGTGTCAAACCCTGACATGCACCAAACCTTGACAGAAACCTTGAAACATATGTTGGATGAAGATAGTGAAATCGTAACTTTCTATGTCGGTGAAGACGGAAGCGAAGAACTTGCTAATGAAATTGCTCAAGAAATCGCAGAAGAATTCGAGGACGTTGAAGTCGAGATTCACCAAGGTCAACAACCTGTTTACCCATACCTATTTAGTGTGGAATAAGATTAATGAAGGACTGAGAAATCAGTTCTTTTTTATTTTTTAATAAATGAAATCGATATCTTTTTTAATAAAAACAAAAATAATATTCATAAATAAACGTTAAAATAGAAAATTCAGAAAATTTCTTCTTTTCTCTTGAAAAATCTTGAAAAAATGGTATGATAGTAACAAGTTATTTTTAAGAGAAGAGAAAGGGGAACAATGGAGAAAATCAGTTTAGAATCTCCTAAGACGGGGTCGGACCTAGTTTTGGAAACACTTCGTGATTTAGGAATTGATACCATCTTTGGTTATCCTGGTGGTGCTGTCTTGCCTTTTTATGATGCGATATATAATTTTAAAGGCATTCGCCACATTCTAGGACGCCATGAGCAAGGTTGTTTGCATGAAGCTGAAGGTTATGCCAAATCAACTGGAAAGTTGGGTGTTGCCGTCGTCACTAGTGGACCAGGAGCAACAAATGCCATTACAGGGATTGCGGATGCCATGAGCGATAGCGTTCCCCTTTTGGTCTTTACAGGTCAAGTGGCGCGAGCAGGGATTGGGAAGGATGCCTTTCAGGAGGCAGACATCGTGGGAATTACCATGCCAATCACTAAGTACAATTACCAAGTACGTGAGACAGCTGATATCCCGCGTATCATTACGGAAGCTGTCCATATCGCAACTACAGGCCGTCCAGGGCCGGTTGTCATTGACCTACCTAAAGACGTATCTGCTTTAGAAACAGACTTCATCTATTCACCAGAAGTGAATCTACCAAGCTATCAGCCGACTCTTGAGCCGAATGATATGCAAATCAAGAAAATCTTGAAGCAATTATCCAAGGCTAAAAAACCAGTCTTGCTGGCTGGTGGTGGAATTAGTTATGCTGAAGCTGCTGCAGAATTAAATGAATTTGCAGAACGCTATCAGATTCCAGTGGTAACCAGTCTTTTGGGACAAGGCACGATTGCAACGACTCATCCACTCTTCCTTGGAATGGGAGGCATGCACGGGTCTTTCGCAGCTAATATTGCCATGACGGAAGCAGACTTTATGATTAGTATCGGTTGCCGTTTCGATGACCGCTTGACAGGAAATCCTAAGACCTTTGCTAAGAATGCCAAGGTTGCTCACATTGATATTGATCCAGCTGAGATTGGTAAGATTATCAGTGCAGATATTCCTGTAGTTGGAGATGCTAAGAAGGCCTTGCAAATGTTGTTGGCGGAACCAACAGTTCATAACAATACTGAAAAATGGATTGAAAAAGTCACAAAAGACAAGAACCGTGTTCGTTCTTATGACAAGAAAGAGCGTGTGGTCCAACCGCAAGCCGTTATTGAACGAATTGGTGAACTGACGAATGGAGATGCCATTGTGGTAACAGATGTTGGTCAACACCAAATGTGGACAGCCCAGTATTATCCATACCAAAATGAACGTCAGTTAGTGACTTCAGGCGGTTTGGGAACCATGGGATTCGGAATTCCAGCAGCAATCGGTGCTAAAATTGCTAACCCAGATAAGGAAGTGGTCTTGTTCGTTGGAGATGGTGGTTTTCAAATGACCAATCAGGAATTGGCTATTTTGAACATTTACAAGGTACCAATCAAGGTGGTTATGCTGAATAACCACTCGCTTGGAATGGTTCGTCAGTGGCAGGAATCCTTCTATGAAGGTAGAACATCAGAGTCAGTCTTTGATACCCTTCCTGATTTCCAATTGATGGCACAAGCTTATGGCATTAAAAACTATAAGTTTGACAATCCTGAGACCTTGGCTCAAGACCTTGAAGTCATCACTGAGGATGTTCCTATGCTAATCGAGGTAGATATTTCTCGTAAGGAACAGGTGCTACCAATGGTACCAGCTGGTAAGAGTAATCATGAGATGTTGGGGGTGAAGTTCCATGCGTAGAATGTTAACAGCAAAACTACAAAATCGTTCAGGAGTCCTCAACCGCTTTACTGGCGTTCTGTCTCGTCGTCAGGTTAATATCGAAAGCATCTCTGTTGGAGCAACAGAAGATCCGAATGTATCGCGCATCACCATTATTATTGATGTAGCTTCACATGATGAAGTGGAGCAAATCATCAAGCAACTCAATCGTCAGATTGATGTGATTCGCATTCGAGATATTACAGACAAGCCTCATTTGGAGCGCGAGGTGATTTTGGTTAAGATGTCAGCGCCAGCAGAGAAGCGTGCTGAGATTCTAGCGATTATTCAACCTTTCCGTGCAACAGTGGTAGACGTAGCGCCAAGCTCGATTACTATTCAGATGACAGGAAATGCTGAAAAGAGTGAAGCACTATTGCGAGTCATTCGACCATACGGTATTCGTAATATTGCTAGAACGGGTGCAACTGGATTTACCCGCGATTAACAATCCAACTTAAATTTGTTAAACCAGCCTAAAAGGCAATAAATAATAGAAAAGAGAGAAAACTATGGCAGTTCAAATGGAATACGAAAAAGATGTTAAAGTAGCAGCGCTTGACGGTAAAAAAATTGCCGTTATCGGTTATGGATCACAAGGACATGCGCATGCTCAAAACTTGCGTGACTCAGGTCGTGATGTCATTATCGGTGTACGTCCAGGTAAATCTTTTGACAAAGCAAAAGAAGATGGATTTGACACTTACACAGTAGCAGAAGCTACTAAATTGGCTGACGTTATCATGATTTTGGCACCAGATGAAATCCAACAAGAACTTTATGAAGCAGAAATCGCTCCAAACTTGGAAGCTGGAAACGCAGTTGGATTTGCCCATGGTTTCAACATCCACTTTGAATTTATCAAAGTTCCTGCAGATGTAGATGTCTTCATGTGTGCTCCTAAAGGACCAGGACACTTGGTACGTCGTACTTACGAAGAAGGATTTGGTGTTCCAGCTCTTTATGCAGTATATCAAGATGCAACAGGAAATGCTAAAAACATTGCCATGGACTGGTGCAAAGGTGTTGGAGCAGCTCGTGTAGGTCTTCTTGAAACAACTTACAAAGAAGAAACTGAAGAAGATTTGTTTGGTGAACAAGCTGTACTTTGTGGTGGTTTAACTGCCCTTATCGAAGCAGGTTTCGAAGTCTTGACAGAAGCAGGTTACGCTCCAGAATTGGCTTACTTTGAAGTTCTTCACGAAATGAAATTGATCGTTGATTTGATCTATGAAGGTGGATTCAAGAAAATGCGTCAATCTATTTCAAACACTGCTGAATACGGTGACTATGTATCAGGTCCACGTGTAATCACTGAACAAGTTAAAGAAAATATGAAAGCTGTCTTGGCAGATATTCAAAATGGTAAATTTGCAAATGACTTTGTAAATGACTATAAAGCTGGACGTCCAAAATTGACTGCTTACCGTGAACAAGCAGCTAACCTTGAAATTGAAAAAGTTGGTGCAGAATTGCGTAAAGCAATGCCATTCGTTGGTAAAAACGACGATGATGCATTCAAAATCTATAACTAATTTATAGAAATTAAGGTGAAGGCGAGTTGGGGGGACCTAACTCGCTTTTATAATCAATTCACCTTTCTTTTTAGAGGATGGATTGTGATAGTTTGAATAGTCTAGGAGAAAAAGATGTTAAGTTCAAAAGATATCATCAAGGCTCACAAGGTCTTGAACGGTGTGGTTGTGAATACCCCATTGGATTATGACCATTATTTATCGGAGAAGTATGGTGCTAAAATTTACTTGAAAAAGGAAAATGCCCAACGTGTTCGTTCCTTTAAAATTCGTGGTGCCTATTATGCCATTTCTCAGCTCAGCAAGGAAGAGCGTGAGCGTGGGGTAGTCTGTGCTTCTGCGGGAAATCATGCGCAGGGAGTTGCCTATACTTGTAATGAGATGAAAATTCCTGCTACTATCTTTATGCCCATTACTACTCCGCAACAAAAGATTGGGCAGGTTCGCTTTTTTGGTGGGGACTTCGTAACCATTAAACTAGTTGGAGATACTTTTGATGCCTCAGCTAAGGCAGCTCAAGAATTTACAATTTCTGAAAATCGTACCTTTATTGATCCTTTTGATGATGCCCATGTTCAGGCAGGTCAAGGAACAGTTGCTTATGAGATTTTAGAAGAAGCTCGAAAAGAATCGATTGATTTTGATGCTGTCTTGGTTCCTGTTGGTGGTGGCGGTCTCATTGCTGGGGTTTCCACCTATATCAAGGAAACAAGTCCAGAGATCGAGGTTATCGGAGTAGAGGCGAATGGAGCGCGTTCCATGAAGGCTGCCTTTGAAGCTGGTGGACCTGTTAAGCTCAAGGAAATTGACAAATTTGCAGATGGGATTGCCGTACAAAAAGTAGGTCAGTTGACTTATGAGGCAACTCGTCAACATGTTCAAACTTTGGTAGGTGTCGATGAGGGATTGATTTCTGAAACTTTGATTGACCTCTACTCTAAGCAAGGGATTGTAGCAGAGCCTGCTGGAGCAGCTAGTATCGCATCTCTAGAGGTTTTAGCTGAATATATCAAGGGGAAAACCATTTGTTGTATCATTTCTGGAGGAAATAATGATATCAACCGTATGCCAGAAATGGAAGAACGTGCCTTGATTTATGATGGGATCAAGCATTACTTTGTGGTCAATTTTCCACAGCGTCCAGGAGCTTTACGTGAGTTTGTAAATGATATCTTGGGACCAAATGATGATATCACACGTTTTGAGTATATCAAACGAGCTAGTAAGGGAACAGGCCCAGTATTAATTGGGATCGCTTTAGCAGATAAGCATGATTATGCAGGATTGATTCGTCGAATGGAAGGTTTTGATCCAGCTTATATTAACTTAAATGGTAATGAAACGCTCTATAATATGCTTGTCTGAGGATTAATAAAAAATATCATATTATTTGCACAACTGATGTATAGGTGCTATAATGAGGGTGAAGAAAGGGGGCGATTCCTATGGACTTAGGAAAACTATCGTACTACTTCTACTATAACTCACTATAGTACCTATTATTTTTTATTTCAGTTTATAATAATAAAGAAGAATGACTTGTTATATATAGGGCTATTTTTTAGAATACCATATTTTATATATATAATTTTAAGTTTGATTAAATATAATAGGAATTAGAAAAAATAATCAATGCTTATGAGGTAGATTTGGTGAGTTGATTGAATATAGTATATGATAGCAGTAATATGAGGCGAGTAGAACATTTGGAATACTAGGAAGTGCTATTCTAAATGCTGATTGTAATAGCGGTGTGTTATAAGAATATGCAAAATTTGATGAGATAAGTCAATTATACCGGTTAAAAAAGTTAAATAGTAACAGGAAGGGAACCAAAGGAAATAGAAAGGATAAAATAGATATGAGATAGTCAGAAAAGGAAGATTCTCTTTGACAAACTTATAGATTAAAATGAAGATATAGAATATGACTCCTGTTTATCCTATTGAGAAACTGGTATTTTTTCTTAATGAATATTTTTGCGAATTATAAGTTTAATAATTCAATTATTTTTAGGGTGCGTACTAATGGGTTATAGCAACTAAAAACCTATATATTATCGGCTTTAAAAAAGAAGTAAGAAAAAACTAAATCATTTGTTTTATTGAATATATGTTTTTTTATTGACAAAAGACATAAAAACGTATAGAATAATATATCGTAAAGAAGAAAATAGGAGAAGAACATGGCTAAGTCAAACTTTGAAAAAGTAGAATCAGTTGTTGGCTGGGTTCGTGATAAGAAAATCACAGGCTACCGTATCTCTAAGGAAACGAATGCGCGTGAGATGTCTATCATTGCTCTAGCGCAGGGTCGTGCGAAAGTAAAAAATATTTCATTTGAAACAGCTCTAGGTTTAATTGATTTCTATGACAAAAATCATGAAAAATTTGAAGATTAATCTTTGGATGACGGCGGATTCTTAAATAGGGTCTGCCTTTTCATTTTGACCAAACAAAAAGACTGCACGGTTGGTGCAGCCTTTTCTTTTTATTTGAGATAGCGTTGAAGGAATTCTTTTGTACGGTCTTCTTTAGGATTGGTGAAGAGATCTTCTGGTTTGCCTTCTTCAGCGATTACTCCCTTATCCATAAAGATCACACGGTGGGAGACATCACGGGCGAATTCCATTTCGTGGGTTACGACAATCATAGTCAAGCCTTCTTGGGCAAGTTCCTGCATGATTTTAAGTACTTCTCCAACCATTTCTGGATCGAGAGCTGATGTTGGTTCATCAAAGAGAATAGCATCAGGATTCATTGAAAGGGCACGAGCAATAGCCACACGTTGTTTTTGACCACCTGAGAGTTGTTTTGGTTTCGCTTGCCAGTAGCGTTCCCCCATACCGACCTTTTCTAGGTTTTCTTTGGCAATCTTTTCAGCTTCTGTACGTTCACGTTTAAGGACAGTTGTCTGAGCGACGATTGTATTTTCAAGAACGTTGAGATTTTCAAAGAGATTAAAGGATTGGAACACCATTCCCAACTTTTCACGGTATTGTGTGAGGTCATAACCTTTTTCGAGGACGTTTTGCCCATGATAAAGGATTTGTCCATCAGTTGGCGTTTCAAGTAGGTTAATGGAGCGGAGGAAGGTCGATTTTCCGCTTCCAGAGCTTCCGATGATAGAGATAACTTCTCCCTTGTGGACAGTGAGAGAAATGTCTTTTAGCACTTCGTTTTGTCCATAGGATTTTTTGAGGTGTTTAATTTCAAGGATTGCTTGTGTCATTATTTCAAATCCTCCGTTTGCATTTGATTAGCACCTGTAGTATAGGTATCCATATCCATTCGGCGTTCGATAAAGCGTAAGATACGGGTTACGGTAAAGGTGAGGACAAAGTAAATCACGGCGATGATTGTAAATGTCTGGAAGTATTGATAGGTTTGAGTTGCCACGGTATTTCCTGAGAAATAAAGTTCAACAACAGAGATAACGTTCAATACAGATGTATCTTTGATATTGATGACAAACTCATTACCAGTTGCTGGTAGGATATTGCGGACAACCTGAGGTAGCACAATCTTACGCATGGTTTGGTTATGGGTCATACCAAGAGCAGTCGCTGCTTCAAATTGTCCCTTATCAACTGCTAGGATACCACCACGGACGATTTCAGTCATGTAGGCACCAGTGTTGATTGAAACGATGAAGATAGCGGCCAGTGTACGGTCAAGGTTGATACCGAAAGCTTGGGCAGTTCCATAGTAGATAACCATCGATTGAACGATCATTGGGGTACCACGGAAAATTTCAATGTAGACATTGAGGATCCAGCCGATTAGTTTTTGTAATCCATAAATGGCTTTATTCTCAGAGAGAGGAGCAGTACGGAAAACACCAATGGCAAGACCGATAATGAGACCTATGATGGTTCCGACGATAGAGATTAAAAGAGTGACACCAGCACCACGCAAGAGTTGTTGCCAGTTCTCAGAAAGAATTTTAGCGACTTGGCTAAAGAAACTACTACTAGTCTCCTCAGTTGTTGTTGCTTCGGCAGGTTGTTCCTTGATCATACGATCCATCAAGGCAACTTGGTCGTCTTTTGAAATGGTTTCAATGCTGGCATTGATTTGGCTAATACGATTATCATCTTTACGAAGTCCAATGGCAATAGCTGTATCTTCTTCTCCAGTTTTGAAACCTGGTTCTACTTGAACCATCTTAAACTTAGAGTTAGCAGCTTCAGCAGTTAGTGCTTCTGGACGTTCAGAAACATAGGCATCGATGACACCAGCCTCAAGAGCTTGGCGCATTTGAGCGAAGTCTCCCATAGCTGTTTCTTTTTTAGCGCCTGAGATTTGACTAATCAAGTCGTAGAGGTAGACACCTTGTTGAGAAGTGATTTTCGCACCAGTAAAATCATCCAAAGACTTAGCATTTGCGTAGGCAGAATCTTTTTTGACAAGCAAAACTGGTTCGCTAGTGTAGTAACTGCTTGAAAAGGCGATTTCTTGTTTGCGTTCGGCAGTAGGACTCATACCTGCGATAATCATATCAATTTTACCAGAAGTAAGGGCAGGGACTAGACCTTCCCACTTGGTTTTAACAACCAAAGGTTCTTTACCTAAGTCCTTAGCGATTTTCTTGGCAATCTGGACATCGTATCCATTGGCGTACTGGTTGGTTCCATCGATTTTGACAGCTCCATTGCTATCATCATCCTGGGTCCAGTTAAAGGGAGCATATGCTGCTTCCATCCCGATGCGTAAATATTCATCGGCTTGAGCAACATTGACAAGTCCCAGCATCAGCAAGAGACTTGTGAAAATAGATAAGTATATTTTTCTCATGATTTCTCCTATTTCTAATCTATTAAAAAATAACTGTCTCCTATTTTATCGAAAAAAACTCTATTTTTCAATATAGGTAAGCCCTTACTTGAGAAAAAATGATATAATGATAGCAAAGATAAAAAGGGGGCTTGTTTGATGAAAAAAACTTTTTTCTTACTGGTGTTAGGCTTGTTTTGCCTTTTGCCACTCTCTGTTTTTGCCATTGATTTTAAGATAAACTCTTATCAAGGTGATTTGTATATTCATGCAGACAATACGGCAGAATTTAGACAGAAGATAGTTTATCAGTTTGAGGAGGACTTTAATGGCCAAATCGTGGGACTTGGACGTGCTGGCAAGATGCCTAGCGGATTTGACATAGACCCTCATCCAAAGGTTCAGGCCTCGAAAAATGGTGCTGAATTGACAGATGTTACTAGCGAAGTGACAGAAGGAGCAGATGGTTATACTGTCAAAGTCTATAATCCAGGTCAGGAGGGTGACACAGTTGAAGTTGACCTTGTCTGGAACTTAAAGAACTTGCTTTTTCTTTATGATGATATCGCTGAATTAAATTGGCAACCTCTGACAGATAGTTCAGGGGCTATTGGCAAGTTTGAATTTCATGTGAGGGGAGATAAGGGGGCTGAAAAACTCTTTTTCCACACAGGAAAACTTTTTAAAGAAGGAACGATTGAAAAGAGTAACCTTGATTATACTATTCGTTTAGACAATCTTCCGTCTAAGCGTGGAGTTGAATTGCACGCCTACTGGCCTCGAAGTGCTTTTGCTAGCGCTAGGGATCAGGGATTGAAAGGAAATCGTTTAGAAGAGTTTAATAAGATAGAAGGCTCGATTGTTAGAGAAAAAGATCAGAGTATGCAGTTCGTCACTTGGGTCTTTCCTTTGATACTTTCCATTTCCTTGTTATTGAGCGTCTGCTTCTATTTTATCTATAGAAGAAAGACCACTCCTTCAGTCAAATATGCCAAAAATCATCGTCTCTATGAGCCACCAATGGAATTAGAGCCTATGGTTTTATCAGAGGCTGTCTACTCGACCTCCTTGGAGGAAGTGAGTCCCTTAGTCAAGGGGGCTGGAAAATTCACCTTTGATCAACTCATTCAAGCTACCTTGCTAGATGTGATAGACCGTGGGAATGTCTCTATTATTTCAGAAGGAGATGCAGTTGGCTTGAGGCTGGTAAGAGAAGATGGTTTGTCAAACTTTGAGAAAGACTGTCTAAATCTGGCTTTTTCAGGCAAAAAAGAAGAAACTCTTTCCAATTTGTTTGCGGATTACAAGGTATCTGATAGTCTTTATCGTAGAGCAAAAGTCTCTGATGAAAAGCGGATTCAAGCAAAGGGGCGTCAGCTCAAATCTTCTTTCGAAGAAGTGTTGAAAGAGATGCAAGAAGGAGTGAGAAATCGAGTTTCCTTCTGGGACCTCCCAGATTATTATCGTCCTTTAACTGGTGGGGAAAAGGCCTTGCAAGTAGGTATGGGACTCTCTACTATTCTCCCCCTATTTATTGGATTTGGTTTGTTCTTGTATAGTTTGGATGTTCATGCTTATTTTTACCTCCCCTTGCCAATACTTGGTTTTCTAGGTTTAGTTTTGGCTGTTTTCTATTATTGGAAGCTTCGGCTAGATAATCGTGATGGTGTCTTAAATGAAGCGGGAGCAGAAGTCTACTATCTCTGGACCAGTTTTGAAAATATGTTGCGTGAGATTGCACGATTGGATCAGGCTGAATTGGAAAGTATTGTAGTCTGGAATCGCCTCTTGGTCTATGCAACCTTATTTGGCTATGCGGATAAGGTTAGTCATTTGATGAAGGTTCATCATATCCAAGTGGAAAATCCAGATATCAATCTCTATGTAGCTTATGGCTGGCACAGTATGTTTTATCATTCAAGCGCGCAAATGAGCCATTATGCCAGTGTCGCAAATACAGCAAGTACCTACTCGGTATCTTCTGGAAGCGGAAGTTCTGGCGGTGGCTTCTCTGGAGGCGGAGGCGGTGGCAGTATCGGCGCCTTTTAAAGAGAACTGCCATAGACTGAAAAAGTATGCTATAATAGAAGATAGAAAAAGGAGTAATCTATGTATCTTATTGAAATTTTAAAATCTATCTTCTTCGGGATTGTTGAAGGAATTACGGAATGGTTGCCCATTTCCAGTACAGGGCACTTGATTTTAGCAGAGGAATTTATCCAATACCAAAATCAAAATGAAGCCTTTGTGTCCATGTTTAATGTTGTAATTCAGCTTGGAGCGATTTTGGCGGTCATGGTTATTTACTTTAACAAGCTCAATCCTTTCAAACCGACTAAGGACAAGCAGGAAGTTCGTAAGACTTGGAGACTGTGGTTGAAGGTCTTAGTTGCTACTTTACCTTTGCTTGGTGTCTTTAAATTTGACGATTGGTTTGATACCCACTTCCATAATATGGTTTCTGTTGCTCTTATGTTGATTATCTATGGGATTGCCTTTATCTATTTGGAAAAGCGCAATAAAGCGCGTGCTATCGAGCCAAGTGTGACAGAGTTGGACAAGCTTCCTTATACGACAGCTTTCTATATCGGACTCTTCCAAGTTCTTGCCCTTTTGCCAGGAACTAGCCGTTCTGGGGCCACAATCGTCGGTGGTTTATTGAATGGAACCAGTCGTTCTGTTGTGACAGAATTTACCTTCTATCTTGGAATTCCTGTTATGTTTGGAGCTAGTGCCTTAAAGATTTTCAAATTTGTGAAAGCAGGACAACTCTTGAGCTTTGGGCAATTGTTCTTGCTCTTGGTTGCGATGGGAGTCGCCTTTGCAGTCAGCATGGTCGCTATTCGTTTCTTGACCAGTTATGTGAAAAAACACGACTTTACTCTTTTCGGTAAATACCGTATCGTGCTTGGTGGTGTCTTGCTACTTTACAGCTTTGTCCGTTTATTTGTATAAGAAAAACCTTGAAGGGGTAGCTCTTCAAGGTTTTAAAATCCAGTCATGGTAATCCCCAACAGGCGGACACCTCTTTCTTTCTCGCTTAATTCTTCATAGAGTTGCAGGGCTATTTGGGTTATCTGACTAGCATCCTGTGTTTTTTGAGTTAGACTTTTTCGTTTAGTAAGAGTTGAAAAGTCTTCGTAGCGGATTTTCAGAATGACAATTTTTCCAGATTTTTCTTGTTGGCTGAGATTGAGAGCGACTCTTTCTGATAGGAGAGTCAGCTCTTTTTTGATGTCTTCCTCGGCACGGAGAATCTTCCCATAGGTTTTCTCCTTCCCGATGGATTTACGAATGCGATTTGATTTGACTGGGGAATTGTGAATACCGCGAGCCTTTCGATAAAGATCGTAGCCCAGTCTACCAAATCGGTCTATTAGGGTCACTTCAGGGACTTCAAGTAGATCAGCGCCGGTAAAAACACCCATTTGATGAAGTCGTTCCACCGTCTTTTTTCCTACTCCATGAAACTTGGAAATATCCATTTGTTTGAGAAAATCCTCAGCCTGGTCAGGTAGAATCACTGTCAGACCATGTGGTTTTTGATAATCGCTCGCCATTTTAGCTAAGAATTTGTTGTAGGAAACACCGGCAGAAGCAGTTAGATGAAGTTCTTGCCAGATATCCTCTTGAATGAGGCGAGCGATTTTGACTGCTGACTTAATCCCGAGTTTATTTTCTGTTACATCCAAATAGGCTTCGTCAATGCTCATAGGTTCAATCAAATCTGTATAACGCTTAAAGATAGCTCGAATCTGGAGTCCCACAGCTTTATATTTTTCATAATTTCCTGAGATAAAGACGGCCTGAGGACAACGTTCGTAGGCTTCTTTAGAACTCATAGCAGAATGGACACCAAAAGCTCGTGCCTCATAGCTACAAGTAGAAACGACTCCCCGCCCACCTGTTTGCCGAGGGTCGCTGCCGATAATGACAGGTTTTCCTCTGAGTTTAGGATTGTCTCTGATTTCTACCGCAGCAAAAAAGGCATCCATGTCAATATGGATGATTTTTCTTGACAAATCATTTAACAAGGGAAAAATCAACATGCCTAGCCTCTTTTTACTGCTTATTTTCTTATATTATACCCTTTTTTCTGAAAAAAAGAAAAAAGGACTTTGTTTTTTCAAAAATATAATACAGTTTGGAATGAAATATAGACTGTTTTAGAAAAGAAAGTGTAAAAATAGGGGGTTTCCACTTGTTGAAAACGATTACTGTGTGGTATACTTGTCTCATGAATGTAACAGATAGTTGTTACTAGAAAGAAAAAAGAGGACATTAACATGGTTGTTAAGACAGTTGTTGAAGCACAAGATATTTTTGACAAAGCTTGGGAAGGCTTCAAAGGCGTAGATTGGAAAGAAAAAGCAAGTGTATCACGCTTTGTACAAGCTAACTACACACCTTACGATGGAGACGAAAGCTTCCTTGCTGGACCAACAGAACGTTCACTTCACATCAAAAAAATTGTAGAAGAAACTAAGGCTCACTACGAAGAAACTCGTTTCCCAATGGACACTCGTCCAACATCTATCGCTGATATCCCTGCTGGATTTATCGATAAAGAAAACGAAGTTATCTTTGGTATCCAAAATGACGAACTCTTCAAATTGAACTTCATGCCAAAAGGTGGTATCCGTATGGCTGAAACTACTTTGAAAGAAAATGGATACGAACCAGACCCAGCTGTTCACGAAATCTTTACTAAATACGTAACAACAGTTAACGACGGTATCTTCCGTGCCTACACTTCAAATATCCGTCGCGCTCGTCACGCACACACTGTAACTGGTCTTCCAGATGCATACTCACGCGGACGTATCATCGGTGTTTACGCACGTCTTGCTCTTTACGGTGCAGACTACTTGATGCAAGAAAAAGTAAACGACTGGAATGCAATCGAAGAAATCGATGAAGAAACAATCCGTCTTCGTGAAGAAATCAACCTTCAATACCAAGCATTGCAACAAGTTGTTCGCTTGGGTGACCTATACGGAGTTGACGTTCGCAAACCAGCGATGAACGTTAAAGAAGCTATCCAATGGGTTAACATCGCCTTCATGTCTGTTTGCCGTGTGATCAACGGTGCTGCTACATCTCTAGGACGTGTACCAATCGTATTGGACATCTTTGCAGAACGTGACCTTGCTCGTGGTACATTTACTGAATCAGAAATCCAAGAATTCGTTGATGATTTCGTTATGAAACTTCGTACAGTTAAATTTGCTCGTACAAAAGCTTATGACCAATTGTACTCAGGTGACCCAACTTTCATCACAACTTCTATGGCTGGTATGGGTAACGACGGTCGTCACCGTGTTACTAAGATGGACTACCGTTTCTTGAACACTCTTGACAATATCGGTAACTCACCAGAACCAAACTTGACAGTTCTTTGGACTGACAAATTGCCATACAACTTCCGTCGCTACTGTATGCACATGAGCCACAAACACTCTTCTATCCAATACGAAGGTGTAACAACAATGGCTAAAGACGGATATGGTGAAATGAGCTGTATCTCATGCTGTGTGTCTCCACTTGACCCAGAAAATGAAGAACAACGCCACAACATCCAGTACTTTGGTGCGCGTGTAAACGTATTGAAAGCCCTTCTTACTGGTTTGAACGGTGGTTACGACGATGTACACAAAGACTACAAAGTATTTGACATCGAACCAATCCGTGACGAAGTTCTTGAATTCGAATCAGTTAAAGCTAACTTTGAAAAATCTCTTGACTGGTTGACTGACACTTACGTAGATGCTTTGAACATCATCCACTACATGACTGATAAGTACAACTACGAAGCTGTTCAAATGGCCTTCTTGCCAACTAAACAACGTGCGAACATGGGATTCGGTATCTGTGGATTTGCTAACACTGTTGATACATTGTCAGCTATCAAATACGCTACAGTTAAACCAATCCGTGACGAAAATGGCTACATCTACGATTACGAAACAATCGGTGAATACCCACGTTGGGGTGAAGATGACCCACGTTCAAACGAATTGGCAGAATGGTTGATCGAAGCTTACACTACTCGTCTACGTAGCCACAAACTTTACAAAGACGCAGAAGCTACAGTTTCACTTTTGACTATCACATCTAACGTTGCTTACTCTAAACAAACTGGTAACTCACCAGTTCACAAAGGTGTATACCTCAACGAAGATGGTTCTGTGAACTTGTCTAAACTTGAATTCTTCTCACCAGGTGCTAACCCATCTAACAAAGCTAAAGGTGGATGGTTGCAAAACTTGAACTCACTTTCTAGCCTTGACTTTAGTTATGCAGCTGACGGTATCTCATTGACAACTCAAGTTTCACCTCGCGCTCTTGGTAAGACTCGTGACGAACAAGTTGATAACTTGGTAACAATCCTTGATGGTTACTTCGAAAACGGTGGACAACACGTTAACTTGAACGTTATGGACTTGAACGATGTTTACGAAAAGATCATGTCTGGTGAAGACGTTATCGTACGTATCTCTGGATACTGTGTAAACACTAAATACCTCACTCCAGAACAAAAAACTGAATTGACACAACGTGTCTTCCACGAAGTTCTTTCAATGGATGATGCCTTGGATGCATTGAGCTAATCAAGTTCTTTAATAATGAAATAAGTAACCCTCGGTCAGTCGACTGAGGGTTGTTTTTTGGATTATTAAATTCCTTAAGTCAGGCACTGAAATATCTGACCGGGATTCAAAGATACTTGTTGAGTTGCGGTAGGTATTTGATTTTCGAAGAGTATAAAAATACCACACTTTGTAAGTTTACAATGTGTGGTTGTATTTTATCTCTTAGACCAAGTCCTCTTCATAAAGAGAAGTAGGATTGGATAAATCTCCAAACGTCCTGCAATCATTGCAAAGGAGAGGAGAATTTTTGAGATAGGACTAAAGATTGAGAAGCTAGAAGTTGTTCCTAGAATAGGCCCGATATTATTGAAACAGCTGAAGACAGCGCTGGTCACAACTAGAAAATCATTGCTATCTAGGCTGACAATAAAGATAAGTGCTAGCAAAATCATAGCATAGATGACAAAGTACTTGAGAATCTTATGCTGGGTATCCTTATCAATCACTGTTTTATTAACATGGAGGGTCAAAACACGGTGGGGGGATAGGATTGACAAAATCTGGTTTTTGGCAATTTTTGAAAGGATGAGGCCTCGAATAACCTTGAGTCCACCTGCGGTTGAACCAGCAGAGCCACCGATTCCCATGAGGAAGAGAAGAATAAACTGGGAGAAGAGGGGCCAGTTGGTAATGTCTCCATATCCAAAACCAGTTGTTGTAATGATGTTGGAAACCTGGAAGAAGGCCATTTCAAAGCTCTTAGAAAATCCTGGATAGAGATAGAGGGTATTAAGACTAATCAAGCCTGTAGAAACCAGTACGATGACCAAGTAAGCCCGAAGTTCTTCATCTCCTAAGAAGGCTTTGACGCGACGGAGCATGAGGTAGTAGTAGAGGTTGAAATTTACCCCAAAAACCAGAACTCCGATGCTAACCAGATAGGTAATCAGTGAGCTGCCATAGTGAGCAATTCCATCGTTATAGACGGTAAAGCCCCCTGTTCCCGCTGTCCCCATAGCAATGACGAAACTATCAAATAGGGGCATACCAGCTAGATAATAGATGATGACAAAGAGGGAGAAGAGAGCTAGATAAAGGAGATAGAGAATCTGAGCGGTGTTTTTTAGCTTGGATACAACCTTACCGAAAACAGGGCCAGGAACCTCAGCCTTCATCACTTCTAGGTGGCTATTCTTGGCATTGTCCATAATAGCAAGTGCAAAAACAAGCACTCCCATCCCTCCAATCAAATGGGTAAAACTTCGCCAGAAGAGGAGGGAGCGACTGAGAACCGAAACATCGTTTAAAATAGTTGCTCCAGTAGTTGTAAAGCCAGAACTAATCTCAAAAAAGGCATCGATAAGGCTGGGAATTTGCCCAGCAAAAACAAAGGGGAGCCCCCCAAAGAAAGACCAAAGAATCCAACAGAGGGCAACAATCAAGATTCCCTCCTTAGCATAAATCCGTTGATTTTTTGGTTTTTGTAAAATTCCTGAACCACCTAGTAATACGAGAATCCCAATTGTCGTAAAGAGGGCTGTAAAGACTTGGCTTGACTCATGGTAATAGACAGTAATCGCAACAGGAACCAAGAGAAGAACAGCTTCAATCAAAAGTAACTTTGAAAGGAGGTAACGAATCATACTTTTATTCATTTCTTACCTCGCAATCAAATCATAAATCTTGGTGATGTTTGGCAATAAGGTTATTACTAGGAGCTTATCTCCAACTTCCAGCATATCCTCTCCAGTAGGGAAAATAGTCTTTCCTTTTCGAATGATGGCTGCAATGAGAACCCCTTTTTTTAGTTTCAGTTGAGAAAGAGGTTTGGCAGTCATTTTATTGGCTTCCTTTATATGGAATTGCAGGGTTTCGATTTGACCGTTGGCTAGATGGTGCATGGCTTGAAGGTCTGAATACTGAGCATTAACCCGACCTCTAATAAAGTGCATGATTGTATCTACAGCGATGATTTTAGGTGTTATGATACTTGAAAAATCAGGCGCATGGATAATTTCAAGGAGACTAGTTCTGTTAACCTTGCTAATATTTTTTTGCACTCCGATACTATCAAGGAACATAGAGGTAATAATATTCTCTTCGTCAACTCCTGTTAGGGTTGCTACTGCATCATAGTTTTGAGCACTTTCTTCTAGCAGAATATCTTTTGCGGTACCATCTCCTTGGACAATATAGAGATTAGGGAATTTCTCACTAAAGAAACGTGCTCTTTCAGAATTAATCTCGATGACTTTGGTATCGATACGACTGTCTTTGAGAATACCTAGTAGATAATAGGCAATTCTTCCAGCCCCGACGATGAGAAGGCTCTTCACAGCACGAGATTTGAAATAATTATGGAAGAGCATCATATCAACACGGTTACCAGTGACAAAGATTCTATCTTTATCCTGTATGGTCATGTCACCACTTGGGATGATAATTTGATGATCCCTCTCTATGGCGCAGACAATGACGTTGCCAAATTTTTTCCGAAAATCAGAAATGGGCATTTGGCAAAGACAGCTAGTGGATTTGACGACAAATTCCATGAGGCTAACGCGTCCACCAGCAAAGCGTTCGACAGAGAGGGCGTTGGGGAAGTCAATGATATTAGCGATGGCGCGGGCAGCCAAGAGCTCAGGGTTAACGATAAGAGAAAAACCGAGAATATTCTTTTCTTTGAAATAAGAGTTAGAATACTCAGGATTACGCACCCGAACGATAGTCTCTTTAGCCCCCATTTTCTTGGCTAGAACGGCTGCAATCATGTTTACTTCATCGTACTCAGTCAGGGCGATAAAGATGTCACAATCTTGGACGCTGGCTTGCTCAAGGATGGTAAAATCAGCCCCGTTACCAAGGATACCTATGATATCAAAGCGATTGACAATATGATTGAGGACGGCTTCGTCTTGTTCAATCAGCAAAACATCGTGCTTTTCTGCAACCAAGGAGCGACAGAGGGCAAAACCAACTTTTCCCCCTCCGACAAGGATAATTTTCATAATAAAACCTACTTTTTCATGATGTAACTATCATACCTTTTTTCAAGAAAAAATGCACCTACTAGCTAATAACAAGAGCTTTTAGTAGGAAATTTGCTATAAGGTAAAACTATACCCTAACCAATTGAAATAGCTATTAGCGACTTTCTAGAAAATATGGTATGATAAAGGACATACGAGGAGACAAAATGAATAATAATTTATTGGTACTACAATCAGACTTTGGTCTGGTAGATGGTGCGGTATCGGCTATGATTGGAGTGGCTTTAGAAGAGTCTCCAACCTTAAAAATCCATCACTTGACGCACGATATCACGCCTTATAATATTTTTGAGGGGAGTTACCGACTCTTTCAGACGGTGGATTACTGGCCTGAGGGAACGACTTTTGTATCGGTGGTCGATCCAGGTGTCGGCTCGAAACGTAAGAGTGTGGTTGCCAAGACTGCAAAAAATCAATACATTGTCACGCCAGATAATGGGACACTTTCTTTTATCAAGAAACACGTTGGTATTGTAGCCATTCGTGAAATTTCTGAGGTAGCCAATAGACGTCAAAACACAGAGCATTCTTATACCTTCCACGGTCGTGATGTTTATGCTTATACTGGAGCTAAACTAGCCAGTGGTCACATTACATTTGAGGAAGTGGGACCAGAGCTCAGTGTGGATCAGATTGTGGAGCTTCCAGTCGTAGAGACCATCATTGAAGATCATCTGGTAAAGGGAGCTATTGACATTCTGGATGTGCGTTTTGGTTCGCTTTGGACCTCTATCACACGGGAAGAATTTTACAAGCTGGAACCAGCATTCGGTGACCGTTTTGAAGTGACTATCTATCACGCTGATATGCTGGTCTATCAAAATCAGGTTGTCTATGGTAAATCATTTGCAGATGTGAGAATTGGGCAACCCATCCTTTACATCAACTCTCTCTATCGTTTAGGTCTGGCTATCAATCAAGGTTCCTTTGCCAAGGCTTATAATGTGGGTGTCGGTTCATCTTGGACCATTGAAATAAAGAAAATAGAATCATAAAATAGGAGAATATAGATGAAAAATCAATCAATTAAACAAGTTGTTGCTATCGGTGTTGGAGCTGCGCTCTTTGTTGTTATCGGTATGATTAGCATTCCGACACCCGTTCCAAATACAAGCATCCAGCTTCAGTATGCGGTACAGAGCCTCTTGTCTATCATTTTTGGCCCTCTAGTGGGATTACTTGTTGGTTTAATTGGGCATGCAGTGAAGGACTCTCTTGCTGGCTATGGTCTGTGGTGGACTTGGATTATTGCTAGTGGTCTCTTTGGTCTAGCTGTAGGACTCTTTAGAAAATACATTCGAGTAACACAAGGTGTTTTTGGGTTGAAGGATATTGTCTTCTTTAACCTCATTCAGATTGTCGCAAATGCTCTGGTTTGGGGTGTCTTGGCACCACTTGGAGACGTTGTGATTTATCAAGAAGCGGCAGAAAAAGTATTTGCCCAAGGGATTGTTGCGGGAATTGCTAATGCTGTAACTATAGCTATTGCAGGTACCCTTCTCTTGCTAGCTTATTCACGTACGCAAACTCGTTCAGGAAGTTTGAAAAAGGATTAACATAAGGGAAAAGGCTGGACAACCAGTCTTTTTCGATGTTTATAGATTAGTTAGGCAAGCAAGCTAGGATAGGAATCTTTTTGACGCTAAGATTTTAAGAGAAGAGTCTGTAAGAAGGGGTAGATTTATGATAAAATAGAAGTCTAATACTCTGCGAAAATCTCTTCAAACCGCGTCAGCTCTATCTGCAACCTCAAAACAGTGTTTTGAGCAACCTACGGCTAGCTTCCTGGTTTGCTCTTTGATTTTCATTGAGTAGAAGAAGCGAATGAAGAGAGTAAGATGAAAGAAGCTATAATTGAGTGGAAGGATTTCTCTTTCCAGTATGAAACGCAACAAGAACCGACCTTGCAAGGGATGAATTTGACCATTTACAAGGGAGAGAAAGTCTTAATTGTTGGTCCATCTGGGTCAGGTAAGTCTACCTTGGGTCAGTGTTTGAATGGGATTATTCCCAATATTTACAAGGGGCAGAAGTCTGGAGAATTTTTGATCAAGGGGCAAGTAGCCTTTGATATGAGCATCTATGATAAATCTCATCTGGTCAGCACAGTTTTGCAGGATACAGATGGGCAGTTTATCGGTTTATCCGTAGCAGAGGATTTGGCTTTTGCTCTGGAAAATGATGTGACAGCTTTAGAAGAGATGAAAAGTCGTGTTCATAAATGGGCTGAAAAGCTGGACCTTCTTTCTTTGCTGAATCATCGTCCTCAGGATTTGTCTGGTGGACAAAAGCAGCGAGTTAGTCTAGCTGGTGTCTTGATTGATGAGAGTCCGATCCTTTTGTTTGATGAGCCACTCGCCAATCTAGATCCCAAGTCAGGTCAGGATATTATCGAATTGATTGACCAGATTCATAAGGAGGAGGGGACGACGACCCTTATTATTGAGCACCGTTTGGAGGATGTTCTGCATTGCTCTGTGGATCGGATTGTCTTGATAAACGATGGTCGTATCCTCTTTAATGGGAGCCCTGACCAGCTACTGGCGACTGATCTGTTGACTCAAAATGGAATTCGAGAACCCCTTTATCTAACTACTCTCCGTCAATTGGGTGTGGATTTAGTCAAGGAAGAACAATTAGCAAATCTGGATAACTTGTCTATCTCAAAAGGCCAGATTCAGTTACAGACGGAGCTGGCAAAAGAAACCCAAGAATTGCAGTCACTCTTTAGATTAGAGGATGTGTCTTTTTCTTATGATGATAGACTGATTTTAAAATCCATTTATCTGGATATTAAAAAGGGCGAAAAGATTGCCATTGTCGGAAAAAATGGAGCAGGGAAATCAACCCTAGCCAAGGCCTTAAGTAGTTTTATTCAGACGGAAGGCTGCTATCTTTGGGAAGGACAGGATATCAAAGGAGATTCTGTTGCAGAGCGGGCAGAACGAGTAGGCTATGTGCTGCAAAATCCCAATCAAATGATTTCAACCAATATGATTTTTGATGAGGTGGCTCTAGGGCTTCGTTTGCGAGGTGTGGATGAGAAGGAAATTGAAACAAGAGTCTATGAAACCTTGAAAATTTGTGGTCTCTATGAATTCCGTAATTGGCCTATTTCTGCCCTATCATTTGGACAGAAGAAACGTGTCGCCATTGCATCGATTTTGGTTTTAGGAGCTGAAATTATCCTTCTAGATGAACCGACAGCAGGCCAAGACCAGAAGAACTATACTGAGATTATGGAATTTCTCGAAGAACTGCATCGAAAAGGTCATACCATTGTCATGATTACACATGATATGCAATTGATGCTGGATTATTCAGACCGGGCCCTTGTCATGGTGGACGGGGAATTGATTGCAGACACTAATCCAGCTAGTCTGTTGAGCAATCCCGAGCTGTTAGTAAAAGCCAACCTAAAAGAAACCTCTATCTTCAACTTGGCTAAGAAGCTCGACGTTGATCCACTTGCTTTGACGGCATTTTACAAAGAAAGGAGAGAAGGATGCAAGCAAAATTAATCGGTTACCAGCATAGAGATACTGTGATTCATCGCTTGTCAGGAGCTGGTAAACTCCTCTTTTTCATTCTCGTGTCATTGGCTGCCATGATTAGCTATGATACCAGACTGCTTGTTCTGATTGCCATCTTTTCGGTCTTTCTCCTCTATCTGTCAGAAATCCGCTTTAAAGATGTTTCCTTTGTAGCCGTTTTTGCGACAGTATTTGCCGTTTTAAACGTCTTGATGGTCTATCTCTTTTCTCCCGAGTATGGGGTGGGACTTTACGGAGAGAGAAGTGTCATTTGGCAGGGCGTCGGTGCCTACACTTTGACTAGTCAAGAGCTCTTTTATCTGCTAAATCTGGCCATTAAGTACCTTTGCACCATTCCTCTGGCTATTATCTTTTTGATGACAACTCATCCTAGTCAGTTTGCATCCAGTTTAAATCAAATTGGTGTGCCTTATAAGATTGCCTATTCTATCAGTCTGACCTTGCGCTATATTCCAGATTTGCAGGAAGAATTCTTTACCATCAAGATGTCTCAAGAAGCGCGTGGGATGGAATTATCTAAGAAAGCTTCTCTTATGCAACGAATCAAAGGAAATCTGCTCATTATTACGCCCTTGATTTTTAGCTCGCTAGAACGCATTGATACCATCGCTACAGCCATGGAGCTTCGCCGTTTTGGAAAAGAGAAAAAACGCACTTGGTATAGTTATCAGGCCTTGAAAAAAGGAGACTATCTTACCTTGCTCTTGGCAGCCTTGTTTTTAGTAGCTAGTTTACTACTTATCTTGCAGAATCAGGGACGATTTTACAACCCTTGGAAATAGCTTGAAAAAATTGAAAAAATCAAGTCGTTTCTATTGACAATGATTCTGAAAGTGTTATACTAAGAAAGTAGTTTCGCTGATTTACTTCAAACCTGTTGTGAGGTAAGTTAACGATGCCTTAACCATGCTGTTTGCTGAGCTTGACTCCGGGCAGTGTGGCTATTTTTTTGCAATGGTGAAAGGAAGCAAGTCATGACAAATCACATTGTATTATTTGAACCTCAAATTCCACAAAATACAGGCAATATCGCGCGTACTTGCGCTGCGACTAATTCTCCCCTCCACATCATCAAACCTATGGGCTTTCCTATTGATGACCGCAAGATGAAGCGGGCTGGTTTGGATTATTGGGATAAGCTAGAGATTTATTTTTACGAGAGTTTGGAAGATTTTATGTCTCAGATGAAAGGTAAACTCTATCTGATTTCGAAATTCGCTGAGAAGGTGTATTCTGAGGTGGATTTATCGACTGACGAGGACCATTATTTTCTTTTTGGACGTGAAGACAAGGGTTTACCTGAAGATTTTATGCGAGAACATCCTGAGAAGGCTCTCCGTATTCCCATGAATGATGAACATGTCCGCAGTCTCAATGTGTCGAATACCGTCTGCATGATTGTTTACGAAGCCCTTCGCCAGCAGAACTTTGCAGGTCTTGAGCTTGTTCATACCTATGAAGTGGATAAATTGAAATAAAAAATGAAAATGAACAAAATGCTTGCGCTTGCAAGCGTTTTTTGTTATGATAAAAGAGTCTTCAGGGCAGGGTGAAATTCCCGACCGGCGGTAAATTTGACTAGCTATTTTAGCCAAATAAGTCCGCGAGCGCAAGCTGATGTGGTGAGATTCCACAACCGACAGTATAGTCTGGATGGGAGAAGACGAAAGAATGGCTTTGTCTGTTCTGATAGATTTATAGCCGGATTGTAACCGCTTGCTTTAATAGAGTGAGAGGGAACTTTTGGGATATAAAAAGTGAGAATAGATAGAGGAATCCTTTCCAACTTCTTCTGATTTTATAGAAAATTGGAGGAACCTGTTATGACAAACACACGTCGACTTTCGACCGTTGCAATTCTATCAGCCATCTCATTTGTGCTGATGTACTTTGACTTTCCGCTCTTGCCAGCGGCATCCTTCCTCAAGATCGAATTTAGTATCTTGCCAGTCCTTGTAGGTTTGGTGGTCATGGATTTGCCTGCTGCTTTAGGAGTTCTCTTGCTTCGCTCACTCTTGAAACTGCTTCTTAACAGTCAGGGAGTGAATACTTACATTGGTTTGCCGATGAATATCGTGGCTTTGGGAGTTTTTGTCATCGTATTTGCTTTGATTTGGAAAAAGGAACGGACAACCCTTCGTTTCCTACTAGGCTCTCTAGCTGGAACTATTGGTTTGACCGTAGCTATGTTGGTTCTCAACTATGTTTACGCTGTTCCTTTGTACGCTAAGTTTGCTAACTTTGATATTGGAAAAATTTTGGGACTGTCCAACTACCTAATGACTATGGTATTGCCTTTTAACTTGATTGAGGGTGTAATCTTTTCCGTTTCATTCTGGTTGTTGTACGTTCTCTTGAAACCAACCTTAAAACATTATGAAAGATAAACAAACATTTTTAATGAAGGGCAGTTTTGCCCTTTTACTTTTCGTTATTCTTGGCTATATGGTCAAATTTTACCCTGAAACGCTGGTCGGTTTTGACCAACCGATTCAGACTGCCGTTCGAGGAGACTTACCAGATTATTTGACTATTCTTTTTAGGGCCATCACACGCTTGATTGATATCCCAGTGATTATCACTTGGGTTGTGCTGGTAGCTTTTGTCTTTTATCGTAAGCGGTGGAAGATTGAAAGCCTACTTATGCTGGGAAATCTGGCTTTGGCAGGTCTTTTAATCGTGACCTTTAAAAATATCTACCAACGTCCACGACCAGCTATCTTACACTTGGTTGAGGAGAAGGGATTTTCCTTCCCAAGTGGCCATTCTCTGGCAGTAACCTTGATGGTAGGTACTCTGATTGTCATTATCAGTCAACGGATTAAAGATCCGGTCTGGAGAAAAATCGTACAAATCGTCCTTGGTCTCTACCTAGTCAGTGTGATGGTATCAAGAGTCTATCTGGGGGTTCACTATCCATCAGACGTTCTTGCCAGTCTCTGTGTGGGCTTGGGAGTCTTGTTTATCGAGTTTCCCTTCTATGATAAGCTCCGCTTCCAATGGCGATTTAAAGGCAAGCAGAAGTGAGTATCAAAATCTCTTGAGGAGAAAGAAATGAAAGTCAATATAAAAGCTCTTCATCCTACTCAACTATACTTATCAGAAAAGAAACTAGCAGGAATCCAGACACTTTATCAGTCGACAGAAATGATCAATGTTGACCCAATCAGTATTCTTGCGTTCGGGGATTGCTTGTTGATTACAGATGGGCATCACAGGGCTTATCAGGCTTTATTGGCAGGTAGGAATACGATTTCTGCTGAGTTTGATAGAGACGGCGGTGATGAACTATATCATCTCTATGCGCAAGCTTGTGAGGAAAGAAAGATTTACTCTGTTCTGGATTTAAAGAAGCATATCTTAGCTCAAGATGAGTATGAAGCAAAATGGTATAACTGGTGTGAGGGTTTTAATCAAGCAGCAACTCTCTTATTGAAAAGGAAAGCAGATGAAACAGACCCTACAAATAGATCATGCACTGCGTCTTGTTCCTTATTATAAGGTCAATCATTGTGAGGAAGCTTTTGCTTGGTATCAGGATGTGAACTTGGTTTACCTCGTAGATGGTGTGAAGAGACCTTACAGTCCAGCGGCCTTGGAAGCTATGTATTCCTATTTGGATCAGCATGGTGAGCTTTTTTGGATTGAAGTCAAGGAGAAGGGAGAATGGTTTCCAATTGGGGATGTTACTCTATCTCAGGCTAATCTCCCCATTGTGATTGGGAATCCCGCTTATCAACATCGAGGGCTTGGGAAAAAGGTTCTAAGTACTTTGATTGAATTGGCCCGAGTAAAAGGATGGAAAGAATTGAGAATCAAGGAAATCTACACCTACAATCATGCTTCTAGGAGGTGTTTCAAGTCGCTTGGATTTGTGGCAGATGGAGCAACAGAAAAAGGAACGAGTTTTATATTGAAATTAGTCTAATCGAACTTGTTTTTTAACTAAAAATCTGATAAACTAAGTAGTAATTGAATAGAAATCTGCAAGACTAGTAACTCAAGGGAAGTATATCAGGGAGGAGAGCCGTGACTGCAAGCTCTCTATATGAAAGCTGGGTGAATTCACTTGCGCATGGATTTAGAAATGAAGGTCTGACTTGTCAGATGAAAACGGATGGTACCGCGTGTTAACGCTCCGAGTGGAGTTTTTGGCATGTGGTTTTCTTTTTATCTACGAGAGACTGATGGAGGAATTATGTCAACTATTGAAGAACAATTAAAAGCGCTTCGAGAAGAAACGCTGGCTAGCTTGAAGCAGATTACTGCTGAAAATGAAAAAGAGATGCAAGAATTGCGTGTCTCTGTCCTTGGTAAAAAGGGTTCGCTCACTGAAATCCTCAAAGGGATGAAAGATGTCTCTGCAGAGATGCGTCCAATCATAGGGAAACACGTCAATGAAGCTCGTGATGTCTTGACAGCTGCCTTTGAAGAAACAGCTAAGCTCTTGGAAGAAAAGAAAGTCGCGGCTCAGCTGGCTAGCGAGAGTATCGATGTGACACTTCCAGGTCGTCCAGTTGCGACTGGTCACCGTCATGTCCTCACACAAACCAGTGAAGAAATCGAAGATATTTTCATTGGAATGGGTTACCAAGTCGTGGATGGTTTTGAAGTTGAGCAAGACTACTATAACTTTGAACGTATGAATCTTCCCAAAGACCACCCAGCCCGTGATATGCAGGACACTTTCTATATTACAGAAGAAATCTTGCTCCGTACGCACACGTCTCCTGTGCAGGCACGTGCCATGGATGCCCATGATTTCTCTAAAGGTCCTTTGAAAATGATCTCACCAGGGCGTGTCTTCCGTCGTGATACGGACGATGCGACCCACAGTCACCAATTCCACCAAATCGAAGGTTTGGTTGTTGGGAAAAATATCTCTATGGCAGACCTTCAAGGAACGCTTCAGTTGATTGTGCAAAAAATGTTCGGTGAAGAGCGTCAGATCCGTCTGCGCCCCTCTTACTTCCCATTCACAGAGCCATCTGTTGAGGTGGATGTTTCTTGTTTCAAGTGTGGTGGAGAAGGCTGTAACGTATGTAAGAAAACTGGTTGGATCGAAATTATGGGTGCCGGTATGGTTCACCCACGTGTCCTTGAAATGAGTGGTATCGATGCGACTGTTTACTCTGGATTTGCCTTTGGTCTTGGACAAGAGCGTGTAGCTATGCTCCGTTACGGGATCAACGATATCCGTGGATTCTACCAAGGAGATGTCCGCTTCTCAGAACAGTTTAAATAATGATTAGAAAAGTAGAAATGGCAGATGTTGAAGTGTTGTCCAAAATTGCCAAACAAACCTTTCGTGAAACATTTGCTCATGATAATACGGAAGAGCAGTTACAGAAATACTTTGAAGAGGCTTATAGTCTGAAAACTTTGTTAACTGAGTTGGAAAATCCAGAATCTGGAACCTATTTCATTGTGCATGAAGAGGAGATAGCTGGTTTTCTCAAAGTCAACTGGGGGAGTACTCAAACTGAGAGAGAATTAGAGGATGCTTTTGAAATTCAACGCCTCTATGTGCTACAAAAATTCCAAGGGTTTGGACTAGGTAAGCAACTGTTTGAATTTGCTCTTGAACTTGCCGAAAAAAATGGTTTTTCCTGGGCTTGGCTAGGTGTTTGGGAGCATAATACAAAAGCTCAAGCGTTTTATAATCGATATGGTTTTGAAAAATTTAGCCAACATCATTTTATGGTTGGTCAAAAAGTAGATACAGATTGGTTACTGAGAAAGAAATTAAGGTAAGAAGATGATTCTTCTATTGAAATGATAGGAAAGGAAAAGAACTAGAGTGATAACTGTCATTCTGGAAAACTAAATTATGCTTGTATCTTATAAATGGTTAAAAGAATTGGTGGACATTGATGTTCCATCACAAGAGTTGGCTGAAAAAATGTCAACTACAGGGATCGAGGTAGAAGGTGTGGAATCACCTGCTGCTGGTCTCTCGAAAATTGTCGTCGGTGAGGTCTTGTCTTGCGAAGATGTGCCAGAAACTCACCTTCATGTGTGTCAGGTTAACGTTGGCGAAGAAGAAGCTCGTCAAATCGTTTGTGGTGCTCCAAATGTGCGTGCTGGTATCAAGGTTATGGTAGCTCTTCCAGGAGCTCGTATCGCTGACAATTACAAGATCAAAAAAGGAAAAATCCGTGGCTTAGAGTCACTTGGGATGATCTGTTCACTTGGTGAATTGGGAATTTCTGACTCAGTTGTGCCTAAGGAATTCGCAGATGGCATCCAAATCTTGCCAGAAAATGCCGTTCCAGGTGAGGAAGTCTTCTCATATCTAGACTTGGATGATGAAATCATCGAACTTTCTATCACACCCAACCGTGCGGATGCCCTTTCTATGCGTGGAGTGGCTCACGAAGTGGCAGCCATCTATGACAAGGCGGTCAACTTTAAAGAATTTACTCTTTTAGAAACTGACCAAGCTGCAGCAGATGCCCTTTCTGTAGGTATTGAGACAGACAAGGCGCCTTACTATGCAGCTCGTATATTGGACAATGTGACTATCGCACCAAGTCCACAATGGTTGCAAAACCTTCTCATGAACGAAGGAATCCGTCCTATTAACAACGTGGTGGACGTGACAAACTACATTCTGCTCTACTTTGGTCAACCAATGCATGCCTTTGACTTGGATACCTTTGAAGGGACTGACATCCGTGTACGTGAAGCGCGTGCTGGTGAAAAATTAGTGACTTTAGATGGTGAAGAACGTGACTTGGACGTGAATGACCTAGTCATTACTGTCGCTGACAAGCCAGTTGCTCTTGCAGGTGTTATGGGTGGTCAAGCAACAGAAATCTCTGAAAACTCTAGTCGTGTTGTCCTTGAAGCTGCTGTTTTCAATGGCAAATCTATCCGTAAGACTAGCGGTCGTCTTAACCTTCGTTCTGAGTCATCTTCTCGCTTTGAAAAAGGGATCAATGTGGCAACAGTCAATGAGGCTCTTGATGCGGCGGCTAGCATGATTACAGAACTTGCAGGTGCGACGGTGCGTAAGGGTATTGTTTCAGCGGGAGAACTTGATACTTCTGATGTGGAAGTTTCTTCAACTCTTGCTGATGTTAACCGTGTCCTCGGAACTGAGCTTTTATACGCTGATGTAGAAGACGTCTTCCGTCGTCTTGGCTTTGGTCTTTCTGGCAATGCAGACAGCTTTACAGTCAGCGTCCCACGTCGCCGTTGGGATATCACCATCGAAGCGGACCTCTTTGAAGAAATCGCTCGTATCTATGGTTATGACCGCTTGCCAACCAGTCTTCCAAAAGACGATGGTACAGCAGGTGAATTGACTGCGACACAAAAACTTCGCCGTCAAATTCGTACGATTGCTGAAGGGGCAGGTTTGACAGAAATCATCACCTACGCTCTGACAACTCCTGAAAAAGCAGTTGAGTTCACAGCTCAACCAAGTAACCTTACGGAACTTATGTGGCCAATGACAGTGGACCGTTCTGTCCTCCGTCAAAATATGATTTCTGGTATCCTTGATACCGTTGCCTACAATGTGGCTCGTAAGAACAAAAACTTGGCTCTTTATGAGATTGGAAAAGTCTTTGAACAAACTGGCAATCCAAAAGAAGAACTTCCAAATGAAATCAACAGCTTTGCCTTTGCCTTGACAGGCTTGGTTGCTGAAAAAGATTTCCAAACAGCAGCAGTTCCAGTTGATTTCTTCTATGCTAAGGGAATCCTAGAAGCATTATTTACTCGCTTGGGACTAGAAGTGACTTATACAGCTACGGCTGAAATTGCAAGCCTCCACCCAGGTCGTACAGCAGTCATTTCACTCGGTGACCAAGTTCTTGGTTTCCTTGGGCAAGTGCATCCAGTCACTGCTAAGGCTTACGATATTCCAGAAACGTATGTAGCTGAGCTTAACCTTTCAGCCATCGAAGCTGCCCTTCAACCTGCTGCTCCATTTGTGGAAATCACCAAATTCCCAGCAGTTAGCCGTGACGTGGCTCTACTCCTCAAGGCAGAAGTCACTCACCAAGAAGTTGTGGACGCTATCCAAGCTGCTGGCGTGAAACGTTTGACAGATATCAAACTCTTTGACGTCTTCTCAGGTGAAAAATTGGGACTTGGTATGAAGTCAATGGCTTATAGCTTGACTTTCCAAAATCCAGAAGACAGCTTAACGGATGAAGAAGTCGCACGCTACATGGAAAAAATCCAAGCGTCTCTCGAAGAAAAAGTCAATGCAGAAGTACGTTAACTCATCAATCCATCCTTCGGGGTGGATTTTTTCTTTTCAAATAACAATTCAGGATTAAAAATAGACAGTTGAGGAGCGGAGGTGATAAATTGAGTTTGCTACTGTATAATGGATTTATCACTAATACTCTTCGAAAATCTCTTCAAACCATGTCAGCTTCGGCTTGCCGTATATATGTTACTGACTTCGTCAGTTCTATCTACAACCTCAAAGCAGTGCTTTGAGCAGCCTATGGCTAGCTTCCTAGTTTGCTCTTTGATTTTCATTGAGTATAAAAGTGCTCCAGGCCATATTTTACACAGCAATAGTCTTATAAAAATGGACAGAAATCATTGTAAAGGCTATCAAAAAAGGGTATAATAAGTGAAAGAAATTTCGGAGGTGAAAGATGCTAGAAGTAAGAAGTCTAGAGAAAAGTTTTGGATCCAAGCAAGTTTTGTTTGGTATTGACTTTCAAGCGCGACCAGGTCGTATTTTGGGACTAGTCGGAAAAAACGGTGCTGGGAAAACAACGATTTTCCACAGTATTTTGAAGTTTTTAGAATACCAAGGAGAAATCAGTCTAGATGGTCAGGATATTCGTCAAGAGACCTACGCTCGGATTGGCTATCTGCCTGAAGAACGCAGTCTCATGCCTAAATTGACAGTCCTTGAACAAGTTCGTTACTTGGCGACTCTAAAAGGTATGGATGCCAAGGAGATCAAAGAAAAACTCCCTCAATGGATGAAGAGGTTGGAAGTGAAAGGGAAGCTGACTGATAAAATCAAGAGTCTGTCAAAAGGAAATCAGCAGAAGATTCAGCTCATTATTACTCTGATTCATGAACCAGACTTGATTATCTTGGATGAGCCTTTCAGTGGATTGGACCCAGTCAATACAGAATTGCTCAAACAAGTCATTTTTCAAGAAAAAGAACGTGGGGCAACCATTATCTTTTCTGACCATGTTATGACTAATGTTGAGGAGCTTTGTGACGATATTCTCATGATCCGAGATGGCCGTGTGGTCTTGCATGGACCAGTTCAGGATGTCCGCAATCAATACGGGAAAACGCGTCTCTTTGTTTCAAGTGAACGAAGCAAGGAAGAATTGGAAAACCTTCCTCATGTCAAACAGGTGAGCTTGACCAAACAAGGCAGTTGGAAATTGATCTTGGAGGATGAGAGCGCTGGAAGGGAACTTTTCCCAATCTTGACTCAGGGGCAATATATCGCAACCTTTGACCAGCAAGCGCCGACAATCGATGAAATCTTTAAACTAGAATCAGGGGTGGAAGTATGAGAAATATGTGGGTTGTAATGAAGGAAACCTATCTTCGACATGTCAAGTCCTGGAGTTTCTTCTTTATGGTGATTTCACCATTCTTGTTTATCGGTCTATCTGGGGGAATTGGCTATCTACAAGGCTCTTCAATGGCTCAGAGTGGCAAGATAGCAGTAGTTAGCACAGTTCCAGCCGTGACAGAAGGTCTCAAATCTACCAATGGTCTCAATTTTGACTACCAGGATGAAGCAAGTGTTCAAGCTGCTATAAAGGATGAAAAATTAAAAGGTTATCTGACCATTGACCAAGAGGATAGTGTCTTGAAGGCAGTTTATCACGGTGAAACTTCCCTTGAGAGTGCTATTAAGCTAGGAGTAACGAGCAAGTTAAATGAGCTTCAAGATCAACTCAATCGTTCGGCAGCCAATTTGTCACAAGAACAGGAAAAACGCTTGGAACAAACAGTTAACTTTACGGAGAAAATTGATGAATCCAAGGAAAATAAAAAAATGATTCAAACAATTGCGGCTACAGCGGTTGGAGCCTTTCTCTATATGATTTTAATTACTTATGCTAGCGTCACTGCTCAGGAAGTGGCTAGTGAGAAAGGGACTAAAATCATGGAGGTGGTCTTCTCTAGTATCCGAGCTAGTCATTATTTCTATGCTCGCATGCTTGCCTTGTTACTCGTGATTTTGACTCATATCGGCATCTATGTCGTGGGTGGTCTCGCTGCAATTCTGCTCTTTAAGGATTTGCCATTATTAGCTCAGTTTGGTATTCTGGACCATTTGGGAGATGCTTTCTCTCTAAATACCTTGCTCTTTATTTTGGTCAGTCTCTTTATGTATGTCGTCTTGGCGGCCTTTCTAGGTTCTATGGTTTCTCGTCCTGAGGATGCAGGAAAAGCCTTGTCACCTTTGATGATTATAATTATGGTAGGCTTTGTGGGAGTTACTGCTTTAGGTTCTGCAGGGGATAATTTGATCTTGAAAATCGGTTCTTATATTCCCTTTATTTCGACTTTCTTCATGCCATTTAGAGCTATTAATGGTTATGCAAATGGGGTAGAAGCTTGGATTTCGCTTGCTATTACGATTGCTTTTGCAGTAACTGCAACAGTCTTTATCGGGCGTATGTATGCTAGTCTCGTTCTGCAAACAGATGATTTAGGACCTTGGAAAACCTTTAAACGTGCCTTATCTTATAAATAGAAGAGCCTCGCGAAAGCGAGGTTTTTTAGAGATAAAAAGAGTAGAATTCAGAAAAATATTTTTCATATCTATTGACTTTTAGGGGTGAAATTTGGTATTATAGTAGGCGGTATTGTTTACCCCATTTGAAAGGCCCCGGAACCTTCCAAATACTTTTCGATGGGAAGGAACACCCATCACCGTAAACAAAAATCGAACTATATATAGGAGAAATCATGAATAAAACAACATTTATGGCTAAACCAGGCCAAGTTGAACGTAAATGGTACGTAGTTGACGCAACTGATGTACCACTTGGACGTCTTTCTGCAGTAGTTGCTAGCGTACTTCGCGGAAAAAACAAACCAACATTTACACCACACACTGATACAGGTGATTTTGTGATTGTTATCAATGCTGAAAAAGTTAAATTGACTGGTAAAAAAGCAACTGATAAAATCTACTACACTCACTCAAACCACCCAGGTGGATTGAAACAAATCTCTGCAGGTGAACTTCGTTCTAAAAATGCAGTACGTTTGATCGAGAAATCAGTTAAAGGTATGCTTCCACACAATACTCTTGGACGCGCTCAAGGTATGAAGTTGAAAGTATTTGTTGGAGCTGAGCACACTCACGCTGCACAACAACCAGAAGTTCTTGACATTTCAGGACTTATCTAAGGAAAGGAACAATAAAGTATGTCACAAGCACAATATGCAGGTACTGGACGTCGTAAAAACGCTGTTGCACGCGTTCGCCTTGTTCCAGGAACTGGTAAAATCACTGTTAACAAAAAAGATGTTGAAGAGTACATCCCACACGCTGACCTTCGTCTTGTCATCAACCAACCATTCGCAGTTACTTCAACTGTAGGTTCATACGACGTTTTCGTTAACGTTGTAGGTGGTGGATACGCTGGTCAATCAGGAGCTATCCGTCACGGTATCGCTCGTGCCCTTCTTCAAGTAGACCCTGACTTCCGCGATTCATTGAAACGCGCAGGACTTCTTACACGTGACTCACGTAAAGTTGAACGTAAGAAACCAGGTCTTAAGAAAGCTCGTAAAGCATCACAATTCTCAAAACGTTAATCAATACGATTATATCAACGTTTCAAAGCACCCAAAAGTTTACCTTATGGGTGTTTTTTTCGTCTTTTTTTAAAAAATTCACCTCAAAGTTCACCTTATTTTTACCTTATTGTTTTAGAGACTTTAAAGCAAATTCACCAACGGTCATAGGAACAACGTTAGAAGTATTGACATAAATTTGAGTTGTACCTGTATCGCTGTGTGTTAGTGCTTCAGAAATAGCTTCTAAGCTCATTCCTGCTTGTTTAGCCAGCGTTGCTCCTGTATGTCGCAGTTTATGTGGTGTAGCGTGTGCTAGTTCTTTATGTCGCTTTCTAATACTTTTCATTTTATTGTTCAGATAGTCAGCATGTAAAGGCTTGTTGATGTTTCCTTTTGTGTCGATATATGTAAAAACAAATTGTTCTGGATTACTGATGATGCCGAACTTTGCTAATTCATATCTTTGTTGTTCTTTCCAATTTTTGAGCAATTGGAGTAAGTCACCTGAAACAGAAAAGACAGTTTTCTTGTTGCTTTTTGTTGATTTTACTTCTCCATATCTATCTAATGCTTGGAGTAATTGAATTTGCGATTTATCAAAGTCAATATGTTTCCATTGTAGCGCATAGGATTCAGACTTTCTATCCCCTAAAAAGAATGTGAGATAGAATAGGACATAATCTTTGAGTGAAATCTTTTCGTCCTCTAAATCTTTTTGAAAGGCTAAGAACCAGTCTTGTAGTTGCTCGTGTGTCAGATATAAATCTTCCTCTCTCTTGGACTCATCAAGTTGAATCTTTTTAGTGGCTTTTATTCTTCTTAATATTTTGGCAACTTTATTAGCTTCTATATATTCAAGTTCTTCTGCCCAATCAAAAATAGAAATCACATAGCTACGTAAAGATTTAAAGTTCGCATATTCGTTAGCTTTTGCTGTCATAAGGTTTAAAATAACCTGCTTGTTTTGATTTAGAAACTGTATTGTATAATTTCCAAGAAGTGGCAATATATGTCTTTCGAAACAAGTTTTAGTATTAGAGATAGTTGACTTACTTGGTGGTTTAACAGTAGATGTTGTTTGTCCTGATTTGTAGGAATCCCACCAAATATTATGATAGAAGTCTGAGAAAAGGATTTCTCCTTTACCTAATCCAGTAAATTCATTATCTTCAATTTGATTTAACTTGGTAAGCAAGTCTATTTCTGCTTGTCTTGCCTCCTTTCTTGTTTTGAATCGTTTATCGTAATAGTTGTTGTTGACGATGCCAAGTGGCATTCGTGCATCTATTGGAATGTAGATTTTTAAACGATAAGTACCATTTTGTGTTTTAGTGATAGTCATGATATTCTCCTTGTGTATCGAACCAGAAAATATCATGACTATTATAAAACAAAAATCTTGATATTTCTAGTTATGTAAGTTTAGCCATTGATCGATAGCGTCTTTATGGAATCGAATCGTTTTACCGATTTTGATTTTGGGTAAGCCTTTTACAATCCAAGAATCCAGTGTATTATTTGATATACCTAAATAGTTACAAGCTTGTTGTTTGTTCAAATAGGGACTATCGATACCGCTCTTGTCTAATTGCTCTCTGATTTCTTTCTTTATAAGATTAGAGAGTAAAAGTTGAATTTGATGAATTTGTTCATCTGGTAAGATTACTTGCATAGCTTTTCCTCCGTTATACTTCTATTAAAGTAGAGTCTGATATGATGTCTCTAGTTTTATTAGGAGTATTCGTCAAGGGAGCTTTTGATGAAGTTATTTTGCTTTTATCTGTACTATACCTTCGTGAATCTAAATACTTGGCAAAAAAGTAAGTTTTATCTACGATAAGTCTTAATAAGGTCGGATTTTCTTCTCTCGCATACCTAACCAGATGATTAAATTCAGTGAAATTATTCTTGTCTATCACGTCAATAATAGTTGATAGAAAATCATCGTTGTTATGGTTTATGAGGAATTTATCCAATTCAAATCCGCATCCAATTTCTATATCTTTGATATCGTACGGACTTTTCTCAGGATTCTCCGCATGGACAAAGTAGTCATACATCCCTTTTGGAGACATAATAGGTTCTACATGAGCAGGTCCCTTTAATTTATCCTTGATGAGTTCAGATACTTGAGAATAACTTTTGAGTGAATCGAAGAAAAAGGCGCCATGCTTATGAGCTTTTTTAAGTTCCCCTGTTCTTCTATTAACGTCTTTATCGTGCCAAGGGGATAAGATAAAGGGAATATGAAGGTCTTCAAGGATTTCTAAATAGTTTTCTGGGGCGCTCTCTCTGTAGAAAAGAAAAGCCCACTTGTTGGAACGTTGTTCTTTTGACATATACAACATACCTCGCTTTCAAATTGTATTTCTATCTATAAGGAGATTTAGAAGGGTTCTTTCGGAAGGTGGAAGACGCTTTTTTGATATTTCTGTGATTATTGATTATTGGACTAACGGGGTCGTAGTAACCCGTTAGTCCATATACCAAGCAGACGGGCGCTAGGTGGCGCTTACTTCGTGCGCCATAGCGCCCGTCCTATTATTTACGTCTTGTTCCGATAAAGTAGAAGTCCATGCCCTTTCTTTCAGGTCTTGAAAAATAATAGTCAGGATTGCGACTAGAAATTTCTTCACTGATGATTGTTTCCAAATCTTTTAGAATTCTAATGGCTTGTTGCGATTTGGGGACAGGAATAATCAATGTTGTGCTTTCCTCTCGTATATCTACAAGCACTTTCTGAATCGCTTTATTGAACTGTTTGTTGATAGGGTTGTATCTCTTTGTGTTTCCTTGCTCGCTTGTGCTTACAGTTTCTGAGTACTCTCTTTGAATCAGAAATAGACGAAGAGAAAAGGTCTGTGTAATGGACTTAAAGAGGTTTGATATTTTATCTTCTCTGTGGCGTATCTTAATTTCATAGCCAACTAATCCAAGGAATAAGAGAAGGGACAATAAAGAAATAGATGAGCTGATAAAGTGAAGCAAGCGCAGGAAATCAAACAGAGATGTGAAATAGATACTGTTTTCCAAGGGATTCATTCCAAGCCTCAATAAGATTGAAATAAACATAGATAGGATTCCCATTATAAAAAAGGTAGTTGCTGGATGAATGGTTTTTTGAAAATTCGTTTTTCTCATAGTCTATAAAATTCCTTTCTTGGTGTAATAGGTGGGACAGAGGAGGGGGAAAACTTGATAAGGATGTTCGTTATCAATAATCTGTATAAGTCCTGTTCCTTTGCCTATCGGAATAACGATGCCCTCAGGGTCGAGGTCGGGAAACAAAAACTGTGTGGTCTTTTTATTAATGTTTCCAATCTGTATCAGAACATTCAATTGTTCCCGAACGGATACGGGGATAGTTGTATGGTCAAAGCGTTGACTGACTAGAAGTAAATGAACACGTGTAGCTCGTCCCAGTAGTGCGATTTGAGACAATAAAGAGAAGAAAGAATCTTTGATGGTTCTGTTGACTCCTTCTGACAAGGCTAGTACTTCATCAATAACAATGGTTAGATGTTTAAATTCATGACGTGGATTTTCAAACAAGATGGCTTGCCTTTTATGAATGATGGTCATACACTTGCTCAGGTTTTCATTAATTTCTGAAACAAAATCAGATTTAGAGCGGTTTTCATGGGGGTGAATAACGGGAGTTTGGTGTTCTCTTGCCCAGCGTGATGGTGTATCAAACTTAGGGTCAATAATAATTAGGTCAGAAATGTTTTTCAGGACACTAAGTAGATAAGTCAAAGCGTAACTTTTCCCACTACCGGAATTACCAGCAATAGCCAAAGAAGTTACCTTATCATAGTTAATGGCTAGATTTTTCATGATAGGAATATTATTACCCTTTAGAGACGAGGTAAATATCTCAAGGTCTGGAATGACCAAGCGCTCCGAAACTCCTTTTTTCCATGGAAAGAATAAGCCACGCTGAACATGAATATCCTCTGACTTTAAGGCGATAAAGTAAGCAGAGTTTTGTTTCAATAGCGTATATTGAGGATAGAGGGAGGCGTTTGCGATTAGAAAAATCTTCTGATACAAGTCATCATCAATGATAAAGCCACATGGTAGACGAGGGACAAAGATAAAGCCGTCTTCTCGGACAAGAATGTTAAAAGAGTTGGTGTAGGATGTTTCACCCTGTAATACAGAGCCCAAACCCATATTTAGGCTCTGTAACAGGTATTGTTCCAACTCTCTTTGTGTGAGAGTTGAAACCATTAGTTCACCTCTTTCAATCCGTCAGCTTTGAAGTAGACATTGTAGTTAACTTCGCATGCCATTAGACCTTCAAATGAAACCAGAGATAGGTAGTCTGGCAGTTCAGGTGCTTCTGTAAATTTCACTTGAAAAGGCGGAAGTCCTTTTTGTCCGAACCAAGCCTTATAAGCGACAATTTCCCCTGTTGGTTTGTTGTTTTCGTACTTTTGTTGGGGTTCGAGTTCGTCACTCAGTAAGTAGATAGGAGCGTTGAGGTCAACGTATTGTTGAGCGATATGGTTTGAGTAACCGCCTTTTCGGTGTTGTGGTTTGATTTTCATATGGATATACCTTTCTATATGAAGCTTAAAAACTAAGAAGAGACAAGCTCGGTTTGAGGTCATGAGCTGGACTTTTAAAACTACCTCCTAATTAATGGACAAAATTAAGGGTAGTTGAACCATTTTTGAGCAAAAAAGGCCTAATTTTTTTGTTCAATTATTCTGTGAGTCTTTCTTTTATATAAGACATTATTTTCGGTATCTTACGTTGGATTTTACGATAGTCCTCATTTAATCTTCTACCCATTTCTCTGAAAGAAAGTTTCTTGTAGTTTATATAGGTTTCCCCCCTATACGTATATTCATATTCTTCAAATGAATGGCAAAGTAAGATAATATCTCTGTCAAGTTCATCTAATTCAGATAGAACCTTTTTTAATCTTGGCAATTGAGCTAAGGTAAATTCTTCATCTTCTGTCTGAATGAGAAAGTCAAGAGGATTAGGGGAATCATCTATAAACAAGTCAAGTGGAGTTGTTTCGTTATTTGTTCTTCCATTGTTTATTTTGGAGTTTAGACTTATTTCTTTACGACGACATTGGCGAGCATAACTATTTTCATGTCTATCACTCTCATTTAGCCATTCAAGCCAGAAAGATTGCTCTTCTGGAGTTAGAGATTTAACGAGTTTTTCATTTAATTTCTTTTTAGAAATTTCTTCATATATATTATTCATGTTGGTTCCTTTCTGTCCTTAGGACGGAAAGAAACTTCAATGAGCCATACTGAATACCGATAGATGTGAAAAGGGCACACCAAATAAACGGATAAACAGATATATGCAGAACTCGACCGTTATCGTCTGAGTTTTCATATTCGTTTCAATCCGTCCATTTGATGGCCATCAATTAGGACTAATATTATTATTCTGAAGAAAACGCTTGTGAAATTTGATATAATAGAATCAAATATACATTTGCCTTATCTTCAAACTTTATTATGAAGTAGATGGAGTTACTTGTAAATGTAGATAAAGTAGATAAAGTTACCAAATAAAGTAAGAGGAGTTAAAAAATGTCATCTAACGTTCCACGCCTAACAGGAGGGATACTCTTTGGGCTTATTCTTGAAGCTAGAAATACTAGAAGAAGAGTACGTAGTACAAGAGTACGTGGTGTTGTAACTGATAAAAGTGATGGTTTAAATGAAGATGATATGATGTTATCGTTCATCGAGAACTTTACAGGGGAATCCCTTTTAAAAGTTAAAGGGACATCATTTAAAAAGAATGTGTCTGAATATAAAAAATGTGTGATATCTGCTACATCATATTTGATCTTTGACGACCAAACTTTTATTGATTCTTTTGAAACCTCAGTTAAGCAAAATAAAAAAGACACACTTGAGAGTATGTCTGCTTTTATAAGTAATAAGTTTTCAGAGCAAAAATTGGAATGGTTTGCTTCTGCTATTATAGAAACAATCTGTAATGATGAAACAATTGATATTTCGGAACGATTTAAGATTTCTGTTAATAATACTGTATCTAAGTCAGAATTATTAAGTATTACAACAGTAGAAATTGAGCCATTCTTGTTAGATGTGATGAGATATATATTTGTAAATAAAATTGATAATACACTCGGTAAAGAAACATTTGAGGAATGGTATTCTCAAAATGGAGAAAATACGCCATGGAAATTCAGAAACTCAGAACTGGGAAAGTCTTTGCCTAATTTAGAAATAACTCGTTATAACCCAAGTGTGGAAGAGTTGAATGAACAAACTGCTGGAATAGTGGAACAAGAGCATGTTGAAGAATCAGATACTGAGAACGAAGAAGAGAAAAAATTTAATACTGAAGGTGAAGAATCTATGAAACAACAAGTATTGAATAATCCAAAAATCATAACTCAGTATGCTAACAAAATTTATAACATAGAACATGTAGAAAATTTAAATTAAGGAGAATACATTGACAAACTCACTAAAAAGGCAGGATAATTTGCCCTCAGAATTTCCCCAACAACCACTACAACAAAATGCGGACAGAATTTATAATATTGAGCAAGCAAACAGTGTAAATCATATCGTTAATGTTACACCTATACGGCAGATACTCTCTTCCAATGAATATTATAACCTATTTATAATTTACAATGAGAAGTATGAAGAGAACTCGTTTAGTTTAAACAATGATAGGGTTTTTCAATACACAAATTCAGCAATTAGTCAAAAGTTCAATCAATTCACTTTAGAAGATATTGATGAAATAATGAGTTTGCCAGCTTTATTCCTTCCAGAATATAGTGAGGCGAACCAAGAGATAAAAACTGGATTTTTTGGAAAATTAGTAGATATAGATAAAAGAGCTGGATATATAAAATTTGATTTTCAGAAAGAATGTGAAATTGATTTAAATCTGATCGAACTTCATCAATCAGAATTAAAAATAGAAGATTGGGAATTAAGTAGGACTCACTGGGCAATTAAAAGAGCCAATTTAAAGAACATTTTAAAAGGCTTTGGTAATGGCAACGAAACAGAGTAAAGAAGTAAAAATTCAACGTGAAGTTGAAGAGTGGCAACGTCTTACGGCATGGAGTTTGTGACACAAAATGAAAGTGTCAATCCAAAGATTGACAAAGCCTTATCAAAAGCTAGAACGAACTTATAAGATGTCAATAATGCGGTAGGACGTTATGAAGAGGTCGTCAATCTCGTCAAATTTGGTAAAGACGAAATGAAATTAGATGGATTATTTATTGAGGTAATAGCGATACCTGCATTTAACATCATAGAAGCGTGTGTGTGGCGGAATAAGTGAAAACTATAGTCTGGTAGTCCTAAAGCAGATAGACGCTTTTTAAGAGTTGCTCTTTCATTTCTATCGCACATATAATTCCCGTATATGGTTGGGAATATGAGTGAAGATTTTCTGTTTCGTTCGCTTTTTTGTCTAATCTATCGATTTTAAAAATTTATAATAAAGAATTACTGAAATCAAAATCTTTTTGTCCCAGTCTCTTATGTTGTTTAATAGAGTTGCTATTGCATCAATTATATCTGTTTTTTGTGGTTCTGGTATTTGTTCAAGTTGAGTGATAATATAGCGAATTGAATTTCGAGAGTTTTTACTCAGTTAATTTTATTTTTAGCCCATGTTAAAAATAAAATTAACGTGTGTTAAAAATAAAATTAACATTGGTTAATTTTTCTTGACTTAAAATTTAAAAATGATATACTATGTTTATGGAGAGATAACAATTTATAAAATGTACTACTCTATTCTACTAGATAATGCTTGAATAAAACTTTTTATAACAACGGCTAGCAAAGTTATAGTTTTATATCTATTAGAAAATAAATATGTAAGGAAATTTATATGAAAAAAAGAACAGTATTATCATTAACTACAGCTGCGGTTATATTAGCAGCATATGTCCCTAATGAACCAATTCTAGCAAATACACCTAGTTCGGAAGTGATCAAAGAAACTAAAGTTGGAAGTATTATTAAACAAAATAATATCAAATATAAGGTTCTAACTGTAGAAGGCAACATAGGAACTGTTCAAGTGGGTAATGGAGTGACTCCTGTACAGTTTGAAGCTGGTCAAGATGGAAAATCATTCACGATTCCTACAAAAATCACAGTAGGTGATAAAGTATTTACCGTTACTGAAGTAGCTAGTGAAGCTTTTAGTTATTATCCAGATGAAACAGGTAGAATTATCTACTATCCTAGCTCTATTACTATTCCATCAAGCATAAAAAAAATACAAAAAAACGGCTTCCATGGAAGTAAAGCTAAAACTATTATTTTTGAGAATGGCAGTCAGCTGGAGAAAATTGAAGATAAAGCTTTTAATTTTTCTGAATTAGAAGAGATTGAATTGCCTGCATCTCTAGAATATATTGGGACAAGTGCATTTTCTTTTAGTCAAAAATTGAAAAAGCTAACCTTTTCCTCAAGTTCAAAATTAGAATTAATATCACATGAGGCTTTTGCTAATTTATCAAATTTAGAGAAACTAACATTACCAAAATCGGTTAAAACATTAGGAAGTAATCTATTTAAAAATACTACTAGCTTAAAACATGTTGATGTTGAAGAAGGAAATGAATCGTTTGCCTCAATTGATGGTGTTTTGTTTTCAAAAGATAAAACCAAATTAATTTGTTATCCAAGTAAAAAAAATGACGAAAGTTATAAAACACCTAAGGAGACAAAAGAACTTACATCATATTCGTTTGATAAAAATTCTTATTTGAAAAGACTCGAATTGAACGATGGTTTAGAAAAAATCGGTACTTTTGCATTTGAAGATGCGATTAAACTTGAAGAAATTAGCTTACCAAATAGTTTAGAAACTATTGAACGTTTAGCATTTTATCGTAATTTAGAATTAAAAGAACTTATATTACCAGATAATGTTAAAAATTTTGGTAAACATGTCATGAACGGTTTACCAAAATTAAAAAGATTAACAATTGGTAATAATATCAACTCATTGCCGTCCTTCTTCCTAAGTGGCAGCTTAGATTCATTAAAGGAAATTCATATTAAGAATAAAAGTACAGAGTTTTCTGTGAAAAAAGATACATTTGCAATTCCTGAAACTGTTAAGTTCTATGTAACATCAGAACATATAAAAGATGTTCTTAAATCAAATTTATCTACTAGTAATGATATCATCGTTGAAAAAGTAGATAATATAAAACAAGAAACTAACGTAGATAAACCTAAAGAAGGAACAGGTAAAACTGAAACTGACGTAACTAAACCTAAAGAAGGAACAGGTAAAACTGAAACTGACGTAACTAAACCTAAAGAAGGAACAGGTAAAACTGAAACTGACGTAGCTAAACCTAAAGAAGGGACAGATAAAACTGAAACTGACGTAGCTAAACCTAAAGAAGGGACAGGTAAAACTGAAACTGACGTAGCTAAACCTAAAGAAGGAACAGATAAAACTGAAACTGACGTAGATAAACCTAAAGAAGGGACAGGTAAAACTGAAACTGATGTAGCTAAACCTAAAGAAGGAACAGGTAAAACTGAAACTGATGTAGCTAAACCTAAAAAGAATTCTAATCAGGGAGTAGTTGGTTGGGTTAAAGACAAAGGCTTATGGTATTATTTAAACGAATCAGGTTCAATGGCTACTGGTTGGGTTAAAGATAAAGGCTTATGGTATTACTTAAACGAATCAGGTTCAATGGCTACTGGTTGGGTTAAAGATAAAGGCTTATGGTATTACTTAAACGAATCAGGTTCAATGGCTACTGGTTGGGTTAAAGATAAAGGATTATGGTATTACTTAAACGAATCAGGTTCAATGGCTACTGGTTGGGTTAAAGACAAAGGCTTATGGTATTACTTAAACGAATCAGGTTCAATGGCTACTGGTTGGATTAAAGATAAAGGCTTATGGTATTACTTAAACGAATCAGGTTCAATGGCTACTGGTTGGGTTAAAGACAAAGGATCATGGTATTATCTTGATACTGCTGGAGCTATGAAGACAGGTTGGTTTACAGTTTCTGGTAAATGGTACTATACCTATAATTCAGGAGATTTATTAGTAAACACCACTACACCCGATGGCTATCGAGTCAATGCTAACGGTGAGTGGGTAGGATAGGTATCCATTAGCTAAATCTAATCATTCTGAACTAAAAAATCTTCTTACATATGTAGGAAGATTTTTTAGATTCTCAAAACTAGTTTAAAAGACTACGCTATTTAAACCAATTTTGAGAATGGATATATAAGGATATTCAGAAATCTAGTTGGTCAACTTTTGTATTTTGAATATACCTTAGATGGTGACGATGTCTTGGTATATCTGATACTCACTTACATATTCTAACTTATTTTAACTAAGATAAAACTGTAGTGGTGAATTTGCTACAAATAGTGTAGAGGCGTTATTTGAAAAATATACAAAAAAGGAACTCCAATTTACATTTGAGTTCCTCTTACTTTTAATTGTCCGAATCAATATTCTTATTTCAAAAAAAGGTAGTGATTCGGCTTATTTTTATTGCAATGTAGTGAAATTTGAAATTTCAAGAATCGCTTTAAATCAAGGTTTCTACCGTATATTGACGTGTAGTGAATCCCTATTTCACTTCTGTAAAACTAAATAAGGGAAACTTTTGATATTCTGGTTCGATTTTTGCTTATTTTTTATGAAAGTTTACCTTATTTTGATGAAATTGATTAAAATTAGTTGAAATTTTATGTTTTGAAAACTTATGAAAACGTTGATTTTAAAGCACTTTGAAATTAGATGAAATAAGTGGTGCCCCAACCAGGTCTTAAGAAAGCTCGTAAAGCATCACAATTTAGTAAACGTTAATTCGAAAGAATTACTGTACTTACAAAGAGCACCTTTCGGGGTGTTCTTTTTTGTACTTTTTTACTAAATTGGTGCAATTGACACAGTTGTTGCGACTTTAGTCGCTTACAAATGTGGCTGCAACCTGACAAGGTCAGTTACCTCAAAACGTTAATCAATACGATACTATCAACGTTTCAAATCACTCGAAAGTTTACCTTATTGTTTCTTTTTACATTCTTAAGAAATCAAAAGCAACATAAGTCGTCAGCTCTTTATTATAAAAACATTAATTAGAATTCTAGTATTATCTTCAGTCTAAAATCAGTATTTTGAGTTGTACGAAATCAGTTTTTGAATTTTGTCTAGTTTTACTTCATTTTCCCCTGAAGTTAAGTTTTTACTCAAAATCATTAGTTAAAAAAGGAAAAAGAACGAGTTTTATATTTGGATTTGAAGTTTATAAAATTTTTAAAAGCTACAGAGAAACATGGTATAATGTAACTAAAGGAGGTAGCATATGTCCTTAGATATAGATAAATAAAAGATGACAATCATGGGAGTAGCTTTTGAAAACCGATCCGTTTTTAAGAGTGTTTGGTATGCTTTAAGTACAAATATGATTGAAGGATAGCGATCTACGGTTAGTGATGTTGAAAAATTACGAGATGAAGCTCTTGCTCTGGAGATGGCTTAATGAAGAGTAAATGTTATGAGTCTTATGACTATATTGATCCAGATAATTTATATACCTATCCGGGTTCTTCAGTTCTAAGAAATAAGCAGGAAGAACGAGATGAGCAAAAAGCACGCGAGCTTGAATATCGTATGATTGCTAGTAAGAGTTTGAAATTATTTATCAACCCTATCTTAGTTAATAGTTTAAAAGTAGTTTGTTTCACAACTACATAAGCTTAAAAAGGTTGAAAAGGGATAACTCTTTAATAACATCTTGGTTTGTTAAAAGATATTTTGTCCACTACATTTTTTCAATTGACTATTATTTGTCATAGATATAACAGATAGAACATTGCATTCAGAATAACGAAAAACGCATCAAAAATGGTGCGTTCTGTTTTTATGCTACCATAAAAGGAGGGAAACAAATTGAAAATTTTTAAGGGAGAGTTTTATCGAATCTCTGTATTAACAGACAAGTTAGTAAGGTTAGAATACTCTCAAACTGGAAGTTTTGAGGATAGAACTACACAACTTATCTATAATAGAGATTTTGGCCAAGTTTCGTTAGATTATATCGAGACATCAAACGTACTAGATATTATGACGGACTATTTTCATTTGCACTTTAATAAAGGAGAATTTAACGCCGAAAATTTATTTATAGAATTAAAAGGAAATTTTGCTGTATATGGTAGTCGCTGGTATTTTGGTGAATCTATTGAAACGTTAAAAGGAACAGCTCGGACTCTGGATAAGGCAGATGGAGCAATCTCGTTAGAAGATGGAATTATTAGCCGAAATGGTATAGCCTTATTGGATGATTCTCAAGGATTTATTTGGGATGAACAGTCTGGTTATATTGAGAGAGAAAATCAAATTGACCTGTATTTCTTTGCCTATGGGCATGATTATAGAGGAGCAATCAGAGACTTTTACCATTTGACTGGTTCAACACCCTTGTTGCCAAGATATGCTTTAGGCAATTGGTGGAGTAGATATTGGCCTTATACGTCGGATGAATACTTGGATTTAATAGACAGATTTAAAACAGAGAAAATTCCATTATCTATCGGTGTGTTAGATATGGATTGGCATATAACTGACATTCCAGCCCGTTTTGGAAGTGGCTGGACAGGATATAGTTGGAATAAAAACTTAATACCTAATCCAGAACAGTTATTGCAACAACTTCATGATAGGAAGTTAAAACTTTCCTTAAATGTCCATCCTGCTGATGGGATACGGGCTTATGAAGAAGCTTATCCTCGAGTCGCCAAACGATTGGGGTTAAATGTAGAACTAGAAGAACCTGCTATTTTTGATTTTTTTAATCCCTCTTTTAGGGAATCCTACTTTAAAGATGTTCATTATGAGCTAGAAAAGCAGGGAGTAGATTTTTGGTGGATTGACTGGCAACAAGGGACTCAAGGGATGTTGGATCCACTATGGCTTTTAAACCATTATCATTATCAGGATAGTTGTAAAAATGCAGAAGGTGGTTTGATTTTATCAAGATATGCAGGTCCTGGTAGTCATCGATACCCTGTTGGTTTTTCAGGGGACACCATTATTAGTTGGAATTCCTTAAGATTTCAACCTTATTTTACAGCAACAGCATCTAATATCGGTTATAGTTGGTGGAGTCATGATATCGGTGGACACATGCTGGGGGATTATGACGAGGAGCTACAAACTAGATGGCTACAGTTTGGCGTTTTTAGTCCGATTACTCGCTTACATAGTTCTAGAAGTCCCTTCAATAGTAAAGAACCTTGGTTTTTTTCAGAAACAACATCTAAGATTATGAAGAAATACCTTCGTTTGAGACATCAGATGATTCCATATCTATATACCATGAATGTAAAGACACATGAAGAAGGTGCCCCATTAATCAGCCCAATGTATTATTTCTACCCAGAGAATGATGAGAGCTATAATGTTCCAAACCAATACTTTTTTGGAACAGAACTGATGGTGGCTCCCATTGTAGAAAAGATGGATTTGACATTCCAATCTGCAAAAGTAGATGTATGGTTCCCTGAAGGTGTATGGTATGACTTCTTTTCAGAGAAAAAGTACACAGGTGGTGTGAAGTTAAGTGTTTATAGAGACATCTCGACGATGCCAGTGTTTGCAAAAAGTGGCGCAATCATTCCCTTGGTTGGTTCTGAGATAGATATGGGTGTTGATTTACCTGAAGTTGTAGATTGGTATGTATTCCCAGGCAAACAACATTCTTTTGAAATGATTGAAGATCAAAATGGTCAAAGATATAAAACAAGATTATCAATCGATTGGGAAATGGGAATGGTAGAGTTAACATTACAAGGAGATTCTAGTATCGTTCCAAGCAATAGAAGGCATAGAATTCATTTTAAAGGAACGAATGTGTCTATAATTGAATTGCCAAATAAGAATGATACAGCTAGATTTGAATTGAAAGATAATAAAAGGACATCCCTAAATGATGAAGTTTTTAGACTACTAAAGACTGCTTCTCTTCCATATGAATTAAAAGATAGATTGTTAAATCAATTCATCAATGCCAAAAATTCTCATGAGTTAATGAATATCTTGCATCATCAGGATAAGGAATTGAGAGGGCGTTTGTTGGAGATGATATTTACTAGCGAAAACTAATTGAGAAATTTCGTACACAATTTCTATTATTTAATTACTAATTATTTATTTTTTAATGTGTAACAGTTTTACATCTCTATGCTTATTGGCTTGTATTTTAGTAATTACAAGTTTGGCATAGGGATGTTTTTGTTTACTGAAGAGGAAAGGATAAGTATGTTTCAAGGTTTGAAATATTTTTAAACTAAACAAGAGCAAATTTTTAAAGGTGATTTCTCAAAGTAACTTCCACTTGCCTGACTGAAGTGGAAGTTAGTCTGAAACGGATTTTTATGGTGGAATTAAGTATGAGACGTTAGATTTTTTCAGAAAATTTTCTAAAATAAACAGGATTTGTTTGACATTTGTTTGAAAATTCTGTAAAATGAATTATTATATCGTTAAAGGAGAATATATATGGAAAAACAGAAAACATTTTTTGGACATCCTATGGGCTTGTCCACCCTCTTCTTTACAGAGATGTGGGAACGCTTTTCTTACTATGGGATGCGAGCTATCCTACTTTACTATATGTACTATAGTGTGCAAGATGGTGGGTTGGGGATGGATAAGACCACGGCTGCATCGGTTATGGCGATTTATGGCTCGCTGGTATTTTTGTCCTCGGTTGTCGGTGGTTTTGTTAGTGACCGTATTTTAGGAAGCCGTAAGACTGTCTTTTACGGTGGGATTCTGATTATGCTAGGGCATATTGCTTTAGCAACACCTTTTGGACAAGTGGCTCTCTATCTCTCTATTGCCTTGATTATCTTTGGAACTGGATTTTTAAAACCCAATATCTCAGATATGGTTGGGGGAATTTATGAGAAAGAGGATGATAGACGGGATGCAGGTTTTAGTATCTTTGTCTTTGGTATTAACTTAGGTGCCTTCGTTGCCCCTTATTTAGTAGGTTATCTAGGTCAGGAAGTCAATTTCCATCTAGGTTTCTCATTAGCTGCCATTGGGATGTTCTTTGGTTTGGTAAAGTATGTTTTAGATGGGAAGAAATATCTGCCTGAATCAAGTCTTTACCCCACTGATCCACTTTCACAGAAGGACCAGCAGACCTTAATTAAACGCTTGCTATTTACACTTGTCATGGTTATTCTGGTGATTATAGGCTTAGTCTTTACTCACCAGTTTAACGTGGATATGATTGTTAATATCTTTACAGTGATTGCGGTAATCATTCCAATCTACTATTTCTTCAAAATTTTATCTAGTCAGAAAATAACTGCCACTGAGAGATCTCGAGTATTTGCCTACATTCCTCTATTTATCGCTGGGGTACTTTTCTGGTCTATTGAGGAGCAGGGTTCTGTTGTTCTCGCTCTATTTGCGGATGATCAAACTCGACTTTACTTTAATGTATTTGGGAATCAGATTCATTTCCCATCTAGCTTTTTCCAAAGTATCAATCCACTTTTCATTATGATTTATGTGCCGATTTTTGCATGGTTGTGGGGGAAAATGGGTAAAAAGCAACCGTCCTCTTCTAAGAAATTTGCTTATGGTTTATTTGCCGCAGGTTTATCTTTCTTGTGGATGATGTTACCAGGGATGCTCTTTGGGACAGATGTTAAGGTCAGTCCTTTCTGGTTGATTATGAGTTGGGCTATTGTGATTGTGGGGGAAATGTTGATTTCGCCGATTGGTCTATCAGTCACTAATAAGCTAGCACCAAAGTCCTTCCAAGCACAAATGATGTCTATCTGGTTCTTGAGTGATGCTGCTGCCCAAGCTATCAATGCTCAAATTGTAAAATTTTATACAAGCGAAACTGAAGTTGCTTACTATGGAATTGTTGGAGGAATTACGATTGTATTCAGTATTATCTTACTCTTCTACGTTCCACGTATTGAAAAACTAATGTCTGGTATCAAATAGAGAAAAACTGGAATTTCTGTAGGGATTCTAACAGTTAGATCAATTATTTATTCAAAGGATTTAGTTCTGTATTGTATAGGGCTAGGTCCTTTTAGTTTGATTAATACTCTTCGAAAATCTCTTCAAACCGCGTCAACGTCGCCTTGCCGTATATATGTGACTGACTTCGTCAGTCCTATCTACAACCTCAAAACAGTGTTTTGAGCAGCCTGCGGCTAGTTTCCTAGTTTGCTCTTTGATTTTCATTGAGTATAAAACTCATGATGTTTATGATATTCCTAGTAGACAACCGTCCACTTTTTTTATATAATAAAACTAAACCATATTGGTTGATTTTTAAAAATCTGGATTCAAGCATCGATTAGTCTTTCTAAGGGAGATAATGTCCATTAAATCATCATAATAGGAGGTGAAGTATGTATCAGCCAGAAAAATTAAAGGCTCGGAGGAAAGAGTTAAAACTGACACAGAAGGAAATTGCAGAGCAACTTGGGATTAGTTTTCAGGCTTACTCAGCTTGGGAACGTGGAGTCAAGGAACCGTCCAAGGAGAAGGTGTTCCAGTTAGAGAACATTTTAAAAGTACCCAAAGGATATTTTACTCAGATCGAGATTGTCCGTCTCTACCATAGCCTCTCCAAGAAAGGGAAGGAGAAGGTTGTTCTCTATGCTCGCAACCTATCTCAAGAGGAGCAAGCCCAGAAAGTGACAGCTATGCCAGAGCGCCTCTACGAGTACCGTGTTTATGAACGCATGTCAGCAGGGATTGGGGCTTCAGTCTACGATGATCAGAATTTTGATACGGTTTACTTTAATGAGGAGTTGGCTCATGATTTTGCGTCCTGGGTGTCTGGGGACTCCATGGAACCTAAATACCAAAATGGTTCAGTAGCTCTGATTCGAGAGACAGGATTTGACTATGACGGGGCGGTTTATGCAGTGGTTTGCAACAACCAGACCTATATCAAACGGGTCTATCGAGAGGAGAATGGATTGCGTCTGGTATCGATCAATCCTAAATACAAGGATATTTTCATCTCCTATGAGGAAGATCCTCGAATTGTTGGCATTATCGTTGGGAACTTTGTGCCAATGGAGGGCTAGACTATGGGCCACTTTGATTATTCCAGAGAGCCCAAAAGTGACATTGCCTTTGTCGATATGAAATCCTTTTATGCCAGTGTTGAGTGCGTGAAAAGGGGCTTACATCCGCTGAAAACCTCGCTTTGTGTCATGAGTCGCGCGGATAATTCAACTGGTCTTATCCTAGCCTCCTCTCCCCTGTTTAAGAAGATTTTTGGCAAGTCAAATGTTGGTCGGGCCTATGATCTGCCCTTTGATATCAAGACCCGTAAATTTTCCTACTACAATGCTAGAAAGCAGGGGTTGCCTACTGATTCAGACTATGTTCGCTACATTGAAGATTGGGCTCAAGTGACCTTGATTGTGCCACCCAGGATGGATGAGTACATCGCAGTTAATATGGAAATTCAGCGAATCTTTCAGAATTATGGTAGTCCAGATGATATTTATCCTTACTCTATCGATGAGGGCTTTATTGATCTGACTAGTTCGCTCAACTATTTTATCCCAGATAAGAGTCTCTCTCGCAAAAACAAGCTGGATATGCTTTCTGCTCGTATTCAGAGGGATATTTGGAGGCAGACAGGAATCTACTCTACAGTAGGTATGTCCAATGCCAATCCTTTAATGGCCAAGTTGGCTCTGGATAATGAGGCCAAGCACACTCCGACCATGAGGGCCAACTGGTCTTACCAGGATGTGGAAGAGAAGGTCTGGGCAATCCCTAAGATGACTGACTTTTGGGGAATTGGCAGGCGGATGGAGAAACGCTTGCATGCTCTGGGGATTTTTTCTATCAAGGAATTGGCAACCAGCAATCCAGACCAGTTAAAGAAAGCTCTGGGTCAGGCTGGTCTGCGTTTGTGGTTTCATGCTAACGGAATTGATGAGAGCAATGTTCATAAGCCTTATAAAGCCAAATCCAAGGGCCTGGGGAATTCTCAAATCTTGCCCAGAGACTACGTGAAGCTACGGGATATTGAAATTATTCTTCGAGAAATGGCGGAGCAGGTGGCTATTAGATTGAGAAGGTCTGGCAAGAAAACAACCCTTGTCTCTATCTATGTCGGTTTCTCTAAACAGGAGGTCAGGTCGTCTATTCACACACAAATGAAGATCGAACCGACCAATAATACAGCTGTCTTAACGGATTATGTTTTGAAGCTATTTCATAACAAATACACTTCTGGAGCGGTCAGAAGTGTCGGAGTTAACTATTCAGGCTTTGTGGACGAGTCCTTTGGTTTGATCTCCCTCTTTGATGATGTTGACAAGTTAGAAAAAGAAGAAAGGCTCCAGACGGCTATTGACTCCATTCGGGAACAATTTGGTTTCACTTCCCTTTTAAGAGCAAATGCACTGGAAGAAGCCTCTAGGAGTCTTGCTAGAAGCAAGCTGATTGGGGGACATTCTGCTGGAGGATTAGATGGATTACAATGATTGATCGTTCTTATTTACCTTTTCAATCTGCGCGAGATTATCAAGATCCAGGTATGCAGAAGTGGATGGGATTTTACCTCTCAGAACACACCAGTTCGCTCAGTGAAGAAAAAAAACGTGTTGATTTTTCGATAGATTTGGACCCAGTTGAGAAACTACATTTACTTTCTCAGCTTTATATTAGCCAGCTAAAGGGATTCTTTGTGGTTAAGGAAAAGAAGCAGAAAATCACTATCGTCGGTGTGGTGAGAGAGTTATCACATCAGACTCTATCTATTAGGACAAACGAGGGATATAGGTTGATAGAGGTTGCAGATATCCTAGAAATTCGGCTGTGGGAGGAGGGAGTTTATGACTAGAAAAGAGCTGTATGAAAACAAACTGCAGATGGATTATTTTTCAGATAACTATATTCATTTTGAAGAGGATTTTCAAAAATATTCTGCCATGAACGTGCCCTTGACTTTCTTGATTGATGACATCTTACGAACCATGGCGATGAATCAGAAAAACTACTTTGTTTTAAACAAGGAAAATGCCAAGGATGGGCGGGTACATCGTTTTTATTTTAGGGTGGTAACGGAAAAAGCGTGTCCTAGCAATAGAACTTATGTATATGCTGGGGTTAAAAATAGTGTCTAGTAGTGAATTGTCTGCTATGAATGTATCATTTTTACAACACTTCATGGTTCATATCATGGGGTGTTTTTCTATTTAAGTCAAAGCCCATCAAAAAATCTCACTATTCATCAGGCTAAAAGAAACCTAATCATAGTGAGATTGTGAATTATAGTAATTTTTGTATGGCCTCTTCAATTTGTTTGGGGTCTGTTTTGGAAGAGAAGCGTTCAAAGACCTGCCCATCACGACCGATGAGAAACTTAGCGAAATTCCATTCGATTCGTTTTCCTAGTGGGCCAGATTTCTGGTCTTTCAACCAAACATAGAGGGGATCTGCCTCCTTACCGTTGACCTTGATCTTGGCAAAACGTGGGAAAGTGGTTTGATAGTGTAGGCTACAGAAGGCGTTGATTTCCTCTGCGCTGCCGGGGGCTTGTCCCATAAACTGATTGCAAGGGAAGTCTAAAATTTCAAAACCTTGTTCTTGATAGCGATCATAGAGTTCTTGAAGTCCCTGATACTGGGGCGTTAAACCACATCCAGTAGCAGTGTTGACAACCAAGAGAATCTTCCCACGATAGACATCTAGTGGAGTTTCTTGATTGTCTTGGTTCAAGACTGAAAAATCGTAAATCGAGGTCATTGATTGCTTTTCTCCTTCTGTTTGGTATTTTTAGGAGTTTTCTCCTCCTGCAGTGATAGAAATCCGTAGGTCAGGGTTCCAAAAATGCTACCGATAATCAGACCATACATCAGGAAAGGAACACTTTTATCGAATTGCATGAGCAACTTTCCAAAATCTGAAAGGGACATCTGCTGAACGAAGACTTTATGAAAGATGAGTAGGGTAAAGAGGCCAATCTGAAGACCGATAAACACAACCCAGCTTCGGAATTTGATTTGGGCTTTGCTGTAGGTTTTGAGGATGATTTCTGACTTGTCATCTTTTTCCAGATGGAGTTCTTTGACGGCTCTTTGGGTTTTTAAAGTAATGAAAAAAATGAGTCCAGAGTAAACGTAGGGCATGGCATAGCGAACGACCTCTATGAAGCGTCCAAATAACAGATAAAACAAGAAGAGGAAGAAGGAAGAATAAACGATTTGGACCATGGAACGGGCACAAGCCTTGTAGATAATCTCTTGTCGGCATTCATCAAAAGGGCCTTGGATATGAAAGAGATTTCGAAGTAGGCGAGTGGTGAAGTCTTCTTTTTTCATACTAGTAACCTCCTAAATGAGCGGTTTTACTGATTTTCTTTTACGAATTGATAGAGATAATAAAGATAAGTGATAGAAGAAAGGCTAGCAATAGTCAGCAGTAAATAATATTTCCAACCGCTTGAGATGACCATCAATTGTGGTAAAGATAGAATCATAAAGCACAGTGCTAAGTTGAGTATGCGCGTTTTTTGGGAGTCGATCTTTAGATAAGTCAATCCTTTGTTGAGGGCTGGAACAAAGACTGGAAGGAGGACTATATCGTAGATTGGCAAGTTCCCTGAAACGATGATGAAGATGAGCAGAGAACTGAACAAAAGATGATAGGTAAGTAAAGTTACTAGTGATTTCATAGGGCACCTCCTAATCCTGGTCTTTTTTAGCTCTTGCAATACGAAGTGAGTCGACAATATGTATCATCACTCCGAAAAAGAAAGCTCCCAGTATAGTTTTAAAAATATGTTTTGTATTTAGAAGAGAAGTGATAAAATTTAGATTTTCACTTGTTAGGGTATCAATGAGTGGAATTATAAAAAATATCACTGTTCCATAAATCGAACCTGCTTTCAGACAAGGATAACGTAACTGTTTCTTTTCTTTTTTCATTAGTTGGCTCCTAATCATTATCCTGATCTTTCTTAGTTTTTGCAATGCGACGGGAGATGAGGAACTGTATGCTCGCTCCGAAGAAAATAGAACCGAGAATGCTTGATACACCATTTCTTATAGTGAGAAGAGAATGAAAATAGTCCGGACTTTCACCTACGAGTATACTGAGAAGAGGAGTTATAAAAAACATCCATAGACCAAAGAACGAACCTGCTTTCAGACCTGGGTAATGTAGTTGCTTACTTTCTTTCTCACTCAGCATATCTGGTTCAATAGTTGTAATCCCTGTTTTTTGCATTTGGTAGGTGAGATATCCAGCAACGATGAGGGCAATCACTAAAATTAGAGGAGGATAGACTAGAGCCACTAGTTGAGGATATTTATAGGCCAGAAGGAGTGGAATAAGATTGCCGAAAATCATCAGATAAAATAGGAAGATAAAGACTTGGTTACCTATACGGTCTGCCTCGCGTCGTTTGTATTCGTCAAGGGGATCAGAAATACCGTATGTGCGCTTGATCAGTTTTTCAGTGAAGGTTTCTTTTTTCATGAGTTTGCTCCTTTTTTAAAAATTATCCTCCCAAAAGAGACTATTGAGGTCAGTTTGGAGGCTGCGGGCGAGATTGAGACAGAGTTCCAGAGTTGGATTGTACTTGTCGTTTTCAATCATATTGATGGTTTGTCTCGAGACACCGATATCCTTGGCGAGTTCGAGCTGGGAAATGCCCAGTTCCTTGCGAAATTCTTTCACACGGTTCATCTGTTCTCCTTTCTGATTTGTGTCGTATATATTTGACTACATTATATTCTTCTATGGAGTTAATGTCAAGCATATTTGACATATTTCTTAAAGAAATTCTTACTTGTTTTTGGCCTATTTGTCTGACTAGTGCAAGCTAGTCAGATTTGTGGTAAAATAGATAAGATATGACAAAAGAATTTCATCATGTAACGGTCTTGCTCCACGAAACGATTGATATGCTCGACGTAAAGCCTGATGGTATCTACGTTGATGCGACTTTGGGTGGAGCGGGCCATAGCGAATATTTATTAAGTAAATTAAGTGAAAAAGGCCATCTCTATGCCTTTGACCAGGACCAGAATGCCATTGACAATGCGCAAAAACGCTTGGCACCCTACATTGAAAAGGGAATGGTGACCTTTATCAAGGATAACTTCCGTCATTTACAGGCACGTTTGCGCGAAGCTGGTGTTCAGGAAATTGATGGAATTTGTTATGACTTGGGAGTGTCTAGTCCTCAGCTGGACCAGCGTGAGCGTGGTTTTTCTTATAAAAAGGATGCGCCACTGGACATGCGCATGAATCAGGATGCTAGTCTGACAGCCTATGAGGTAGTGAACCACTATGACTATCATGACTTGGTTCGTATTTTCTTCAAGTATGGCGAGGATAAGTTTTCTAAACAGATTGCCCGTAAGATTGAACAAGCGCGTGAGGTCACGCCAATCGAGACTACGACTGAATTAGCAGAGATTATCAAGTCGGCTAAACCTGCCAAGGAGCTCAAGAAGAAGGGCCATCCTGCCAAACAGATATTCCAGGCTATTCGGATTGAAGTCAACGATGAGCTGGGAGCCGCAGATGAATCTATCCAGCAGGCTATGGAGATGTTGGCTCTAGATGGTAGAATCTCAGTGATTACCTTCCATTCGCTAGAAGACCGCTTGACCAAGCAATTGTTCAAGGAAGCTTCAACGGTTGAAGTTCCAAAAGGCTTGCCTTTCATCCCAGATGATCTCAAGCCCAAGATGGAATTGGTATCCCGTAAGCCAATCTTGCCAAGTGCAGAAGAATTAGAAGCCAATAACCGCTCGCACTCAGCCAAGTTGCGCGTGGTCAGAAAAATTCACAAGTAAGAGGAAAAAATGGTAGATAAAAAAGAAACAACCAGTCAATTCTTGCAGAATCGTATAAAAAAATTCTCCCGTGTGGAGAAGGCTTTTTATCTTTCCATTGCGTTTACAGCTCTCGTTTTGGCGCTGAGTATTATCTTTATGCAGACTCGACTCCTACAAGTACAAAATGATTTGACAAAAATCAATGCGCAGATAGAGGAGAAGAAGACAGAGTTGGATGATGCCAAACAAGAGGTAAATGAATTGTTGAGGGCAGAACGCTTGAAAGAAATCGCAAATTCTAAGGACTTAAAATTGAATAACGAGAATATTCGATCAGCGGAGTAAGATATGAAGTGGACAAAAAGAATAACCCGATTTGCGATTAGAAACCGTAAATCTCCAGCAGAAAACCGTAAAATAGTGGGGAAGTACATCAGCTTGTTAGCTGTCGTACTTTTCGCTGTCTTTTTGATCAATTTTGCTGTTATTATCGGGAGTGGTAGTAAATTTGGAACGGATCTAGTCAAAGAGGCTAAGAAAGTTCACCAAATAACCCGTATAGTCCCTGCCAAACGTGGGACTATTTATGACCGAAATGGAGTCCCGATTGCTGAGGACGCAACCTCCTATAATGTCTATGCTGTCATTGATAAAAAATACAAATCAGCAACGGGTAAAATTCTTTATGTAGAAGATGCCCAGTTTAATAAGGTAGCAGAGGTTTTCCATAAGTATTTGGATATGGACGAGGCTTATGTTAAAGAACAATTGTCTCAACCGAATCTGACTCAAGTTTCTTTTGGTGCAAAAGGAAATGGAATTACCTATGCCAATATGATGGCTATTAAAAAGGATCTAAAAGACGCTAGTGTTGAAGGAATTGACTTCACAACTAGTCCTAATAGAAGCTATCCAAATGGACAATTCGCTTCTAGTTTTATTGGTTTAGCTCAACTCCATGAAAATGAGGATGGAAGCAAGAGTTTGCTGGGAACTTCTGGGATGGAGAGTTCCTTGAATAGTATTCTTGCAGGGAAAGACGGTATTATTACCTATGAAAAGGATCGTCTGGGTAATATTGTCCCCGGAACAGAACAAGTTTCCCAACAAACAGTAGATGGCAAGGATGTTTATACGACTATTTCCAGCACCCTTCAGTCCTTCATGGAGACACAGATGAATGCCTTTCAAGAAAAAGTAAAAGGCAAGTATATGACGGCTACCTTGGTTAGTGCTAAAACGGGGGAGATTCTTGCAACGACGCAGAGACCAACCTTTGATGCCGATACTAAGGAAGGACTTACCAAGGACTTTGTTTGGCGTGATATCCTCTATCAAAGTAACTATGAGCCGGGGTCAACCATGAAGGTTATGACGCTCGCTGCTGCTATTGATAATAATACCTTTCCAGGAGGAGAAGTCTTCGATAGTAGTGAGTTAAAAATTGCAGATGTCACGATTCGAGATTGGGACGTCAATGAAGGATTGACTGGTGGCAGAATGATGACTTTTTCTCAAGGTTTTGCACTCTCAAGTAACGTTGGGATGACCCTCCTTGAGCAAAAGATGGGAGATGCTACCTGGCTTGATTATCTTAATCGCTTTAAATTTGGTGTTCCGACTCGTTTTGGCTTGACGGATGAATATGCAGGTCAACTTCCCGCTGACAATATCGTAAATATTGCTCAGAGTTCATTTGGACAAGGGATTTCAGTGACCCAGACGCAAATGATTCGTGCCTTCACGGCTATTGCCAATGATGGAGTTATGCTAGAACCTAAATTTATCAGTTCCTTGTATGACCCAAATGACCAATCCGTTCGGAAATCTCAAAAAGAGATTGTAGGAAATCCTGTTTCCAAAGATGCAGCCAGTCTAACTCGAACCAACATGGTTTTGGTAGGAACAGATCCAGTTTATGGAACCATGCATAACCACAGCACAGGCAAGCCAACTGTAACTGTTCCTGGTCAAAATGTAGCCCTCAAATCCGGTACAGCCCAGATTGCCGATGAGAAAAATGGGGGTTACTTAGTTGGTACGACCAATTACATTTTTTCTGCTGTATCGATGAACCCTGCTGAAAATCCTGATTTTATTCTCTATGTGACGGTTCAACAGCCTGAGCATTATTCAGGTATCCAGTTGGGAGAATTTGCCAATCCTATTTTGGAAAGGGCAGTGGCTATGAAAGATTCCCTTAACCTCCAATCTACCGCTAAAACGTTAGATCAGGTAACCAATCAAAGCGCTTATGCCATGCCTAGTATCAAGGATATTTCACCTGGCGATTTGGCGGAAGCCTTACGTCGCAATATTGTGCAACCAATCGTTGTGGGAACAGGAACAAAGATTAAAGAATCATCTGTAGAAGAAGGAACTAATCTTGCACCTAACCAGCAAGTTCTCCTCTTATCTGATAAAGCAGAGGAAGTTCCAGATATGTATGGTTGGACAAAAGCAACCGCAGAAGCTTTTTCTAAGTGGTTAAATATAGAACTTGTATTTGAAGGTTCGGGCTCTACTGTGCAGAAGCAAGATGTTCGTGCCAACACAGCTATCAAGGACATTAAAAAAATTACATTAACTTTAGGAGACTAATATGTTTATTTCCATCAGTGCTGGAATTGTGACATTTTTACTAACTTTGGTAGGAATTCCAGCCTTTATCCAATTTTATAGAAAGGCGCAAATTACAGGCCAGCAGATGCATGAGGATGTCAAACAGCACCAGGCAAAAGCTGGAACGCCAACTATGGGGGGACTTGTTTTCCTTATTGTTGCAGTTGTGGTGAGTTTCCTTGTTGCTCTTTTTTCAAAACAATTGACCAATAATGTTGGTATGATTTTGTTTATTTTGGTCTTGTATGGCTTGGTTGGTTTTTTAGATGACTTCCTCAAGGTCTTCCGTAAAATCAATGAGGGCCTTAATCCCAAACAGAAATTGGCTCTTCAGCTTCTAGGTGGTGTCATTTTCTACCTTTTCTATGAGCGTGGTGGCGATATGCTTTCTGTCTTTGGCTACCAAGTGCATCTAGGGATTTTCTATATTCTTTTCGCCCTTTTCTGGCTAGTCGGTTTTTCAAATGCAGTAAACTTGACAGACGGAATTGACGGTTTAGCTAGTATTTCCGTTGTGATTAGTTTGTCTGCCTATGGAGTTATTGCCTATGTGCAAGGTCAGATGGATATCTTTCTAGTGATTCTTGCTATGATTGGTGGTTTGCTTGGTTTCTTTGTCTTTAACCATAAGCCTGCTAAGGTCTTTATGGGAGATGTGGGAAGTTTGGCTCTCGGTGGAATGCTAGCGGCTATCTCTATGGCTCTCCACCAAGAATGGACTCTCTTGATTATCGGAATTGTTTATGTTTTTGAAACAACTTCGGTCATGATGCAAGTCAGCTATTTCAAACTGACTGGTGGCAAACGTATTTTCCGTATGACGCCTGTGCATCACCATTTTGAGCTTGGAGGATTGTCTGGTAAAGGAAATCCTTGGAGCGAGTGGAAGGTTGACTTCTTCTTTTGGGGAGTGGGACTTCTAGCAAGTCTTCTGACCCTAGCAATTTTATATTTGATGTAAGAATAGCACCCTGATGTTTCAGGGTGTTTTTGCTTTTTAAAAAATATTGGTCAATTAAAGTCAAATTACTTGACCTTTTCTGACTAATGTAGTATATTATGAACGTAAGGTAAATGAAAGCCTTACTAGAACACTTATTTAAAGTAAAATAGAAAGAGGTGGGGTCTATGTTTAATCTAGAAATCTTCAGAAGTAAAGATAGTCTACTCCTGCTTGACAAAGAAAAACCAGAAATAGTACGTAGAGTAGCCATTTAGCTAGTCTAAATTTTTTAAAACAAAGGTCAAAGATAGTCAATATCAGTAATCATAACTAAGTAAACAAAAAGAGGTAAAGAATATGAATAACAACTTTAATAATTTTAACAACATGGATGATTTATTTAACCAATTGATGGGTGGTATGCGAGGATATAGTTCTGAAAATCGTCGCTACTTGATTAATGGACGTGAAGTCACACCTGAGGAATTTGCTCACTATCGTGCAACTGGTCAATTGCCAGGAAATGCAGAAGTTGATGGACAAATGCCACAACAGGCTTCAGGTATGAAACAAGATGGTGTCCTTGCTAAACTGGGTCGAAACTTGACAGCAGAAGCGCGTGAGGGCAAACTGGATCCAGTCATCGGACGAAACAAGGAAATTCAAGAGACATCTGAAATCCTCTCACGCCGCACTAAGAACAATCCTGTTTTGGTTGGAGACGCAGGTGTTGGTAAGACAGCCGTTGTCGAAGGTCTAGCACAGGCGATTGTGAACGGTGATGTTCCAGCTGCCATTAAGAATAAAGAAATCATTTCCATCGATATCTCTGGTCTTGAGGCTGGGACTCAATACCGCGGTAGTTTTGAAGAAAACGTTCAAAACTTAGTCAATGAAGTGAAAGAAGCGGGGAATATCATTCTCTTCTTTGATGAAATTCACCAAATCCTCGGTGCTGGATCTACTGGTGGAGACAGTGGATCTAAAGGGCTTGCGGATATTCTTAAGCCAGCTCTCTCTCGTGGAGAATTGACCGTGATTGGGGCAACGACTCAAGACGAATACCGTAACACCATCTTGAAGAATGCTGCTCTTGCTCGTCGTTTCAACGAAGTCAAGGTCAATGCTCCTTCAGCAGAGGATACATATAAAATTCTTCAAGGAATTCGTGATCTCTATCAGCAACACCATAATGTTATCCTGCCAGACGAGGTTTTGAAAGCAGCTGTGGATTATTCTATCCAATACATTCCTCAACGTAGCTTGCCAGATAAGGCTATCGACCTTGTGGACGTAACGGCAGCTCACTTGGCAGCTCAGCATCCTGTAACAGATGTGCATGCTGTTGAACGTGAAATTGAGGCAGAAAAAGACAAGCAAGAAAAAGCTGTTGAGGCAGAAGATTTTGAAGCAGCTCTGAACTATAAAACACGCATCGCAGAATTGGAAAAGAAAATCGAAAACCACACAGAAGATATGAAAGTGACTGCAAGTGTCAACGATGTGGCTGAGTCTGTAGAACGTATGACGGGCATTCCAGTATCGCAAATGGGAGCATCAGACATCGAGCGTTTGAAAGATATGGCTCATCGTTTGCAGACGAAAGTTATTGGTCAAGATAAGGCCGTTGAAGCAGTAGCAAAAGCTATCCGTCGTAACCGTGCTGGTTTTGATGAAGGTAACCGTCCAATCGGTAGCTTCCTCTTTGTAGGTCCTACTGGTGTTGGTAAGACAGAACTTGCTAAACAATTGGCGCTAGATATGTTTGGAACGAAAGATGCTATCATCCGTTTGGATATGTCTGAATACAGTGACCGCACAGCCGTTTCTAAGCTAATTGGTACAACAGCAGGCTATGTGGGCTATGATGACAATAGCAATACCTTAACAGAACGTGTTCGTCGCAATCCATACTCTATCATTCTCTTGGATGAGATTGAAAAGGCTGATCCTCAAGTCATTACTCTTCTCCTCCAAGTTCTAGATGATGGTCGTTTGACAGATGGTCAAGGAAATACAGTAAACTTCAAGAACACTGTCATTATTGCGACCTCAAATGCTGGATTTGGCTATGAAGCCAACTTGACAGAAGATGCTGATAAACCAGAATTGATGGATCGTTTGAAACCTTACTTCCGTCCAGAATTCCTTAACCGTTTCAATGCTGTCATCGAATTCTCACACTTGAGCAAAGAAGATCTTTCTAAGATTGTAGACCTTATGTTGGTTGAAGTTAACAAGACGCTTTCTAAGAAAGACATTGACTTGGCAGTGAGCGAAGCTGCTAAAGAATACATGACTGAGGAAGGCTACGATGAAGTCATGGGTGTTCGTCCACTCCGTCGTGTGGTTGAACAACAAATCCGTGACAAAGTCACAGACTTCCACTTGGATAACCTTGATGCTAAACACCTAGAAGCTGACATGGAAGATGGTGTTTTGGTCATTCGTGAAAAAGCCTAAGACAGAATTTTGAGAATAAAAAGAAGGAACCAGCTGAAAAACTGGTTCCTTTTTTGTGTTTAAATCACATGACGCTCAAAGGCATCATCTGAAATCCCTTGTTCTAGGATGAGTTTTGCCCATTCTTTAGCAGAGAAGAGGCTGTGATCCTTGTAGTTTCCGCAAGATTCGATGGTTGTTCCAGGGACGTCTTCCCAAGTAGTAGTTTCAGCGATTTCCTTGAGCGAATCCTTGATAACAGCTGCAATCTCAGCGCTAGTATGGCGTCCCCACATAATCATGTGGAAGCCTGTGCGGCAACCAAATGGTGAACAGTCAATCATACCGTCAATGCGGGTACGGATGAGTTTAGCCAAGAGGTGCTCGATAGTGTGAAGGCCAGCGGTAGGGATAGAGTCTTCGTTTGGTTGCACTAAGCGAATGTCATAATTGGAGATGATGTCTCCTTTGGGTCCTGTTTCTTCCCCGATCAAGCGAACATAGGGTGCTTTAACAATAGTGTGGTCAAGTTCAAAACTTTCAACAATAACTTCTTTTGACATGGTCAATCCTTTCAGTTTTATTCTTTCATTATAACATAAAGCTGGCTCCTTAGACAGAGAGAAAACCTCTCCGAGGGTGGAGAGGTTGAAATCTTTACTTGCGATACAAACGGTCGTATTGGTAGTATGGGTCAAAGGTTACATTGATACCTAGTTTGCGAAGGACATTCTTGTCTTCATCTGTCAAGATGATGGTTGAGTGGGCCTCGCTTCCTTTGAGGTTGCCAAGCTCTTCCATAGCACGAGCAGCATCAGGATTTTCTGTAGCTGTGATGGCAAGAGCAATCAGGATTTCATTAGAATGAAGGCGTGGATTGCGACTACCGAGATGATCGATTTTAAGACCTTGGATTGGCTTAACAACTTCAGGTTCGATTAGTTTTACTTCTTTAGCAATGTCAGCTGATTTTTTGATGGCGTTGATAAGAGCAGCTGCTGTAGGGCCAAAGAGTTCTGAGTTCTTACCTGTGACGATTTCCCCATTTGGCAATTCAAGGGCTAGGGCTGGTCCGCCAGTTTCTTCTGCTTTTTGACGGGCAACGACAGCAACCTTACGGTCTGCAGGTGTGATGCCAAGATCGTTCATAAGCAATTCTATTTTCTTGACAGCAGCTTCGCCAACTTTTTCGGCTTTAAAATCAAGAACAGTTTGATAGTAACGGCGGATGATTTCTTGTTTAGAAGCTTCGACAGCAGCCTCGTCATCAGTAATAGCAAAACCAACCATGTTGACTCCCATATCTGTTGGAGAAGCGTATGGAGACTCTCCTAGGATACGTTCCAACATGCGTTTCAGAACTGGGAAAATTTCAATATCACGGTTGTAGTTGACAGTGGTCTCTCCGTAGGTTTGGAGATGGAAGGGGTCGATCATGTTGACATCATCAAGGTCAGCTGTGGCAGCCTCGTAGGCCAAATTGACTGGGTGATGAAGGGGAAGATTCCAAACTGGGAAGGTTTCAAATTTAGCGTAGCCAGACTTGATGCCATTGATTTGGTCGTGGTACATATTGGACATACAAGTTGCTAATTTTCCAGAACCAGGTCCAGGAGCGGTTACGACGATCAAGTTGCGACTGGTTTTGATGTAGTCATTTTTCCCCATACCTTCTGGAGAAATGATGTGGTCCATATCCGTCGGATATCCTTTGATTGGATAGTGAAGATAAGAATCAATTCCGTTTTTCTCGAGTTGATTGCGGAAGGTATCTGCAGCGGGTTGGCCAGCGTATTGTGTAATGACCACTGAGCCAACAAAAATCCCTAATTCATTGAATTTGTCAATCAAACGAAGAACTTCTTGGTCATAAGAAATGCCCAAGTCACCACGTGCTTTGGAATGTTCGATGTTGCTAGCGTTAATGGCGATCACAACCTCAACTTGCTCTTTCAATTCTTGCAAGAGCTTGATTTTGTTGTCTGGCTCATAACCAGGAAGGACACGAGCAGCGTGGAAATCTTCTAACATTTTGCCACCAAACTCCAAGTAGAGCTTGCCGTCAAATTGATTAATGCGCTCCAAAATGTGGTTGCGCTGTAGATTCAAATATTGTTCAGAACTAAAAGCTTGTTTTTTCATTTTTTTACCTCTGACCTCTATTATAATAAAAAATTGGAAGTTAGGAAACTGCGGAGTTAAAAAAGGAATCAAAAAGATTAGGCAAACGCTTGCATAAAATTTTAAAAAGCGCTATCATAGATTGTAGATTATTAAAATAATGAGGTAAGAAGATGCAAGAAAAATGGTGGCACAATGCCGTAGTCTATCAAGTCTATCCTAAGAGCTTTATGGATAGCAACGGAGATGGAATTGGTGATTTGCCAGGTATTACCAGTAAGTTGGACTATCTAGCCAAGTTAGGAATCACAGCGATTTGGCTTTCTCCCGTTTATGACAGCCCTATGGATGATAATGGCTACGATATTGCTGATTATCAAGCGATTGCAGCTATTTTCGGAACCATGGAGGATATGGATCAACTGATTGCGGAAGCTAAAAAGCGTGATATTCGTATCATCATGGACTTGGTGGTCAATCATACCTCAGATGAACATGCTTGGTTTGTAGAGGCCTGTGAAAATCCTGACAGCCCTGAGCGAGACTACTATATCTGGCGGGATGAACCCAACGACTTAGATTCTATTTTTAGCGGATCTGCTTGGGAATACGATGAAAAGTCAGGTCAGTACTATCTTCACTTTTTCAGCAAGAAACAACCTGATCTCAACTGGGAAAATGAAAAACTTCGCCAGAAAATTTATGAGATGATGAATTTCTGGATTGATAAAGGGATTGGCGGTTTCCGTATGGATGTTATTGACATGATTGGTAAAATTCCTGATGAGAAGGTAGTTAATAACGGCCCTATGCTCCACCCCTATCTCAAGGAGATGAATCAGGCTACCTTTGGAGATAAAGATCTCTTGACAGTAGGGGAAACATGGGGAGCAACGCCAGAAATTGCTAAACTTTACTCTGATCCAAAGGGACAAGAATTGTCTATGGTCTTCCAGTTTGAGCATATCTGTCTTCAGTATCAGGAAGGGCAACCTAAGTGGCAGTACCAAAAAATGCTAAATGTCGGGAAGTTAAAAGAAATTTTCAACAAATGGCAGACAGAGTTAGGAGTTGAGGACGGTTGGAATTCGCTTTTCTGGAACAATCATGACCTCCCACGTATCGTCTCTATTTGGGGAAATGACCAAGAATATCGTGAAAAATCTGCCAAAGCCTTTGCAATCTTGCTTCATCTCATGAGAGGGACACCTTATATCTACCAGGGTGAGGAGATTGGGATGACCAACTATCCATTTGAAACACTGGACCAAGTAGAAGATATTGAGTCCCTCAATTATGCACGTGAAGCGCTTGAAAAAGGCGTTCCGATGGAAGAAATCATGGACAGTATCCGTGTCATTGGTCGTGACAATGCCCGTACCCCTATGCAATGGGATGAGAGCCAAAATGCTGGTTTCTCAACAGGTCAACCTTGGTTGGCAGTCAATCCAAACTATCAGGCAATCAACGTTCAAGAAGCGCTGGCAAATCCAGATTCTATTTTCTATACTTATCAAAAACTGGTTCAAATCCGCAATAAGAATAGCTGGCTGATTCGAGCTGACTTTGAACTATTGGAAACAGCTGACAAGGTCTTTGCTTATATCCGTAAAGATGGTGATCGTCGTTTCCTAGTTGTGGCCAACTTGTCCAATGAAGAGCAAGACTTAACAGTAGAAGGAAAAGTTAAATCAGTCTTGATTGAAAATACTGTGGCTCAAGAAGTCTTTGAAAAACAAATCTTAGCTCCATGGGATGCTTTCTGTGTGGAGTTGGGCTAAATATTTCTGAACAGAAAAATCTAAAATCGAAATCGTATAAAAACAAGGGAGGACTGTATGAAAGACAGAAATTCTTTGTTTTTTTATGCCTACATTTATAAACTTTCATTCTAAAAATTCAATTAACTTTACAAATCCGGGCTATTTTGGTAAAATAAGTTTATGTTATAAAAACTAACATAAAGGAGAAAGACGATGAATACAAAAAAGCGTGTTCTTAGTGCAGGCCTAACTTTTGCGGCTGCCTTGCTTTTGGCTGCCTGTGGACAATCAGGTTCAGATACAAAAACTTACTCATCAACCTTTAGTGGAAATCCAACTACATTTAATTACTTATTAGACTACTACGCTGACAATACATCGATTATCACCAACCTAGTGGATGGTTTGCTTGAAAATGACAATTACGGAAATCTAGTTCCATCTTTGGCAGAAGACTGGTCTGTTTCGAGCGACGGTCTGACTTATACTTACAAATTGAGAAAAGATGCCAAATGGTTCACAGCTGACGGTGAAGAGTACGCTCCAGTCAAGGCACAGGATTTTGTGACAGGTATCAAGTACGCAGTGGATAATAAATCACAGGCCATTGACTTGATTCAAAACTCGATTAAGGGACTGAATGATTATATTACAGGAGTGGATTCTGACTTTTCTAAGGTTGGGGTGAAGGCCATTGACGACCAGACGGTTGAGTATACTTTGGTACGCCCAGAGCCTTACTGGAATTCAAAAACAACCAACAGTATTCTTTTCCCAGTCAACGAAGAGTTTTTAAATTCAAAAGGGAAAGATTTTGGGACCCTATCTCCAGATAGCATTCTTTACAGCGGACCTTACTTGTTAAAAGATTTTACATCAAAATCATCGATCGAGTATGTGAAAAATCCTCATTACTACGATCATGATAAGGTATCGATTGAGCGCGTGAAATTGGCTTATTTTGACGGCTCAGACCAAGAATTGACCATCCGTAACTTTGAAAGCGGAGCTTATTCAATCGCTGGTGTTTATCCAAATAGTTCAAACTTTGCTAAGACAAAGGAAAAATATAAGAATAATATCATTTACAGTTTGCAGGACAAGACTTCTTGGTATTTCAATTTCAACGTCAACCGTAAGGCTTACAACCATACGTCTAAAACGACAGATGAGCAGAAGAAATCAACTGAAACAGCTGTCTTGAACAAAAACTTCCGCCAAGCAGTGAACTTTGCCCTGGACCGCACAGCCTATTCTGCCCAGTCAAATGGGGAAGAAGCAGCTAGCAAGACCCTTCGTAACACCTTGGTGCCTCCAACATTTGTCCAAGTTGGAGATAAGACCTTTGGAGAAGTAGTCGCTTCTAAATTGGTCAACTATGGAACAGAGTGGGCAGGTATGAACCTAGCAGATGCGCAGGATACTTATTTCAACAAAGAAAAAGCCCAAGCAAAATTTGCGGAAGCTAAAAAAGAATTGGCAAGTCAAGGTGTGACCTTCCCTATTCACTTGGATGTGGCAGTTGATCAGACGAATAAAAATGCTGTGACAGGTATGAACTCTGTTAAACAGACTCTTGAATCAGTTTTGGGTGCTGATAATATTGTCATTGATGTTCAGCAACTGTCAACAGATGATTTTAATAACGTAGCCTTCTTAGCACCGACACCAGCTGATCGAGATTACGATTTGAACTTTGATGGTTGGGTAGGTGACTATCAGGATCCATCAACTTATCTCAATCCTTTCAATGCAGAGGATGGATTCTACCTCAAGATTTTTGGTCTAGATGCCAAGGAAGATAAAGCAAAAATTGCTAGCTTAGGTTTGGATACTTACACTAAAATGCTTAAGGAAGCGGATAGTGAAAACAAAGATGTAGCGAAGCGTTATGAAAAATACGCTGAAGCTCAAGCTTGGATGATCGATAACTCTCTCATTATGTCAGCTATGTCAAATGGTGGGACAGCTTCTGTAACTAAAGTGACACCATTTACAAGAGGTTATTCATTAGTTGGTATCAAGGGTGATGGAAATAATTATAAGTACATGAAACTGCAAAAAGATACAGTTACGACTAAACAGTATGAAGAAGCCAAGACTAAATGGGAGCAAGAGAGCAAAAAAGCAATTGAAAAAGCTCAAAAAGAAGCAGAAAAGCATGTTAAATAATAAGGAGCAGTTCTATTGGATGGTTTTTATAAAGCCATCTTGATAGGGCTGTTTTTTGTATATTGCAGTTCATACTCTTCGAAAATCTTTCCAAAGCGCATCAGCTCTATCTGCAACCTTAAAACAGTGTTTTGAGCAACATGAAGCTAGCTTTCTAGTTTGTTCTTTTATTTTTATTGAGTATCAGACTTTTGTGTGATTATACTTTTTTATTTATAGAAAAGAGTTTAGAAACACTGATATATGATGTTGATATCAAATAATACTACTACAAAAATACTATAGTACTTCTACTTTCGAGTAGGAATTAAAATTTTATGAGACACGAAAAACCTGGATCAAAGATTATCTATAAAAGTATTAATTGTAGAATTTATATTAAAAAAGTGATATAATAGGATTATTAAATATATAGGTGATAATCATGAGTAGACGTTTTAAAAAATCACGCTCACAGAAAACAAAACAGAATATTAACATATTCTTGTTGCTTATTTATTCATTGTTGAGCGGGTTTTTATTGTTCTTAATCTTTAAGTATAATATACTTGCTTTTAGAAACTTGAATGTTGTAGTTGCAGTTTTTACCTTTATGGTTGCTATTAGTGCTACACTACTAATAATCTATAGAAAAGCCGAAAAGTTCACGATTTTCTTTTTGACACTAGCTGTTTTAGTGAGTTCGGTTTCTTTGTTTGCTCTGCAACAATTTGTAGGATTTACAAGTCATATTAATGCAACTTCAAATTATTCAGAGTATTCTCTCAGTGTTGTTGTTTTAAAGGATAGTGATATCAATCATGTTACCCAATTATCTAGTGTTATGGGGCCGACAGGTACGGACAATGAGAATATTCAAAAGCTAATCGCTGATATTAAGACGAGTCAAAATAAGGATTTGACGGTTGATAAAAGTACTTCTTACTTGTCAACTTATAAAAGTTTGATTTCTGGAGAAGCTAAAGCTATTGTCTTAAATAGTGTGTTTGAGAATATTATTGAGGCAGAGTATCCGGATTATGCTTCTAAAATCAAGAAAATTTACACTAAAAAAATGACTAAAGAGGTTGAAACTCCTAAGGTATCTAAAGATCGTTTTTTCAATATCTATGTTAGTGGTATTGATACTTATGGTGCCATTAGTTCAGTTTCTCGCTCAGATGTTAATATCCTGATGACGGTCAATAGGGATACGAAGAGAATCCTTTTGACAACAACTCCACGAGATTCATATGTTCCTATTGCTGATGGCGGAAACAATCAAAAGGATAAATTGACTCATGCTGGTATATATGGGGTTGATTCATCGATTCACACTCTAGAGAACCTTTATGGTGTAGATATTAATTATTATGTTCGTTTGAACTTTACATCATTTTTGAAATTAATTGACTTGTTGGGTGGAGTAGATGTTTATAATGAACAAGAGTTTTCATTACAAAATGGGAAGGTTCATTTCCCAGTTGGGAATGTTCACCTTGATTCCGAACAGGCTCTTGGTTTTGTTCGTGAACGGTACTCATTAGCAGATGGAGATCGTGACCGTGGTCGAAACCAACAAAAGGTTATTGTAGCAATTATTCAGAAGTTGACTTCAACCGAGGCTTTGAAAAACTATAGTAGTATTCTTCAAGGATTGCAGGATTCCCTTCAGACAAATATGCCGATTGAGACGATGATGGATCTAGTGAATACTCAATTGGAAAGCGGAGGGAACTATAAAGTAAATTCTCAAGATTTAAAAGGGACAGGTCGAATGGATCTTCCTTCTTATGCAATGCCAGACAGTAGTCTCTATATGATGGAAATCGATGACAGTAGTCTAGCTACAGTTAAAGCAGCTATACAGGATGTGATGGAGGGTAGGTAAAATGATAGACATCCATTCGCATATCGTTTTTGATGTAGATGATGGACCAAAGTCAATAGAAGAAAGTAAAGCACTGTTAAAGGAAGCTTATAATCAAGGAGTTCGAACCATTGTTTCAACCTCGCATCGTCGAAAGGGAATGTTTGAGGCTCCTGAAGAAAAGATTGCAGCAAATTTTATTAAGGTTCGTGAAATTGCAAAAGAAGTAGCAGACGATTTAGTCATTGCCTATGGTGCTGAAATATACTATACCCCTAGTATTTTGGAAAAGTTGGAAAAAAAACAATTGCCGACTATCAATGGTAGTCGCTATGCTTTGATTGAATTTAGTATGAATACACCCTATCGTGATATTCACAAGGGATTAAGTAATCTTTTAATGTTGGGAATTACCCCGGTGATTGCTCATATTGAACGTTACGATGCATTAGAGAATAATGAAAAACGTGTTAGAGAGCTGATTAACATGGGGTGTTATACTCAGATAAATAGCTATCATGTTTTAAAACCAAAGCTTTTTGGAGAAAGATATAAATTCATGAAAAAAAGAGCTAGGTATTTTTTGGACCGTGATTTGGTTCATATAGTTGCCAGTGATATGCATAATTTAGACAGCAGGCCACCATATATGGAGCAAGCTTATGAGATCATTGCTAAGAATTATGGAAGAAATAAGGCTAAAGAACTATTTGTAGAAAACCCCAGAAAAATTATAATGGATCAATTCATTTAGGAGGAAGTATGAAAGAAAAAGATATTATTGAAGTGAACGTTGTTCAGTTGCTAAAGGCACTATGGGTAAAGAAATTAGTAATCCTTCTTGCAGCAATTGTGATTGGAGGAGCTTCATTTGCATACAGTAGTTTTATTCTGAAACCAGTGTATAAAAGCACGACGCGAATTTATGTAGTCAATCGAAACCAAAGTGACCAACCAGGTTTGACGAATCAGGATTTACAAGCTGGAACATATTTGGTTAAGGATTATCGTGAAATCATTCTCTCACAAGACGTTCTAGAGAAGGTAGTCACTGATCTTGGTTTGACCATCAATGCTAAAGCGTTAGCTAAAAAGATTCAGGTAACGGTTCCTGCAGATACGCGCATCGTATCTATTTCAGTCAGTGATTATAAACCTGATGAGGCCAGTCGTATTGCAAATGCTTTACGAGAAGTTGCAGCCCAAAAAATTATTACAGTTACCAGAGTTTCAGATGTAACAACGCTTGAAGAGGCACGTCCAGCAATTGCTCCATCATCACCAAATATTCGTCGTAATACTGTGATGGGAGTAGGTCTTGGAGCAGGTCTAGTGATTGTAGTAGTGCTATTGATTGAACTATTTGATAACCGAGTAAAGCGTCCAGAAGATATAGAAGATGTTATGGAGATTTCACTCCTTGGAGTCATTCCAAATCTGGATAAAGTAAAGTAAGGGAGAAGAGATGGCAAAGTTAGAATTATCACAACAGAAACTTAACTCTGTAAAAAAAGCAGAAGAGTATTATAATGCTTTACGAACAAATGTACAATTGAGTGGTAATAACTTAAAAGTTATTGCGGTCACCTCAGTTGACCCTAGTGAGGGAAAATCTACAACTTCTACTAATATTGCTTGGGCTTTTGCACGTGCAGGATATAAGACTCTTTTGATTGATGCAGATATCCGGAACTCAGTTATGTCTGGAGTCTTTAAGTCAAGAGAAAGAATTACAGGCCTGACAGACTATCTAGCTGGAACTCAGGATTTGTCACATGGGCTTTGTGAGACAAATGTTGACAATTTGTTTGTCATCGAGTCAGGAGTGGCTTCTCCTAATCCAACAGCTCTTCTTCAAAGTGACAACTTTGGAATTATGATTGAAACCCTACGTAAATATTTTGACTATATTATCGTTGATACGGCACCAATTGGAGTTGTAATCGATGCAGCTATTATTGTGCAAAAGTGCGATGCATCCATTTTAGTTGTAGAAGCCGGAGTTGCCAAACGAAGAGAAGTGCAAAAAGCTAAAAGCCAGTTAGAACAAACAGAAAAACCATTTTTAGGGGTCGTTCTAAATAAATTTGATGTTCAACGTGAAAAATATGGTTCTTACGGTGGCTATGGTTCTTACGGAAAAAAATAGAATGAAGTTAAGGAGTCCAGTATGGAAGGAGTTTCTACAATATAACTCTGCTAATCTTATAGAATGTATTGGTTAGTTTACTAGCTTATATACTGATTGCAATTTCAGAAACTGATATTTCTTTAAGAAATATTCGGTCTGTTTGGAAGAACAATTGAATTGAACTTTCTAATCCATTATTGAGAAGTCATATATTACTGAACCAAATAAATTTTGTTTAGATGAGAAAAATTTTATTTGTTATAGCATATAAAAGGATTATATTCCCATAAATCATTGAATTACCAAAGATATACTGAGTTTTTGTAGTTGCATGAACTGAACGATTTAATTTGAAAGATGGGAATAAGATAGAATTTGAATTTATAGTGAGAAATAGTTTATGTACAGTGTAATAAAACGATTAGGGGATATAACTCTATCTTTAATAGGCATAATAGTACTGTGTCCGGTTTTTGTTATAATTATAATCGCGATTAAACTGGATTCAGAAGGACCAGCGATATTTAAGCAAAAACGTTTTGGGCTTCATAAGAAATCTTTTTATGTTTTAAAATTTAGAACAATGAAAGTAGAATCTCCCAAATACGTAGCTACTCGAGATTTACACAATTCAGAGCAGTGGATTACCAGAGTAGGAAGTGTTTTAAGAAAAACATCTTTAGATGAGTTGCCTCAACTATGTAATATTCTTGTTGGTAATATGAGTATTGTGGGTCCTAGACCGGTAGCAATAAGCGAATTGGATGTAGTAGAAGCAAGAGATAAATACGGTGCAAATGATGTTTTACCAGGATTAACGGGATGGGCACAAATTAATGGTCGAGACAATCTGTCTACAGATATGAAAGCAAAATTGGATGGTTATTATGTAAAGCATAGATCATTAATAATGGACATAAAATGTATAGTAAGAACAATACCTTACGTATTGAAACGAAAAGGAATTGTAGAGGGTAGTAAACGAGAGAGTTAAGATAGTGAAATGAAAATTTTATTTGTTAGTCAACATTATAGACCAGAACCTTTTAGATTATCAGATATTTGTGAAGATCTTGTTGAGAGAGGTCATGAAGTTACTGTTTTAACAGGAATTCCTAATTATCCTGAGGGTAAAATATATGCGGATTATAGGAATAAGCAAAATAGACGAGAGACTATAGAAGGAGTTACTGTTTTTCGTTCCTATACAATTCCAAGAGGAAAAAGTACTTTACATAGAATATTAAATTATTTTAGTTTTGCTATTAGTTCATCGATAGGAGTTCTACTGGGACAGTATAAAGCAAAAGATGGTTCAGAATTTGATTGTGTTTTTGTAAATCAATCATCTCCAGTTATGATGGCATGGGCTGGTATGGTTTATAAAAATAAGTATAAGAAGCCCCTGTTTCTATATTGTATGGATGTTTGGCCAGATAGTTTAACTGTAGGTGGAGTGAAACAAGATGGCTTGATTTTCAAGTTGTTTAAATTTATCTCAAAAAAAGTTTATCGAGCTAGTGATTATATATTTGTCACTAGTCCATCATTTAAGAATTATTTTGTGCAACAATTTGATATATTAGAACAAAAGATTACTTATTTGCCACAATATGCAGAAGATCTTTTTATCCCTGATGAATCGAGAGTTAATAAAGAAAGTGTTGACCTAACTTTTGCTGGTAATATTGGTAAAGCACAAAATTTGGAAACTATTTTGAAAGCTGCCAGTTTGATAGAAAAGAATACCGATTTACCCAAGAAAATTCATTTTCATTTTGTTGGAGATGGTACGGAATTGCTAAGCATGAAAGCCTTAGCTCATGAATTGGAGTTGAAGAATGTTTCCTTTTATGGAAGACGTTCCCTGGAAGAAATGCCTATCTTCTATAAAAAATCAGATGCTATGTTAGTTTCTTTAATAGGAGATTCGATAGTTTCTCGTACAATACCTGGGAAGGTACAATCTTATATGGCGGCAGGGAAACCAATTATAGGTGCAATTTCAGGAGATACTAAAACAATTGTAAAAGACGCAAAGTGTGGTTTTGTCAGTTCTGAACAAGATGTGGAGCAATTGGCACAAAATATTTGTGAGTTCAGTATGTTATCTATTGAAGCACAAAAGGAGTTGGGAAAGAAAGCACGTTCTTACTATGAAAAGCACTTTTCTAAAGAGCAGTTTATGACACAGTTAGAAAATTATTTGAGAGAGGAATTCTCCTCATGAAAATTTTAATGATTAATACTGTTTGTGGTATTAGGAGTACAGGAAGAATTTGTACGGATATCACAACCGCTTTAACAAAGAAGGGTCATGAAGTTAAGATTGCATATGGACGTGAGCATGTGCCTACACAGTATCGAAATTACGCGGTTAAGATAGGATCTAGAGTGGATGTAAATAGGCATGTCCTACAAGCTCGAATTTTTGATAATGCTGGTTTTGGAAGTAGAGCAGCAACTAGAAAATTTATCACTTGGGTGAAAGAATATGATCCTGATATTATTCATCTGCATAATTTACATGGATACTATATTCATGTAGGAGAATTATTTTCCTATTTGAAAACTTGCGGAAAGAAAATTTTATGGACTTTACATGATTGTTGGGCTTTTACTGGACATGGTGCTTACTTTGATACTTTAGAATGTGAAAAAATTGGACAGTGCCATCATTCGAGTCAAAAAAACGATTATCCAAAGTCATTAATTGATTTTTCATCTAGAAATTTTGAACGTAAAAAAAATTTGTTTACAGGTGTTCCAAACTTGACACTTATTACACCATCAGAGTGGTTGGCAAATTTGGTAAGCAATTCATTTTTGAAAGAATACCCCGTAACAGTTATTCATAATGGTATTGATACTACGATATTTAAACCAAGGCTATTAGAGGCTCAGGAATTGAGAAAAAAATTTAGCTTAGAAGGCAAACAGGTATTGCTTGGTGTGGCTTCTATCTGGGATCAGCGTAAAGGATTGGATGATTTATTAGAATTGTCTGCACAGCTAAAATCTTATCAACAATTAGTTTTGATAGGGTTATCAAAAGAACAATTGAATAAACTTCCTAAAGAGATTATTGGTCTGGCCACAACAGATAGTGTGGAAGAACTTTCTGCTTGGTACACATTGGCAGATGTATTTATCAACCCGACAACACAGGATAATTATCCGACAACTAATTTAGAAGCTATTGCCTGTGGGACACCAGTTGTGAGCTACCCAACTGGGGGGAGTATAGAAAGTACACATATGTACGGTATAGTGTGTAGTGATAGAACAGTTGCTTCTATATTAGAGTCCCTAAAAGAAGTGAGTCAATGTAAAAGGAGTCCTAATTTTAATTTGTCAAAAGAGTATTTTGTGGAAAATATACTCAATTTATACTAGTGGAACTGGAGTTGATATGATAAAAATTTTATATGTTAACGGCGGGACTATGGATAGAGGCGGTGTATCTACTTTTATGATGAATGTTTATGAAAAAATGCATTCTGAAAAAATTCAGATTGATTTTTTAGTCCATACATTGTCCAAAGGTGTACGCGATGAAGATATTTTAAATCTTGGAGGTAAAATCTTTAGAGTTCCTGCTAGAGGAAAGAATCCTCTAAAAAATTATCGCCAAATTAAACAAATTATGTTGGATGGAAATTATGATGTAGTTCATGCACATGCTGATGCAGGAAATAGTACAATTTTATCTATTGCAAAAGAGTGTGATATTCCTATTCGTATTTCACATTGCCATAATACAAACTATACAAACAAAAGTTTATTAAAGAAATTTTTGAATGAGCAATTCAAGAAGCAAATTCCTAGATATGCTACTCACCTATGGGCTTGTTCGGAAAAAGCAGGAGAGTGGTTGTATGGGAATCACTCTTTTGAAGTTATTCCTAATGCTATTGATGTTCAAAAGTTCATCTATAGTCCACAATTATCTAAAGATTTACGTAAGGAATTAAATTTAGAAAATAAATTTGTTATTGGTCATGTGGGGCGATTTGATTATCAGAAGAATCATGATTTCCTTCTTAAAGTTTTTGCGGAAGTTGTACATGAAAGAGAAGATGCTCATCTCGTTCTGATTGGTAAAGGAGAATTGGAAGAGGTTATTAAAAAGCAAGCAAATCAATTAGGAATATTGGATAAGATTAGTTTTTTAGGTGAGTCTTCTAATGTGAACAAATTGATTAATGTATTTGATGTAGGTGTTTTCCCATCTCTTTTTGAAGGTTTTAGTATAGCTATGGTAGAGATGCAAGTCAATGGTTTACCATTAGTGGTTTCTGATAATGTTCCCAGTGAGATTAATTTAACTGATAATATACGTTTTTTATCACTGGATGAAACAGTTAAATATTGGTGTAAAACGATTTTGGAGACCAAAGGACGGGATACTGGAGCAGTTGATAAAATTATTGCTAAGGGTTATAACCTGTCTGATATGGTTAATAAGTTAACAAAAACTTATGAAAGAATTGTAGATAAATCATGAAAAAAGTATTATTTGTAACTAATATTCCATCGCCTTATCGTGTGGATTTCTATAATCAACTTGGGAAATTTGTGGATTTAACTGTTATTTTTGAAGCAACAGGAGCTCAAGATATTAGATTTGATTACCGAGAGACTTTTAAAAATTTTACCGCTATTTTTTTAAGTGAAGGTAATATCGATGAGAAGAAATTAAATTCAGCTATATTTAAGTATTTAATTCCTGAAAAGTATGACTATATTTTTTTGACTAACTATTCTTATCGAACAGAATTATTTGGTTATTTAAAGTGTGTTTTTTCTAAGATACCGTTTATATTAGAAATTGATGGCGGTAAGATACCAGAAAGCGAGAACTTTTTAAAATACCAGTTTAAAAAATTTATTCTTACGAAACCCTGCTATTATTTTAGTCCTAGTCAGTCCAGTGATGATTTCTTAGCGTATTATCATGTGAATAAAGAAAATATTTATCGGTATTCATTTACTTCCTTATCAGAGAAAGACATACGATATCAAATTGTCGATGAGGAAGAAAAACAATTTTTAAGAAAGAAACTGGGATTCAGTCCAACTAAAAAAACAATTTTATTTGTTGGTAGAATCATCCCTAGTAAAGGTGTGGATGTTCTAATCAAGGCTGTTCAGAATTTATCAGACAATGTACAATGTTTAATTGTAGGCCCAAGTCCTGATAGTGAATACAAACAATATTTGCTTAAACTTATTGGACAAGATAGCCGTTTTCATTTTATTGATTTTTTACAGACATCTGAACTGAAACAATACTACAAGCTATCTGATATATTTGTTTTACCAACAAAGTCGGATGTTTGGGGACTTGTTGTAAACGAGGCAATGTCGCAGGGACTTCCTGTTATTTCTACATCTGCATGTGTTGCTGCAATTGAACTTGTTTCGAATGGTTATAATGGATATGTTATTGATAGGGTTGATGACTGGAAAGCTATTTTTCAAAAGTTAAGCCAAGTATTACAAGATGACTCATTACGAGTTCAATTATCTCAAAATGCTTTATCTACTATTAGAAACTACACTATCGAAACAATGGTTGAAGAGCATTTGAAATTTATGGAGGAAAAATGAGGATATCTATTGCAATGACAACCTATAATGGAGCAGATTATTTGCTAGAGCAGCTAGAATCGCTTCGTACTCAGAGTTTAATGGCTGATGAAGTTATTATTGTTGATGATTGTTCAACAGATAATACAGTTGATTTACTTAATATGTATATTCAGAAGTATCATCTCGATAATTGGGTATTGATAAAAAACTCATCTAATATAGGTTGGAGAAAAAACTTTAGAAAAGCGCTTCAAAAGACAACAGGAGATGTAGTTTTTCTTTGTGATCAAGATGATATTTGGAATAAAGATAAAATTTCACTGATGGTAAAAGAGTTTCATAAATCGCCGTCAATAGAACTATTGGCTAGTAACTATGAGATTCTCGATTTTGGTAGAAATGATAAAGTCAAGATTAGGGATGTTGAGTTAGATAATGGTGCTGTAGTCCCGTTTTCGTTAAAAAACAAGAGTATTTCTGTTATGAGACCAGGATGTACTTTTGCAGTTAAGCGTGAGTTAATAGTTCTGTTAGAAAAGTATGATATAGATAGATTTGGCCATGATAATATTTTATGGAATCTAGCTATGATAAGAGGAACTCTATATCTATACTTAAAACGCTTAATACATTTTCGTCGCCACGAAACAAGTGCTTCTGCTCCTAACCAATCTCTTAATCGTGAACGGCGAGTTGTTGAAGTGGATACTAGTTATCAAATTGCAGTTTTCTTACTTGATGTGGCTCGTAAAGAACATTTAGACATAAAAATAATTTCTCAACTTGAAAATATGGCAATGGTTCTTGAGAGACGTAGAGATATTTTAAAAGATGGTACTCTTATGCAAATAGTTCATTTCCAATTGAAGTATTATGCTTATTATCCTACATTCCGCAATTTAATATCAGATATATTAGTGTTTTTAAAAAAATAATGAGAGAGAAGAGTTTTGAGTAAAATTTCTAAAAATTATCTATATAACTTAATTTATCAAGTGGTAGTTTTAATATTACCACTATTGATTACTCCATATGTTGCTAGAGTATTGGGCGCACACCAGTTGGGAATTTACGATTATGCCAATTCAATCGTTACTTTGATTTATACTTTAGGTTTACTAGGTATCGGTCACTATGGAAATCGCGAATGTGCCTATACTAGAGATGATAAAGAGGAACTATCAGAGACATTTTGGAGTATTTTGGCTATTCAGATTATTTTAGGATTTTTTTCACTATTCTTCTTATACATTTTTTCTAACATAAATTCAAATTATCAAGTTTATTTTCAACTTTTTTCCATTTGGCTTTTTGGGTCTATTCTTGATTGTACGTGGTTCTATCGTGGCTTAGAGGAAATGCAGTATGTTGTATTAAAAAACATTATTGCTAAGTTATTATTTACGATAGCGACCTTCTTATTTGTAAAAAGCGAAACAGATCTAGCTCTATATGTGCTCATATATGGTCTCTCTGTTTTAGTAGCCAATTTATCAGCTTATAGTCAACTAAGGATGTTTATTAGTAGACCAAAGATAAATATTAATCGTTTTACGGAGATTATTTTAGGGAGTCTCAAACTATTTTTACCAAGTATCATCATGCAAATTATGTTATCTGCTGATAAAATTGTTCTAGGCTCTTTAGGTTCGGGAATCAGCAATGTTTCTTACTATAGTAATGCAGAGAAGATTATACAGATACCACTCTCTTTAATAGTAGTATTAAATTCTGTTATGATGCCCCGAATAGCAAATGAATTTCGTAATAGACGGTTAGAAAATATGAAAAAGTATCTGACAACTGCAGCTGAATTTTCTTTGTTCTTAGCTGTTCCATTGTCGATTGGCCTTTATGCTATTGCAGATACTTTTGTTCCGTGGTTTTTAGGCGAAAGTTTTATGCCATCTATAGATGCTCTTAAATGGCTTGCTCCTATTGCTGTTGGCAATGCTTTACTAGGAGTCTCAGGTAGTCAGTATTTTGTTGCAGTTAATAAAACAAAAGTCTTATTCTTTTCTAATACTTTAGCTGCAATTTTAAATATTCTATTAGATTTGTTACTTGCTCCAATGTTTGGAGTAGTAGGTGTTTGTTTAGCAACTATAGTATCACTTACCTCTTCTGTTATAGTGCAATACTATATAATGTCAAAGGATATACCTGTTTTACCTATTTTGAAGTCATTATTTAAATATCTCATTTATTCTATGATAATGGGGATAATTATTATTGTTCCCTTCAGAGGATATCCAGCAAATTATGGAACAACTATTAAGCAAATCGTTCTTGGTATAGTAGTTTACTTTGGCTTGAGCTTGTTGACGCGAGATGTATTTGTTTTTCAAGCATTAGATTTTGTAAAGAAAGGATTCAAAAAAAGTAGATGATTTCAGCTTTATTTTATATAAGTTTTTTAACAAATCTATTAGTCGTAGTCAATAGGATACGTATAAATTTTCTAGCATTTTTATCTTGGTTAGTTTTGTTTTTTATCTATGCAGGAAATATCCGAGAAGGATTTTCAGATTTAACTCATTATCGTGCAAGATATGCTGTAGGAAAAAGTAGTCTGTATTTTTCAGACCATGCGTATAATTTTTTTGCAGATTGGTTTTCACATCACTCCATCTCTTTTCAAGTTTTTTTAGCATGTATTTTTCTATTCTCCTCAGCATGTTTCTATTTTGTTGCTAAAAAATTGCATTGTAATTATAATCTTCTAATTTTATTGCTATCTCTTTTTTATTTCTTTTATACTTTAGAAGTTCTAAGATTCTTTTTAGCAGCTAGTGTAGCACTTATAGCGCATTATTATCTTTCACAAAATCATCGATTCATATTCATAGGATTGATGTTCATAGCGTTTCTGTTTCATGGATCTATTATTTATTTCTTACCATTTGTTATTTTTTATAGACAAAAAAATACTAGTAAGATGCTATGGGCATTGGTATTTATATCTACGGTCTTAATTGTGACAAATCTATTGGTAGGTAATAATTCTAGCTACTTGACTAAAATATTTGAACTGCTAGGGAGCGAGGCCACTAAAAGTCGTGTTATGTATTATACAGCGAAATCGACTCGTCTTGGTTTTATATTGTATGATAGTTACTATATTTTCAACCTACTAATTAGTATTAACCTTAAAAAGATTGCAAAAACAGTTTCAAATGCACCTCAGGAAGTGACCAATTTTATCAATATGGTGTATCAACATAGTTTTTTTAGTACAATTTTTTTACCACTAATTATGTTTAGTACAGCATTTACTCGCTATTTAATTTTTACTGTTGTTTTAAATTTTATAGCTATTGCAGCTTTACAACCATTTATGCAACAATCATTTATAAAATTAAAGAGTGGGCTTTATATTATTTTCGGAGTTTTAGGTGCTACTTGTTTTTGGTGGTATCTAAGAGAAAATGTCCTTTATTTTTATGAGGCACTTTTGCCAAATTTATTTAACTGATTTTATATTCTTTATGTCTGTACTTTGCAAACACTACAAGAGTGGTCTATAATATAAAAATATAAAGAAATACGGTATAGCTATTTCTTTAGAAAGTGGAAATTTAAATGATTAATTACAGCGCAGATGAATTAGATATGATTCAGAAGCTTGAACTCAAAATATTAAAAGAAATTATTCGAATATGTAAAAAAGAAAATATAGAGTATTTTTTAATTGGTGGAAGTGCTCTTGGAGCAATACGTCATGGAGGATTTATACCATGGGATGACGATATTGATGTTGGTATGACACGTGAGAATTATGATAACTTTTTGAGAGTAGCTGAACAGTATTTAGGAGAAGAGTTTTATTTACAATCACCCTCCTCTGATAGAAGATCACCCTATTCTTACAGTAAACTAATGTTAAAAGGGACTTTGTTCTTAGAGTATGCCCAAAGAAATTTAAAAACACAAAGTGGTATTTATGTAGATATTTTTCCATTTGACGAGGTTCCAGACAATGAGATAGAAAATGAGAGACAATTTAAAGCTGTACAGTTTTATAAAAAGTTATATGTGATGAGGATGCTACCTACTGTTTCTAAGGCTCCTGAGAATTTGATTCAAGGTTTAAAAGCTATGCTAAGGAGATGCATTCATTATAGCTTAAAATTAATTCCTAAAAGTTTAATACTCAAAAAAATTGATCAATTTTCTAGATTATATAATGGAACAAATCAATCGGCATTTGCTTGTTTAGATTTTCCAGTAAGAAATGTAGAATATGTTTTAAAAACAACACTATACCCCCTAATTGAACATAAATTTGAGGAAATCACAATTTTATTACCTGGTGATTTTCATCAATACTTGACTACACATTATGGTGAGTACATGAAGTTGCCACCTTTAGAAGAACGTGTTGGGCATAGACCATATTTGATTGATTTAGGAATATATGGAAAGGAAGAAAAATGAAGAGAGTGATTACTTACGGGACTTTTGATTTACTTCATTACGGTCATATCAATTTATTGAAGCGTGCTAAAGATTTGGGAGATTATTTAATAGTAGCTCTATCTACTGATGAATTTAATCTTCAAAAAGATAAGATTTCATATTTCGATTATCAGCAGCGTAAAATTTTGCTTGAATCTATTCGTTATGTAGATTTGGTAATTCCTGAGATTTCATGGGAACAAAAACGAGAAGATGTAAAGAAGTATTATGCTGATATCTTTGTTATTGGTGATGATTGGGAAGGTAAGTTTGATTTTTTGAAAGATGAGGGCGTAGAAGTAGTATATTTACCTCGTACTGAAGAAATTTCTACTACACAGATTAAAGAAGATTTAAACAAGACCAAAGGTGGAAAATAATATGTCACAATTTACAGGAAAAACTCTTCTAATTACAGGAGGGACAGGTTCATTTGGGAATGCGGTTCTCAAGCGTTTTTTAGAAACAGATATCTCAGAGATTCGTATCTTTTCGCGAGATGAAAAGAAACAAGATGATATGCGTCATGAGTTTCAGGTAAAAGTACCAGAAGTGGCTGGGAAAATCCGCTTTTACCTCGGAGATGTGCGTGACTTAGCTTCGGTAAAAAATGCTATGCATGGTGTGGATTATGTTTTTCATGCTGCTGCTCTGAAACAGGTACCTTCTTGTGAATTTTTCCCTGTAGAAGCAGTAAAAACTAACATTTTGGGAACTGAGAATGTCCTTACTGCAGCTATCGAAGCGGGTGTAAAGCAAGTTATTTGTCTTTCTACAGATAAGGCGGCGTATCCTGTTAATGCTATGGGAACATCCAAGGCTATGATGGAAAAGATTGCTGTTGCTAAGTCACGGACGGTAAATCCTGAGCATACAAAGATATGTGTTACTCGTTATGGGAATGTTTTGTGTAGCCGTGGATCTGTAGTTCCTCTTTGGATTGAGCAGATTAAGCAAGGAAATGATCTTACAATTACTGAACCTAGCATGACACGTTTTGTCATGACATTGGAAGAAGCAGTAGATTTAGTTTTATTTGCATTTAAAGAAGGAAAATCTGGAGATATACTAGTTCAGAAAGCACCAGCATGTACGATTGAAGTTTTGGCTAAGGCTGTATCAGAAATTTTTGTCTCAAAACAAGATATTAAGATTATAGGTATTAGACACGGAGAAAAGATGTATGAAACACTACTAACTAATGAAGAGTGTGCAAATGCAATTGATTTGGGTGATTTTTATAGAGTTCCTAGTGATAATCGTAATCTTAACTATGATAAGTATTTCAAAGATGGTAGTACGAATAGAAATTTGTTGACAGAATTCAATAGTAATAATACTGATTTGATGGATGTAGAGCAAGTTAAAAGAAAGTTGCTAGAATTAGATGAAATACAGACAGCAATTCGTGATATGGTAGCAGATGAAGAGATGTAAAATCTTTTAAGATACATTAAAATTATCAAGGATATATAATGTATCATGTATTGTCGAGAGAGTTGACTATTAAAATAGCATATAAAACAAGGAGGGGGCATGATTAAAAATATTTTAATTACAGGAGCGAAAGGATTTGTAGGAAAAAATCTTATCTGTACTCTGGAAGCTTTGAAAGATGGACGAGATAGAACTCGTCCTAATTTAGAGATTGGAGAGATTTTTCAGTATGATCGTGATACAGATCCGATTTTATTAGAAGAATATTGTAAGAAGGCTGATTTTGTATTCCATTTAGCTGGTGTCAATCGTCCACAGAATCCTGATGAATTTATGGAGGGAAATTACGGTTTTTCAAGTAGACTATTAGAGATTTTAGAAAAGTATGAAAACACTTGTCCTGTTCTACTCTCGAGTTCTACTCAAGCTAGTTTAGAAGGCCGATTTTCAAACTCTGTATATGGACAATCTAAGCTAGCAGGGGAAGAACTCTTCTTTGAATATGGAAAGAAAACGGGAGCACCTGTCTTAGTTTACCGTTTCCCAAATCTTTATGGGAAGTGGTGTCGCCCTAACTATAATTCTGCTGTAGCAACTTTCTGTCATAATCTAGCTCACGATTTGCCTATTCAAGTAAATGATCCAAGTGTAGAATTGGAGTTGCTGTATATTGATGATTTGATACAAGAGTGTCTAACTGCATTGGAAGGAAATCCTCATCGTTGTAATCTAGATGGATTACAAATCTTACCTAGTCTATCAGGAAATTACTGCTATGTACCAACGACTCATCGTGCAACCTTAGGAGAGATTGCTTCTCTATTAGAAACATTTAAAAAACAGCCTGATAGTTTAGTTATGCCTGAAATTCCTCAAGGATCTTTTGAAAAGAAATTGTATTCTACCTACCTATCTTATTTACCAGTAGATAAGTTTAAGTTTCCTCTAAAAATGAATATAGATGAACGAGGTAGTTTTACGGAATTATTAAAAACAGAAAATGCGGGTCAATTTTCTGTCAATATTTCTAAACCTGGCATTACTAAAGGGCAACATTGGCATCATACTAAATGGGAATTTTTCATGGTTGTTTCTGGTCGTGCTTTAATACAAGAGCGTAGGATAGGGCTGGATGAAAACGGACAAGAATATCCTATTCTGAACTTTGAAGTGTCGGGCGATAAGATTGAAGCAATACATATGATACCGGGCTATGCACATAATATTATTAATCTTTCCGATACAGAAAATTTAGTTACTGTAATGTGGGCTAATGAGTCATTTGATCCTAGCCATCCAGATACTTTTTTTGAACAAGTGGAGAAATAAATGAAAATTAAGACAGATTATAGTGATATTCGTTTTAAAGATAATGGCAAACTTAAGTTATTGATTATTGTGGGAACACGTCCAGAGATTATACGTTTAAGTAGTGTTATTACTAAATGTCGAAAGTATTTTGATGTTGTTTTGGCACATACTGGACAAAACTATGATTATAATTTAAATGGTATTTTCTTCGATGATTTAGGTTTAGACACTCCAGATGTATACATGGATGCTGTTGGAGATGATCTTGGTGCTACTGTAGGGAATATTATCAATACTTCCTACAAATTGATGAATCAAATTAAACCAGATGCTTTATTAATTTTAGGGGATACAAATTCTTGTTTATCAGCTATTGCTGCCAAACGTTTACATATTCCAATTTTTCATATGGAGGCTGGCAATCGCTGTAAGGATGAGTGTCTACCGGAAGAGACTAATCGTAGGATTGTTGATATTATTTCAGATGTTAACTTGGCATATTCTGAACATGCTCGTAAGTATTTACATGAGTGTGGTTTACCTAAAGAGCGCACGTACGTAACTGGTTCTCCTATGGCAGAAGTGTTACATAAAAATTTATCTGCCATTGAGTCTTCAGATATCCATGAACGTTTGGGATTGAAAAAAGGAGGTTATATACTACTTTCAGCTCACCGTGAGGAAAATATTGATACAGATAAAAATTTTCTCTCTCTCTTTACGGCAATTAATAAATTAGCTGAAAAGTATAATATGCCAATCTTGTATTCTTGCCATCCTCGATCTAAGAAAAGGCTAAAAGAGAGCGGTTTTGAACTAGATAAACGTGTGATTCAGCATGAGCCACTAGGATTCCATGATTATAATTGTTTACAGATGAATGCGTTTGTTGTAGTATCTGATTCGGGAACTTTACCAGAAGAAAGTAGTTTCTTTACTAGTCAAGGTTATCCTTTTCCTGCTGTATGTATTCGTACAAGTACAGAACGTCCTGAGTCCTTAGATAAGGCAGGATTTATTTTGGCAGGTATTGATGAAAATTCTCTTCTACAAGCAGTTGAAACTGCTGTTAGCTTGGCAGAAGATGAGGATTTTGGATTACCGGTTCCAGATTATGTCGAGGAAAATGTCTCTACCAAAGTTGTTAAGATAATACAGAGCTATACAGGGATAGTGGATAAAATAGTTTGGCGGAAAAACTGAACTGCATATTTTTAATAAATTAAAACGGAATAATTAGTTCTTAGTAGAACAAGGAGTAAAATTGAACTGATTTGATAGAAATAGCTTACTTGAGAGTAGAGGGATAGCCATTCTATCGGGTTTTTGGCTTGTTTTTGCGCCTTATGTTTGATAGAATAAAGTAACAACACTTTAACAATTGCAGTGAGGTGAGAATAATGGCAGTAATTTTTAAAGATGTACTTATTGAAGAGAAGACTGAAGAAGAAAAACAACATATTTTATCTATTTTAAATGGTGAGTATAACTTATCTGATGATGTAAGTCGTAGATTAAGATGACTGAATGAGGAAAGTAAACGCTTGGAAGTGTTTGTTAAGGAGGCGCACTCACTTGTCTAGTTCGTATTCTGTTAATTAATTGAAATCAATAAGTATCTCATTGTCATTTTTTTACGATGAGGAAGTTAGAGATTTTTAATGGATCTCTGATTACTATGTAATTTAGCATTGAAAACCTAAGAAATGGTGGAATTATGCCTCTTACACAGTTATTTGAAATACCCTTAGGAAATGATTTTTAATGGTATGCAAACAAAGTAGAATTCGCTTATTTCATTTTATGCTAAATGTAATATGAAGTAAGTGAATTTTTATAGATAAAGAAGAGTTTTTCTGTGTTTTTAGATAATAATTTGAAAAACTGTGACGATTATTTTGATTTTAGAGCAGTATACAATTAATAGGAATTGAATCTAAAACAACAAAGAAAGGTACCCTACTATGAAAGGTATTATTCTAGCAGGTGGTTCGGGGACACGTTTATATCCTTTGACTCGCGCTGCATCAAAACAACTTATGCCGGTTTATGATAAACCGATGATTTACTACCCACTTTCAACATTGATGTTGGCTGGGATTAGGGATATTTTGATTATTTCCACTCCACAGGATTTGCATCGATTCAAAGAGCTTCTTCAAGATGGCTCTGAGTTTGGGATTCAATTGTCTTATGCAGAGCAACCAAGTCCAGATGGTTTGGCACAAGCCTTTATTATTGGTGAAGAATTTATTGGTGATGATAGCGTTGCTCTGATCTTAGGTGACAATATCTATCACGGTCCTGGTCTTTCTAAGATGTTACAAAAGGCAGCAAGCAAGGATTCAGGAGCGACTGTCTTTGGCTATCACGTGAAGGATCCAGAACGCTTTGGTGTTGTTGAGTTTGACAAAGACATGAACGCCATTTCTATCGAAGAAAAGCCAGAACATCCTCGTTCAAACTATGCAGTTACAGGCCTCTATTTCTACGATAATGATGTAGTAGAGATTGCCAAAAATATAAAACCAAGCCTGCGTGGTGAATTGGAAATTACAGATGTCAACAAGGCTTACCTAGATCGTGGAGATTTATCGGTTGAGGTTATGGGACGTGGCTTTGCTTGGTTGGATACTGGCACTCATGAAAGCTTACTAGAGGCTTCACAGTACATCGAAACAGTCCAACGGATGCAAAATGTTCAGGTAGCAAACTTAGAAGAAATTGCTTACCGTATGGGCTATATCAGTCGCGAAGATGTATTGGCCTTAGCCCAACCACTTAAGAAAAATGAATACGGGCAGTATCTGCTCCGTTTGATTGGAGAAGCATAGATGACAGATAATTTTTTCGGAAAGACGCTTGCAGCACGCAAGGTTGATGCAATTCCAGGTATGTTGGAGTTTGATATCCCTATTCATGGTGATAATCGTGGCTGGTTTAAAGAAAATTTCCAAAAGGAAAAAATGCTCCCACTTGGATTTCCAGAGTCTTTCTTTGCAGAAGGAAAATTGCAAAACAATGTATCCTTCTCACGTAAAAATGTTCTCCGTGGCCTCCACGCAGAACCTTGGGATAAGTACATCTCTGTAGCAGATGGTGGGAAAGTTCTGGGTTCTTGGGTTGATCTACGCGAGGGCGAAACCTTTGGAAATACCTATCAGACAGTAATTGATGCAAGTAAGGGAATCTTTGTTCCTCGAGGCGTGGCCAATGGTTTCCAAGTCCTATCAGATACAGTTTCTTATAGTTATTTGGTCAATGACTACTGGGCTCTTGAACTCAAACCCAAGTATGCCTTTGTGAACTATGCTGATCCAAGCCTTGGCATTGAATGGGAAAATCTTGCAGAAGCAGAGGTTTCAGATGCAGATAAAAATCATCCACTACTTAAGGATGTAAAACCTTTGAAAAAAGAAGATTTGTAAAAAGGAAAGAATATGACTGAATACAAAAAAATTATCGTGACAGGTGGAGCTGGTTTTATCGGTTCCAACTTTGTCCACTATGTTTACAAGAATTTTCCAGATGTTCATGTGACAGTATTAGACAAATTGACTTATGCTGGGAACCGCTCTAATATTGAGGAAATTTTAGGTGATCGTGTTGAGTTAGTTGTTGGGGACATTGCGGATGCAGAGTTGGTAGACAAGTTAGCAGCTCAAGCAGATGCTATCGTTCACTATGCTGCTGAGAGTCACAATGATAATTCACTCAATGATCCATCGCCATTTATTTATACTAACTTTATCGGAACCTATACTCTTTTGGAAGCTGCACGTAAATACGATCTTCGTTTCCACCATGTATCGACAGATGAAGTTTATGGGGATCTCCCTCTACGTGAGGATTTACCAGGTCATGGTGAAGGTCCAGGTGAGAAATTTACTGCTGAAACAAAATACAACCCAAGTTCTCCGTACTCATCAACCAAGGCTGCCTCAGACTTGATTGTCAAAGCCTGGGTGCGTTCTTTTGGAGTCAAAGCAACGATTTCTAACTGTTCAAATAACTATGGTCCGTATCAACACATTGAAAAATTTATCCCACGTCAGATTACCAACATCCTAAGTGGAATTAAGCCAAAACTTTACGGTGAAGGTAAGAACGTTCGTGACTGGATTCATACCAATGACCATTCTTCAGGTGTTTGGACAATCTTAACAAAAGGTCAAATCGGTGAAACCTACTTGATTGGGGCTGATGGCGAGAAGAACAACAAGGAAGTTTTGGAACTTATCCTTAAGGAAATGGGACAAGCTGCGGATGCCTATGATCATGTGACTGACCGTGCAGGACATGACCTTCGTTATGCGATTGATGCAAGTAAACTCCGTGATGAATTAGGTTGGAGACCAGAATTTACTAACTTTGAAGCTGGACTCAAGGAAACAATCAAGTGGTATGCAGATAATCAAGAATGGTGGAAAGCAGAGAAAGAAGCTGTTGAAGCCAATTATGCTAAGACTCAGGAGATTATTACATTATAAAAAGCAGGAAATAACTGCTTTTTATTGCTATATTGGAAAGGGTTACATATTAGAAAGGGCTATAGATGATTTTAATTACAGGAGCAAAAGGCCAATTAGGAACTGAACTTCGTTATTTATTAGATGAACGTAATGAAGAATATGTGGCAGTAGATGTGGCTGAGATGGACATTACCAATGCAGAAATGGTTGAGAAGGTTTTTGAAGAGGTGAAACCAACTTTAGTCTACCACTGTGCAGCCTACACCGCTGTTGATGCAGCAGAGGATGAAGGGAAAGAATTGGATTTTGCCATCAATGTGACGGGGACAGAAAATGTCGCAAAAGCATCTGAAAAGCATGGTGCGACTTTAGTTTATATTTCTACTGACTATGTCTTTGACGGTAAGAAACCAGTTGGACAAGAGTGGGAAGTTGATGACCGACCAGATCCACAGACAGAATATGGACGCACTAAGCGTATGGGAGAAGAGTTAGTTGAGAAGCATGTATCTAATTTCTATATTATCCGTACTGCCTGGGTATTTGGAAATTATGGCAAAAACTTCGTTTTTACCATGCAAAATCTTGCGAAAAATCATAAGACTTTAACAGTTGTAAATGACCAGCACGGTCGTCCGACTTGGACTCGTACCTTGGCTGAGTTCATGACCTACCTAGCTGAAAATCGCAAGGAATTTGGTTATTATCATTTGTCAAATGATGCGACAGAAGACACGACTTGGTATGATTTTGCAGTTGAAATTTTGAAAGATACAGATGTGGAAATCAAGCCAGTAGATTCCAGTCAATTTCCAGCAAAAGCTAAACGCCCCCTAAACTCAACGATGAGCCTGACTAAAGCTAAAGCTACTGGATTTGTCATTCCAACTTGGCAAGATGCCTTGAAAGAATTTTACAAACAAGAAGTGAGATAAGTAGTGGAATGATTTTCTAGTCTAATAAAAGAGGCAGATAATAAACTCCAAAGGAGCATAAGATGTACGATTATCTTGTTGTTGGTGCTGGTCTCTTTGGTGCAGTCTTTGCCCATGAAGTAGCCTTAAAAGAAAAAAAAGTAAAAGTCATTGAAAAACGAAATCATATCGCGGGTAATATCTATACTCGTGAAGAGGAAGGAATTCAAGTTCATCAGTATGGTGCTCATATCTTCCATACTTCTGATAAGGAGATTTGGGATTATGTAAATCAGTTTGCAGAGTTTAACCGTTACACAAATTCTCCTGTTGCAAACTATAAGGGAGAGATTTATAACCTTCCTTTTAATATGAATACTTTCAATAAACTCTGGGGAGTTGTAACGCCAGCAGAAGCACAAGCGAAGATTGATGAGCAACGTGCTGTTTTAAATGGCAAAACTCCTGAAAATTTGGAAGAACAGGCTATATCTCTAGTAGGTAAAGATATCTACGAGAAATTAATCAAAGACTATACAGAGAAACAGTGGGGCAAGCCAACTACGGAACTTCCAGCCTTCATCATTCGCCGTTTGCCAGTACGCCTGACCTATGATAACAACTATTTTAACGATACCTATCAAGGGATTCCGATTGGTGGATATACTCAAATAGTTGAAAAAATGTTGGATCATGAAAACATTGATGTAGAAACAAACGTTGATTTCTTTGCGAATAAAGAGCAATACCTGAAAGATTTTCCTAAGATTGTTTTTACGGGTATGATTGATGAATTTTTCGACTATAAGTTGGGAGAACTAGAGTACCGTAGTCTTCGTTTTGAAAGCGAGACCTTGGATATGGAGAATTACCAAGGAAATGCAGTTGTGAACTATACAGATGCTGATACCCTATATACTCGCATTATTGAACACAAACATTTTGAATTTGGAAATCAAGCAAAGACTATCATTACTAAAGAATATTCTAAAACATGGGAAAAAGGTGATGAGCCTTATTATCCAGTAAATAATGATCGTAATAATCATTTATATAAATCATATAAAAAATTGGCTGATGAGCAAGGCAATGTTATCTTTGGTGGCCGTTTAGGACACTATCGTTATTACGATATGCACCAAGTAATTGGAGCAGCCTTACAGTGTGTGAGAAATGAGTTAGATTAAACAAGTAAAACTGACTCCCAGTTATTATTTAGAAATAGTATAAAAAATTCCTTGACTATGTAATGTAGTTGAGGGATTTTTTGACATTATTCATATTTTTGCAAATTTGTTGTTTAAAAAATAATTTTCTAAAATTCAGAAAATTCTATTGACAGAACATGAAAAAGGGTCTATAATGAATAAAAAAACAAAGGAGAAGACTATGAAAACAAGAAAAGTATTGGCTCTTGCGGGAGTGACTTTATTAGCAGCGGGTGTCTTAGCTGCTTGTTCAGGGGGCTCAGGCGCTAAAGGTGAGCAGACCTTCGCATTTACCTACGAGACAGACCCAGATAATCTCAACTATTTAACAACCAGTAAGGCAGCTACTTCAAATATTACTAGTAACGTCATTGATGGCTTGCTTGAAAATGATAAATATGGGAACCTTGTTCCTTCATTGGCAGAAGACTGGTCGGTTTCTAAGGATGGCTTGACTTATACTTATAAGATTCGTCAGGATGCCAAGTGGTACACATCTGAGGGAGAAGAGTATGCTCCTGTTAAGGCACAGGACTTTGTGACAGGTCTTAAATATGCAACAGATAAGAAATCACAAGCCCTTTACTTGGTACAAGATTCAATTAAAGGTTTGGACGCCTATGCTAAAGGGGAAATTAAAGACTTTGCCCAAGTCGGAATTAAAGCGCTGGATGACCAAACAGTCCAATACACCTTGAACAAACCGGAAAGTTTTTGGAATTCTAAAACAACCATGGGTGTGCTTGCGCCACTCAATGAAGAGTTTTTGAACTCAAAAGGGGATGATTTTGCCAAAGCTACGGATCCAAGCAGTATCTTGTACAATGGTCCTTATTTGTTGAAATCTATTGTGGCTAAATCTTCCGTTGAATTTGCGAAAAATCCGAACTACTGGGATAAGGACAATGTTCATGTTGACAAGATCAAATTGTCATTCTGGGATGGTCAAGACACCAGCAAACCAGCAGAGAATTTTAAGGATGGAAGCTTTACAGCAGCTAGACTTTATCCAACAAATGCAAGTTTTGCAGAGCTTGAGAAGAGTATGAAAGACAATATCGTTTATACTCAACAAGACTCTACGACTTATTTAGTAGGGACAAATATTGACCGTCAATCTTATAAACACACATCTAAGACCAGCGACGAACAAAAGACTTCTACCAAAAAGGCTCTCTTAAACAAGGATTTCCGTCAGGCTATTGCCTTTGGTTTTGACCGTACAGCCTATGCTTCACAAGTGAACGGTGCTAGTGGTGCCAGCAAAATCTTGCGTAATCTCTTTGTTCCACCAACATTTGTTCAATCAGATGGTAAAAACTTTGGCGATATGGTCAAGGAAAAATTAGTAACTTATGGAGATGAATGGAAGGATGTTAATCTTGCTGATGCCCAAGATGGTCTTTACAATCCAGACAAGGCTAAGGCTGAATTTGCGAAGGCTAAGTCAGCTTTACAGGCAGAAGGCGTGACCTTCCCAATTCATTTGGATATGCCAGTTGACCAGACAGCAACTACAAAAGTTCAACGCGTACAGTCTTTTAAACAATCGGTTGAAGAAACCTTGGGTGCAGATAATGTCGTAATTGATATTCAACAATTACAAAAAGATGAAGTCTTGAATATTACCTACTTTGCTGAGACAGCAGCTGGGGAAGATTGGGATATTTCAGATAATGTTGGTTGGAGTCCTGACTTTGCCGATCCATCAACTTACCTCGATATTATCAAACCATCAGCTGGTGAAAACACTAAAACCTACCTTGGCTTTGATGCTGGTACAGATAATGCTGCAGCTAAAACTGTTGGTCTAAACGACTATGAGAAATTAGTAACTGAAGCTGGAAATGAGACAACAGACGTAGCAAAACGTTATGATAAATACGCAGCTGCACAAGCTTGGTTGACAGATAGTGCCTTGATTATCCCAACAACAACACTTACTGGTCGCCCAATCTTGTCTAAGATGGTACCATTTACGATGCCGTTTGCCTTCTCTGGTAACAAGGGGACAAGCGATCCGCTCCTATACAAATACTTGGAACTTCAAGACAAGGCAGTCACTGTAGAGGAATACCAAAAAGCCCAAGATAAATGGATGAAAGAAAAAGAAGAATCCAATAAAAAAGCGCAAGAAGACCTTGTGAAACATGTGAAATAAAGGTAAGGGAGTTTGGTTTGTAGCCGACTCCTTTATATGTCTTTCTAGTAGAGGGAGTTGAATCTAGAATAATACAGCCTATTGAGTCTACAATACTACACCATTGTTTCTAGAACATTGTTAGAAATTATACTCAATGAAAATCAAAGAGCAAACTAGAAATCCAGTCGCAGACTGCTCAAAAAACTGTTTTGAGGTTGTAGATAAGATTGACGAAGTCACTCACATATATATAGCAAGGTGAAGCTGACGTAGTTTGAAGAGATTTTCGAAGAGTATTAGTTTGAATTTCCTAATCAATTTGTTCACATTTTATTTCAATCTGCTATATAAAAATCCTGAGAATTTCTAGTTCTCAGGATTTTCGTTTACTGTTGTGGTTGTTGAACTTGAGGGGCCTGTGGTTGCTGTTGGATTTGTTGGCCAGGTTGTCCCTGATTTGGATTTGTTGGAGCAGGATTATTTGATTGTTGACCAGGAGTAGGTGTTACCTGGGTAGTTGAACTTTCAGTTGTTGTAGAGGGACTCTCTACTTCTGATTGTGTTTGCTGTGTATCAGGAATACTCCATGTATTTCTGGCTCCGTTTTGGAACACGAACTGCCCGTTTCTATATAATCCTTCAGGCATTGTCCAATCTCCAGGATGGTTATTTTGCGTAAGGTAGCTCATCATGCTACGATAGACTCTAGCAGCAACTGTGAGACCCTCACCTACAATAGGAGTGAGGCGGTTGGTATAACCTGTCCAAACGGCCATTGAATACTTACGAGTATAACCGACAAATAGTTCATCTGGTGCTACAAGTTGATTCATCTTGATATGATTTTCGATTTCTTCATCTGTATAGTTAGAAGTACCTGTTTTACCTGCTTGAGGGATTCCAGGAAGGTAGGCATTGTAACCTGTTCCAGATGTCAAGACTGTTTTCATCATTTCGGTCATCATATAGGCAGTAGACTCTTTCATAGCTCTTGTACCAGCATCAGAGAATTCTTTTTCACTGCCATCACTAAAGACAATCTTATTGATGTACATTGGTTTATGGTAGATACCGCCATTAGCGAATGTAGCATAAGCCGCAGCCATTTTTTCACTGCTTGCCCCGTACTGTTTACTAGATTCAGTTGTATTACTTGAAATAGCATTTGAGTAGTGAATACTTGGATAGTCGATTCCTAAACCATTTAGGAAGTTTTTGGCTCTATCTAAACCAACCTTGTTTAGTGTTTCAACGGCAGGCACGTTACGAGATTGTTGAAGGGCATATTGCAGGCTAATGTTACCAAAATATGCTCGATCCCAGTTGTAGACAGGGGTACTTGTTCCAGGATAGTTATAAGGAATATCGTGGACAGTAGTTGCAGTTGAATCATATACACCGTATTCTAAGGCTGGGGCATAATCAGTGATTGGCTTCATGGTTGATCCCCAGTCACGGTTGGTTTCCACAGCTTGGTTAGTACCGAATGAAACATTGCTTGCTTGGTGACGTGCTCCTAGTTGGGCAAGTACTTTACCATTGGAAGTATCAACGATAGTTGAGGCTACTTGAAGGTCATCATCTGGATAAGAGACATATTCATCGGTATTGTAAATGTCCCAAAGTCGCTGTTGAATTCCCTTGTCCACATTTGTGTAGACTTCCATTCCAGTAGTCAGAAGATTATAGCCAGTTTCGTGCTCTACTTGTTCAATAACCTCTTTTAGATAGTTATCCATATATGCTGGATAAGTAGCAGTTGACTTAAGACTTTGTAAACCATCAGTGATAGGTGTGTTGACGGCTTTTTCATATTGTTCAGCACTAATGTAATTTTGCCCTCTCATTTCTGAAAGAACCAAGTTACGACGGTCTAATGCTGCTTCTGGATGAGAGTAAGGATCGTATTGGTTTGGTGCCTGAGGCATACCTGCTAGCAAAGCTAATTGAGGTAGAGATAGGTCTTTTAAGTCTTTTCCGTAGTAATTTTGGGCTGCGGTCTGCATACCATAGTTACCATTTGACATATAGACTTTATTGATGTAGTAGGTAAGGATTTCTTGTTTGGTAGCTTTTTGTTCCAATTGGACAGCTAACCAAGCCTCTTGCGCTTTTCGGGAGATGTTTTGATCTGAAGTTGATGTTGAGAAATAGGTCAATTTAATCAACTGCTGGGTTAGGGTTGATCCTCCTTGTAAAGAATTACTTTGTAAGTTACGTAAGAAGGCTCCCATGATCCGAATCGTATCTACCCCTCTGTGGTCAAAGAAGCGATGGTCCTCGATAGACACGATGGCTTTGACTAAATCAGTAGGAATTTCGTTGGCCTGAGCGTTTACTCGGCGTTCAGAGCCTAGATCGGCAATGAGTTCGTTATTATTGTCGTAAATCTTGCTCGAAGTTGTTGCAACTAATTTACTATCTGATAGGGCTGGAGCTTTGCTTACAAAATAGAGGAAAACACCCCCACCCAATAGAAATAATGCGATAAAGAGAGTTAGGAAAAAGATTCCAGTATACTTTAATATTCGCATAAGAATGTATTTATTCATCTTGTTTACCACCTAGTAAATGTTCTTTGATGACATCGAGATAGGGAATTTGTGGAAATGCCCCTAGTTTTATCTGGTAACCGTATTCTCGTATGTATCCAAGTGGCATTGATTTTTGCCCCTTATCTTGATGATAGAAGCGAATCAAATCATATGCCGGTAATAAGTAGGTTTCTTGCTGAGAAGAAAAGTGAAGAAGGACAAAGCAGATTCCTTGTTGGGCAAGGACTTGTTCCATATGCTGAATCTGATGTGGATGAAAATTTTTCATCGGAATCGCTTGTTTCTGCCTGGTTTCCTTTGCTTCAAAGTCGATGTAGTATCCATCATAAACACCTGAATAGTCAGTTGTTGAAGCCTGCCTAAAATAAGCTTCAACAATCTTGGCACGACTTCGTTGTGGATAGTCCACTCGTACGATTTGAATAGGAGTAGGTTTCTTGTGTATAACAGCTAATCCCTGAGACAAATAGTAGTCGTTGGTAGCATTGATCATCTTTTCAAAAGACATTCCTCTGTTTGCGAAATTTTTGGATTGGGAAAGAGATGTTTGTCTTTTTTGGGATGAAATTTTATGAGGATAGTTGACCATAATTCTCCTTATTGGTACAATAACATCACTCTATTATACCATAATTTTACACAGAAAGGGTTAAAAATGACTACAGCTTTGGTTTTAGGATATTCTGCTTTTGATTTGGGTTTGTTTTCTGACAAGGATCCTCGTCTTAAATTGATTAAAAAAGCGATACGTAAAGATTTAGAGGCTATGGCAGCAGATGGGGTGTCTTGGCTTGTATTTACAGGGACTTTAGGCTTTGAATATTGGGTTTTAGAGGTTGCTCAGGAGATGAAAACCGAATATGGTTTTCAGTTGGCCACCATTTTTGCTTTTGAAACCCATGGGGAAAATTGGAATGAAGCCAATCAGATGAAACTGAGCCGTTTTAAGCAGGTAGACTTTGTCAAATATGCTTATCCTCGCTATGAACACAAGGGGAAGTTAAGAGATTACCAGCAGTTTTTACTGGAAAATACGAATAGTTCCTATCTTTTTTATGATGAGGAAAATGAAACGAAACTAGCTTATGTTTACCAAATGATGAAAGAGAAAGAAGACTATTTTATAAAGAAATTAACATTTGATCAGCTAAATGAACTTGCAGAAAATTTTTCCGAAAATTGAAGCTTTGACCTTGATTTTTGTTTGTCTTTTTTTATATAATAATACTAGCAACTGAGAATGGAGAGAGACATGGCAGGTATTATTTTTTCGGCGAAAGATATTTTTGAACAAGAGTTTGGACGTGAGGTCCGTGGCTATAGTAAGGTAGAAGTTGATGAGTTTTTAGACGATGTCATCAAGGACTATGAAACCTATGCGGCCTTGGTCAAGTCACTTCGTCAGGAAATTGCGGATTTGAAGGAAGAATTAGCTAGTAAACCAAAACCTTCACCAGTTCAAACAGAACCTCTTGAAGCGTCAACAACAAGTTCTATGACGAACTTTGATATTTTAAAACGTTTGAATCGTCTTGAAAAAGAAGTGTTTGGTAAACAAATTTTAGATAACTCAGGATTTTAAGAGCTTATTTAAAAAGTGCAATTTTTGGATAATCGCGTGAGGAGAGTTGCTTTTCATGAGGAAAGTCCATGCTAGCACAGGCTGTGATGCCTGTAGTGTTTGTGCTAGGCGAAACCATAAGCCTAGGGACGAGAAATCGTTACGGCAGTTGAAATGGCTAAGTCTTAGGATAGGTCAGAGTAGGCTTGAAAGTGCCACAGTGACGGAGTCTTTCTGGAAACGGAGAGAGTGGAACGCGGTAAACCCCTCAAGCTAGCAACCCAAATTTTGGTCGGGGCATGGAGTGCACGGAAACGAACGTAGTACTCTGACTGCTATCAGCTAGAGCTGTTAGTGGTAGACAGATGATTATCGAAGGAAGTGGTCCTAGTCACTTCTGGAACAAAACATGGCTTATAGAAAATTGCATATAGGTTGGGGCTGAGAAATTTTCTCAACCTCATTTTTTAAAGTGGACATATAGAAAGGTCTTGTAAGACTGTAAAATGAAAAAAGAATTTAATTTAATTGCAACTGTGGCAGCTGGTTTGGAAGCTGTTGTGGGAAGAGAAGTGCGAGAGTTGGGCTACGATTGTCAAGTTGAAAATGGGCGTGTGCGTTTTCAAGGAGACGTGAGAGCTATTATCGAAACCAACCTCTGGCTTCGGGCAGCAGATCGTATCAAAATTATCGTAGGAACCTTTCCAGCTAAGACTTTTGAGGAACTGTTTCAGGGAGTTTTCGCTTTAGATTGGGAAAATTATTTACCACTCGGAGCTCGGTTCCCGATTTCAAAAGCCAAATGTGTTAAGTCCAAACTTCACAATGAACCAAGTGTACAGGCAATTTCTAAGAAAGCTGTTGTCAAGAAATTGCAGAAACACTATGCTCGTCCAGAAGGTGTTCCTCTGATGGAGAATGGCCCAGAGTTTAAGATTGAGGTTTCTATTCTAAAGGATGTGGCAACTGTCATGATTGATACGACAGGATATAGCCTCTTTAAACGAGGTTATCGTACCGAAAAGGGTGGCGCTCCTATCAAGGAAAATATGGCGGCAGCCATTTTGCAACTTTCTAACTGGTATCCAGACAAGCCTTTGATTGATCCGACCTGTGGTTCGGGGACTTTCTGTATCGAGGCTGTCATGATTGCTCGAAAGATGGCACCAGGACTTCGTCGCTCTTTTGCATTTGAGGAATGGAACTGGGTCAGTGATCGTTTGATCCAAGAAGTGCGCACAGAAGCGGCCCAAAAAGTGGATCGTGAACTGGAACTGGATATCATGGGTTGTGATATTGATGCTCGCATGGTGGAGATTGCTAAGGCTAATGCTCAGGCGGCAGGTGTTGCAGGAGATATTACCTTTAAGCAGATGCGCGTGCAGGATTTACGTTCGGATAAAATCAATGGTGTGATTATTTCCAATCCGCCTTATGGAGAACGTTTATCAGATGATGCAGGGGTGACCAAGCTTTATGCTGAGATGGGGCAAGTATTTGCACCACTGAAAACTTGGAGTAAGTTTATCCTGACTAGCGATGAATCTTTTGAAAGCAAGTATGGTAGTCAGGCGGATAAAAAACGAAAACTCTATAATGGTACTTTGAAAGTTGATTTATATCAATATTTTGGGCAGCGTGTCAAACGCCAAGAAGTAAAGTAGGAAGGTAAACTCATGACTAAGAAGAGACGGGATCGTCATAAAAATGAAGGACAAGAACCGCGATTTGATTTTGATGAAGCAAAAGAGTTAACAGTTGGTCAAGCTATTCGTAAAAATGAAGAAGTAGAAGCAGGGGTCTTGCCTGAAGATTCCATTTTAGATAAGTATCTCAAGCAACACAAAGATGAAATTGAGGCAGATAAGTTTGCGACTCGCCAATACAAAAAGGAGGAATTAGTCGAAACGCAGAGTTTGGATGATCTTATCCAAGAGATTCGGGAGGAGACAGCTGTTGAGCCTACGATAGTAGAGAATGATTTCATCCAGTTTGATGACTTAGAATCTACACAAGTGACAGAAACTCCTTTTGATGAGGAATTTGACACTGAGGAGGCAGTCGAAACAGAGTATCCAATGGTGGATAGTGAAGATGGGCAAAGCGTTAAGAAACAGATTCTTTATGGCTTGTTAGCTGCGGTAGGGATTCTTGTTATTGGGACTGGTTATTATGTTTACCGTCAGGTTACTCGCTCAACACAGGAAATCCAAACGGCTCAATCATCGTCTAGCGAGCAGAATGTTCAGCCTATTTTAGAAGATTTTAATAGTCAATACGATGCCTTCTACACAGATAGCAATAAAACAGCTTTGAAGAATAGCCAGTTTGATAAACTGACTCAACTGAAGACTTTACTTGATAAGCTAGAAGGTAGTCGCGAATATACGCTTGCTAAATCGAAATATGACAGCTTAGAAACGCAAATCAAGGCCATCCAAGAAGTCAATGCTCAATTTGAGAAACCAGCTATTGTGGATGGTGTCTTGGATACCAATGCCAAAGCTAAATCTGATGCTAAATTTACAGATATTAAAACAGGGAATACTGAGATTGACAAAGTGCTAGATAAGGCTATTAGCCTCGGTAAGAGCCAGCAAACAAGTACGTCTAGCTCAAGTTCAAGTCAAACTAGCAGTTCTAGTCAAGCAAGTTCAAATTCTTCTACCGACAGTACTACAAGTAACGCCAGTCCATCTTCAAGCGCCTCATCAAACAGTTCAGTTTCTGCGCGGGCTGATAGCTATGGTGGTTTATCAAGTTCTGGAGTCAACCTACAAAGAGCTTCAAGCCGTGTACCGTTCAATCAATCAGCTGTAGATGATAGTAACAACTCTGCCTGGGATTTTGCTGATGGTGTCTTGGAACAAATTCTAGCGACTTCACGTTCACGTGGTTATATCACTGGTAACCAATACATCCTTGAACGTGTCAATATCGTTAATGGCAATGGTTATTACAACCTCTACAAGCCAGACGGAACCTATCTCTTTACCCTTAACTGTAAGACAGGATACTTTGTTGGAAATGGTTCTGGACATGCGGATGACTTGGACTACTAAGCAGTCGTTACAAAATTCTTTCTTTTCAAAAGTAAAAATGATAAAATAAAACAAATTAAACAAGAGGAGTGTCAAATGACAAAAGCTAACTTTGGTGTCGTAGGTATGGCCGTAATGGGTCGTAACCTTGCCCTTAATATTGAATCTCGTGGTTACACAGTTGCTATCTACAACCGTAGTAAAGAAAAAACTGAAGATGTGATTGCTTGCCATCCTGAAAAGAACTTTGTACCAAGCTATGACGTTGAAAGTTTTGTAAACTCAATCGAAAAACCTCGTCGTATCATGCTGATGGTTCAAGCTGGACCTGGTACAGATGCTACAATTCAAGCCCTTCTTCCACACCTTGATAAAGGTGATATCTTGATTGACGGAGGAAATACTTTCTACAAAGATACCATCCGTCGTAACGAAGAATTGGCAAACTCAGGTATCAACTTTATCGGTACTGGGGTTTCTGGTGGTGAAAAAGGTGCCCTTGAGGGTCCTTCTATCATGCCTGGTGGACAAAAAGAAGCCTACGAATTGGTTGCGGATGTTCTTGAAGAAATCTCAGCTAAAGCACCAGAAGATGGCAAACCATGTGTGACTTACATCGGTCCTGATGGAGCTGGTCACTATGTGAAAATGGTTCACAACGGTATCGAGTATGGTGATATGCAATTGATCGCAGAAAGCTATGACTTGATGCAACACTTGCTAGGCCTTTCTGCAGAAGATATGGCTGAAATCTTTACTGAGTGGAACAAGGGTGAATTGGACAGCTACTTGATCGAAATCACAGCTGATATCTTGAGCCGTAAAGACGATGAAGGTCAAGATGGACCAATCGTAGACTACATTCTTGATGCCGCAGGTAACAAGGGAACTGGTAAATGGACTAGCCAATCATCACTTGACCTTGGTGTGCCATTGTCACTCATCACTGAGTCAGTATTTGCACGTTACATTTCAACTTACAAAGAAGAACGTGTACATGCTAGCAAGGTTCTTCCAAAACCAGCTGCCTTCCAATTTGAAGGAGACAAGGCTGAGTTGATTGAAAAAATCCGTCAAGCTCTTTACTTCTCAAAAATCATTTCATACGCACAAGGTTTTGCTCAATTGCGTGTAGCTTCTAAAGAAAACAACTGGAACTTGCCATTTGCAGACATCGCATCTATCTGGCGTGATGGCTGTATCATCCGTTCTCGTTTCTTGCAAAAGATTACAGATGCTTACAACCGTGATGCAGATCTTGCTAACCTTCTTTTGGATGAGTACTTCTTGGATGTTACTGCTAAGTACCAACAAGCAGTACGTGATATCGTAGCTCTTGCTGTTCAAGCTGGTGTACCAGTGCCAACATTCTCAGCAGCTATTACTTACTTTGATAGCTACCGTTCAGCTGACCTTCCAGCTAACTTAATCCAAGCGCAACGTGACTACTTTGGTGCCCACACTTACCAACGTAAAGACAAAGAAGGAACATTCCACTACTCTTGGTATGACGAAAAATAAGTAGGTCTGCCATGGGGAAACGGATTTTATTACTTGAGAAAGAACGAAATCTAGCTCACTTTTTAAGTTTGGAACTCCAAAAAGAGCAATACCGAGTTGATCAGGTTGAGGAGGGGCAAAAAGCCCTCTCCATGGCTCTTCAGACAGACTATGACTTGATTTTATTGAATGCTCAACTGGGGGATATGACAGCTCAGGATTTTGCAGATAAGCTGAGTCGGACTAAGCCAGCTTCAGTGATCATGGTCTTGGACCATCGTGAAGAATTGCAAGATCAGCTTGAGGCAATCCAACGCTTTGCCGTTTCTTACATCTATAAGCCAGTTATTATTGAGAATCTGGTAGCTCGTATTTCAGCGATTTTCCGAGGTCGGGACTTTATCGACCAACACTGTAGTCAGATGAAGGTTCCAACTTCTTACCGCAATCTGCGTATGGATGTAGAACATCATACCGTTTATCGTGGCGAGGAGATGATTGCTCTGACTCGTCGTGAGTATGACCTTTTGGCTACTCTAATGGGAAGCAAGAAAGTTCTGACTCGTGAGCAGTTGTTGGAAAGTGTCTGGAAGTATGAAAGTGCGACCGAAACCAATATCGTGGATGTCTATATCCGTTATCTACGTAGCAAGCTTGATGTAAAAGGTCAAAAAAGCTACATTAAAACCGTGCGTGGTATTGGTTATGCCATGCAAGAATAGAAAGGCAGTCACGGTCGTGTAACTGCTGTTTGAGCTCTATACTATCTGTAACAGGAATTCCTGAACTCCAGATAGTATGGGGCTTTTTTTGAAGAGGCAAAAATGCAGGTCCCTAGATGTCTTGTAAGGCTTCAAAGAGATGGTCAGAGAGAATGACTTTTTCTTGACATTAGTTTATACTCAATGAAAATGAAAGAGCAAACTGGGAAGCTAGCTACAGGTTGCTCAAAACACTAGTTTTGAGGTTGCCGATGGAAGCTAACGTGATGTGAAGAGATTTTCGAAGAGTATTGGTATCTGATAAGCTTTTCTTTCATAGTTCTCTACTTTTTGATACTCAAAAGGGATGAGCTAGCTTCAGGTGTAGTTAATATACTCTTTATAAGTATTCGAAAAAATGGAATTTATCATAGTTTTGAAGAAAATGGGGATTTTATTTTTGTTGAAATATTATAATATAATAAATGCTTCAAATTCTGAAATATTCTGAAAATAATGGAAAATAATAAATAATAATTAATATAATTGACAAATCTGATTATATAAATTATAATGTTGAGTGTATGTGTATGTGTATGTGTATGTGTATGTGTATGTGTATGTGTATGTGTATGTGTATGTGTATGTGTATTACATGCTATTTTTTAGAAATCAAAAGGAGAAAATGTAATGTATTTTAATCGTAAAAATGCAGAGCAAAAGAACTGGAGAATGATCAAAAAAGGAAAGCACTTCCTATTCGGTTGTTCTCTTGTTTTTGCGGTCGGAGCTAGCTTAGCTACTCAAGTGGTTCATGCAAACACAGCAGAAACTACTGTAGCAAATAACTCGACTACTGGGGATGTTAACCCTACACCGAACGGAGATGGCAAGACCTATGAGGCACCTGCTGCTGTAGCAGAAATCAAGCCAGAAGTTGCTACAACACCAGCTGTAGCAGAAAAACTTGATGGAGAAACTGCAAAAGAAGTTAAAACTTTAGACAAAACTAAACTAGAAAACTACATTGCAGAAATCGAAGCAAAATTAGCTAACGGAACATACGAAAACAAAACAGAAGAGAGTGTTGCGGTATTAAAAGCTGACTTAGAAGCTGCAAAAGCTACATTAGCAAACGCAACAACTCAAGCAGAAATTAAAAAAGCTTACAGCAAATTAGTAACTACAGCGAACACTAAATTAAAAAACAAACCTGTAGAGAAAAAAGAAACTCCAGCAGTAGACACTACTAACGGACAACCAACTGTAGGTAAAAAAGCAGAAAACACTGAGAAAAAATCAGAATCTAACTCAATCGAAAACACAGGATCTAACGACTCACGTAACGGTAAAGCATTAGATAAGAATAATGCTTTTAGAGCGGAAGTTGCCTATTCAGAAGGTACAAATGCAGCCGCAAATGGTCATAGTGATACCTATATCCTTAATGATGTTAATAAAGCCACGTCTACAGATGACGCTGTTAATGCAGTTTCTAGAGTTACAAATTATAAAGTTAAATATAATAAAGACGCTAGTGGGAAGATTACTTCATTAGATTGGCTTGTCTTTTATAATGATCATGCAGAAAATCTATCTAATACGTATAATACAGATGGAGGAGATGTATATCGAAATTTCATCCAAATTCCTGCAGAAGTTAATATGCCAACTAGCATTACACGTGCAAAATATAACTCTCCAATCCAAGGTAAATTAAATCCTAAAACTAAAAAACTTGAACGTACAAAACCTGATGGTTCAGCATTGAGTAGTTCTGTAACGTTTGAAAATCCAGCACCAGCTACAGCTGCTGGATTACCATTAGACAAAAAAGATACCTTTTCTCTGGCTTCTGGTTGGGAAAGTGGTATCTATGGTCGTTCTATAGAAAAACTTGCCGGTCAGGAGGACAGATATTTCAAGAGTGCGGCATCTAATTCTTCTCCGAGAACTAAAGAGTTATTGGATAATGTTGCCTTGAATGACAAACGTTTGATTGTGGATCGTTCGACTACGGGTGGTTCAGGTTATGATGGCTATGCATGGAGTTTTAGAACTGAAGTTCCTGCAACAACATCTAACGAACAGTTGAAAGATATGAAGGTTGTGTTTGGTATGATGCGTAGCGCCACTGCTGGTGCCAATGCAGGTTTCGCCAACATTGCAACTAACCCTATAAAGATGTGGCAGTCTGATGTTTCCACACCAACAGCGAAAGATCAAACTGTAAAAGTTGGTCAAAAACCAGATGCGACAAAATCAATTGGAAACTTAGATACTCTTCCAAAAGGAACAACAGTTAAGTACAAGGATGCAGTAGATACACAAACTCCAGGTGAAAAACGAGCAACAGCAGTTGTAACTTACCCGGATAAATCTACAAAAGAAGTTCCTGTAAAAGTAATTGTTGAAAAAGAAGCAGTAGCACCAGCTAAGCCAGTTACTCCAAAACCAGAAGCACCAAAACCAAGCACGCCAGCGCCAGATGCAGCAACTAACAAACCAGCGGCAGGTGCAGCAACTAACAAACCAGCGGCAGGTGCAGCGACTAACAATCCAGCAGCAACACCAACAACTAGTGGTCCAGAAATTGTCAATGATTTGGCAGGTAAAGCAAGTACGCCAGCGGATGTGACTATCAAAGCACCAGCAGGTTCAACTGTTAAGCTTTACAACACAGATGGTGTTGTGATCGGTGAAGCGGTAGCTAACGACCAAGGTGTAGCAACTGTTCACCCTACAAACAGTCTTCCAGAAGGAGAGATTACAGCTACTTCAACACCAGCAGGTGGAACAGAGTCAGCTAAGAGTGCACCGATTACAGTTACGAAAACACCATTAACTATTATTGATGGTGGGGTTACTGGTAATAATGATACTAGACTATTAGTAAGTAAAGAGACTATTACAGTATATCCTGGTGATAAAATTGATGTTGATGTTGTAGCTCAAGCTACAGCTTTAGAGAAATTTTCAGTTGAGAAAAATCCGACAGCTATAAAAGGAGTATTACCATCAGGGGGATACCTAGGATCTTCAAATGGAGCTACGATTAACCAACGTGATGCTAAATATAGTGGTACTGTTGCAATGGATCAGCCAGCAGGAACTAACAGTATTGTCTTTCATGCAAGTAATCGAGATAAACCAACAAAGATATACAGAGAACTTAAAGTAATAGTCCTTGAGACTGCTAAGAAATATGAACCAGTTGCAGGTACAAAAGTAGATATTGCAGATTCTAACGGCGTTAGTGAAACTGAAAAGAACAAGATTATCGAAGCAGTGAAAGCTGCTAACCCGAGTCTTCCAGCAAATTCACAATACAGTGTGGATGAAAAAGGAAATCTTACTATCACTTATCCTGATGGATCAAAAGATAAGATTGCAGCAGCATATCTAGTAAATCCAGCAACTCCAGTAGTAGCTCCAACAGTAGAGATTCCTTACTCTAATAAAGATACTAAAGAAGTTTATGTATATGCTGGAGAAGAAAACTCATTCGACATCAAATTCAAAGATGATAGCGGAAAAATTGCAAGTGCTACTGTAAATGGTGGAGGAAACCAACCGTTTGCGCCAGTAGCAGGGGAAGAAAATAAAATTAATACTCAGTATGGATTTACAGCGAATAAAATTACTGCTGAAACAACAGCAACAGCAGAGAATCCAGCTGTTATTACATACTCAGGTACACCAGCAGCGACAGATGGTTTAACACAAGATAGAATAGATGCAGCAACTAAAGGTGAAAATCCA
>NZ_RJOB01000002.1 GCF_003943935.1 Streptococcus mitis | reverse complement strand
GCTTTAAATCAGGAGAATAGTAACGATTTTTTCCTTTTTTGACGAACTCTATTCCGTAACGATCAATCAATTTAATCATGTACCTAATATTAGAATTGTTTATCCCAAATTTATTTGAAAGCTTCTCTATGCTATATCCTTGTTTTCTAAGTTCATAGATCTGAACTTTATCATCATAAGTTAATTTCATAATAAAAACACCCCAAAAGTTAGATTTTTTCTGTCTAACTTTTGGGGTGCAGTTCACAAACTGGCGTTTTATTTTTTAGGATGTTGATGAGTTAAGTTTAATCCCCAAGGGACTAGATTTTCAGTTTTATTTTGGATGCGTATGATATTATCCTTATGTCGAATGATAATCAAACTAGCAAGTGCTAGGATAATAGCGATGAAGAGAGGGTCGTAGTTACTCAGGATAAAACCAAAAAGTGGAAAGAGTAGAACTCCGATGACGGCTGAGATAGATGCTGTGACACTAGATAGTGAAATCATACTACCAAGATAGAGGGTTCCAAAGAAAACAACCGCTAGATAGAGACAGAAGACAGGAGCAAATCCGAAAATCACTCCAGCGCTGGTTGCGACAGCCTTACCACCCTTAAATCCTGCAAAGATAGGAAAGGTATGTCCAATAACAGCTAAAAGTCCAAAGATGAGAGGCGAAACACCTTGCAGATGAAATATAATCGGAAGAAGCGTTGCTAGGGTTCCTTTGAAAAAGTCAATGACAAAGGTTGCCATACCAGCTTTCTTACCTAAAATGCGGAAGGTATTGGTCGTTCCAGTATTTCCAGAACCATGTTCTCGCAGATTGATTTGAAAGAATACTTGTCCAATCCAGAGACCAGACGGAATTGAACCTAGCAGATAGGCTAGGATTAATAAAACTATTGTAATCATACTACTATTATATCATGAAATGGAGAAGAAAGGCAGAGAATCTCTTCTGAAATTGTCACAGCGGAGAAAGAAAAATTTTGCAAAATCCTTAGAAAACCTGTAGAATAGTAAAGATGAACGAATAGGAGGTTCCTTGTGTCAAAAAAGGAAATCGATATTAACAATTATAATGATGATGCCATACAGGTGCTAGAAGGGTTGGATGCCGTCCGTAAACGTCCAGGGATGTATATCGGATCGACTGATGGGGCAGGTCTCCACCACCTAGTATGGGAAATTGTCGACAATGCAGTCGATGAAGCCTTGTCTGGATTTGGTGACCGTATTGATGTCACCATCAATAAAGACGGAAGTTTGACTGTGCAAGACCATGGTCGTGGGATGCCGACTGGAATGCACGCTATGGGAATCCCAACAGTTGAGGTTATCTTTACCATTCTTCACGCCGGCGGGAAATTTGGTCAGGGGGGCTACAAGACATCTGGTGGTCTCCACGGGGTGGGTTCTTCCGTTGTTAACGCTCTTTCAAGTTGGCTGGAGGTTGAAATCACCCGTGATGGGGCAATCTACAAGCAACGTTTTGAAAATGGTGGCAAACCTGTCACGACTTTGAAGAAAATTGGTACTGCACCCAAGACTAAAACAGGTACCAAGGTTACCTTCATGCCTGATGCGACCATCTTTTCTACAACAGACTTTAAGTACAATACCATCTCAGAGCGTCTTAATGAGTCAGCCTTTCTTTTAAAAAATGTGACCTTGTCTTTGACGGACAAGCGTACAGATGAAGCTATTGAGTTCCATTATGAAAATGGGGTCCAGGACTTTGTTTCTTATCTAAACGAAGACAAGGAAACCTTGACCCCAGTTCTCTACTTTGAAGGGGAAGATAATGGTTTCCAAGTAGAAGTTGCCCTCCAGTACAATGATGGATTTTCAGATAATATTTTGTCCTTTGTCAATAACGTTCGCACCAAGGACGGTGGAACGCATGAAACAGGACTCAAGTCTGCCATTACCAAGGTTATGAATGACTACGCTCGTAAGACGGGGCTTCTCAAGGAAAAAGATAAAAACCTTGAAGGGTCAGACTATCGTGAGGGGCTAGCGGCTGTCCTCTCTATTCTAGTCCCTGAAGAACATTTGCAGTTTGAAGGACAGACCAAGGACAAGCTAGGAAGCCCTCTTGCTCGTCCGGTTGTGGATGGAATTGTGGCGGATAAGTTGACCTTCTTCCTTATGGAAAATGGGGAATTAGCTTCAAATCTTATTCGCAAAGCCATCAAGGCCCGTGATGCTCGTGAAGCAGCACGTAAGGCGCGTGATGAGAGCCGTAATGGTAAGAAAAATAAAAAAGACAAGGGCTTATTGTCTGGGAAATTAACACCTGCCCAGTCCAAGAATCCAGCTAAGAATGAACTCTATCTAGTCGAGGGGGACTCTGCCGGCGGTTCTGCCAAACAAGGTCGTGATCGCAAGTTCCAGGCTATATTGCCTCTTCGTGGTAAGGTTATCAATACAGCCAAGGCCAAGATGGCGGATATCCTCAAAAATGAGGAAATTAACACCATGATTTATACCATCGGTGCGGGTGTGGGAGCAGATTTCTCCCTTGAAGATGCCAACTATGACAAGATCATTATCATGACCGATGCGGATACAGATGGTGCCCATATCCAGACCTTGCTCTTGACATTTTTCTATCGCTATATGCGTCCGCTAGTTGAGGCGGGACATGTCTATATCGCCCTTCCACCTCTTTATAAGATGTCCAAAGGAAAAGGCAAGAAAGAAGAAGTGGCCTACGCTTGGACGGACGGAGAACTAGAGGAGCTCCGTAAGCAGTTTGGTAAAGGTGCTACCCTCCAACGCTACAAAGGTCTTGGTGAAATGAATGCGGACCAACTCTGGGAAACAACCATGAACCCAGAAACCCGCACCCTCATCCGTGTTACGATTGAAGACCTAGCACGTGCAGAACGTCGTGTCAATGTCCTTATGGGTGATAAGGTCGAACCACGTCGTAAGTGGATTGAAGATAACGTTAAGTTTACGCTGGAAGAAGCGACAGTGTTTTAAGAAAGTATAGGAAATATTATGGTGAGACGAAATTATTTTGATATTTTGAACCAGATGGAGTTTGATCCACAGAGAGAACTGAAAAATTTAGTGGACTTACTTAAAATGGAGAATAATTTGGGCCGCGGCTATTATACAACGATAAATAGTGCCATTTCTGATAATTTCTTAGATTATCCTAATCGATCAACGTTCACCAGTTATTCACAAATGATAGAAGTTATTATTTCAAATATCTATGATACAACTGAACAACTATTTGTTTTCTCTGAGTTATTAGTCGATATATTTAATAATCTTGTGGGAAAATTTACAGAAAAAGAATGTCAGTTTATTCAAGTTATATTTGATAATATTACAAGATTCTTAGAATTATCAAATCATGAACTGATCACTTTAGAAAATGGTGACAAGATCATTGTTGAAAAGAATGTTTATGCCTCAGAAGTGTCTCAGATTATATCTGAGACAAATATACAAGATGCAATAAAGGTTTTAGAATATAATCATTTTGCAAATAAGGGAAATATTCAGCGTAAGAAAGAAATACTTATTGCTTTAGCGAACTACCTTGAACCGTTTAGGAGAGAATTAAATAATTCTGAAGAATTAAAAGATATTATGAAAGTTAACAATCAAAAGGTTATCGCGTTTGAAAAACTTTTTGAAATGTATAATAATTTTGGTTTAAGGCACAATAATTCAAATCAATATCATCTTGATTTGGCTGATGATGAATTGGAACAATGGTACGATGATATCTATACTTCGACTTTATTTGTTATTTTAAGCATGGATGAATCTAGAATTTTGTCGAAATTAAAAACTTTGAGAGAAGAATAGCTAAATCTTTTATAATTGGTTAACTAATTTAACTTGAGAAATAGTATGCTAATAGACAGTAATATCAAATAAAGAACAGGTATTAACATGAGAACTGAAGCAGAAATGCTTGATGTAATTTTAAAGACTGCCGAAACCTTACAAGTAGAAGCTGTGGCCATGTCTGGTTCACGGACAAACCAAAAGACTTCAAAAGACGAGTTTCAAGATTATGATGTAGTCTATGTTGTAGAGAATCTGGACGAGCTGATTACAGATTTATCTTGGTTGGACCAGTTTGGCAAACGCATTATCGAGCAAGAGGTTACTCTTGGACATCGCCGTCTTTACCTCATGCTCTTTGAGGATGGTAATCGCATTGATTTGACTCTTTGCCCTAAAGAACATATTCAAGAGTGGGTGGATAGTGAAGCAGGATTCAATGTTTTAGAAGATAAAAAGGGCTTGTTTGAGTCATATTCTCCCAGTCCAAAGCGTTTCTGGATACATCCAGCTAGTGAGACAGATTTTAAAAATTCCTGCAATGAATTTTGGTGGGTGTCAGCGTACATAGTCAAAGGAATCTGTCGCCATCAAGTCATCTATGCGACAGATCATCTCTATAGCATTTGCCAACAAGAAGTCTTGAAGGTCTTAGCTTGGCAGGTGGCAAGCGATGGGGGAGCAGTCGATATCGGAAAGAATTACAAGAATCTCTTTAACTATTTACCTGCTGAGAAAGAGAAGGAATTCTCAAATCTTCTTGATTTCTCAAGTTTAGATAAAATCACTCAGTCTTTGTTTGCTACGATGGAACTTTTCCACCAAGAAGCTCAGTCCCTTGCTAAAAAGATGGGATTTGACTATGATATGAAAGTAGCTGAGAAGATGATTGAGCATGCTAAGGAGAGACTCGAAACAAATGAAACAAATGAAACATTTACAGAATAATAAGATAACAAAATTTTTACTGATTAGTTTTCTCATTTCTTGGGGATTTGGTTGGGGATTACTCGCTTTTCTGACGCAAATGAGCCTCTTAAGTCTAACAAGTCCACTAGGAGTTTTTCTCCATTTACTAGGAGGTTTCGGTCCAACCATTGCAGCTATTTCTTGTTTGCCTCAAAAATCCATTAAAAGCATAGTCTCTTTTATCTTAGGAGACTCAAAGAAATATATTTTGTTATTTCTTTTACTAATTTTCGTGCAGACAGGTGTCATTGCTTTCTCATCTAAGGAGCTTAATCCGGTTTTTCCACTAGGAAATTTGTTTGTTGTTTTTTTGAGTGCAGTCTGTTTTTATGGTGGCGAAGAAGAATTGGGATGGCGAGGCATCTTGCAACCAACTTTGGAAACTAGATTCTCCTTTTGGATTTCCGGTTTGATAACAGGTTGTATTTGGGCAATATGGCATGTACCTTTATGGTTTGTGATTGGAAGTTCCCAAAGTGGGATGCCTTTTATATTATTCAGTCTATTTGCAATTTATCTCAGTATTCTTCTAGCAGCTGTTTTCAAAAAGACTAAGTCGGTCCTTTTTTGCGCTATTTTTCACGGCCTAATTAATACCCTACTTAGCTTATTTGTTATTAAAATTAATCTTTTGTTCATTCTAGGATTAGTAGGATTGCTCTTCTTTTCTCACTACCTACAAAGAAACAGTTAAATTTAAAAATATAGATTTACTTTACAATAAAACACTAAAAAGAGAATTATTATGTCTAACATTCAAAACATGTCCCTAGAGGACATCATGGGAGAGCGTTTTGGTCGCTACTCCAAATACATTATTCAAGATCGTGCTTTGCCAGATATTCGTGATGGGTTGAAGCCGGTGCAACGTCGTATTCTTTATTCGATGAATAAGGATGGCAATACCTTTGACAAGAGTTACCGCAAGTCGGCCAAGTCTGTCGGGAATATCATGGGGAATTTCCACCCACACGGTGACAGCTCTATCTATGATGCTATGGTTCGTATGTCTCAGGATTGGAAAAATCGTGAGATTCTAGTTGAAATGCACGGTAATAACGGTTCTATGGACGGGGATCCGCCTGCGGCCATGCGTTATACCGAGGCGCGTTTGTCAGAGATTGCTGGCTACCTTCTTCAAGATATCGAGAAAAAGACCGTTCCTTTTGCTTGGAACTTTGACGATACAGAGAAAGAGCCGACAGTCTTGCCAGCAGCCTTTCCAAATCTATTGGTTAATGGTTCGACTGGGATTTCGGCTGGATATGCTACGGACATTCCACCACATAATTTGGCCGAAGTTATCGATGCGACAGTCTACATGATTGATCATCCAACTGCCAAGGTGGACAAACTCATGGAATTCTTGCCTGGACCAGACTTCCCGACTGGAGGGATTATCCAGGGTCGTGATGAAATCAAGAAGGCTTACGAAACTGGGAAAGGGCGCGTGGTTGTTCGTTCTAAGACTGAGATTGAAAAGCTAAAAGGTGGTAAGGAACAAATTGTTATTACTGAGATTCCTTATGAAATCAACAAGGCCAATCTAGTCAAGAAAATCGATGATGTTCGTGTCAATAACAAGGTGGCAGGTATTGCTGAGGTTCGTGATGAGTCTGACCGTGACGGTCTTCGTATCGCGATTGAGCTCAAGAAAGACGCCAATACGGAGCTTGTTCTCAACTATTTATTCAAATACACAGACCTGCAAATCAACTACAACTTTAACATGGTGGCGATTGACAATTTCACACCTCGTCAGGTTGGGATTGTTCCAATCCTGTCTAGCTACATCGCTCACCGTCGTGAAGTGATTTTGGCACGTTCCCGCTTTGACAAGGAAAAGGCCGAAAAACGTCTCCATATCGTGGAAGGTTTGATTCGTGTTATCTCTATTTTGGATGAAGTCATTGCTCTTATCCGTACTTCTGAGAACAAGGCTGACGCCAAGGAAAACCTCAAAGTCAGCTATGGTTTTACAGAGGAGCAGGCTGAGGCCATCGTTACCTTGCAACTGTATCGTTTGACCAATACGGATGTCGTTGTCTTGCAGGAAGAAGAAGCAGAGCTTCTTGAAAAGATTGCCATGCTTGCGGCTATTATCGGTGATGAACGGACTATGTATAATCTCATGAAGAAAGAGCTTCGTGAGGTCAAGAAGAAATTTGCGACTCCACGTTTGAGTACTTTAGAAGACACAGCAAAAGCAATCGAGATTGATACAGCTAGTCTGATTGCTGAGGAAGATACCTATGTCAGCGTGACCAAGGCAGGTTACATCAAGCGTACCAGCCCGCGTTCCTTTGCGGCTTCCACTCTGGAAGAAATTGGCAAACGTGATGATGACCGTTTGATTTTTGTTCAATCTGCCAAGACCACCCAGCATCTTTTGATGTTCACAACTCTTGGAAATGTCATTTATCGACCAATTCATGAATTGGCTGATATTCGTTGGAAGGATATCGGTGAGCATCTGAGTCAGACCGTTACAAACTTTGAAACTAACGAAGAAATCCTTTATGTGGAAGTCGTGGATCAGTTTGATGATGCGACAACCTACTTTGCGGCGACTCGTTTCGGTCAAATAAAGCGTGTAGAACGCAAAGAATTCTCTCCATGGCGAACCTACAAGTCTAAGTCTGTCAAGTATGCTAAGCTCAAAGACGATACAGACCAGATTGTAGCAGTGGCTCCGATTAAACTAGATGATGTTCTTTTGATTAGCCAAAATGGTTATGCCCTTCGTTTCAATATCGAAGAGGTTCCAGTTGTCGGTGCTAAGGCTGCAGGTGTCAAGGCTATGAATTTGAAAGCAGATGATGTCCTCCAATCTGCCTTTATCTGTAACACTTCATCATTCTATCTCTTGACCCAGCGTGGAAGTTTGAAACGTGTTTCCATCGAGGAAATTCCAGTAACCAGCCGTGCCAAACGAGGACTACAAGTCTTGCGTGAGTTAAAAAACAAACCGCACCGTGTCCTTTTGGCTGGTGCAGTTGCAGAGCAAGGATTTGTTGGTGATCTCTTCAGTACAGAGGCGGACAGGAATGACCAAACTCTGGTTATCCAATCCAATAAAGGAAGGACCTATGAAAGCCGATTAAAAGACTTGAACCTATCAGAACGAATAAGTAACGGTAGCTTTATATCCGATACCATTTCAGATGAAGAAGTTTTTGATGCTTATCTTCAGGAAGCTTATACAGAACTTGAATCTAAGAAATGATAAAAAACAATGAAAAGCTTTTCATTAAGAAATTTCTTAAGCTATAGATTTAAGAGTTGAATTTGATTATATATACAAAAACGAACAGTGCTGATTCCCAACTGATAGGGACTCAATCCTGTTCGTTTTCTTGTCTTTATTGGTATAGACCGCCTGGTATTTGATTGTGAAATTATTAATATGTGGTCAATTATTCAAGCTAGATTAATAAAAAAATAATATTTTTTAAGAAAACGATTGCGCATATATTATTTTTATGTTATACTTTTATTGTTTCAAGAAAGCGCGTTCAAGAAATAGTTGGTTTTAATATAAAAGGAGTTTTGTATGTCTCAAAATAAACAAGATAAAGGATTTCGTTTTTCTATTCGTAAACGTAGTGTTGGAGTATGTGGTGTTGCCATTGCAACATTTTTGCTAGGTTCTGGCCTTGTATTTCAAACAAATGTAGTAAAAGCAACAGAGCCAAGCGTTGCTGCAGTTGCTGGTGAAAATATTGCTGCACATAAGTCTGCAAGTCAGAGTTCGACTGCTTATGGTGCAGATGCTTCTAGAGCGGTTGACGGCAATCGAGATAATGACTACGGCCATCGCTCAGTTACTCATACAGATTTTCAAGATCATTCTTGGTGGAAAGTTGATCTAGCAAAGGAAGAAGGTGTGGGAACTGTTCGTATTTACAATCGTGGAGACAGTAATGTAGGGGATCGTTTATCTAATTTTGATGTTATTTTGTTAGATAAAGATGGAAATGAAGTGGCTCGTCAACATGTTGATAGTTTAAATGATCAACCAACAGTTGATGTTCAATTCACTGGAGTTAATGCACGATATGTAAAAATTGAATTAAATAAATCTAAAACTGCACTTAGTTTAGCAGAAGTTGAAGTATATCGTTCTCTAGGTGAAAATATTGCTGCTCATAAGTCTGCAAGTCAGAGTTCGACTGCTTATGGTGCAGATGCTTCTAGAGCGGTTGACGGCAATCGAGATAATGACTACGGCCATCGCTCAGTTACTCATACAGATTTTCAAGATCATTCTTGGTGGAAAGTTGATCTAGCAAAAGAAGAAGGTGTGGGAACTGTTCGTATTTACAATCGTGGAGATAGTAATGTAGGGGATCGTTTATCTAATTTTGATGTTATTTTGTTAGATAAAGATGGAAATGAAGTTGCTCGTCAACATGTAGATAGCTTAAACAATCAACCAACAGTTGATGTTCAATTCTCAGGAGTTGATGCACGATATGTAAAAATTGAATTAAATAAATCTAAAACTCCACTTAGTTTAGCAGAAGTTGAAGTATATCGTTCTGCAAAATCAGGAAAGATTGTAGAAAATAAGAAAACAGAAAACAAAGTTAAAACAGATTATACTGCAGAACTAAATAAATATTTGTTTGGTTTGAATTATGATAAAACAAATATTTTAACTAGACGAGGCGAGGCAATAGAAAATTACACGAATACAAGCACAAAACAACAAGGAAGTGAATTTGTGGTTGTGGAAAAAGTGAAGAAGAACCTTTCTAGTGGTCACGCTGATGTTGCTATTAATGGCAACGGAGATATTTTCCTAGGTGCTTTGTTTAAAGCAAATCAAGACCTTCTAGAAAATAAACCACAACAAATTAGTTTAGATCGTAGCAAAGGTAGAATTAGTGTTGATTTACCAGGAATGGTAGGCGGAGATAGCTATGTAGATGCTAATCCAACTGTAAGTGGTATGCAGGAAGGTGTAAATATCTTGTTAAATCGTTGGCATGAAAAATATGCTGGGAAGAATCCTGCTCCAGCACGTATGCAGTACGAATCAACTTCTGCTTATAGCATGAACCAATTAAAAGCTAAATTCGGAAGTGACTTTGAAAAAGTTGGAGTTAATCTAAAAATTGATTTTGAAGCTGTCAATAAAGGTGAAAAACAAATTGAGGTAGTTGATTTTAAACAAGTTTACTATACTGCTAACTTTGATGCTCCAAAAAATCCATCAGATGTATTTGCCTCAGGAGTAACAGTTGATCAATTGAAAGCACGTGGAATTGATGAAAATACTCCTCCCGTATATGTATCAAGCGTGTCATACGGACGTCAAATGTATGTTAAATTTGAAACAACAAGCAAGAGTACCGAGTTGAAAGCAGCAATCAATGCTGTAATCAAAGGTGTGCCTATTAAACCAGAATCTGAATGGGCACGTGTTTTGAAGAATACAACTGTAACAGTTTCCATCGTAGGTGGAAATGCTGATGGCGCTGCACGTGTTGTGACAGGTACAGTAGAAGATTTGAAGAAATTGATTCAAGAAGGAGCTACTTTCAGTACGCAAAACCCTGCTGTTCCAATTTCTTACAAGACTGCATTCTTGAAAGATAATCAAGTAGCTACAATTCAAAGCAATACAGACTACATTGAAACTAAAGTGACTTCATACAAAAATGGTTACCTCAATTTACAACATAAGGGAGCTTACATTGCTCGTTACTATGTTTACTGGGATGAAGTGACTTATGATAAGGATGGCGTTGAAAGTATTCATGCACGTCAGTGGGAGCATAACGGTCAGAACAGAACTGCTGGCTTCCAAACGGAGCTTCAATTTAAAGGAAATGTACGTAACCTACGCGTGAAGATTCAGGAAAAAACAGGTCTTGCTTGGGAACCATGGCGTACTGTTTACAATCGTACAGACCTTCCTCTAGTCCAAAAACGTACCATTATTAATTCAGGTACAACAATCAGACCAAAATACGATGAAAAAGTTGAAAACAACTAATTCTCACTTGTAAAAATAATTAGGTATACTAATGAATTGAACCCCAAAAGTTAGTCCAAATTCTAACTCTTGGGGTGTTTTTCTGTATCTTGTTTTATGAGTAGTTTACANATAAGTATATATAAATTAATCGTTCTTGTGAATAGCATTATAGATTTATTAGACCCAAGGTAAGAAGACATCTCTTGTTTTTATATTCAAAGCTATAGCGGTTAATATTTAAGGAGACCTTCAAGTTCAAGTAGTCAATAAGAAGAAATTCTCTTGTAGTTTAAGATTTTTTAGGATAGTTATGAATTTAATTCTCGATAAAGGGATCTATTTTAGGAGTCATTTTCTAGCTTTTTTAGGTAACCATCTCCGAATGGACCTCTTGTGATTTGCATTAGTTTACTTTTTCCATAGGGCATAAGGGTGTGTATAGTAGATATATTTATTGGAAAACGTCTATTCTGTGTTTTATTATGGATATATTTACTTCAATTTCTCCTAAACATTGAGTTTTAACTCATGTTCCTCAAAAAGATGTTTAATGAGGTTAAAATTGTTAAATTTGAGTATAATATCTTGTAAAAAATTCTAAAATCCTATAAAATAAAAAGTGACGGAGGAATTTATGAATGTAAATCAAATTGTACGGATTATTCCTACTTTAAAAGTTAATAATAGAAATTTAAATGAAACCTTTTATATGGAAACCCTCGGTATGAAAGTCTTGTTAGAAGAGTCAGCCTTTCTATCACTAGGTGATCAAACAGGCCTTGAAAAACTTGTTTTAGAAGAAGCTCCAAGTATGCGTTCTCGTAAAGTGGAAGGAAGAAAGAAGCTGGCTAGATTACTTGTCAAGGTGGAAAATGCCTTGGAAATTGAAGCCTTATTAGCTAAAACAGATTCGATTCATCGATTATATAAGGGGCAAAACGGCTACGCTTTTGAAATTTACTCTCCAGAAGATGATTTGATTCTGATTCATGCGGAAGATGATAGAGCAAGTCTAGTAGAAGTAGAAGAAAACCCTGAGTTTCAAACAGATTTGGAATCAATTTCTTTAAGTAAATTTGAGATTTCTATAGAATTACATCTCCCAACTGATGTCGATAGTTACTTGGAACCATCTGAAGTTGGGACATCACTTGATTTTATCCCAGCTCAGGGGCAAGATTTGACTGTGGACAATACGGTTACTTGGGACTTATCTATGCTCAAGTTCTTGGTCAATGAATTAGATTTAGCCAGTCTGTGCCAGAGGTTTGAGTCTACAGAATATTTTATTCCTAAGTCTGAAAAATTCTTCCTTGGTAAAGATAGAAATAATGTTGAATTGTGGTTTGAAGAAGTATGAAGTGGACCAAGATTATTAAAAAAATAGAAGAACAAATCGAGGCAGGGATCTATCCCGGAGCCTCTTTTGCGTATTTTAAGGACAATCAATGGACGGAGGTCTATTTAGGCCAGAGTGACCCAGAGCATGGCTTGCAGACTGAGGCAGGACTTGTTTATGACCTAGCTAGTGTCAGCAAGGTTGTTGGGGTTGGTACCGTTTATACCTTTTTGTGGGAAAAAGGTCAAATAGATATTGACAGACCAGTAACCGATTTTTTACCTGAGAGTGATTATCCAGACATCACTATTCGCCAGCTCTTGACTCACGCAACAGATCTTGATCCTTTTATTCCCAATCGTGATCTTTTAACAGCTTCTGAATTAAAGGAAGCTATGTTTCATCTCGAGAGACGAAGTCAGCCAGCCTTTCTTTATTCGGATGTTCATTTTTTGCTGTTGGGTTTTATTTTGGAAAGAATCTTTAATCAAGACTTGGATGTGATTTTACAAGAAAAAGTTTTGAAACCTTGGGGAATGAAGGAAACCAAGTTTGGCCCTGTTGAGCTTGCTGTTCCAACAGTCAGAGGCGTGGAGGCAGGAATAGTGCATGATCCCAAGGCTCGTCTCTTGGGCAGACGTGCTGGTAGTGCTGGTTTATTTTCGACTGTAAAGGATTTACAAATCTTTTTAGAACACTATTTAGCAGATGATTTTGCAAGAGATTTGAGTAAAAATTTTTCTCCTTTGGATGACAAGGAACGTTCTTTGGCATGGAATTTGGAAGGAGAATGGCTAGACCATACGGGCTATACGGGTACCTTTATCATGTGGAATCGTCAGAAGCAAGAAGCGGTCATTTTCCTATCCAATCGTACCTATGAAAAGGATGAACGAGCCCAGTGGATATTAGACCGCAATCAAGTGATGGACTTGATTCGTAAAGAAGAGTAAGGAGAGACATGTCAAATAGTTTAAAAGGGACTCTATTAACAGTTGTGGCTGGTATTGCTTGGGGGTTGTCAGGAACGAGTGGCCAATACCTGATGGCACACGGAATTTCGGCTTTGGTTTTGACCAACTTGCGTCTTTTAATCGCTGGTGGAATTCTCATGCTCTTGGCTTATGCCACTGCAAAGGATAAAATGCTGGCCTTTTTAACGGATAAGAAGAGTTTGCTGTCTCTTCTCATTTTTTCTCTAATTGGTCTTTTTCTCAACCAATTTGCCTATCTGTCTGCTATTCAGGAGACCAATGCAGGAACCGCGACGGTGCTTCAGTATGTTTGTCCTGTCGGAATTTTAATTTATAGCTGTATCAAGGATAAGGTGGCGCCGACACTGGGAGAGATAGTTTCTATCATATTAGCTATCGGAGGGACCTTTCTTATTGCAACACATGGGCAGTTGAACCAGTTATCCATAACACCTACAGGCTTGTTCTGGGGGCTCTTTTCTGCTCTGACTTACGCACTTTATATTATTTTGCCAATAGCCTTGATTAAGAAGTGGGGGAGCAGCTTGATCATCGGTGTGGGAATGGTTATAGCAGGTTTGGTCGCCCTTCCTTTTACAGGAGTGCTACAGGCCGATATCCCGACTAGTCTTGATTTTCTCCTTGCGTTTGCGGGTATTATCCTTATCGGGACTGTCTTTGCCTATACAGCCTTTCTAAAAGGAGCCAGTCTGATAGGACCGGTCAAGTCAAGCTTGTTGGCTTCAATTGAGCCAATATCGGCGGTTTTCTTTGCCTTCTTAATTATGAATGAACAATTTTATCTCGTTGATTTTCTTGGTATGGCAATGATATTAGTTGCTGTAACTCTGATTTCTTTGAAAGATTTACTCTTAGAAAAATAAAAAGACTCTTTGTCCGTGACAGAGAGTTTTTGCGTAGTATTTTATACTCAATGAAAATCAAAGAGCAAACTAGGAAACTAGCCGCAGGCTGTACTTGAGTACGGCAAGGCGACGTTGACGCGGTTTGAATTTGATTTTCGAAGAGTATTAATTGTTTTCAAGATAAAATTCAAAACGTTCGCCTACATATTGACTTTTTACATATTCAAAAGCTGTTCCATCTTCTAGGTAGGAAACTTGAGTCAGCCCAAGAATGGCATGTCCTCTTTCAACTTCCAAATAGTGAGCGATCTTTTCTTTAGCGAGGCGAGCATAGATGGTCTGCTGTGATTTACCAATACGGTAGCCATATTTTTGCAGGGTTTGGAAGAAATGACTGGTGATTTCTTCTTTTTTAAAGTTCTTAATAAATTTTTCAGGAATAGAAGCAACTTCATAAACCAGAGGAACATTGTCGGCATAGCGAACACGTTCCATTCGGATAATGTTTTCGGTTGGAGAAATTCCTAACTTAGCAACTTCTTGCTCATTTGGAATGGTTTTTCTGTAAGAAATGAGCTGGCTAGAGGGAATTTTGCCTTGAGACTTAACAATTTCAGTAAAACTGGTTGTCCCTCGCATCTTTTCTTGTACTCGAGTACTGGACACAAAGGTGCCGCTCCCTACCCTGCGTTCCAAAACGCCTTCTTCGACTAAAAGAGATACAGCTTGACGAAGGGTCATGCGGCTGACCTCAAATTGTTCAGCCAAATCTCTTTCACTTGGCAGCCTCTCACCAATGGCCCAACGGTGATCGTCAATATCCTTTTTAATCTGATCATGGATTTTCATATAAGCAGGTAGCATATTTTCACTTCGTTTCTATCTTTTCTCTATTGTACCCTAATAAACAAGAAAAAGTCAAACTTCGCCTTGTTTAGTTGGTAATTCACTAGTATTTGTGATAGAATATTGAAAAAAGATATTTCTTTTGAGAAAGGAAAAAGATGAGCAACATTTCAACTGATTTGCAAGATGTAGAAAAAATCATCGTATTGGACTATGGTAGCCAATACAACCAGCTGATTTCACGCCGTATCCGTGAGATTGGTGTTTTTTCAGAACTAAAGAGCCATAAAATTTCAGCTGCTGAAGTTCGTGAAATCAATCCTGTAGGAATTATCCTTTCAGGTGGTCCAAACTCTGTATACGAAGATGGTTCATTCGATATTGACCCAGAAATCTTCGAACTTGGCATTCCTATTTTGGGAATCTGTTACGGTATGCAGTTATTGACCCATAAACTTGGAGGAAAAGTTGTTCCTGCAGGTGATGCTGGAAATCGTGAATACGGTCAATCAACCCTAACACACACACCGTCAGCGCTTTTTAAATCAACACCTGATGAACAGACTGTTTTGATGAGCCATGGTGATGCAGTTACTGAGATTCCTGCTGACTTTGTTCGTACAGGTACATCAGCTGACTGTCCATACGCAGCCATCGAAAATCCAGATAAACACATTTACGGTATCCAATTCCATCCAGAAGTTCGTCATTCTGTATACGGGAATGATATCCTTCGTAATTTTGCCCTTAATATTTGTAAGGCTAAAGGTGACTGGTCGATGGATAATTTCATCGACATGCAGATCCAAAAAATCCGTGAAACAGTCGGTGATAAACGTGTCCTTCTTGGCCTTTCAGGTGGGGTTGACTCATCTGTCGTTGGGGTTCTTCTCCAAAAAGCAATTGGCGATCAATTGATCTGTATCTTCGTGGACCACGGTCTTCTTCGTAAAGGAGAAGCAGATCAAGTTATGGACATGCTTGGTGGTAAGTTTGGTTTGAATATCGTCAAAGCAGACGCTGCAAAACGCTTCCTTGACAAACTTGCTGGCGTTTCTGACCCTGAACAAAAACGTAAAATCATCGGTAACGAGTTTGTCTATGTCTTTGATGATGAAGCAAGCAAGCTCAAAGATGTAAAATTCCTTGCTCAAGGAACTCTCTATACAGACGTGATTGAGTCTGGTACGGATACAGCTCAGACGATCAAGTCACACCACAACGTTGGTGGTCTTCCAGAAGACATGCAGTTTGAATTGATAGAACCACTCAATACTCTTTACAAGGATGAAGTTCGTGCCCTTGGTACAGAGCTTGGCATGCCAGACCACATCGTATGGCGCCAACCATTCCCAGGCCCAGGTCTTGCGATCCGTGTCATGGGTGAAATCACTGAAGAGAAGTTAGAAACTGTCCGTGAATCAGACGCTATCCTTCGTGAAGAAATTGCCAAAGCTGGTCTTGCCCGCGATATCTGGCAATACTTCACAGTTAATACAGGTGTTCGTTCAGTTGGGGTTATGGGTGACGGTCGTACGTACGACTACACAATTGCAATCCGTGCTATCACTTCTATTGATGGTATGACTGCTGACTTTGCCAAAATTCCATGGGAAGTTCTTCAAAAAATCTCAGTACGTATCGTAAACGAAGTGGATCATGTTAATCGTATCGTCTACGATATTACAAGTAAACCACCTGCAACAGTTGAGTGGGAGTAGTCGTTTAAGGACTAGATTATTCCATGTAGTTTAATTAGCCAGTATCTTTGGATACTGGTTTTTACTTTATCTGGTATTTTGATTACTTGTTAAAACTGGGTTAATTTTCGACAGTTTATCAGTCATTATGTAAAGTCTAAAAGATTAGAATTGTCAAAACAATCTGTCCAGGCTTGATTTTATGGCTTATTTACTATAAAATGAGAAGGAAAAACGTCAAACTTTTATATTGCAAATAGGAGAAAACATGACAAAAACATTAAAACGTCCTGAGGTTTTATCACCTGCAGGGACTTTAGAGAAGCTAAAGGTAGCTGTTCAGTATGGAGCAGATGCTGTCTTTATCGGTGGTCAGGCCTATGGTCTTCGTAGCCGTGCTGGAAACTTTACCTTTGAACAGATGGAAGAAGGTGTTCAGTTTGCGGCTAAGTACGGTGCCAAGGTCTATGTAGCTGCCAACATGGTTATGCACGAAGGAAATGAAGCTGGTGCTGGTGAGTGGTTCCGCAAACTGCGTGATATCGGAATCGCGGCAGTTATCGTGTCTGATCCTGCCTTGATTATGATTGCAGCGACAGAAGCGCCTGGTCTTGAAATCCACCTCTCTACCCAAGCCAGTGCCACTAACTATGAAACTCTTGAGTTCTGGAAAGAACTGGGCTTAACTCGTGTTGTTTTGGCGCGTGAGGTTTCAATGGAAGAATTAGCTGAAATTCGCAAACGTACAGATGTTGAGATTGAAGCCTTTGTCCATGGAGCTATGTGTATTTCTTACTCTGGTCGTTGTACCCTTTCTAACCACATGAGTATGCGTGATGCTAACCGTGGTGGTTGCTCTCAATCTTGCCGTTGGAAATACGACCTTTACGATATGCCATTTGGTCAAGAACGCAAGAGCTTGAAAGGTGAAATTCCTGAAGAATTTTCAATGTCAGCCGTTGATATGTCTATGATTGACCATATTCCAGATATGATTGAAAATGGAGTGGACAGTCTTAAGATTGAAGGTCGTATGAAGTCTATTCACTACGTATCAACAGTAACCAACTGCTACAAGGCGGCTGTGGATGCATATCTTGAAAGTCCTGAAAAGTTTGAAGCTATTAAACAAGATTTGGTGGACGAAATGTGGAAGGTTGCTCAACGTGAATTGGCAACAGGTTTCTACTACGGTACACCATCTGAAAATGAGCAGTTGTTTGGTGCTCGTCGTAAAATTCCTGAGTATAAGTTTGTCGCTGAAGTGGTTGCTTATGATGATGCGACACAAACAGCAACCATTCGTCAACGGAATGTCATTAATGAAGGAGACCAAGTTGAGTTTTACGGCCCAGGTTTCCGTCATTTTGAAACTTATATCGAAGATTTGCATGATGCCAAAGGCAATAAAATTGACCGCGCTCCAAATCCGATGGAACTCTTGACAATCAAAGTCCCACAACCTGTTCAAGCAGGAGACATGGTTCGAGCTCTCAAAGAAGGTCTTATCAATCTTTACAAGGAAGATGGAACCAGCGTCACAGTTCGAGCTTAATAAGTATGAAGGAAATGAATGATTTCTGGTTGCTTTCCCTTTAAGTCGAGTCACTAAAAGAAAAGAAGTTGAAAAATATATTAAATTCCATCCGAGATTTCATCTCGGATTTTTTCATTATTTTTCAGAAAGGGCTAGATAATGGTCGGATTTATTACAAGTTTTTTACAAAGTTTTCTATATAATAGGCTTAAAAATAGTAAAATTGTAAATAATTTTCATTAAACGCTTTCAATGTTAGTAAAAAGTTGACAAATCCAATTTTTAGGACTAAACTAAGTAAGTAAATTTTAATTAAAAGGAGAATTCGTCATGAATTTAACATTTTTCGGTCTATGTCTTGCCTGTATGGGTGTATCTCTTGGTGAGGGTCTGTTGATGAATGGTTTGTTGAAATCAGTAGCTCGCCAACCAGATATTATCGCTGAGTTTCGTAGCTTGATGTTTTTAGGGGTTGCCTTTATCGAAGGAACTTTCTTCGTAACTCTTGTCTTCTCATTTATTATTAAATAACGAAATATAAATTGGAGAAGGGAGAATGTTAGATGGAAGAAAGTATCAATCCAACCATCAATATTGGTCCTGTTACCTTTGATTTAACTTTGACAGCCTTGACTTTGCTGTCTGTGTTTCTGATTTTTGCATTTATCTATTGGGCAAGTCGTAATATGACCTTGAAACCCAAAGGTAAACAAAATGTACTAGAGTATCTCTATGATTTTGTAATTGGATTTACAGAACCTAACCTTGGTTCCCACTACATGAAAGATTACTCACTCTTTTACTTATGTTTATTTCTTTTTATGGTTATCGCCAATAATCTTGGTTTGATGGCTAAACTTCAAACAACAGATGGGACAAACCTTTGGACATCGCCAACTGCAAATCTTTCATTTGACCTTGTCTTGTCTTTCTGTATTATTGTGATGGCGCACATTGAGGGGATTCGTCGTCGTGGGATTAAACAATACCTAAAAGGTTTTGTAACTCCTGCATTTATGACACCGATGAATCTACTTGAAGAAGTCACGAATTTCCTTTCTCTTGCTTTGCGGATTTTTGGGAATATCTTTGCAGGTGAAGTAATGACAAGCTTGCTTCTCTTACTTTCACATCAGGCTATTTTTTGGTATCCAATCGCCTTTGGGACAAACTTAGTTTGGACTGCATTTTCCGTGTTCATTTCTTGTGTACAGGCCTATGTCTTTACACTATTATCCTCTATGTACCTAGGAAATAAAATTAATGATGAAGAGTAGAAAGGAGTAACTGATGCACGTAACAGTAGGTGAATTAATTGGTAATTTTATTTTAATCGCTGGCTCTTTTATCCTTTTGCTAGTCTTGATTAAAAAATTTGCATGGTCTAATATTACAGGCATTTTCGAAGAAAGAGCTGAAAAAATTGCTTCAGATATTGACAGAGCTGAAGAAGCACGTCAAAAAGCAGAAGTATTGGCTCAAAAACGCGAAGATGAGTTGGCTGGTAGCCGTAAAGAAGCTAAGACAATCATTGAGAATGCGAAAGAAACAGCTGAGAAAAGTAAGGCTAGTATTTTAGCAGATGCTAAACTAGAAGCAGGACGCTTAAAAGAAAAAGCAAACCAAGAAATTGCTCAAAACAAAGCTGAAGCTTTACAAAGCGTTAAGGGTGAGGTAGCAGATTTGACAATCAGCTTGGCTGGTAAAATCATCTCACAAAACCTTGATGGTCATGCCCATAAAGAACTCATTGATCAGTATATCGATCAGCTAGGAGAAGCTTAATGGACAAGAAAACAGTAAAGGTAATTGAAAAATACAGCATGCCTTTTGTCCAATTGGTACTTGAAAAAGGAGAAGAAGACCGTATTTTTTCAGACTTGACTCAAATCAAGCAAGTTGCTGAAGAAACAGGTTTACCTTCTTTTTTAAAAAAAGTGGCAGTAGACGAGTCTGACAAGGAAAAAACAATTGCTTTCTTCCAAGACTCTGTGTCACCTTTATTGCAAAACTTTATCCAGGTTCTTATCTACAACCACAGAGCAAATCTTTTTTATGATATGCTTGTTGATTGCTTGAACCGACTTGAAAAAGAAACAAATCGATTTGAAGTGACGATTACTTCAGCTCATCCTTTAACAGATGAACAGAAGAGTCGCTTGCTCCCTTTGATTGAGAAAAAAATGTCTCTGAAAGTAAGGAGTGTAAAAGAACAAATCGATGAAAGTCTCATTGGTGGTTTTGTCATTTTTGCCAATCACAAGACAATTGATGTGAGTATTAAACAACAACTTAAAGTTGTTAAAGAAAATTTGAAATAGAAAGTGGTGTTCTTTTGGCAATTAACGCACAAGAAATCAGCGCTTTAATTAAGCAACAAATTGAAAATTTCAAACCCAATTTTGATGTGACTGAAACAGGTGTTGTAACCTATATCGGGGATGGTATCGCGCGTGCTCACGGCCTTGAAAATGCCATGAGTGGAGAGTTGTTGATTTTTGAAAACGGCTCTTATGGGATGGCTCAAAACTTGGAGTCAACAGATGTCGGTATTATCATCCTAGGTGACTTTACAGATATCCGTGAAGGCGATACAATCCGCCGTACAGGTAAAATCATGGAAGTCCCAGTAGGTGAAAGTCTGATTGGTCGTGTTGTGGACCCACTTGGTCGTCCAGTTGACGGTCTTGGAGAAATCCACACAGATAAAACTCGTCCAGTTGAAGCACCAGCTCCTGGTGTTATGCAACGTAAGTCTGTATCAGAACCATTGCAGACTGGTTTGAAAGCTATTGACGCCCTTGTACCGATTGGTCGTGGTCAACGTGAGTTGATTATCGGTGACCGTCAGACAGGGAAAACAACCATTGCGATTGACACAATCTTGAACCAAAAAGGTCAAGATATGATCTGTATCTACGTAGCGATTGGACAGAAAGAATCAACAGTTCGTACGCAAGTAGAAACACTTCGTCAGTACGGTGCCTTGGACTACACAATCGTTGTGACTGCCTCTGCTTCACAACCATCTCCATTGCTCTTCCTAGCTCCTTATGCTGGGGTCGCCATGGCAGAAGAATTTATGTACCAAGGGAAACATGTTTTGATCGTTTATGATGATTTATCAAAACAAGCGGTAGCTTATCGTGAACTGTCACTCTTGCTTCGTCGTCCTCCAGGTCGTGAAGCCTTCCCAGGGGATGTTTTCTATCTTCACAGCCGTTTGCTTGAGCGCTCAGCTAAAGTTTCTGATGAACTTGGTGGTGGATCAATTACAGCCCTACCATTTATCGAGACACAAGCAGGAGATATCTCTGCCTATATCGCAACCAACGTGATTTCTATCACTGATGGACAAATCTTCCTTGGCGATGGTCTCTTCAATGCGGGTATTCGTCCAGCCATCGATGCGGGTTCATCTGTATCACGTGTAGGTGGTTCTGCGCAAATCAAAGCTATGAAGAAGGTTGCTGGTACACTTCGTATCGACCTTGCTTCATACCGTGAGTTGGAAGCCTTCACTAAGTTTGGTTCTGACTTGGATGCGGCAACACAGGCTAAGTTGAACCGTGGCCGTCGTACAGTTGAAGTCTTGAAACAACCTGTTCACAAACCATTACCTGTTGAGAAACAAGTAACCATTCTCTATGCTTTGACACATGGTTTCTTGGACACTGTTCCAGTAGATGATATTGTTCGTTTCGAGGAAGAGTTCCATGCCTTCTTTGACGCTCAACATCCAGAGATTTTGGAAACCATTCGTGATACAAAAGACTTGCCAGAAGAAGCAGTCTTGGATGCTGCGATTACAGAGTTTCTCAATCAAACCAGCTTCCAATAAGAATAGAGGTGTCAGATGGCAGTATCTCTAAATGATATTAAAACAAAAATCGCCTCAACAAAAAATACGAGTCAAATCACTAATGCCATGCAGATGGTATCAGCTGCTAAGCTAGGTCGTTCTGAAGAAGCTGCTCGCAACTTCCAAGTATACGCTCAAAAAGTTCGCAAGCTCTTGACAGATATCCTTCATGGAAATGGAGCTGGTGGTTCAACCAATCCGATGTTGATTAGTCGTCCTGTGAAAAAGACAGGCTATATCGTCATTACTTCAGACCGCGGTTTGGTTGGAGGGTATAATTCTTCTATTTTGAAAGCCGTTATGGAGTTGAAAGAAGAATACCATCCAGACGGTAAAGGCTTTGAAATGATCTGTATCGGTGGAATGGGAGCTGATTTCTTTAAGGCTCGCGGTATTCAACCCCTTTATGAACTACGTGGCTTGGCGGATCAGCCTAGCTTTGATGAAGTCCGAAAGATTATTTCAAAAACTGTTGAAATGTATCAAAATGAACTTTTTGATGAGCTCTATGTCTGCTACAACCATCATGTCAATACGCTAACCAGTCAAATGCGTGTGGAACAAATGCTTCCGATTGTTGATTTGGATCCAAATGAAGCGGATGAAGAGTACAGCTTGACTTTTGAATTGGAAACAAGCCGAGAAGAAATTTTGGAGCAGCTATTGCCTCAGTTTGCAGAAAGTATGATTTACGGGGCTATTATCGATGCCAAGACAGCTGAAAATGCTGCAGGTATGACAGCCATGCAAACAGCGACTGATAATGCTAAGAAAGTCATTAATGATTTGACAATTCAGTATAACCGTGCCAGACAGGCGGCGATTACACAAGAAATTACAGAAATCGTAGCAGGAGCTAGTGCCTTAGAATAGGCTCTAGTCCAGCTCGTATGAAAATGAACTTATACTCAATGAAAATCAAAGAGCAAAGTAGGAAGCTAGCCGCAGGCTGTACTTGAGTACGGTAAGGCGACGCTGACGTGGTTTGAATTTGATTTTCGAAGAGTATTAGGACCTAGTTGAGCTAGGAACCGACAGTATCTTATATAGAATAGGAGAAGGAGATGAGTTCAGGTAAAATTGCTCAGGTTATCGGTCCCGTTGTAGACGTCTTGTTTGCAGCAGGGGAAAAACTTCCTGAGATTAACAATGCACTTGTCGTCTATAAAAATGACGAAAGAAAAACAAAAATCGTCCTTGAAGTAGCCTTGGAGTTGGGAGATGGTATGGTCCGTACTATCGCCATGGAATCAACAGATGGTTTGACTCGAGGAATGGAAGTATTGGACACAGGTCGTCCAATCTCTGTACCAGTAGGTAAAGAAACTTTGGGACGTGTCTTCAATGTTTTGGGAGATACCATTGACTTGGAAGCTCCTTTTACAGAAGACGCAGAGCGTCAGCCAATTCATAAAAAAGCTCCAACTTTTGATGAGTTGTCTACCTCTTCTGAAATCCTTGAAACAGGGATTAAGGTTATCGACCTTCTTGCCCCTTACCTTAAAGGTGGTAAAGTTGGACTTTTCGGTGGTGCCGGAGTTGGTAAAACCGTCTTAATCCAAGAATTGATTCACAACATTGCCCAAGAACACGGTGGTATTTCAGTATTTACTGGTGTTGGGGAACGTACTCGTGAGGGGAATGACCTTTACTGGGAAATGAAAGAATCAGGCGTTATCGAGAAAACAGCCATGGTATTTGGTCAGATGAATGAGCCACCAGGAGCACGTATGCGTGTTGCCCTTACTGGTTTGACAATCGCTGAATACTTCCGTGATGTGGAAGGCCAAGACGTGCTTCTCTTTATCGATAATATCTTCCGTTTCACTCAGGCCGGTTCAGAAGTATCTGCCCTTTTGGGTCGTATGCCATCAGCCGTTGGTTACCAACCAACACTTGCTACGGAAATGGGTCAATTGCAAGAGCGTATCACATCAACTAAGAAGGGTTCTGTAACCTCTATCCAGGCTATCTATGTGCCAGCGGATGACTATACTGACCCAGCGCCAGCAACAGCCTTCGCTCACTTAGACTCAACAACTAACTTGGAACGTAAGTTGGTACAATTGGGTATCTACCCAGCCGTTGACCCACTTGCTTCAAGCTCACGTGCCTTGGCACCTGAAATCGTTGGAGAAGAGCACTATGCAGTTGCTGCTGAAGTAAAACGCGTTCTTCAACGTTACCATGAATTGCAAGATATTATTGCTATCCTTGGTATGGATGAGCTTTCTGATGAAGAAAAGACCTTGGTTGCTCGTGCCCGTCGTATCCAGTTCTTCTTGTCACAAAACTTCAACGTTGCGGAACAATTTACTGGCCAGCCAGGTTCTTATGTCCCAGTTGCTGAAACTGTTCGTGGCTTTAAGGAAATCCTTGATGGTAAACATGACCACTTGCCAGAAGATGCCTTCCGTGGCGTAGGTTCTATCGAAGATGTGATTGCCAAAGCTGAAAAAATGGGATTTTAAGAGGTGATCTATGGCTCAGTTAACTGTCCAGATCGTGACACCAGATGGTCTCGTCTATGATCACCATGCCAGCTATGTATCAGTTCGAACTCTGGATGGTGAGATGGGGATCTTGCCACGACATGAAAATATGATTGCGGTTTTAGCAGTTGATGAAGTAAAGGTAAAACGTATTGATGATGAAGATCACGTGAACTGGATTGCAGTAAACGGAGGCGTTATTGAAATTGCCAATGATATCATTACAATCGTTGCGGATTCTGCAGAACGTGCTCGTGATATCGATGTTAGCCGTGCAGAACGTGCCAAGATTCGAGCAGAGCGTGAAATCGAAGAAGCCCACGAAAAACACTTGATTGATCAAGAGCGTCGTGCTAAGATTGCTTTGCAACGTGCCATTAACCGTATTAATGTCGGAAATAGACTATAAGAAAAAAATGAACTTGAGTTACCAAGTTCATTTTTTTATGTTTTCTTAAGGAGCAAAACTGATGCAGACTGCTTCTGGAACATGGAAGTCGTTGGAAAGTTCTGCTAGACGACCAGTTTCAGGATTGCGTTTAAAGACGGTTGCATTGTCAGAGTCTTGATGGACAGCAATGACAAATTCTTGGTCTGGTGTCAAATCAAAATCACGTGGAGTCTGACCATGAGTAGGAACGATTTCTAACAATTCTAGACTACCGTCCGCAAGGATTGTATATACTGCGATAGAATCATGGCCACGGTTAGAAGCGTAGAGGTATTTACCATCTTTAGAGAGACGAATAGCAGCAGTTCCATTAAAGCTTTCATAACCGTCTGGTAGCGTTGAAATGACCTGCATGCGTTCAAATTCGCCAACACCATCGTAGATTAAAACTTCGATAGTGCTATTGAGTTCACAAATCAGATAAGCGATTTTATAGTGATTATGGAAAATGATATGGCGTGAGCCTGCTCCTGGCTGGCTGTGATAGGTATAGAGCTTAGATAATTTCCCTTCTTGATCAAGGTCGTAAGTAATAACTTGGTCAGTTCCCAAATCACAAGTCACTAGATAGTGGTCAGGTGTTAAGTCTGTAAAGTGAACATGGGGTGAAGCTTGATTCTCATGTGGACCTTGGCCACTGTGTTGATCCACATCACTAAGTAGAAGACTACCATCTTCCTGACGTTTATAAACAAGGACCTGTCCTTTATGGTAGTTGGCTGCATAGACCAAATCACGCTTTTCATCCACAGCAACATAACAGTGAGGAGCTCCTTTTTCCACAACATGATTTAATAAAGTCCCATCAGTTTGATAGGCTGCAATCCCCCCCTTATCGTCTTGGCTACCAACAGTGTATAAATGTTGGTGCTGGTCAAAGGCAAGGTAGGTCGGACTAGGCTCAGCTGCAAAAAGTTCTAGATTTGCAAGTTGACCAGTGTTTGTATCAAAGTTCGCCTTGTAAATCCCTTGGGAAATACGACGTGTATAAGTTCCAAAATAAACAGTTTCTTTCATGATAATACCTCTTTATAAAGATAAGACTATTATATCACAAAAACTGTAGTTGGAGGAACTCTATAACACATAGATATAAGTATAATAAAATATCAAATTTATCTTGATTTCCTTTTGAAAAGTGCTATAATAATCTTATACAAATTGCAAAGGAGTTTGTTTATGAAAAAACGTGTTTTCTTAGCAGCAGGAGTTGCTGTACTCTCGGCAGCTGTTCTAGCAGCTTGTTCATCTGGTAATGGGAATAAAGAAGCAAATAAACCAGTTACTTATACCTATGTATTTTCATCAGATCCTGCGACTCTAGATTATACCGTTTCTGGTAACAAGAGTACAAAACAGGTCACAGGGAACGTTATTGATGGCTTGCTTGAAAATGACCAATACGGGAATCTGGTTCCATCAGTTGCAGAAGATTGGACTGTTTCCAAAGATGGTTTGACCTATACCTATAAAATCCGTCAGGGTATCAAGTGGTATACAAATGAGGGGGAAGAGTATGGTGAAGTCAAGGCTCAGGACTTTGTAACTGGTCTGAAGCATGCGGCAGATAAGAAATCACAGGCCCTATATTTGGTACAGGGATCAATCAAAGGATTGGATGACTATGTAAATGGGAAAACAACGGATTTTTCTACTGTTGGTGTAAAAGCAACAGACGATTATACTGTTGTTTATACTTTGAATCATCCAGAATCTTTCTGGAATTCAAAAACAACAATGGGAGTCCTTGCACCAGTCAATGAAGACTTTTTAGCTTCTAAAGGAGATGACTTTGGTAAGCCAACGGATGTAACGAGCATTCTATATAATGGGCCTTATCTCCTCAAAGGTCTTACATCTAAGTCTTCTATAGAAATGACCAAAAATCAAAACTACTGGGATAAACAAAATGTCTTTATTGATGATATCAAGTTCTCCTTCTTTGATGGTCAAGATGCAGACTCCCTAGGACGTGGTTTTGATGAGGGACATTATCCAGCTGCACCTCTCTTTAAAAACTCTGCCAATTATGAACGTCTAAAAGAAAAGTATAAGGATAATATTGTATATGGTCAACAAAGAGGTGGTGTATTCTATATGTCTACTAATATTGATCGTGTGTCATACAATCATACTGCTAAAACAAGTGATGCAGAGAAATCATCTACTAAGAAAGCCTTGTTAAACAAAGATTTCCGTCAAGCTTTGGCTTTTGCGGCAGATCGTAAAGCAGCTATTTCTCAAGTATTTGGTGATGAAGTAGGACCTCGTAAGTTACGTACAAGTTTCACTCCTCCAACATTTGTACAAGTAGGAGATCAAACATTTGGTCAAGTTACTAAGAAAGAATTGGATAAATTGGATAATGTCTGGAAAGATGTTAGTCTTGATGATGCCCAAGATTCACTTCATAATGTAGACAAGGCTAAAGCTAAATTTGAAGCTGCTAAGAAAACTCTTCAAGCTGATGGAGTACAGTTCCCAATTCATTTAGATTTGCCAATTTCTTCATCAAGCCCAGATTTTATTCGTCAGGTTCAGTCTTATAAACAATCCATTGAGGAAGCCTTAGGCTCTGACAATGTAGTTGTTGATATTCAACAAGTTTCTGATGACGAATTGAGCGGTATGACTGTTCTAGCTACCTCCAATACAAATACTGACTGGGATATTAATGCAGTCAGTGGTTGGAGTCCAGACTTTGCAGATCCATCAACCTATTTAGATGTATTTGATCCAACTTCAGGTCCAAGTCTCCTCAGCTCTCTTGGTGTAGCACCAGGAACAGACAATCCAGTCATTAAAACAGTTGGATTGGATAAATACAAAGAATTGATTGATGATGCAAATAGTGAGAAAACAGACCTTCAAAAACGTTATTCCAAATATGCTAAGGCTCAAGCTTGGTTGTCAGATAGTGCACTTGTTATTCCAGGATACTCTGACGGTGCGCAAATGCTAGTGACGAAAAATGTTCCTGGCAGCGGTGCAGGTGGCTGGGTAGGTGATAAGACTAATGAACATAGTTATAAATATCTGAAAATTCAAGATAAGATTGTCACTTCTAAAGAAATGGATGAGTTCCGCAAGAAATTTGCTGATGAAAAAGCCAAATCCAATGCTGATTATCAGAAAAACTTAGACCGTCATATTCAAGACTAATCGAATCTCCTCTTTTGAGGGGATTTTTTATATCGCTGTCTCCATGTAAGCACTTTAAAAAAGAGTTATTTTGGCCTAAAAATGGTATAATGAGAGAACGACAGAAAGGAATTATATATGGAACAAAAAGAGAAACATTTTAGCCTATCTTGGTTTTTTAAGTGGTTTTTGGATAACAAGGCCATTACGGTATTTTTGGTAACCTTATTATTGGGACTCAATCTTTTTATTTTAAGCAAGATTAGTTTTCTATTTTCACCTGTTTTAGACTTTTTGGCAGTTGTGATGTTGCCTGTCATTCTGTCTGGACTGCTATATTATTTGTTAAATCCGATTGTTGATTGGATGGAGAAGCATAAGATTAATCGCGTTATAGCCATTAGTATTGTCTTTGTCATCATCGCTCTCTTTATCATTTGGGGCTTGGCAGTAGCTATTCCAAATCTGCAACGTCAGGTCTTAACATTTGCAAGAAATGTACCAATCTACCTAGAAGATGCTGACAGAGTTATTAATGATTTGGTAACCAAGCATTTACCAGACGATTTCAGGCCTCAGTTAGAACAAGTTTTGACAAACTTCTCTAGTCAGGCTACAGTTTGGGCAAGTAAAGTTTCTTCTCAGGCAGTCAACTGGGTGAGCGCCTTTATTAGCGGAACTTCTCAAGTGATTGTTGCTTTGATTATCGTTCCTTTCATGCTCTTTTATCTCTTGCGTGATGGGAAAGGCTTGCGTAACTATTTGACCCAATTCATGCCGACGAAATTGAAGGAACCTGTTGGACAAGTTTTATCAGATGTGAATCAACAGTTGTCTAACTATGTTCGAGGGCAAGTGACAGTGGCTATTATTGTAGCAGTAATGTTTATGATCTTCTTTAAGATTATAGGTCTGCGCTATGCGGTTACGCTGGGTGTTACTGCTGGTATTTTAAATCTGGTTCCTTATCTTGGTAGCTTCCTAGCCATGCTTCCTGCCCTAGTATTGGGCTTGATTGCTGGTCCAGTCATGCTTTTGAAAGTAGTGATTGTCTTTATCGTAGAACAAACTATTGAAGGTCGTTTTGTTTCTCCATTGATTTTGGGAAGTCAATTAAACATCCATCCGATTAATGTTCTCTTTGTCTTGTTAACTTCAGGATCTATGTTTGGTATCTGGGGAGTCTTGCTCGGTATTCCAGTTTATGCCTCCGCTAAAGTTGTCATTTCAGCGATTTTTGAATGGTATAAGGTAGTTAGTGGCCTATATGAACTAGAGGGTGAGGAAGTTGAGAGTGAACAATAGTCAACAGATGTTAAAGGCTTTGGAGGAACAAGATTTAACCAAGGCAGAGCACTATTTCGTCAAAGCTTTAGAAAATGATCCAAGTGACCTTTTGTATGAGTTAGCCACCTATCTTGAAGGGATTGGTTTTTATCCTCAGGCTAAGGAAATTTACCTGAAAATCGTAGAAGATTTTCCAGAGGTTCATCTTAATCTAGCAGCTATTGCTAGCGAGGATGGTCAAATCGAAGAAGCTTTTTCTTACCTTGAGGAAATCCAAGCTGACAGTGACTGGTATGTTTCTGCTTTGGCTCTGAAAGCAGACCTTTACCAGATGGAAGGTTTGACAGATGTGGCGCGTGAAAAACTGCTGGAGGCTTTGACCTACTCAGAAGATCCTCTCTTGATATTGGGATTAGCAGAGTTGGATAGTGAGTTGGAAAATTACCAAGAGGCTATTCAAGGCTATGCCCAGTTAGATAATCGTACTATTTATGAGCAAACAGGCATTTCTACCTATCAACGGATTGGCTTTGCCTATGCTCAGTTAGGGAAATTTGAAACGGCCACAGAGTTTTTAGAAAAAGCCCTGGAGTTAGAATACGATGACCTAACGGCTTTTGAGTTGGCCAGTCTTTACTTTGATCAAGAAGAATACCAAAAGGCTGTCCTCTACTTTAAGCAGATCGATACCATTTCTCCTGACTTTGAAGGTTATGAGTATGGGTATAGTCAGGCCTTACACAAGGAACATCAAGTTCAAGAAGCCCTGCGTATAACTAAGCAAGGATTAGAGAAAAATCCCTTTGAAACTCGCCTCTTGCTAGCTGCTTCACAATTCTCTTATGAACTGCATGATGCTAGTGGTGCAGAAAATTACCTCCTTACTGCAAAAGCAGACGCTGAGGATACGGAAGAAATCTTACTCCGTCTAGCTACTATTTATCTAGAACAAGAGCGTTATGAGGATATTTTAGACTTACAAAGTGATGAGCCAGAAAATCTTTTGACCAAGTGGATGATTGCTCGTTCTTATCAAGAAATGGACGATTTGGATACTGCCTACGAGCATTATCAAGTGTTAGCAGGAGATTTGAAGGATAATCCAGAGTTTCTGGAGCACTATATCTATCTCTTGCGTGAATTGGGCTACTTTGAGGAAGCCAAAGTCAATGCTCAAACTTACTTAAAACTAGTTCCAGATGATGTTCAAATGCAAGAATTGATTGAGAGATTGTAAAAAATAAGTCTAGGAAAAAACGCTATTTTTGTAGAAAATGAAGTGAATCTTCCTACAATAAAGCGCATAATATCAAGTTTTGAACACTTGATACTATGCGTTTTTGTGATCGAAAAGACTTTTTATCCAGTCTAATCTTATAGTATATTGAAATAGAATATGAACAAATTGATTAAGGAATTTAAAGCAATTCTAGAAATATTTTAGAAGCGATATTGTATTATTCTAGATTCAATAAACCATATCATTTTTTATAAATATGATTTTATTGAATTATTGTAAAAAATAAAAAGCTTATATAAGTTTCAGATAGTGATTCAAACTTTGTCTCTAAAAAACCTGAGGTCATTGTTGCTAGAAATGGTAATAAAATGCTTCTTGATTTTGATTTAAAATGAGTCAAAAAGCCGTTTTAAAGCGGTTTTTTGTTATAATTAAATGAAGAATGTAGAATAAAAGGAGAATAACATGACATTTGAAGAAATGTTGCCTGGATTAAAGGCTAAGAAAAAATATGTACGTACTGGCTGGGGAGGTGCTGAAAACTATGTCCAACTCTTTGACACTATCGAACAAAACGGGGTTGCGCTTGAAGTGACGCCCTATTTCCTAATAAACGTGTCTGGAGAAGGAGAAGGTTTTTCCATGTGGAGCCCGACACCTTGTGATGTTTTGGCGACAGATTGGGTAGAAGTGAATGACTAGACGTGTACTCATTACAGGCGTTAGTTCAGGGATTGGTTTGGCTCAAGCTAGCCTCTTTTTAGAGAATGGCTATCAAGTTTATGGAGTTGATCAAGGTGAAAATCCACTCTTAGAGGGTGATTTTCACTTTTTACAGAGAGATTTGACCTTGGACTTGGAGACAATTTTTGACTGGTGTCCTCAGGTGGATATTTTGTGCAATACTGCTGGAGTTTTGGATGATTACAAACCACTTTTGGAGCAATCAGCCCAAGAAATTCAAGAGATTTTTGAAATCAACTATGTGACTCCTGTTGAGTTGACTCGGCATTATTTGACACAAATGCTGGAGAATAAAAAAGGAATCATTATCAATATGTGCTCCATTGCTTCTAGCCTAGCAGGTGGTGGTGGACACGCCTATACTTCTTCGAAGCACGCCTTGGCTGGATTTACCAAGCAGTTGGCTTTAGACTATGCGGAAGCTGGGATTCAGGTCTTTGGTATCGCTCCAGGAGCCGTCAAGACAGCTATGACCGCTGCAGACTTTGAGCTAGGTGGATTGGCTGACTGGGTGGCTAGTGAAACGCCAATCAAGCGCTGGATTGAGCCAGAGGAAGTAGCAGAAGTCAGTCTCTTTTTGGCCAGTGGAAAGGCATCTGCCATGCAGGGACAAATTCTGATAATAGATGGTGGATGGTCTTTGAAGTAGGAGTAGTTGGATGGAAATCAAAAATCACTTTGGAGTTTATGGTGTTTGCTATAAACATGGTTACCTTCTTTGTATTCAAAAAACAGCAGGTCCCTACAAAAATAGGTTAGACCTTCCCGGTGGCAGTCAGCAACTTGGTGAAGGACTGACGGAAACGCTGATTAGGGAAGTCATGGAAGAGACGGGATTTACCGTTAGAAGCTACTCCAATCCTCGAATCTACGATGTTTTCGTCAGGGAAGAGTTAACAAATTTTATAGTTCACCATATCATGGCATTGTATGATATTGAGATAAACGAGGAGGCACCTCAAGTTACGATTTCGGATGCTGTGTCTGATGGTGCGAATGATTCACTGGGATATGTTTGGATGGATATTCAAAAAATCACTGAAGAAAATGCATCGCCATTAGTCTTGAAGGTTAAGTCTGAATTATTAGGATTTCCAGAACTGGACAAGACCTTATATATGAATTGGAAGGTGAATGATGAGAAACCAACTTGCCCTTAGTGGAGAACAAATTGTTGAAAAAGTTTATCCTAAGTTATTTCACCACGTCGGTATGATTCGTGGAGAATACTTGTTGAGAGAGCTCAATCAAAACATCCTGTTACCAAGTTGTCAGCAATTTGTAAAAGATTATTTAGATACTATCTGCTCCTTCTACTCAGATGAAGAGGTATGGTATCGTTTTTCTGAATTAACAAATACAGAAGCCAATTGTTTAGAGGGAACTAAAGAGTATTTTGATGAAAATCATCCCTTGTTTGGATATAGAGGAACTAGGCGTTTACTGGCATGTCCAGATGAATTTCAGGCTGAGGCAAATGTCGTTACAGAAGTTTATCAAACCAATCCCAATCTGTCTGTTATCTTTCCTTTTGTCAATGATGCTGTGCAGTTAGAGCAAGCTATTAGAGTATTGCGTCAGTATGGTTTTACTGGGAAAGTCGGCACAATGATTGAATTACCGTCAGCTTATTTTGACTTTGATAGAATAATGGAAACAGGCATTTCAAAGATTGTAGTTGGAATGAATGATTTGACTTCTTTTATTTTTGCGACTGTGAGAAACAGTCAATGGCATGATATGGAAAGTCCAATAATGTTAGATATGCTGAGAGATATGCAGGATAAAGCAAGGACGAAAAAGATTGACTTTGCTGTGGCAGGTTATCTGAATACTTCTTTCATACAAAAAATGAATCAGATGGGTATCGAATGCATTCTCCATTACAGCTCTATTCCAGAGATTTTTGATTTAGAAATTGACCATCCAGACCATCTCAAACACATAAAAGAAAAAAGTAAAAAATTACAAAGGAGCAACCTATGACGCCGCAAGAAATGTGGAATAAATACAAGCAAATCAATCCTTCTATCGGAGATGAAATCGATGCTTGGGCTTTTGGAGTGGAACCAGACCTTTTAGCGGATTTGGTGTTTAAAGGCGAAAAGACAGCAACCGCCTCGGCCTACGACCTTTACGCACTAGAAGCTGAGTCTCTTCCTCAAGAAGGAACTTTTGATATCATTTTAGATAGTCAAAATCAGGCTGTCTGTATTGTCAAAATTACAAAGGTTTCTGTTGAACCCTTTCATCAAGTTCCTGCTGACCATGCCTACAAGGAAGGGGAGGGAGACAAATCTTTAGCCTATTGGCGTCAGGTTCATGAAGACTTTTTCACAGGCTGTTTGAATGAAGCAGGAATGACTTTTACGCCTGATAGCAAGGTTGTTTTAGAAGAATTTCGCAAGGTCTACCCTCTGTAGACAGATAGGAGGAAGAAAGTTTTGGAAATCGCCGTCCAATCCTTTTTTCTCAAGCAAAACATGATATAATAAGTTTGTTTGAAGAAGAGCTCTAGCTCTTAAACTTAGAATAGGAGAAAACTATGCAAGCAGTTGAACATTTTATTAAGCAATTTGTTCCTGAACATTATGATTTATTTTTAGACTTGAGTCGTGAGACCAAGACGTTTTCAGGGAAGGTGACCATCACTGGTCAAGCACAGAGTGACCGTATTTCCCTTCACCAAAAAGACTTGGAAATCGTCTCTGTAGAAGTTGCAGGGGTAGCTCGCCCATTTACGGTTGACCATGACAATGAAGCCCTTCATATCGAATTGGCTGAGGCTGGTCAAGTTGAAGTGGTTATCGCTTTCTCAGGAAAAATTACAGACAACATGACAGGGATTTACCCTTCTTATTACACAGTTGATGGAGTGAAGAAGGAAGTCTTGTCAACACAGTTTGAAAGCCATTTTGCTCGTGAAGCCTTCCCATGTGTGGATGAGCCAGAAGCCAAAGCAACTTTTGACCTCTCTCTACGTTTTGACCAAGCAGAAGGTGAGTTAGCCTTGTCTAACATGCCAGAAATCGAAGTGGAAAACCGTAAGGAAACAGGTATCTGGAAGTTTGAGACAACACCTCGCATGTCTTCTTACTTGTTAGCCTTTGTTGCGGGTGATTTGCAAGGTGTGACGGCTAAAACTAAAAACGGTACCCTTGTAGGTGTTTACTCAACCAAAGCTCACCCATTATCTAACCTTGATTTCTCACTAGATATCGCTGTTCGTTCCATTGAGTTTTACGAAGATTATTACGGAGTGAAATACCCAATTCCACAATCTCTCCACATCGCTCTTCCTGATTTTTCATCAGGTGCCATGGAAAACTGGGGTCTGGTAACTTACCGCGAAGTTTACTTGGTTGTGGATGAAAACTCAACCTTTGCTAGCCGTCAACAAGTTGCCCTTGTTGTGGCACATGAATTGGCTCACCAATGGTTTGGTAATCTCGTAACGATGAAATGGTGGGATGACCTCTGGCTCAATGAAAGCTTCGCCAACATGATGGAATACGTCTGTGTGGATGCTATTGAACCAAGCTGGAATATCTTTGAAGATTTCCAAACAGGTGGTGTTCCGTCTGCCTTGAAACGTGATGCTACTGATGGTGTTCAGTCTGTTCATGTGGAAGTCAAACACCCAGATGAAATCAATACGCTCTTTGACGGAGCTATCGTCTATGCCAAAGGAAGTCGCCTCATGCACATGCTTCGTCGTTGGCTAGGGGATGCCGATTTTGCCAAAGGTTTGCATGCCTACTTTGAAAAACATCAATACAGCAATACAATTGGTCGTGACCTTTGGAATGCTCTTGGTCAAGCGTCTGGACGTGATGTCGCAGCCTTTATGGATTCTTGGTTGGAACAACCTGGTTATCCAGTTCTCACTGTCAAAGTTGAAAATGATGTCTTGAAGATCTCACAAAAACAATTCTTCATCGGTGAGCACGAAGACAAGAACCGTCTCTGGGTTGTGCCACTCAATAGTAACTGGAAAGGCTTGCCTGATACACTCGAAACTGCAAGCATCGAAATTCCTGGCTACGCAGCACTTCTTGCTGAAAATGAAGGAGCTCTTCGTCTCAACACTGAAAATACAGCCCACTACATTACCGACTATCAAGGAGAATTGTTGGATGCAGTTCTTGCTGACCTAGTTGAGCTTGATAACACAAGCAAATTGCAAATCGTCCAAGAACGTCGTTTGCTTGCTGAAGCAGGGCATATTTCTTATGCTGATTTGCTACCAGTCCTTGATAAACTTGCTAAAGAAGAATCTTACCTTGTCGTTTCAGCTGTTTCTCAAGTGATTTCTGCCCTTGAGCGCTTTATCGATGAAGGAACAGAAGCTGAAAGAGCCTTTAAAGCATTGGTTGCTAAATTGGCTCGTCATAACTATGACCGTCTTGGTTTTGAAGCTAAAGATGGAGAATCAGATGAGGATGAATTGGTTCGTCAGTTGACCATTTCCATGATGATTCGCTCAAATGATGCAGAAGCTAGCCAAGTAGCTAGCCAAATCTTCGAAGCTCACAAGGATCAGCTTGCAGGACTTCCAGCAGCTATTCGTTCACAAGTTCTCATCAATGAAATGAAACATCATGAGACCAAAGACTTGCTAGCACTTTATCTTGATACTTATACTCACGCAACAGATGCGGTCTTTAAACGCCAGTTGGCAGGAGCTCTTGCATACAGCACAGATGCGGACAATATCCAAACCTTGATTGCTTCTTGGAAGGACAAATTTGTGGTCAAACCACAAGACTTGTCAGCTTGGTATAATCATTTCCTATCTCATCAAGCAACTCAGGAAACAGCTTGGTATTGGGCGCGTGAAAACTGGGCTTGGATTAAGGCAGCCCTTGGAGGAGATATGAGCTTTGATAGTTTTGTTATCCTTCCTGCTCACGTATTTAAGACTCAGCAACGCTTGGCGGAGTACAAGGAATTCTTTGAGCCACAACTTTCTGACCTTGCTCTCAGCCGTAACATCGGTATGGGAATCAAGGAGATTGCAGCGCGTGTTGACTTGATTAACCGTGAAAAAGCTGCAGTGGAAGCAGTCGTTCTTCAATACGGAAATTCATAAATGAGCCTAAAATAAAAAGAAAACTCAGCTATCTCATGTAAAATGCAGAGAGTTGAGTTTTTTTTAAGGCAAATTTGGTATAATAGTTTTAATAAGGAGGAGTTTCTCATGATAAAAATCTTATTGGTTGAGGATGACCTAGGCCTGTCAAATTCAGTATTTGACTTTTTAGACGATTTTGCAGATGTCATGCAGGTATTTGATGGGGAAGAAGGTCTCTACGAAGCTGAAAGTGGCGTCTATGACTTGATTTTGCTCGATTTAATGTTACCTGAAAAAAATGGCTTCCAAGTCTTGAAAGAATTGCGTGAAAAGGGAATTACGACTCCAGTTCTGATTATGACTGCCAAGGAAAGTTTGGATGACAAGGGACATGGATTTGAATTGGGAGCAGATGATTATCTGACTAAACCTTTCTACCTAGAAGAACTCAAAATGCGAATTCAAGCCCTTCTCAAACGTTCAGGTAAATTTAATGAAAATACCTTGACTTATGGAAATATTGTAGTTAATTTGTCAACCAATACCGTTAAGGTTGAAGATAATCCAGTCGAATTGCTGGGGAAAGAGTTTGATTTATTAGTCTATTTCCTGCAAAATCAAAATGTTATTTTGCCCAAGACTCAGATTTTTGATCGTCTATGGGGATTTGATAGTGACACAACCATTTCAGTTGTCGAAGTCTATGTTTCAAAAGTCCGTAAGAAATTAAAAGGAACCACTTTTGCAGAGAACTTGCAAACCTTGCGCAGTGTTGGGTATATTTTAAAAGATGTTCAGTAAACTAAAAAAAACATGGTATGCGGATGACTTTAGTTATTTTATCCGCAACTTTGGTGTCTTCACTCTGATTTTCTCTACTATGACTCTGATTATTTTACAAGTCATGCATTCGAGTCTCTATACTTCGGTGGATGATAAGCTTCATGGACTGAGTGAAAATCCTCAAGCAGTTATTCAGCTTGCTGTAAATAGGGCAACAGAAGAGATTAAAGATTTAGAGAATGCGGCTACAGATACTAGCAAGACTGAGGTGAAACCCAATGTCAGTTCCAACACAGAAGTCATTCTTTTTGATAAGAATTTTACCCAGCTCCTTTCTGGAAATCGATTTTTGGGCTTGGATAAGATTAGGTTAGAGAAAAAAGAACTAGGCCATATCTATCAGATTCAGGTTTTTAATAGCTATGGACAAGAAGAAATCTATCGCATGATATTGATGGAAACGAATATCAGTTCGGTTTCAACCAATATCAAGTATGCGGCTGTCTTGATTAATACCAGTCAGTTGGAACAAGCAAGTCAAAAGCATGAGCGATTGATTGTGATTGTGATGGCTAGTTTCTGGATTTTGTCTTTACTTGCCAGTCTCTATCTAGCTAGGGTCAGTGTTCGCCCCCTGCTTGAGAGCATGCAGAAGCAGCAGTCTTTTGTGGAAAATGCCAGTCATGAGTTACGGACTCCACTTGCAGTTTTGCAAAATCGCTTAGAGACCCTTTTCCGTAAACCGGAAGCTACCATTATGGATGTGAGTGAAAGTATTGCATCAAGTTTGGAAGAAGTCCGAAATATGCGGTTTTTGACGACGAACTTGTTGAATTTAGCTCGTAGAGATGATGGGATTAAGCCGGAACTTGCTGAAGTTCCAACCAGTTTTTTCAATACGACTTTCACAAACTATGAGATGATTGCTTCGGAAAATGACCGTGTTTTCCGTTTTGAAAATCGTATCCATCGAACAATTGTCACAGATCAGCTTCTTCTGAAACAACTGATGACCATCCTATTTGATAATGCAGTTAAGTATACTGAAGAGGATGGTGAAATTGGTTTTGTGATTTCAGCTACCGATCGTAATCTGTATTTGCTGGTTTCTGATAATGGAGTCGGTATTTCCTCAGAAGATAAAAAGAAAATTTTTGACCGTTTTTATCGAGTGGATAAAGCTAGGACTCGTCAAAAAGGTGGCTTTGGTTTAGGATTATCTCTGGCCAAGCAGATTGTAGATGCCTTAAAAGGAACCATTACTGTTAAAGATAATAAACCAAAAGGAACAATCTTTGAAGTGAAGATTGCCATTCAGACACCATCTAAAAAGAAAAAATAAAAATATCGCTCCAGTTGGGGCGATATTTTGGATTTATCTTTTTAGTTTTCGTTTGATAATAGAGCGTTGGATTTTTAGAACAAGTAAGCTGGATCCGATTGCTGCGATAAAAGCAAGAGCAGTTGATAATTTTAACGCCAAAAAGATAAAACTAAAGATAGCAATACAGATACAAAAAACAGCGACATTAACAAAAAATAGGATTTCTTGAAAACTGGTATCAGATTGTGATTCGGGCGCATAATCCTGATAGCGAGGAAGTTGCTGGTTTAATTCGTCTTGATAGTCTACCTCATATGATTGTAATTTTTTTACGGACATGGTTCTCTCCTTAACAGTACATACCTATTTTATCATTTTTTTAGCAGAGAATTATTACAGAAAGGTTACAAAAAGAATAAAGTGCTTTTTCAAAATCAATTTTCTTGACAGCATACTGTGAAAATGATACGATAGATAAATTCCTAAACGCTTATTAATATTCATAATTAATTATATTTGTAAGTAAATAATTCATTTTTACGAAAAATATTTACTTATTTTCTTGATTTTATTTAATTTGATTAGTGATATTTGTTTTGCACACAGAGACAGATTTTCTGTCTCCTATTTTTATAGTAGTGGGGTGTCTAATTGATGCCTCTTGGAAAAGTTAAAGGAGATAACAATGTATCTTGCTATCAAAGAAATATTACGTAACAAACTTCGATATAGTTTGATTTTAACCACTATTTTTCTTATTTCTTTTATGGTCTTTTTCATGACGAGTCTGGCTCTAGGTCTTGTTAGAAATAATAGAGCAGCAATTGATAACTGGCAAGCGACTGGTGTGGTTTTATCTGACTACGCAAATGATAATTTGACAGCATCTTTTATTCCTGAAAAGGATTATAAGGAAAAGAGATCTGAGGAGGCCGCTCCACTGGGTTATATGTTCGCTGTGACCAATCTAGTCGATGATAGTGAAAAGGTCAATGTTTCCGTCTTTGCTCAGGAGTGGGACGATTTTATCTCTCCTAGTTTGACAGAGGGACGGTATCCTGAAAGCGATGATGAGGTTGTCGTAGATCAGTCCTTTGAAAACTATGGAATTAAGCTAGGTGATGCCATTCAGCTTAATGGAAGCGAGGCGAGTTACAAGATTGTAGGTCTGACTCAAGGAAATAAGTTTTTCACAGAGCCTGTTGTCTTTACGAGTCTGACAACTTATTGGACCTTACAAGGAACTTTAAAATCTAATAAATCCATCGCTGCCTTGGTATTGAAAAATGACATAGAAGTGACTGGCGATGGACTGAAACAGATTTCTATCTCAAAAATGATTTCGAAAATTCCTGGTTACACACCTCAAGTTAATGTATTTTCAGGAATGATTATCGCTATGATTGTTATAACAGGCTTGATTGTGGGTATATTTGTTTATATCATTACCATACAAAAGCTAGGACTTTATGGAATTATGCGGGCTCAGGGGATACAGATTAAAACCATTGTATGGTCTCTGTTCTGTCAGATCTTGCTTCTATCTGGTATGGGAATTGCTTTATCCTTGCTTGCTATCGGAGGAGTGATTTTTCTCTTACCAGCTACCTTCTTTTTCTACCCAAGTTGGATAGCCTACTCGATTCTAAGCTCGGTTATTTGCTTGATGGCTCTTCTTGGTGGTATCATTTCCCTCCCACGCTTGCTAAAGTTGGACCCGATTACTGCGATTGCAGAATGATAAGGAGAATAGTATGACAGCATTGATAGAAATGAATCAAGTGACAAAAACATATGGGGAAGGAAAGATGAAAGTCGTAGCTCTGCATGAGACGAATTTTCAGCTAAATGCGGGAGAGTTCGTGGCTATCGTTGGGCCTTCAGGTTCTGGAAAGACGACTTTTCTAACGACTCTAGGACAACTTCAGGAAGCATCTAGTGGAAAGATTTTAGTCAAGGGAAAGGAAACAGGCAGTCTGACGGAGAAGGAGAAAACGGACCTCCGTTTTAGAGAGTTTGGCTTCATTCTTCAGGCTTCAAACTTAATTCCTTTTCTAACGGTTAAGGAACAGTTGGATTTGATTGACAGACTGGATGATAAAGGAAAAAATAGTAAAAGTGATCGAAAAGAGCTGTTTGACTTGTTGGATTTGGAAAAAGTACAAAATCAGTATCCCAAGGCCTTATCAGGTGGTGAACGTCAACGTGCGGCGATTGCTAGGGCGCTTTACAACAATCCTAGCATCGTACTGGCAGATGAGCCTACAGCCAGTCTTGATACAGAGCGGGCTTACCAAGTAACGGATATGTTGGCTTCAATTGCCCATGAGCAAGGAAGAGGTGTTGTCATGATTACACATGATACACGCCTTCTTGATAAGGTTGACCGAGTTTATGTAATGAGTGATGGAAACTTGGTTGAAGAAAAATGTAAACAAATATAAAATATAGTGAATTGACAGATATTTTTCTAAAACGTTAGACCTGAAAAATGCACCGGTTCTACGTAGTAAATTGATAAGTTATATAGATTTTGATGAGGTTGGACTAAAACTCAATTTTAAGAAAAATAAAGTAAATATTCCCACAAAAAATGTATAGTCTCAAGTTTTTTCAAGACTATGCGTTTTTTAATTTTAAAGACTTTTTCCCAGCCTCCTTATTTCTAACTTCAAAACGGTGTTTTGATCTGACTTCATAAGTTTTATTGCCAACCTTAAAACTCTACTTTGAGCAACCTGCATCTAGTTTTATAGCTGGTTCTTTGATTTTTATTGAGTATATGGACTGCAAATTGCGCTAAAAAATGATATAATGGTGAAGTTATATAGTCCCGATAAGATGGTAGGCATTTATCACTAAGAAATACCTATCAGTACTTTGTAACTCGCAAAGAATGACGGCTCCAAAGTAGTCGCTCGTCATTCTACGGTTGCCGCTATAACGCGGTCACCCTATGCGCCTTACTAGCTTCAGAAATAAAAAAGTATCGTTTTTATTTCTTTCGCGTCGTAACTCTTAGAAAATGAAAATACCTATCAGTACTTTGTAACTCTATAACACTATTTTTAAGGGGGGACATTTTTATGTCAGAACGTAAATTATTCACGTCTGAATCTGTATCTGAGGGGCATCCGGATAAGATTGCAGACCAAATTTCAGATGCTATCTTGGATGCTATTTTAGCAAAGGATCCAGAGGCACATGTTGCTGCTGAGACAGCGGTTTATACTGGCTCAGTTCATGTATTTGGTGAAATTTCAACTACAGCTTATGTAGATATTAATCGTGTGGTTCGTGATACCATTGCAGAGATTGGTTATACCAATACAGAATATGGATTTTCTGCTGAAACGGTGGGAGTACACCCATCTTTGGTGGAGCAATCACCAGATATTGCTCAAGGTGTTAACGAAGCCTTGGAGGTTCGTGGGAATGCAGATCAAGATCCACTTGATTTGATTGGTGCTGGGGACCAAGGTCTCATGTTTGGTTTTGCGGTAGATGAAACAGAAGAACTCATGCCATTGCCAATCTCACTCAGTCACAAGTTGGTTCGTCGTTTATCAGAGCTTCGTAAGTCTGGTGAAATCAGCTATCTTCGTCCAGATGCTAAATCTCAAGTTACAGTTGAATATGATGAAAATGACCGTCCAGTACGTGTGGATACAGTCGTTATTTCTACTCAGCACGATCCAGAAGTTAGCAATGAACAAATCCATCAAGATGTGATTGACAAGGTCATCAAAGAAGTTATTCCATCTTCTTATCTTGATGATAAGACAAAATTCTTTATCAATCCGACAGGTCGTTTTGTAATCGGTGGTCCTCAAGGAGACTCAGGTTTGACTGGTCGTAAGATTATTGTAGATACTTATGGTGGTTACTCACGTCACGGTGGTGGTGCCTTTTCTGGTAAGGATGCGACTAAGGTGGACCGTTCAGCTTCTTATGCAGCTCGCTACATTGCTAAAAACATTGTTGCAGCAGATCTTGCTAAGAAGGCAGAAGTGCAATTGGCATACGCAATCGGTGTTGCGCAACCTGTATCTGTTCGTATTGATACTTTTGGTACAGGAACAGTAGCTGAAAGCAAACTTGAAAAAGCGGCTCGTCAAATCTTTGACCTTCGTCCTGCAGGAATTATCCAAATGCTTGACCTTAAACGTCCAATCTACCGTCAAACAGCGGCTTACGGACACATGGGACGTACAGATATTGATCTTCCATGGGAACGCTTGGACAAGGTAGAAGCCTTGAAAGAAGCAGTCAAATAAAATCTTAAGAGGGGATTGCCCCTCTTTTAATATACTATTTCCTTCAAAATCATTGAAATTATAGCTTGAATTTGATATGATAGTCATATGGATAAAAGTAGAGCAAAGCGTGTTGAGCGCGATAAAAAGAGAATTGGTTTACTAACCCTAGTAGCCGTATTTGCAGTTAGTATTTGTGTCCTGGGTTCAATAATTGGATACAAAATATACACAAAACAAAGTTTTGAACAAAAGATTGAATCTCTCAAAAAAGAGAAAGATGATCAATTGAGTGAGGGGACTCAGAAGGATCATTTTCGTAAGGGACAAGCCGAAGTGATTGCCTATTATCCTATTCAAGGGGAGCAAGTGATTTCGTCTGTAAAAGACATCATGACACAGGATATTAAGGAAAATCTGGAAGACAAGGAAAATCTGGTTTTTTATTATACGGAGAAACAAGATTCGCCTTTAAAAGGGATTGTCAACCGAAGTGTGATGAAACAAGTCTATGATTTAACTTCGTCAAAAGTTGAAGAGACTGAAAAAACTAATCTGGCAAAAGTCCATTTGACAGAAGATGGCAAACCTTTTACACTTGATCAATTATTTTCAGATGCTAGTAAAGCCAAAGAGCAGCTGATAAAAGAAACGGCTTCTTTCTTACAGGACAAGAAATTGGAGCAAGAGAAGGTCGATCAGCTTGTTAAAAGCTTCTCTGACCAAGACTTGTCTGCATGGAATTTTGATTACAAGGATAGTCAGATTGTCCTTTATCCAAGTCAGACAGTTGAAAATCTGGATGAGATTGCCTTGCCAGTATCTAGTTTCTTTGAAGTTATTCAGTCTTCTTATTTATTAGATAAGGATGCAGAACTTTATAAGGCTTATTATGAAAAGAAAAATCGTAAAGTAGTGGCCTTGACTTTTGATGATGGACCAAATCCTGCAACGACAACTCAAGCATTAGATACACTTTCTAAGTATGGTATTAAGGCAACTTTCTTCGTTTTAGGTAAGAATGTTTCTGGCAATGAAGAGATTTTGAAACGCATGAAAGCAGATGGCCATGTTATTGGAAACCATAGTTGGAGTCATCCCGTTCTTTCAAAACTTTCTCTTGATGAGGCTAAAAAACAAATTACTGATACGGAGGATGCGCTAACTAAGGTGCTGGGCTCTAGTTCTAAACTTATGCGTCCGCCTTATGGAGCCATTACAGATGACATTCGCAATAGCCTCGATTTGAGTTTTATTATGTGGGATGTGGATAGTCTGGACTGGAAGAGTAAAAATGAAGCAGCTATTTTGACAGAAATTCAGCGTGAAGTCAAGAATGGTTCTATTATTCTCATGCATGATATCCATGCTGAGACAGTAAATGCTCTACCAAAGGTTATTGACTATTTGAAAGGGCAAGGTTATGACTTTGTAACTGTACCAGATTTGTTAAATTCTCGTCTTAAACCTCACCAACTCTATTTCGACCGTGACCAATAATACATAAAATCTAAAGAGATAAGTTTTCTATGAGAACTTGTTTCTTTGGATTTTCTTCACATAGAAAGGAAAAATAATGAAATCTTATACTTTAAATAATGGCGTTCCAATTCCAGTTCTAGGATTTGGAACTTGGAAGGCTGAAAATGGGGAGATTGCCTATCAAGCTGTTCTAGAGGCTTTAAAGGCAGGCTATCGCCATATCGATACGGCAGCTATTTATAAAAATGAAGAAAGCGTTGGTCGTGCTATTCAAGATAGTGGCGTTCCGCGTGAGGAAATTTTTGTAACTAGTAAATTGTGGAATACAAACCACAACTATGAGCAAGCTCGTCAGGCTTTTGAAGAGTCTTTAGAGAAGCTGGGCTTGGAATATTTGGATTTGTATTTGATTCATTGGCCAAATCCAAAACCACTCAGAGAAAATAACCACTGGAAAATCCGAAATTCAGAAGTTTGGAGAGCGATGGAGGATCTTTACCTAGAAGGCAAAATCCGTGCTATCGGTGTTAGTAATTTCCTTCCCCATCATCTGGATGCCTTGCTTGAAACAGCAAAAATTCTTCCAGCGGTCAATCAAGTTCGTTTGGCTCCAGGTGTGTATCAAGAGGAAGTCGTAGATTACTGTCGAGAAAAAGGAATTTTATTGGAAGCTTGGGGACCTTTTGGTCAGGGAGAATTGTTTGATAGTAAGGAAGTCCAAGAAATCGCAGCAAATCATGGAAAATCGGTTGCTCAGATAGCCTTGGCCTGGAGTTTAGCAGAAGGATTTTTACCACTTCCAAAATCTGTCACAGCTTCTCGTATTCAGGCTAATCTTGATTGCTTTGGAATTGAACTGAGTCATGAGGAGCGTGAAACCTTAAAAGCGATTGCTGTTCAGTCTGGTGCTCCACGAGTTGATGATATGGATTTTTAGAAAATCATAAAAAGAATTGTACATTATTCTAATTTTTGATATAATAGTCAGCAGGAAAGAAAGTCTTATGGCGTTCTTCAAGCGAGCTTGGGATAGTGGGAGCCAAGTAGGGCAAAATAAAGAACTGGCGCTTTCTGTAGTATTTTCAAAAACAATGAAGTAATAAATTAGGGTGGAACCGCGTTTCTGACGCCCCTAGTCGCAAGGCTTGGGTGTTGAAATGCGGTTCTTTTGCTTATTCAGTCTATTGTGTGAAAGAAAGGAGAGACGTGGAAAACCTTTATCTTGTAAAAGACGATAGTCAACTAGCTGCATTTCGTGAGTTTGTAGTAAGAAATACTGAAAAGTTGAAAGATTATCAATCTTTTTTAAAGAATGAACTTGCAGTCTGTGATTTACCGCAAGCCGTTATTTGGTCAAGTTTTAATGCTGCTACACAGATTATTAGGGAAAGTGCTGTTCCAGCCTATACAAATAATAGACGAATGGTTATGACGCCTGATTTAGCTGTTTGGAAAGAGTTGTATTTGTATCAGTTGATGGACTACGAGTGTTCTCAGCAAACTCAAGCAATAGAAAGTCACTATCATTCTTTATCTGAAAATTTCCTCTTACAGATTGTAGGACATGAGTTAGCTCATTGGTCGGAGTATTTTTTAGATGATTTTGATGGTTACGACTCTTATATATGGTTCGAAGAGGGGATGGTTGAATATATTAGTCGCAAGTATTTCTTGACAGAAGAGGAATTTCAAGCGGAAAAAATTTGTAATCAATCTCTTGTAGAACTTTTTCAGAAGAAGTATGGTTGGCATTCATTGAATGATTTTGGTTCTTCGACTTATGATAAGAACTATGCAAGTATTTTTTACGAATACTGGCGTAGTTTTTTGACAATAGATAAGTTGGTAGAAAATCTAGGTAGTGTACAAGCGGTCTTCGATTCTTATCATTTATGGGCAAATACAGATAAAACTCTACCCTTGTTAAATTGGTTTGTTCAGCAGAAATTAATTGAAAAAGAAATATAAAAACTAAAGGAGTAAACAATGTCTAATAAATTAACATTTCAAGAAATTATTTTGACTTTGCAACAATTTTGGAATGATCAAGGTTGTATGCTTATGCAGGCTTATGACAATGAAAAAGGTGCGGGAACCATGAGTCCATACACTTTTCTTCGTGCTATCGGACCTGAGCCGTGGAATGCAGCGTATGTAGAGCCATCACGTCGTCCTGCTGACGGTCGTTACGGGGAAAACCCTAACCGTCTATACCAACACCACCAATTCCAAGTGGTTATGAAGCCTTCTCCATCAAATATCCAAGAACTTTATCTTGAGTCTTTAGAAAAATTGGGAATCAATCCTTTGGAACACGATATTCGTTTTGTTGAGGACAACTGGGAAAACCCATCAACTGGTTCAGCTGGTCTTGGTTGGGAAGTTTGGCTTGACGGTATGGAAATCACTCAGTTCACTTATTTCCAACAAGTTGGTGGATTGGCAACTGGCCCTGTGACTGCGGAAGTTACCTATGGTTTGGAGCGTTTGGCTTCTTACATTCAAGAAGTAGACTCTGTCTATGATATCGAGTGGGCTGATGGTGTAAAATACGGAGAAATCTTTATCCAGCCTGAGTATGAGCACTCAAAATATTCGTTTGAAATTTCGGACCAAGAAATGTTGTTGGAAAACTTTGATAAGTTTGAAAAAGAAGCTGGTCGTGCCTTGGAAGAAGGTTTGGTTCACCCTGCCTATGACTATGTTCTAAAATGTTCACACACCTTTAACCTGCTTGATGCGCGTGGTGCGGTATCTGTAACAGAGCGTGCAGGCTATATCGCTCGTATCCGTAACTTGGCTCGTGTCGTAGCCAAAACCTTTGTCGCAGAACGCAAACGACTAGGCTACCCACTTTTGGATGAAGAAACACGAGCTAAACTCTTAGCAGAAGACGCAGAATAGTGAGTAATACTGTGCTCTAAAATCGTTAGTGGCAAGTCGAAGACTTGCTAGAGGGATATGCACCGCCGTACTTTTATGTGGGAATTTTTGAAACCTTATACTCTTCGAAAATCAAATTCAAACCACGTCAGCTTAACCTTGCCGTACTCAAGTACAGCCTACGGCTAGCTTCCTAGTTTGCTCTTTGATTTTCATTGAGTATTAGGTTCAAAAATCAGTCAGCTAAATCCACTTTGATGAGACTGTTGGAAATCTTGATCAATTTAGCATTAGATTTCCATACAGACTCACAAAGTTAGTTAGCGACGTCCCCAGTACCTAAGGTGCATATCAAAAAAGATTGAAGAAAATGTAAAGGAAAAAACATGACAAAAAACTTATTAGTAGAACTCGGTCTTGAAGAATTACCAGCCTATGTTGTCACACCAAGTGAAAAACAACTAGGCGAAAAAATGGCAGCCTTCCTCAAGGAAAATCGCCTATCTTTTGAAGCTATTCAAACCTTCTCAACACCACGTCGTTTGGCTGTTCGTGTGACTGGTCTCGCAGATAAACAGTCTGACTTGACAGAAGATTTTAAGGGGCCAGCAAAGAAAATTGCCTTGGATAGTGATGGGAACTTCACCAAAGCAGCTCAAGGGTTTGTCCGTGGAAAAGGCTTGACTGTTGAAGATATCGAATTTCGTGAAATTAAGGGTGAAGAATATGTCTATGTCACTAAGGAAGAAGTTGGTCAAGCAGTTGAAGCCATTGTTCCTGGTGTTGTAGATGTCTTGAAGTCATTGACTTTCCCTGTCAGCATGCACTGGGCTGGAAATAGCTTTGAATACATTCGTCCTGTTCACACTTTAACTGTTCTTTTAGATGAAGAAGAGTTTGATTTGGATTTCCTTGATATTAAGGGAGGGCGTGTGAGCCGTGGCCATCGTTTCTTAGGAAAAGAAACCAAGATTCAATCAGCTTTGAGCTATGAAGAAGATCTTCGTAAGCAGTTTGTAATCGCAGATCCACGTGAACGTGAGCAAATGATTGTTGACCAAATCAAGGAAATTGAGGCAAAACATGGTGTACGTATCGAAATTGATGCTGATTTGCTTAATGAAGTCTTGAACTTGGTTGAATACCCAACTGCCTTTATGGGAAGTTTTGATGCTAAATATCTTGAAGTTCCAGAAGAAGTCTTGGTGACTTCGATGAAGGAACACCAACGTTACTTTGTTGTCCGTGATCAAGATGGAAACCTCTTACCAAACTTCATTTCTGTTCGTAACGGAAATGCAGAGCATTTGGAAAATGTCATCAAAGGAAATGAAAAAGTCTTGGTAGCCCGCTTGGAAGACGGTGAATTCTTCTGGCGTGAAGACCAAAAATTGGTGATTTCAGACCTTGTTGAAAAACTAAACAATGTAACCTTCCATGAGAAGATTGGTTCCCTTCGTGAACACATGATTCGTACGGGGCAAATTGCTGTACTTTTGGCTGAAAAAGCAGGTTTGTCAGTGGATGAAACAGTTGACCTAGCTCGTGCAGCAGCCATTTACAAGTTTGACTTGTTGACTGGGATGGTTGGTGAATTTGACGAGCTCCAAGGAATTATGGGTGAAAAATATGCCCTTCTTGCTGGTGAAACTCCAGCGGTGGCAACTGCTATTCGTGAACACTACATGCCTACATCAGCCGAAGGAGAACTTCCAGAGAGTAAGGTCGGTGCAGTGCTTGCCATTGCAGATAAATTGGATACGATTTTGAGTTTCTTCTCAGTAGGTTTGATTCCATCAGGTTCTAATGACCCTTATGCCCTTCGTCGTGCAACTCAAGGTGTAGTTCGTATCTTGGATGCCTTTGGTTGGCATATTGCTATGGATGAGCTGATTGATAGCCTTTATGCATTGAAATTTGACAGCTTGACTTATGAAAATAAGGCAGAGGTTATGGATTTTATCAAGGCTCGTGTTGATAAGATGATGGGTTCTACTCCAAAAGATATTAAGGAAGCCGTTCTTGCAGGATCAAACTTTGTTGTGGCAGATATGTTGGAAGCAGCAAGTGCTCTCGTAGAAGCAAGCAAGGGAGCAGACTTTAAACCATCTGTTGAATCACTTTCTCGTGCCTTTAATTTGGCTGAGAAGGCAGAAGGAGTTGCTACAGTTGATCCAGCTCTCTTTGAAAATGAAGAAGAGAAAGCCTTGGCAGAAGCAGTAGAATCACTCGTTTTGTCAGGTGCTGTAAGTCAGCAATTAGAACAACTCTTTGCGCTTAGCCCAATTATTGATGCTTTCTTTGAAAATACCATGGTAATGGCAGAAGATCAGGCTGTTCGTCAAAATCGATTGGCTATCTTGTCTCATTTAACTCAAAAAGCAGCTAAACTTGCACGTTTTAACCAAATTAACACTAAATAAAATTTGATAAACGGACTTTATCTTATCACAAAGGAGAAGAAATGGATCAGAAAAAAATTGATCGTATCAATGAGCTTGCTAAAAAGAAAAAAGCAGAAGGTTTGACACCAGAAGAAAAAGTGGAACAAGCTAAACTACGTGAGGAGTACATCGAAGGTTATCGTCGCTCTGTTTGTCACCATATTGAGGGAATCAAAATTGTGGACGAAGAAGGAAACGATGTTACACCAGAAAAACTACGCCAAGTCCAACGTGAAAAAGGTTTACACGGTCGTAGTCTCGATGACCCAAATTCATAATAAATATTCTTTCTTTTAATAAAGATAGATGAAATAATAACCAAAAGACTAGCAGTGTTTGTCTGCTAGTCTTTTTATCACTAAAAAAGGAACCATAACGGTTCCTAAAAGTATTAGTTACTTGCTCCAGATGTAGCGTCTGCACCACCACCGTGGCCTCCAGCATCACCTGCATCAGAAGCTCCAGATGTAGCATCTGCATCGCCGTGACCATGTCCACCAGCAGAAGCTGCAGCATTTCCACCAACTAGACGTTGACCAGTTGTTTCTAAGTACCAATCAAGCCATGGTTGGAAATTAAAGATAATTTCATTAATTCCAGCATATGAGCCATCTGGATAGTACATTGCTTTATAGTTATGAGTATTAATTACACCTTCTGGTTGTCCCGGAACAATTGTACGGACATACTCTTGATCACCATTACGTAATACGCCTACAACCCACTCAACGTTTTTCATTCTTGCAGGTGGTAGAGAAGCATGTACTGTTCCTAGTCGGCTACCTGCTTGAACTCGCACACGTTTACCATACATAGTGTTTGGATCTTGGTGGGCGTTATTGTAGTACAAGAATTGGTTATTATCATCCGCATATGTCAACTCAAATGGCATTGCTTTCAAGAACATATCAATTTGGTTAACTGTCAAGATACCGTGGTCTAATTTAACGTAAGTATCTCCAGAAACAGCTCCAACAAGCTCAGCTGCTTTTTCTACCCATTCAGGATCATCAGGGTCAACTCCTTGAATGGTAGTTGCGATTGGATTTGTACAATATAAATCTTCTGGTGCGATTGGTTTTGGTTTTTTCAATTTTGAAACGACTCCCACATATTTTACAAAGTTGTCTAAACATGTTTCAAGGAAATTAATAGTTCCTTCATTTGTGATATTCCCATTAACATCAAAGGCTTCTTTAGCTTTACCGAGAAGGAATTCATTTCCTGGAAGAGTATAGGCATTGACACCTGGAGCGTCAAGAATCTTACGAAGGTGAACTTGGGCACGAGAAGTACCTTGGTCGTAGTAAGAAGCACCTACAATCATGACTGGCTTGTTTTCAAATGGATGAACTTCGTATGAAAGCCATTCTAGAACAGATTTTAGAGAAGCTGAGATTGTATGGTTGTGCTCAGGAGTAGCGATGATAACACCATCAGCACGAGTAATTTTGTTATATAAATAACGTAATTGGAAACTTTCATCCCATTTTTCGTCTTGGTTAAACATTGGAACTTCGTCAATTTCAAGAACCTCTAATTCAAATTTGAGTTTGAAGTGACGACGGATGAATTCCAAGAGTTTACGGTTATATGATTGATCGTAGTTTGATCCTACAAGTCCAACAAATTTCATTCTTTTTGGTCTCCTATCTTACAAATTTTCCCAGTCAAAGTCTTCTGCATCTTTACGAAGTAGTGCTTGTGCATTACGCAATTTTTCTGTGATTTTTACAAAGATACGGTAGTCGTCAAAAGTAGCATCCAGTTTTTTGATAACATCAAGATCTACTAGGTCTCCACTTGGGTTGAAGGCTTGAAGAGAATGTGAAAGCAAGAATTCATCTGGAAGGACACTAGCTTTAATTTCTGGAGCATTCAAGATTTGGCGAAGTTGTAATTGGGCACGTGATGAACCAAGTGTACCGTAAGAAGCACCCGTAATCATGATTGGTTTGTTCAAAAGTGGGTAAATACCGTATGACAACCAAGCAAGAGCGCTCATTAAAACAGCTGGAATAGAGTGGTCATACTCAGGAGTACCGATAATAACGCCATCTGCCTCTTCAATTTTAGCAGCAATTTCTAAAATTTCAACAGGTACTTGCTTGTCAGCTGGTTTATTGAAGACAGGAATGTCTTTAATTTCAACAAGTTCAATTTCAGCTTTTTCAGCAAAGTGTTTTTGCATGTATTGAAGCAATTGACGGTTTGTAGAACGTTTTGAATTTGTTCCAACAATAGCAATAAGTTTTAACATGAGATTTCCTTTCTCTTTTTACATAATACGATTTTAAAACTCCATTGAAACATCTGTTTCTATAGAGTAGGAATTCCTGAAGAACAGCTTAGGTGACCTTCCTTATCGATTAGGATGGCTTCGATGCCCTCCAAACTTTCGACTTGCCAGAGGATAGCAGCAGGTCTTTCTCCAAATAGACGAGTTGTCCAGATTTCACCATCAACTGATTTATCAGAGATGATTGTTAGACTAGCTAGTTCCGTTTCAACAGGATATCCTGTTTGACTGTCAAAAATATGATGGTAATCTTTTCCGTCGACTGTCAGGTGACGTTCATAAATGCCTGAAGTCACGACAGATTGATTGACAACAGGGATGGTCATTAAGTGATTTCCCCTAGGATTGGCTGGGTCTTGAATCCCAATTTGCCAAGGCTGATCCCCTCTTGCCTGATTTTTTCCAATGGTCAGGATATTCCCTCCCAGATTAATCAAGGCAGATGTCACTCCTTCTTCTCTCAGAAATTGGGCAACTTTATCCGCACTATAACCCTTGGCTAAACAACCAAGATCGATCTTCATTCCTTTTTGTTTTAAAAACACAGTGGAAGTGGAAGAATCTAACTCGATATAATGAGGATTGATTAAAGGGAGCACCGATTCAATTTCTTGGGGTTGGGCCACTTTGGCATCTGAAAAACCGATACGCCAGGTTTGAATTAAGGGACCAATACTGATGTTGAGATGGCTAGAGGGCGCTAGGCTATGCTCTAATCCAAGTGCAAGCAGTTCAAACAGGTCTGGATGAACTTTGACTGGAGCTATTCCAGCTTGATAATTGATCTCCATCAACTCAGATTCTTGGCTATTGGCATTGAAGCGGTATTCTAGCTCTTTGAGTAAATCAAAGGATTTTTGAAGCAAGATATCGGCTCGCTCATCTACTAATGAAATAGTGATAGTAGTCCCCATTAGCCGTTCGGAATGTGAACTAAGAGGCAAGCTACCAACTCCTTTCTCTTATGTGAAAAGAAGGTTGAAATATTGTAAATTTATATTAAATTTAACCCCTTACAATTTCTTTCCATGATATTAGCATACCATAAAGTCAGCGTTTTCACAAATAAAATTTGTAAAGTTGTCAAGAAATATGCTCAGAAAATAAAGAATAATTGTAAGAAAGAATGATAAAATACAAATTATTTACATTTTTTTACAAAAAAATCGGGAAAATTAGCAAAACTCTTGTAAACGCTAACAGTAAATGTTATACTAGAAGAGTAAATTTAAAATTGAAGGTAGGAATTTTTCTATGAGTAAAATCGTTGTAGTTGGTGCTAACCACGCTGGTACAGCATGTATTAATACTATGTTGGATAATTTTGGGAATGAGAACGAAATCGTTGTATTTGACCAAAACTCTAACATCTCTTTCCTAGGATGTGGAATGGCCCTTTGGATTGGGGAACAAATTGACGGTGCTGAAGGCTTGTTCTATTCTGATAAAGAAAAATTGGAAGCTAAAGGTGCTAAGGTTTACATGAACTCACCAGTTCTTTCAATCGACTATGATAACAAAGTAGTTACAGCAGAAGTTGAAGGAAAAGAGCACAAAGAATCATACGAGAAATTGATTTTCGCTACAGGTTCTACACCAATCTTGCCACCAATCGAAGGTGTTGAAATTGTTAAAGGAAACCGCGAATTTAAAGCAACTCTTGAAAACGTACAATTCGTTAAATTGTACCAAAACGCTGAAGAAGTTATCAATAAGCTTGCTGACAAGAGTAAACACCTTGATCGTATCGCTGTTGTTGGTGGTGGTTATATCGGTGTTGAACTTGCTGAAGCCTTTGAACGTCTTGGAAAAGAAGTTGTGCTTGTTGATATTGTAGATACTGTCTTGAACGGTTACTATGACAAAGACTTCACACAAATGATGGCCAAGAACTTGGAAGACCACAACATCCGTTTGGCTCTTGGTCAAACTGTTAAAGCAATCGAAGGTGACGGTAAAGTTGAACGCTTGATTACTGATAAAGAGACTTTCGATGTAGACATGGTTATCCTTGCAGTTGGTTTCCGTCCAAACACAGCCCTTGCTGATGGTAAGATTGAACTCTTCCGCAACGGTGCCTTCCTTGTAGACAAGAAACAAGAAACATCTATCCCAGGTGTATTTGCCGTTGGTGATTGTGCAACTGTCTATGACAATGCTCGTAAAGAAACTAGTTACATCGCTCTTGCTTCAAACGCTGTTCGTACTGGTATTGTTGGTGCTTACAACGCTTGTGGACATGAATTGGAAGGAATCGGTGTTCAAGGTTCAAACGGTATCTCAATCTATGGTCTTCACATGGTTTCAACTGGTTTGACACTTGAAAAAGCAAAAGCTGCTGGTTACAATGCAACTGAAACAGGCTTTAACGATCTACAAAAACCAGAATTCATGAAACATGATAACCATGAAGTAGCGATTAAGATTGTCTTTGACAAAGATAGTCGTGAAATTCTTGGTGCCCAAATGGTTTCACATGATATTGCAATTAGCATGGGAATCCACATGTTCTCACTTGCTATCCAAGAGCATGTGACAATTGATAAATTGGCATTGACAGACCTCTTCTTCTTGCCACACTTCAACAAACCTTACAACTACATCACAATGGCTGCACTTACAGCTGAAAAATAAAATTTGATGAACTATCTGGCCTTAAGTTAAGGTCAGATAGTTTTTTAGATGATTTGTCCCCACACAATTACGATTTTTTTATCTTGTGATTCATTCTGTTCTGACTTAAAATGAAATGGTAGCTACCAATACAAATAATGAGGATAAAGAAATGACTGAAAATCGTTATGAATTAAATAAAAACTTGGCGCAGATGCTCAAGGGTGGGGTTATCATGGATGTCCAGAACCCTGAACAAGCTCGTATTGCAGAGGCTGCTGGTGCGGCAGCTGTGATGGCCTTGGAGCGGATTCCAGCTGATATTCGTGCAGCTGGTGGTGTTTCTCGTATGAGTGATCCAAAGATGATCAAGGAAATCCAAGAAGCGGTTAGCATCCCAGTGATGGCCAAGGTCAGAATCGGGCATTTTGTTGAAGCTCAGATTTTAGAGGCTATTGAGATTGACTATATCGATGAGAGTGAAGTTTTATCTCCAGCTGACGATCGTTTCCATGTGGATAAGAAAGAATTCCAAGTACCTTTTGTCTGTGGAGCTAAGGACTTGGGTGAAGCCTTACGTCGTATCGCTGAAGGTGCTTCTATGATTCGTACAAAAGGAGAACCGGGTACAGGAGATATTGTCCAAGCTGTTCGTCATATGCGTATGATGAATCAAGAAATCCGTCGCATTCAAAATCTACGTGAAGACGAACTCTATGTCGCAGCAAAAGAACTCCAAGTACCTGTAGAATTAGTTCAATACGTTCACGAACATGGAAAACTACCAGTCGTGAACTTCGCAGCAGGCGGTGTAGCAACACCTGCAGATGCTGCTCTCATGATGCAGCTAGGTGCAGAAGGTGTCTTTGTCGGTTCAGGTATTTTCAAGTCAGGAGATCCTGTTAAACGGGCGAGTGCTATTGTTAAGGCGGTAACCAATTTCCAAAATCCTCAAATTCTAGCTCAAATCTCTGAAGATTTAGGAGAAGCCATGGTTGGTATCAATGAAAATGAAATCCAAATTCTCATGGCTGAGCGAGGGAAATAGATGAAAATCGGAATATTGGCCTTGCAAGGTGCCTTTGCAGAACATGCAAAAGTACTAGATAAATTGGGCGTAGACAATGTCGAAATCAGAAATCTAGATGATTTTCAGCAAGATCAGAGTGACTTGTCGGGTTTGATTTTGCCTGGTGGTGAGTCTACAACTATGGGCAAGCTCTTACGAGATCAGGATATGCTGATTCCTATCCGAGAAGAAATTCTATCTGGCTTACCAGTGTTTGGGACCTGTGCGGGCTTGATTTTGCTGGCTAAGGAAATCATTTCTCAGAAAGAAAGTCATCTTGGAACTATGGATATGGTGGTCGAGCGTAATGCCTATGGGCGCCAACTAGGGAGTTTCTATACGGAAGCAGAATGTAAGGGAGTTGGTAAGATTCCAATGACCTTTATCCGTGGTCCGATTATCAGTAGTGTTGGAGAAGGTGTAGAAATTCTAGCAACAGTGGATAATCAAATTGTTGCAGCCCAAGAAAAAAATATGCTGGTAACTTCTTTTCATCCAGAATTGACTGATGATGTGCGTTTGCACCAGTACTTTCTCAATATGTGTAAAGAAAAGATAGTGGAATAAAAAGTGATAAATCAAGTTTCGATTCGCTTTTTCCAAAAAATCATTTTTAAGTCATCTGACAGCATTCTGTGAATTTATATTTATTTACGATAAATTAGAAAAGAATGATCGTTTTGACTTAGGGTATAGAGCTTATATACTGAATATGGTGTTCAAGTGTCTTTTATTGAAAGGCACTTTAGAGGATGGAGTTAAAATACTATTCTATACTGCTTAATACTTTTAGAAAATCTCTTCAAACCACGTCAGCTTCACCTTATCGTAGATATGGTTACTGACTTCGTCAGTTCTATCCACAACCTCAAAACAGTGTTTTGAGCTGACTTCGTCAGTTTTATCTGCAACCTCAAAGCTGTACTTTGAGCAACCTGCGGTTAGTTTCCTAGTTTGCTCTTTGATTTTCGTTGAGTATAAAAATGATGTATAGGACTGGTCAAAAAGATCACTTCGAAAATAGCAAAAAACGGGGCTGGGAAAAAGTCTTTAAAATCAAAAAAATGCATAGTATCAGGTGTTGAAAAAACTTGATACTATGCATTTTTTTGTGGGAAGATTTACTTCATTTTCTACTGAAATTGAGTTTTGCCCAGCTTCTGGTAATTCTCTACGGAAGACATGGGATTCGAACCCACGCACGCTGTTACACGCCTACCGCGTTTCCAACACGGCCTCTTAAGCCTCTTGAGTAATCTTCCAATACTTACTCAAATAGTCTACCATAAAGGCTCTTATCTTGCAATAAAAATTCTGGAAATAAGAAAAATGATAGAATTTGAAAGAAAATGATAAAAAATGCTTGACTTTGAAAGAAAGTGTGATAGAATGAATAGTGTAAACGATAACAGGAGGTGGTTCGGTGTTAAAAACAGAGCGGAAGCAACTGATTTTAGAGGAGTTAAATCAACATCATGTAGTTTCTCTAGAAAAATTAGTTAGTTTGCTAGAAACCTCAGAATCAACGGTTCGAAGAGACTTGGATGAGTTGGAAGCGGAAAACAAGCTTCGTCGTGTGCATGGTGGAGCAGAATTGCCCCATTCCTTGCAGGAAGAAGAAACCATTCAAGAAAAATCTGTCAAAAACCTTCAAGAAAAGAAGTTGCTGGCTCAGAAAGCAGCCTCTCTCATCAAGGAACAAGATGTCATCTTTATCGATGCTGGAACAACAACTGCTTTTTTGATTCATGAATTGGTTAATAAGAATGTTACAGTCGTGACCAACTCGATTCATCATGCTGCTCAGTTGGTTGAAAAGCAGATTCCAACGGTCATGGTTGGAGGAAGTGTCAAGATGGCGACAGATGCTAGCATCGGGGGCGTTGCTCTCAACCAGATTAACCAATTGCACTTTGACCGTGCCTTTATCGGGATGAATGGTGTGGACGATGGTTATTATACGACTCCAGATATGGAGGAGGGAGCTGTGAAGCGAGCTATTTTGGAGAATGCCAAACAGACCTATGTCTTGGTGGATTCGTCTAAAATTGGACAAACTTGCTTTGCTAAGGTAGCTCCACTCAAACGAGCTATTGTTATCACAAGTCAAGGGCATGAGCTCTTGCAGGTTATTAAGGAGAAAACGGAGGTAATAGAAGTATGATTTATACAGTCACACTCAATCCATCCATTGACTATATCGTTCGTTTGGACCAAGTTCAAGTCGGTAGTGTCAATCGAATGGATAGTGATGATAAGTTTGCTGGTGGGAAAGGAATCAATGTCAGTCGTGTCTTGAAACGTTTGGATATTCCAAATACAGCGACTGGATTTATCGGTGGCTTTACTGGTAAATTTATCACAGATACTCTGGCAGAAGAGCAAATTGAAACACGCTTTGTTCAAGTGGCAGAAGATACTCGTATCAATGTTAAGATTAAAGCGGACCAAGAAACAGAAATCAACGGAACGGGTCCAACTGTTGAACCAGCTCAGTTAGAAGAATTGAAAGCTATCTTATCTAGTTTGACAGCAGAAGATACGGTTGTGTTTGCAGGTTCAAGTGCTAAAAATCTAGGTAATGTCATCTACAAGGATCTAATTGCCTTGACACGCCAGACGGGTGCGCAAGTGGTTTGTGACTTTGAAGGACAGACCTTAATTGATAGTTTGGACTACCAGCCACTTTTGGTCAAGCCGAACAATCATGAACTTGGAGCTATCTTTGGAGTGAAACTCGAAAGTTTAGATGAAATAGAGAACTATGCTCGTGAGTTACTGGCTAAAGGTGCTCAAAACGTCATTATCTCTATGGCTGGTGACGGTGCCCTTCTTGTCACATCTGAGGGAGCATACTTTGCCAAACCAATCAAAGGGACAGTCAAAAATTCAGTTGGAGCTGGTGATTCTATGGTTGCTGGATTCACAGGTAAATTTGTCAAATCCAAAGACGCAGTAGAAGCCTTCAAATGGGGAGTGGCTTGCGGAACGGCCACCACCTTCTCAGATGACTTGGCAACGGCGGAATTTATTAAAGAAATATATGAAAAAGTTGAGGTAGAAAAAAGATGAAAATTCAAGACCTATTGAGAAAAGATGTCATGTTGCTGGATTTGCAGGCAACTGAAAAAACAGCTGTCATAGACGAGATGATTAAAAGTTTGACAGACCACGGTTATGTGACAGATTTTGAAACCTTTAAAGAAGGCATTTTGGCGCGTGAATCCTTGACTTCTACAGGTTTGGGTGATGGAATCGCAATGCCTCACAGCAAAAATGCTGCTGTCAAAGAAGCGACTGTTCTTTTTGCTAAGTCGAACAAGGGTGTTGACTATGAGAGTTTGGATGGACAAGCTACTGACCTCTTCTTCATGATTGCAGCTCCAGAAGGTGCTAATGACACTCACTTGGCAGCCTTGGCAGAATTATCTCAATACTTGATGAAAGACGGTTTTGCTGATAAACTTCGTCAAGCAACATCAGCTGACCAAGTTATCGAACTTTTTGACCAAGCTTCAGAAAAAACTGAGGAACCTGTTCAAGCACCTGCCAATGAATCTGGGGACTTTATCGTAGCTGTCACAGCTTGTACGACAGGTATTGCCCACACTTACATGGCCCAAGAAGCCCTTCAAAAAGTGGCTGCTGAAATGGGGGTTGGGATCAAGGTCGAAACAAACGGTGCTAGCGGTGTTGGAAACCAACTAACTGCGGAAGACATTCGTAAGGCTAAAGCTGTTATCATCGCAGCAGACAAGGCTGTTGAAATGGATCGTTTCGATGGCAAACCATTGATCAATCGTCCAGTTGCAGACGGTATCCGTAAGACGGAAGAATTGATTAACTTGGCTCTTTCTGGGAATGCGGAAGTATACCGTGCTGCTAACGGTGTCAAAGCTGCAACAGCAAGCAATGAAAAACAAAGTATCGGTGGTGCCTTCTATAAACACTTGATGAGTGGTGTTTCTCAAATGTTGCCATTCGTTATCGGTGGTGGTATCATGATTGCCCTTGCCTTCTTGATTGACGGTGCTTTGGGTGTTCCAAATGAAAACCTTGGCAATCTTGGTTCTTACCATGAACTAGCTTCGATGTTCATGAAAATTGGTGGAGCTGCCTTTGGTTTGATGCTTCCAGTCTTTGCAGGTTATGTTGCCTACTCTATCGCTGAAAAACCAGGTTTGGTAGCAGGTTTCGTGGCTGGTGCTATTGCCAAAGAAGGGTTTGCCTTTGGTAAGATCCCTTATGCAGCAGGTGGTGAAGCAACGTCAACTCTTGCAGGTGTCTCATCAGGTTTCCTAGGTGCCCTTGTGGGTGGATTTATCGCAGGTGCCTTGGTTCTTGCTATTAAGAAATACGTTAAAGTTCCTCGTTCACTTGAAGGTGCTAAATCAATCCTTCTCTTGCCACTTCTTGGAACAATCTTGACAGGATTTGTCATGCTAGCTGTTAACATCCCAATGGCAGCAATCAACACTGCTATGAATGATTTCCTAGGCGGTCTTGGAGGAGGTTCAGCTGTCCTTCTTGGTATCGTCCTTGGTGGAATGATGGCTGTTGATATGGGTGGACCAGTCAATAAAGCGGCTTATGTATTTGGTACAGGTACGCTTGCAGCAACTGTTTCTTCAGGTGGTTCTGTAGCTATGGCAGCAGTTATGGCTGGAGGAATGGTGCCACCACTTGCCATCTTTGTTGCAACTCTTCTTTTCAAAGATAAATTTACTAAGGAAGAACGTAACTCTGGTTTGACAAATATCATCATGGGCTTGTCATTTATTACTGAGGGAGCAATTCCATTTGGTGCCGCTGACCCAGCTCGTGCGATTCCAAGCTTCATCCTTGGTTCAGCAGTAGCAGGTGGACTCGTTGGTCTTACTGGTATCAAACTCATGGCGCCACACGGAGGAATCTTCGTTATCGCCCTTACTTCAAATGCCCTTCTTTACCTCGTTTCTGTCTTGGTAGGAGCAATCGTAAGTGGTGTTGTCTATGGTTACCTACGCAAACCACAAGCATAAAAACTAGATATAAAATGAAAAGATTGAACCGTTTGGTACAGTCTTTTTCTCTTTTCGAAATGCCTGTGAAATATGGTATAATAGAAGAATGGCAAACAAGAATACAAGTAAAACAAGACGGAGACCGTCTAAAGCAGAACTCGAAAGAAAAGAAGCGATTCAACGGATGTTGATTTCCTTGGGAATAGCGATTTTATTGATTTTCGCAGCCTTCAAATTAGGGGCTGCAGGTATAATCCTTTACAATTTAATTCGCTTGCTGGTGGGTAGCCTAGCTTATCTGGCAATATTTGCCCTCTTGATCTATCTCTTCTTTTTCAAGTGGATACGAAAACAGGAAGGCCTCTTATCTGGCTTTTTCACTATATTTGCAGGCTTGCTCCTGATTTTTGAGGCCTACTTAGTTTGGCAATATGGTTTGGACAATTCGGTCTTAAAAGGAACCATGGCTCAGGTTGTGACGGATTTGACTGGTTTTCGAACGACCAGTTTTGCTGGAGGGGGCTTGATTGGGGTCGCTCTTTATATGCCAACCGCCTTTCTCTTTTCAAATATCGGTACTTACTTTATTGGAGCTATCTTGATTTTAGTGGGGACTCTCCTAGTCAGCTCTTGGTCTGTTTATGATGTTGCTGAATTTTTCAGTAGAGGCTTTGCCAAATGGCGGGAAGGTCATGAGCGTCGAAAAGAGGAACGCTTTGTCAAACAAGAAGAAAAAGCTCGTCAAAAGGCTGAGGAAGAGGCTAGACTAGAAAAAGAATCAGCTGAGAAAGCCTTGCTAGATTTGCCTCCTGTTGATATGGAAACGGGTGAAATTCTGACAGAAGATGTTGTGATTGACGTTCCACCTATTCCAGAAGAAGAGTGGGTGGAACCAGAAATCATCCTGCCTCAACCTGAACTTGAATTCCCTGAACAGGAAGATGGCTCTGATGATGAAGATGTTCAGGTCGATTTTTCAGCCAAGGAAGCCCTTGAATACAAACTTCCAAGCTTACAACTCTTTGCCCCTGATAAACCTAAAGACCAGTCTAAAGAGAAGAAAATCGTTCGTGAAAACATCAAAATCCTAGAAGAAACTTTTGCTAGTTTTGGTATCAAGGTAACAGTTGAACGGGCTGAAATTGGACCATCAGTGACCAAGTATGAAGTCAAGCCGGCCGTTGGTGTAAGGGTTAACCGCATTTCCAATCTCGCAGATGACCTCGCTCTAGCCTTGGCGGCCAAGGATGTCCGAATCGAGGCACCGATCCCAGGAAAATCTCTTGTCGGAATAGAAGTACCTAACTCTGAAATTGCAACCGTTTCTTTCCGCGAACTATGGGAACAATCTCAAACGAAAGCAGAAAATCTTTTGGAAATTCCTCTAGGGAAGGCAGTTAATGGCACCGCAAGAGCTTTTGACCTTTCTAAAATGCCCCACTTGCTCGTTGCAGGTTCAACGGGTTCAGGGAAGTCAGTAGCAGTTAACGGCATTATCGCTAGCATTCTTATGAAGGCCAGACCTGACCAAGTCAAATTTATGATGGTCGACCCCAAGATGGTTGAGTTATCTGTTTACAATGATATTCCCCACCTCTTGATTCCAGTTGTGACCAATCCACGCAAAGCCAGCAAGGCCCTGCAAAAGGTTGTGGATGAGATGGAAAATCGTTATGAACTCTTTGCCAAGGTGGGAGTTCGGAATATTGCAGGCTTTAATGCCAAGGTAGAAGAGTTCAATGCCCAGTCTGAGTACAAGCAGATTCCGCTGCCACTTATTGTTGTGATTGTGGATGAGTTAGCTGACCTCATGATGGTTGCCAGCAAGGAAGTAGAAGATGCCATTATCCGTTTGGGGCAGAAGGCGCGTGCTGCAGGGATTCACATGATTCTTGCAACTCAGCGTCCATCGGTTGACGTCATCTCTGGTCTAATTAAAGCTAATGTTCCTTCTCGTGTCGCTTTCGCAGTTTCATCAGGAACAGACTCCCGTACGATTTTGGATGAAAATGGAGCAGAAAAATTGCTTGGTCGAGGTGATATGCTCTTTAAACCAATTGATGAAAATCATCCAGTTCGTCTGCAAGGTTCCTTTATCTCGGATGACGATGTTGAGCGCATCGTAAACTATATCAAGGCTCAGGCAGATGCAGACTACGATGAGAGTTTTGATCCAGGTGAAGTTTCTGAAAATGAAGGAGAATTTTCAGATGGAGATTCTGGTGGAGATCCTCTTTTTGAAGAAGCCAAAGCTTTGGTTATCGAAACACAGAAAGCCAGCGCATCCATGATTCAGCGTCGTTTATCAGTTGGATTTAACCGTGCGACCCGCCTCATGGAAGAACTTGAGATGGCAGGTGTCATCGGTCCAGCTGAAGGTACCAAACCAAGAAAAGTATTGCAGCAATAAATTTCTCTCTGTCACTTATATTGAGTTTAACAAAAGATAAAATTGGAGAGGATAATCGTGAGAATTCATTGATAAAGTCATCACTTGATGGCTTTTTTCTATACTATAGGGAATCGAATCTAGAATAGTACAATACGACTTCCAAAGCATGAAATTAATTTGAATTTCCTAACAAATTTGTTCACATTTGATTTCAATCCACTATATCAAGATGAAACCGGTTTAGAATTTCTTTTAGATATATGAAGACTCCCCCTATAGTTTCTAGTGAAGGTTGATTTTTCACTGTCCACTATAAGGGGAGATTTTGTACTTAAGTATGAGATTGATTTCTCTCTTTTGTTTTATTAAACTGCATAGCTTACTTTTTAGTAGGCATCAGCTATTGTATTCTCCAGATGTTAGCTGACATCAATATACTGCTGCTTAAAATTTTGAGAGTTTTGTAGATTTTGAGTTTAGTTTCTGTTTACTCACCAAAGAAAAATGGTGGGGTGAATTTTTTCAGTTCTTCAAAGCATTTTTGAGCAGCTTCTGCATCTTCACAGATGACCAGACAGACATCATCACCACAGAGGGTAGCGATAGCGTCAGGGAAACTTAGAGCATCAATGATAGAACTGAATGATTGAGCAAGTCCAGGAAGAGTTTTCAACAGGACTTGGTTCTGAACTGGGCGCATCAAGACGAGAGCATCTTCCATGTAGATTTCAAGACGTTTTTCCCATTTTGAGATGGAACCAGTATTGAGAACGTAGTAGGAATTATCTTCCTCACGTACCTTTGAGAGATTCATACTTTTAATATCTCTCGAAAGTGTAGCTTGTGTAACTTGAATGTCATTATCAGCAAGAAGAGCTTGTAACTCAGCTTGTGTATGAATCTTATTTTTCGTTACAAGAGCTCGTATGAGTTGGTGTCGGTGTTCAGATTTATTCATATAATGTTACTCCTTGTACTAGGTACAGAAAGCGTGGACTGAACGAGATCGTCAGTCGGGTGGTAAGCGGTATTGTCACGTATGATGATTTCAAAGTCAGTAGTAATTTAGAACGATACGGAGGGAATCTCCTTCTTTTAACTTGTCACTAGTTGGGTGCAGATGAATGAGAAATTTATTCGTTCATCTACATTGCTGTTCTCTACTGACAGTGAATCATTTAATTATGGTAGCATTTTGTCACGGCTTCTTGTGAATGTACGCTAAACGGCAATTCACAGAAATTGTCCAACATGTGGTGTGGTAGCGTGTATAATAGAGGGTCACACATGTTGGTTAGGGGTGTTAGTATCATTTGTCCAAGGTTCAGCAGCGGGGGTAGAATAATCTGTTCTTTGGACAGGATTTGATACCAAGTTTATGTTTCGTTAGTCTATTCAAGTGAGGGGATTGATTATAGGAAGGCAAATGGTCACGTAATTAAGCCTTCCTTGGAAAATTTCAATATTGAAAGTCTGATAGCCTATACCTTTTGACTAGGTAGGATAAGAGTAGACTGTTCAAGATCAACAGTCAGGTGGTAAGCGGTATTGTCACGGATGGTGATTTCAAAGTCAGTAGTATAGAGGACTAGACGGAGAGTATCTCCTTCTTTTAACTTGTAAATAGTTGGCTGCAGTTCAAATTGCACATCCATCCATGCATCTGCAGTAATATCCTCTACTAACAGTAAATCAGTTCTATTCTGTAAATTGAGGTAGCCTTTTGTCACGACTCGTTGTTGATTTTCACGAAATGGCAATTCACAGAGATTTTCCAACATGTGGTAGCGACCGTTGTCAATGGTTCTAGCACTTAAAACAGCTGGATAAGGTTGTAGGTATTTCTTTTGCCCAAATTCTAGCAGTTGGGCAGATAAGAGCCCCTTGTTTGTACTGGATTTGATACGAAGATTGAGCAGAGCGCGACCGTTCAGGTGGAGATCTTTGGTCACAGGAAGGTCAATAGTAATTTGATTGGCTTTCCCTTGATAGAGTTCCGTATTGAAGGTCTGGTAGGTCTTGCCATAACGCTCAAAATCCTTATCTGAGTACTGGTTTTGAATCACTTGCTCTTCTTGACCAAGTGAGAAGGTTTCAAAGTTTTCTTGTTCACCAAAATTATCAAGTGATAACCAAGTCTGAGGGGTTGTATTGTCCTGCCAAATGACAGTAGGAAGTTGGAAATCTGTTTCCTGTCCCAGTAATTTCTTAGTCAATAAGGCATTCATGGACTCACGGAAGTCAATGGACTGCCAGTTGTTCATATAAACATGGGCACCATTATGGAAAAAGAGGTGCTTGTTGATATGAGCAGGAAGAGCATGGAACATCTGGTAAACATGAAGTGGTTTGACATTCCAATCCTGAGAACCGTGGGTAAAGACAACCTCTACCTTTACTTTATGGGCATTGAGCAGATAGTTGCGGTCATGCCAAAACTGGTTATAGTCGCCGGTCTTGCGATCCAGTTGTTCCTTTACTTTTTCTAAGTCAGCTTGGTGAGCTTCATTACCTCGGATATAGTCGCCAGCCAAGAGATTTCGTGAGTAGGTTAGTTCAGCAAGGGAGTCAAAGTCCTCACCTGGATAGCCACCTGGACTGGTCACCAGACCGTTTTCACGATAGTAGTTGTACCATGAGGAGATACCAGCTTCGGCGATGATAACCTCTAAGCCATCGACACCTGTAGTAGCAAGACCATTTGACATGGTTCCTAGATAGGAAAGTCCAGTTGTGGCTACTTTTCCATTTGACCAGTCAGCCTTGACTTGATGCTGGCGCGTATGGTCGGTAAAGGCACGGCAACGGCCATTAAGCCAATCGATGACATTTTTATAAGCCTCAATTTGTTGGTAGTCGCCATTAGTCATGAAACCAGTAGAATCTTTGGTACCAACACCTGAAACATAGAGATTAGCAAAACCTCGTGGAAGGAAGTAGTCGTTGAGACTATAGCTAGCGTTGATGTGCGTTAGCTTTTCCTCAGCTTCTGACACAAGCTCAGCTTGGCCTTGAGGTTGGACGAGATTGAGTTGAGGTTCTTCTAGCTCAATCTTGTGAGCAGGTTTGACTTCAAGCTGGCCCTCCATCTTGTAGAGAGCCTTGTCGCTCGCCTTGTCATTTGTTCCCTGATGGTAGGGACTAGCTGTCATGATAGCAGGGATCTGTCCATCAAAACGAGGTCGAATGATGCTGACCTTGACTAGGTCTGGTAGCCCTTTTTGATCAGTATCCACACGAGACTCAACGTAGACCACTTCTCGAATGACATCATGGCTGGAAAAAGTCGCCAAACTCTTACCGTTAAAGTAATGATAGGTATTATCTTCAGGGATAAGACCGTCACTTACCAGTTGATCAATCAGGAGATTTCCTTTTTTGGTCCGAGTATTGAGCAACTGATAGAGATTTTCAATCAAGTCACCATATACGATGGGAAAGCCTGTTTCTTTACGGAAAACGTCACTATCTTCGAAATCAACCAAATAAGAAAAGCCTAAAAGTTGAAAAGCAACAGTATAAAAAATATCTGCTGTCAATTCATCTTCTGATTGAAAAAATGTCAGCAAGTCAGTTTCTTTATCAACTGCCAAACTGGATAGAGGATAGGTACTATCTTTATAAGTAAAAAAGAAACGACTTAAAAAAGCCTCTAACATCTTTTTATCTGCCATATCAGATGGAAAATCAAATCCATACTTTTTTAATTCATATAAAATAGTATTTCTTGGAAGTGCTAAATAGCTGAATTGATTAAAGCGCATATAACCTCCTTATAAAACAATAATTAAGGTTATTATATCAAAAAAATAGGATAAAGGGAATCGTTAAATGAGAAAGAAATTAATTCAATAATAATGAATATGATTTATATGAAAAATAGGTACAACTCTATAGCCTAAAACAAGTTATCATAATGAATAGATTAACTGGATATGTATTTCTATTTTAAAAGATATATTCATTTCTTGGGATAAAAAAGTAAAAAAATTACCGGAGCATTTGATTCTTTAAATGTATTTTTACTTTTTTCGTTCAAAAAATTTTACTTTAAGGATAAAATATAGACAGGATTCAATGCTTTTGTCTTTCTCTTTTTGAAAAATGGTATAATATAGTGAGAAGGATAGAGGAGAAGTGTAAATTGATCGCACAACTAGATACAAAAACAGTCTATAGTTTTATGGAGAGTGTTATTTCAATAGACAAGTATGTGAGAGCAGCTAAAGAATATGGCTACACTCATTTGGCTATGATGGATATTGACAATCTTTATGGGGCTTTCGACTTTCTAGAGGTTACAAAAAAATACGGCATTCATCCTTTACTAGGGCTTGAAATGACTCTTTTAGTGGATGAGCAGGAAGTGAATTTGCGCTTTTTAGCTCTATCTAGTGTGGGCTATCAGCAGTTGATGAAACTTTCAACAGCCAAGATGCAGGGTGAGAAAACTTGGTCTGTCCTGTCCCAATACCTAGAGGATATCGCGGTTATTGTACCTTATTTCGATGGATTTGAGTCGTTGGAACTAGGCTGTGATTACTATATTGGGGTTTATCCAGAAACAGTAGCAAGTGAATTTCATCATCCAATCTTGCCCCTTTATCGGGTCAATGCTTTTGAAAGCAGGGATAGAGAAGTTCTACAAGTGTTAACAGCGATTAAAGAAAATCTACCACTCAGAGAAGTTCCCTTACGCTCACGACAAGATGTCCTTATATCAGCAAGTTCTTTAGAGAAACTATTCCAAGAACGTTTTCCGCAAGCCTTGGACAATTTAGAAAAACTTATTTCAGGTATTTATTATGATTTGGATACTAGTTTGAAACTGCCTCGCTTTAATCCAGCGAGACCAGCAGTAGAAGAGTTGAGAGAACGTGCTGAGCTGGGACTTGCTCAGAAGGGGTTGACTAGTAAAGAATATCAAGATCGTCTAGACCAAGAATTGGCTGTTATTCATGATATGGGCTTTGATGATTATTTCTTGGTTGTCTGGGATTTGCTGCGTTTCGGACGTTCGAATGGCTACTATATGGGAATGGGACGGGGTTCCGCGGTTGGTAGCTTGGTTTCCTATGCTTTAGACATTACAGGGATTGACCCGGTAGAGAAAAATCTGATTTTTGAACGCTTCCTCAATCGTGAACGCTATACCATGCCTGATATTGATATTGATATTCCTGATATTTATCGTCCAGATTTTATCAGGTATGTTGGCAATAAATATGGTAGTAAACATGCGGCTCAAATCGTTACTTTTTCAACCTTTGGAGCCAAGCAGGCTCTGCGTGATGTTTTGAAACGCTTTGGTGTGCCCGAGTATGAATTATCCGCAATTACTAAGAAAATCAGTTTTCGGGACAATCTCAAGTCAGCCTATGAGGGTAACCTCCAGTTTCGTCAGCAAATCAATAGTAAGTTGGAATACCAAAAAGCCTTTGAAATTGCTTGCAAGATAGAGGGCTATCCAAGACAAACATCTGTCCATGCGGCTGGTGTTGTGATCAGTGACCAAGATTTGACCGACTACATTCCTCTAAAGCATGGTGATGAAATTCCACTGACTCAGTATGATGCCCATGGAGTTGAAGCTAGTGGACTTTTGAAAATGGACTTTCTGGGACTACGAAATTTGACCTTTGTCCAAAAAATGCAAGAGTTACTTGCTGAAACAGAAGGGATTCATCTGAAAATAGAAGAAATCGATTTGGAAGACAAAGAAACGCTGGCTTTATTTGCATCTGGTAATACAAAAGGTATCTTTCAATTTGAACAACCTGGCGCTATTCGCCTGCTTAAGCGTGTGCAGCCAGTCTGTTTTGAAGATGTCGTAGCGACTACTTCCCTAAATCGACCAGGTGCAAGTGACTATATCAATAATTTTGTGGCAAGAAAGCATGGTCAGGAAGAAGTGACTGTTCTGGATCAAGTACTGGAGGATATTTTGGCTCCAACCTACGGCATTATGCTCTATCAGGAGCAGGTTATGCAGGTTGCCCAGCGTTTTGCTGGATTTAGTCTTGGGAAAGCCGATATTTTGCGTCGTGCTATGGGGAAAAAGGATGCCTCTGCCATGCATGAGATGAGGGAATCCTTTATTCAAGGGGCATTAGAAGCTGGTCATACTGTGGAAAAAGCAGAGCAGGTCTTTGATGTTATGGAGAAGTTTGCTGGTTATGGTTTTAACAGGTCACACGCCTATGCTTACTCAGCCTTGGCCTTCCAGTTGGCCTATTTCAAAACGCATTATCCAGCTATCTTTTATCAGATCATGTTGAATTCTGCCAATAGTGATTACCTAACAGATGCATTAGAAGCAGGTTTTGAAGTAGCTCCTCTGTCCATCAACACTATTCCCTATCACGATAAAATTGCGAATAAGTCCATTTATCTAGGTCTGAAATCGATTAAGGGAGTCAGCAAAGATTTGGCGCTTTGGATAATTGAAAATAGACCCTATTCGAACATTGAAGATTTTGTAGCTAAATTACCTGAGAATTATCTGAAACTTCCTTTGCTGGAACCTTTGGTAAAAGTTGGTCTTTTCGATTCATTTGAAAAAAATCGTCAAAAAGTATTCAATAATTTAGATAATCTATTTGAATTTGTGAAAGAGTTGGGAAGCTTGTTTGGTGATACAATTTATAGCTGGCAGGAATCGGAAGATTGGACGGAACAAGAAAAATTCTATATGGAACAAGAACTTTTAGGGATAGGTGTCAGCAAACACCCACTGCAAGCTATTGCAAGTAAGGCTATTTATCCGATTACACCAATCGGAAATTTATCAGAAAATAGCTACTCTATTATTTTGGTTGAAGTTCAGAAGATAAAAGTAATTCGCACCAAAAAGGGTGAAAATATGGCCTTCTTACAGGTAGATGATAGTAAGAAAAAATTGGATATTACCCTCTTTTCAGACTTATATCGACAGATTGGGCAGGAAGTAAGAGAGGGAGCATTCTACTATATAAAAGGAAAAATCCAGTCACGTGATGGTCGTCTGCAAATGATTGCACAAGAAATAAGAGAAGCAGTTGCTGAACGCTTTTGGATTCAGGTGAAAAATCATGAATATGATAAAGAAATTTCAAATATCCTAGACCAGTATAAAGGCTCAATCCCAGTCATCATCAGGTATGAAGAAGAACAGAAAACCATTGTATCTTCTCAGCATTTTGTGGCTAAATCTGATGAATTAGAAGCGAAATTAGGTGGAATCGTTATGAAAACGATTTATCGCTAAAAATACGGAAAATAGAAGAATTTTAAAATCAAATGTGGTATAATCAATAAGAATGTTAAAAGAAAAAGGAGCATAAACCAATATGAAACGTATTGCTGTTTTGACTAGTGGTGGAGACGCCCCTGGTATGAACGCTGCTATCCGTGCAGTTGTTCGTCAAGCAATTTCAGAAGGAATGGAAGTGTTTGGTATCTATGACGGATATGCTGGTATGGTTGCCGGTGAAATTCATCCCTTAAACGCGGCTTCAGTAGGAAACATCATTTCTCGTGGTGGTACCTTCCTTCACTCAGCTCGTTATCCAGAGTTCGCTCAACTTGAAGGGCAACTTAAAGGGATTGAGCAATTGAAAAAACACGGCATTGAAGGTGTAGTTGTTATCGGTGGTGACGGTTCTTACCACGGCGCTATGCGTTTGACTGAGCATGGTTTCCCAGCTATCGGTCTTCCAGGTACAATTGATAACGATATCGTTGGTACTGACTTCACAATCGGTTTTGACACAGCGGTTACGACTGCTATGGACGCTATCGATAAGATTCGTGATACATCATTAAGTCACCGTCGTACTTTTGTCATCGAAGTTATGGGGCGTAACGCTGGTGATATCGCTCTTTGGGCGGGTATCGCAACTGGTGCTGATGAAATTATCATCCCTGAAGAAGACTTCAAAATTGAAGATATCGTAGCAAGTATCAAAGCTGGCTATGAATGTGGTAAAAGACACAATATCATCGTTTTGGCAGAGGGTGTTATGTCAGCAGATGAATTTGCTCAAAAACTAAAAGAAGCTGGAGATACGACCGATCTTCGTGTGACAGAACTTGGACATATTCAACGTGGTGGTTCTCCAACTGCGCGTGACCGTGTATTGGCGTCACGTATGGGTGCCCATGCCGTTAAACTTCTTAAAAAAGGTATCGGTGGTGTTGCGGTAGGTATTCGTAACGAAAAAATGGTTGAAAATCCAATTCTTGGTACTGCAGAAGAAGGAGCATTGTTTAGTCTTACTGAAGATGGTAAGATTGTGGTTAATAATCCACATAAAGCCGACATTGAGCTATCTAGCTTGAATAAGAGCTTGTCATAATTAAAAAAATTAGTTAATAAGACCAAAGAGGTCATATATAAAGGAGTCACAAAAATCATGAACAAACGTGTAAAAATCGTTGCAACCTTAGGTCCTGCGGTAGAAATCCGTGGTGGTAAAAAATTTGGTGATGACGGATACTGGAGTGGAAAACTTGATGTTGAAGCTTCTGCTAAAAACATTGCTAAATTGATTGAAGCTGGAGCTAACACATTCCGTTTCAACTTCTCACACGGTGACCATCAAGAACAAGGTGACCGTATGGCAACTGTTAAACTTGCTGAAAAACTTGCAGGTAAAAAAGTTGGTTTCCTTCTTGATACAAAAGGACCAGAAATCCGTACAGAATTATTCGAAGGCGATGCTAAAGAATACTCTTACGTAACTGGTGAAAAAATCCGTGTTGCTACTAAACAAGGTATCCAATCAACTCGTGAAGTGATTGCCTTGAACGTAGCAGGAGCTCTTGATATTTATGATGATGTTGAAGTTGGTCACCAAGTTTTGGTTGACGATGGTAAACTTGGTCTTCGTGTTTTCGCCAAAGACGATGCAACTCGTGAATTTGAAGTGGTCGTTGAAAATGACGGTGTTATTGCTAAACAAAAAGGTGTAAACATCCCAAACACTAAAATTCCTTTCCCAGCTCTTGCTGAACGTGATAACGCTGATATCCGTTTCGGTTTGGAACAAGGTATCAACTTCATCGCGATTTCATTTGTACGTACTGCAAAAGACGTTGACGAAGTTCGTGCAATCTGTGAAGAAACTGGAAATGGACATGTTCAATTGTTCGCTAAAATCGAAAACCAACAAGGTATCGACAACTTGGATGAAATCATCGAAGCTGCTGATGGTATCATGATTGCTCGTGGTGACATGGGTATCGAAGTACCGTTCGAAATGGTTCCAGTTTACCAAAAAATGATTATCAAGAAAGTTAATGCTGCAGGTAAGGTTGTTATCACTGCAACAAACATGCTTGAAACAATGACTGAAAAGCCACGTGCAACTCGTTCAGAAGTATCAGACGTATTTAACGCTGTTATCGACGGTACTGACGCTACAATGCTTTCAGGTGAGTCTGCAAATGGTAAATACCCTCTTGAGTCAGTAACTACAATGGCTACAATTGATAAGAATGCTCAAACTCTTCTTAGCGAATACGGACGTTTGAACTCAGATTCATTTGAACGTAACTCTAAGACAGAAGTAATGGCTTCAGCTGTAAAAGATGCTACTAACTCAATGGATATTAAATTGGTTGTAACTCTTACTAAGACAGGTCACACTGCACGTTTGATTTCTAAATACCGTCCAAATGCTGATATATTGGCATTGACATTCGACGAATTTACAGAACGTGGTTTGATGTTGAACTGGGGTGTTATCCCAATGTTGACAGATGCTCCATCATCAACTGACGATATGTTCGAAATTGCTGAACGTAAAGCGGTAGAAGCAGGTCTTGTTGAATCAGGTGATGATATCGTTATCGTTGCTGGTGTACCAGTAGGAGAAGCTGTTCGTACAAATACAATGCGTATCCGTACAGTCCGCTAATCAAAATTGAAAAAGCCTATCATATCAAGCTTATAGCCTGTATGATGGGCTATTTTTTTGTCTATGGGGCACAACTTTTTACTTGATATTTAATGAGACAGTATCAAGTGAATCAATCACTGCTTGTTTCATGACATTTGTAATGTGAGTATAGATTACAGTTGTTTTTTATGGCTTACACAAGATACGCTGTCTTGTAGAAGCGAACGTAAAACAGATATTAAGTTTAAATACAGAAAAAACAACCCCCTGATGATTCAAGGAGTTGTCTATAGCTAGATTAGTTTTTTGAAGCTGTTTGGAATTCAGGATTTTTCCATGCTTCATCAATGATAGCTTGCAATTCTTTTGCAGATGCTTGCATTTTTTGAGTTTCTGCGTCGTTCAATGGGATGTTTACTGGACGAACGATACCGTGGGCACCAACGATAGCAGGTTGACCGATAAAGACGTTCTCAACTCCATATTGACCTTCTTGGAATACTGAAAGTGGAAGAACAGCATTTTCATCATCAAGGATAGCTTTTGTAATACGAGCAAGGGCTACAGCGATACCGTAGTATGTTGCACCTTTTTTGTTGATGATTGAGTAAGCAGCATCACGAACTGAGATGAAGAGTTCTACAAGGTCCGCTTCATCCAAGTCACGGTTAGCTTGCAACCATTGTTCCAATTTTACACCGGCAACGTTAGCATGTGACCAAACGGCAAACTCAGAGTCACCGTGTTCACCCATGATGTAGGCGTGAACTGAACGTGCATCTACACCAATTTTTTCAGCAAGTGCTTGACGGAAACGAGCTGAGTCAAGTGAAGTACCTGAACCGATAACGCGTTCTTTAGGGAATCCAGAGAATTTCCAAGTTGAATAAGTCAAGACATCTACTGGGTTAGCAGCAACAAGGAAGATACCATTGAAACCTGAAGCAACGACTTGTTCAACGATTGATTTGTTGATAGCAAGGTTTTTACCTACAAGGTCAAGACGAGTTTCACCTGGTTTTTGAGGAGCACCAGCAGTGATAACAACAAGGTCAGCGTCCGCACAGTCTTCGTACTTAGCAGCGTAGATTTTCTTTGGTGAAGTAAATGCAAGCGCGTGGCTAAGGTCTTCAGCATCACCAACAGCTTTTTCAAACAATTGAGGGATTTCAATAATACCAAGTTCTTGTGCAATTCCTTGAGTAACAAGAGCGAAAGCGTAAGATGAACCTACGGCACCATCACCAACAAGGATAACTTTTTTGTGTTGTTTAGTTAGTGTCATTTGTCTAAACATCTCCTTAATTTTATTTAGGGATTTTCCCAGATAAATTCATTCTATCACTTTTAAAAAGCTTTGTCACGAATATGCCTTGCAGATCTTGATGTAAACGTTTTAGTAGGGTAGAAGGCTGAAATATAGGATACAATATGGTATAATATAACTGATTACTAATTGTGAAACGAGGCATTTATTAATGCAGGATAAAAATTTAGTGAATGTCAATCTGACAAAGGAGATGAAGACGAGCTTTATCGATTACGCCATGAGTGTTATCGTAGCGCGGGCGCTTCCTGATGTTCGAGATGGCTTGAAACCTGTTCACCGTCGGATTCTCTATGGAATGAATGAATTAGGTGTTACCCCAGACAAACCTCATAAAAAATCTGCTCGTATTACAGGGGATGTCATGGGTAAATACCACCCACACGGGGATTCCTCTATCTATGAAGCTATGGTTCGTATGGCTCAATGGTGGAGCTATCGTTACATGCTTGTAGATGGGCATGGAAACTTTGGTTCTATGGATGGTGATGGTGCTGCTGCCCAGCGTTATACTGAGGCACGCATGAGCAAGATTGCTCTGGAAATGCTTCGAGATATCAATAAGAATACGGTTGATTTCGTTGATAACTATGATGCCAATGAACGTGAACCCTTGGTCTTGCCTGCACGTTTTCCAAATCTTTTGGTCAATGGAGCAACTGGTATTGCCGTTGGGATGGCTACCAACATTCCTCCTCACAATCTAGGTGAGACCATTGATGCGGTCAAGCTCGTCATGGACAATCCTGAAGTGACTACCAAGGACTTGATGGAAGTCTTGCCTGGTCCAGATTTTCCAACAGGTGCCCTTGTCATGGGGAAATCAGGCATTCATAAGGCTTATGAAACAGGTAAAGGTTCTATTGTTCTCCGTTCTCGTACAGAGATTGAAATGACCAAGACGGGACGTGAGCGCATTGTTGTAACGGAATTTCCTTATATGGTCAATAAAACCAAGGTGCATGAGCATATTGTTCGCTTAGTTCAGGAAAAACGCATTGAGGGGATTACAGCAGTACGTGATGAGTCCAACCGTGAAGGTGTTCGATTCGTTATTGAAGTTAAACGAGATGCTTCAGCAAATGTTATCCTTAACAACCTCTTCAAGATGACCCAGATGCAAACCAATTTTGGTTTTAATATGTTGGCGATTCAAAATGGGGTTCCGAAGATTTTATCTCTTCGTCAGATTTTGGATGCTTATATCGAACACCAAAAAGAAGTGGTTATTCGTCGGACACGTTTTGATAAGGAAAAAGCGGAAGCGCGTGCGCATATCTTAGAAGGTCTCTTGATCGCACTCGACCATATCGATGAAGTGATTCGTATCATCCGTGCTAGTGAAACTGATGCGGAAGCGCAAGCCGAGTTGATGAGTAAGTTTAAGCTTTCTGAACGTCAAAGTCAGGCGATCCTAGACATGCGTCTTCGTCGTTTGACAGGTTTGGAACGCGATAAGATTCAGTCTGAGTATGATGATCTCTTAGCTTTGATTGCAGATTTGGCGGATATTCTTGCTAAGCCAGAGCGTGTTTCTCAAATCATCAAAGATGAATTGGACGAAGTTAAGCGTAAGTTTGGCGACCAACGTCGTACAGAGTTGATGGTCGGTGAAGTCTTAAGCCTCGAAGATGAGGATCTGATTGAAGAATCGGATGTCTTGATTACGCTTTCTAACAAGGGCTACATCAAACGTCTGGATCAAGCTGAGTTTACTGCTCAAAAACGTGGGGGTCGTGGTGTTCAAGGAACCGGGGTTAAGGATGATGATTTTGTCCGAGAGTTAGTGTCAACTAGCACTCATGATCATCTGCTCTTCTTCACAAATAAAGGTCGAGTCTATCGCCTTAAAGGATATGAAATTCCTGAATATGGCCGTACTGCCAAGGGATTGCCGATTGTCAATCTTTTGAAATTGGATGAAGGCGAAAGTATTCAGACCATCATCAATGTTGAATCTGAACGCAGTGATGAAGCCTATCTCTTCTTCACAACCCGTCATGGTATCGTGAAGAGAACCAGCGTCAAGGAATTTGCTAACATTCGTCAAAATGGACTTAAAGCACTGAACCTCAAGGATGAAGATGAGTTGATTAATGTCTTGTTGACAGAAGAAGATACGGATATTATCATTGGGACCAAGTTTGGTTATGCTGTTCGCTTTAATCAATCAGCTGTTCGTGGCATGAGTCGTATCGCCACTGGTGTGAAAGGTGTTAATCTCCGTGAGGGAGATACAGTAGTCGGAGCGAGCGTAATTACTAACCAAGATGAAGTTCTTATCATTACTGAAAAAGGATATGGGAAGCGTACAGTTGCGACTGAATATCCAACAAAAGGTCGTGGTGGTAAAGGGATGAAGACGGCTAATGTAGCTGAGAAAAATGGTCCTCTATCAGGTCTTTTAACAGTTAAAGGCGATGAAGACTTGATGATTATCACTGATACGGGTGTCATGATTCGAACCAATGTTGCCAATATTTCACAAACAGGTCGCTCAACTATGGGAGTTAAAGTGATGCGCCTGGATCAAGATGCTAAAATTGTAACCTTTACTACGGTTGCAGCAGCAGAAAAAGAAGAAGTTGGGACAGAAAACGAAACAGAAGGTGAAGCATAATGTCTCATAAAAAGAACAAAAAGAAAACAAATCGTAAAAATTTACTAATCAATATTTTAGCAGGATTTTTGATTCTATTATCAATTGCTTTGATTTTTAATGCTAAACTGCGTGATATGGTTATGGTTTGGAATACTAATAAGTATCAAGTTAGTCAGGTCTCAAAAGAGAAATTAGAAGAAAATCAAGAAACCGAAGGAAATTTTGATTTTGATTCGGTCAAAGCAATTTCTTCTGAAGCTGTTTTAGCTTCTCAATGGGATACTCAAAAATTACCAGTTATTGGTGGAATTGCTATTCCTGAATTAGAAATGAATCTGCCGATTTTTAAAGGATTGAATAACGTAAATCTATATTATGGTGCTGGTACTATGAAGCGTGATCAAGTGATGGGAGAAGGAAATTATAGTCTAGCTAGTCATCATATTTTTGGTGTTGATAATGCTAATAAAATGTTATTCTCTCCTTTGGATAACGCTAAAAATGGTATGAAAATTTATCTAACTGATAAAAATAAAGTTTATACTTATGAAATACGTGAAGTCAAACGTGTTACACCAGATCGTGTTGATGAGGTTGATGATAGAGAAGGGGTCAATGAGATCACATTAGTAACCTGTGAAGACCTTGCCGCTACAGAACGTATTATTGTAAAAGGTGATTTGAAAGAAACAAAAGATTATTCACAGACATCTGATGAAATTCTAACAGCTTTCAATCAACCATATAAACAATTTAGTTAAGATAAGTCAGTGAAAAGATAATATCTGGAGAGGACAATCCATGTCTTCTCCATTTTATATTTAGAGCTATGAAAATTTGTTTATTGCAGTTGTTATAGTATATTGAAATAGAATCTGAACAAATTGATTAAGGAATTTAAAGCAATTTCTATAAATATTTTAGAAGAGATATTGTGCGATTCTAGACTCAATATAATATAATATTCTGAAAATCAAAAATATTAAGTTTAATGATGTTACTAGTAATCTTACTTGGATTTTGGAATACTTTCATTGAGGGATGGTGATGATTTTAGCTTTATCCTTAAGAAATGTTTTAAAGACAGATTGAAACAAAGGTGGAGGTTGTTGACTCTTTTTATACCATAACTAATAATACAAAGTGTGTAATCTTAAAGTAGATATAAATAGTTAAATTTTAAAAAAATTATTATTTCTTTACTTTTTATTTTATAATAACAAATATAAAGAGTTAGGGGATGTTTATGAGTTCTTCAGAGTTTATTTCGAAGATAGATTATTATTGTCATAAGAAATAAAGTCTTTTCAATCAAAGTAAGTTCAAGTATGCGATTCGTTCCATGTTTGCAGGTGATTTTTTAACCTTCAGTACAGCTGCAGGTGCTATTGGTGCGGATTTATTAAACAGTATTATTCCAAGTAGTGGGTATTTTCTTTTCCCATTTGTTTTTGCTTGGGGACTTGTTTATATCGTTTTTCTAAATGCTGAGTTAGTTACATCCAACATGATGTACCTAACAGCAGGCGCATTTTTAAAAAAGATGGATTGGAAAAAGGCAGTAATCATTTTACTATACTGTATTCTATTTAATCTAATTGGTGCCTTGGTAGCTGGATGGGCCTTTGCTAACTCATCAGCATTTTCTCATCTGACCCATGATAGTTTCCTTCCTAAGCTTGTAGCCAAGAAATTGGCGCGTTCAAGTGATTTAGTCCTGATTGAGGGAATTCTTGCCAATGTATTTGTAAATATTGCCATTCTTTCATCTATACTAGTTAAAGATGGTGCCGCCAAACTATGGATGATTTTATCAGCTATTTCCATGTTTGTCTTCCTGTCCAATGAGCATATCGCTGCCAATTTTGCTTCCTTTAGTATTATGAAATTCAGCATGATTGCTGATCAAGTACCTCATTTTGATTTGGTAAATATACTTAGACATTGGGGTGTAACTTTCATTGCTAACTTTATAGGTGGAGGTCTTCTGATTGGTTTACCGTATGCCTTTCTAAATAAGAATGAAGATACATATGTTGATTAAGAAGAGTTAGTGTATCAGGGAGAATCAGAACGATTCTCTCTTTTTCTTTTACAAAATAGGCTTGCAGAGAAAATCGTTTTTAAATTGTAACAATAAAATATATTAAATAGAATAAAAGTTATTCCATGCAACCTCAATATTCTGATAACTAAAACTTCTAAAAGCTTGTTATTAAAACAATGTAAACGATTGCGAATTTTCCAAATTTATCAAAAATGCAATTAGGAAAGGCTTTTCATCATATCGATTTTATGTTATAATTATCACAAATAAAAGTTTTAGGAGTTTATTATGGTTTCTTCAGAATTTATCTCAAAGATTGAATTTGCTTGCAAGAAGAAAGAAAGTCTTTATAGTCAAAGCAAATTTAAGTATGCGATTCGTTCTATGTTCGCAGGTGCATTCTTAACTTTCAGTACAGCTGCAGGTGCAGTTGGGGCTGACTTGATTAATAAAATTGCACCAGGTAGTGGACGCTTCCTCTTCCCCTTTGTCTTTGCTTGGGGTTTGGCCTACATTGTTTTCTTGAATGCCGAGTTGGTAACATCAAATATGATGTTCTTGACTGCTGGTAGTTTCTTGAAAAAAATCTCTTGGAGAAAAACAGCTGAGATTTTACTTTACTGTACCTTGTTTAACCTTATCGGGGCTTTGATAGCAGGTTGGGGCTTTGCTCATTCGGCAGCCTATGCACATCTGACTCACGATAGTTTCATTTCAGGGGTTGTTGAGATGAAGTTAGGTCGCTCAAATGAATTAGTCTTACTTGAGGCGATTTTGGCCAATATTTTCGTAAATATTGCGATTCTTTCATTTGTTTTGGTCAAAGATGGTGGTGCCAAACTTTGGCTAGTTTTATCAGCAATTTACATGTTTGTATTCTTAACAAATGAGCACATTGCTGCGAACTTTGCTTCTTTTGCGATTGTAAAATTCAGTGTTGCTGCTGATTCAATTGCTAATTTCGGTGTTGGAAATATGCTTCGTCACTGGGGTGTAACCTTTGTTGGAAACTTGATTGGTGGTGGTTTCTTGATGGGTCTTCCATATGCCTTCCTCAATAAAAACGAAGATACTTATGTAGATTAAGGAAATGAGCACGATTGAATCGTGCTTTTTCGTTTTGTAAGAAGCAATAGCTACTCCTTATATCAAAATATAGAAAAGAGGTATTAGTCAAGATAGGTCGATAGTGCTACAATATCCTTAATGAAACTATATGGAGGTCGCCTTATGACTCGTGATTTTAAATTTGAAACTTTGCAACTACATGCTGGTCAAGTTGTGGATCCAGCTACCAAGTCTCGTGCAGTGCCAATTTATCAGACAACATCCTTCGTTTTTGACGATACGCAGGAAGGTGCTGATCTGTTTGCTTTGAGAAAACCAGGCAATATCTATACTCGTATTACAAATCCTACAACGGCTGCCTTTGAAGAAAGAATCGCTGCTCTTGAAGGTGGTGTCGGAGCGCTAGCAACAGCTTCAGGTATGGCTGCTGTAACATATACAATTTTAGCACTTGCCCATGCTGGTGACCATGTAGTAGCAGCATCAACTATTTACGGTGGGACTTTCAATCTCTTGAAAGAAACCCTTCCTCGTTATGGGATCACAACAACCTTTGTCGATGTTGATAATTTGGAGGAAGTAGAAGGAGCGATCAAAGACAATACCAAGCTTGTCTTGATTGAAACCTTGGGGAATCCCTTGATAAACATTCCTGACTTGGAAAAATTGGCTGAGATTGCGCATAAACACCAGATTCCACTAGTTTCGGATAATACCTTTGCCACACCTTACTTGATTAACGTCTTCTCTCACGGTGTAGATATTGCCATTCACTCTGCGACTAAGTTTATCGGTGGGCATGGTACGACTATTGGTGGAGTGATTGTCGATAGTGGTCGTTTTGACTGGGCGGCTTCAGGAAAATTCCCTCAATTTGTTGAGGAAGACCCAAGCTACCACAATTTGAGCTATACTCGCGATGTCGGGGCAGCAGCCTTTATTATCGCTGTCCGTGTTCAATTGCTCCGTGATACAGGTGCAGCCTTGTCACCATTTAATGCCTTTCTCTTGCTCCAAGGACTTGAAACCCTTTCACTTCGTGTGGAACGTCATGTGCAAAATGCTGAGAAAATTGTTGAATTCCTTGTCAACCATCCTAAGGTAGAGAAGGTAAATTATCCAAAACTTGCAGATAGTCCATATCATGCCTTGGCTGAGAAATACTTGCCAAAAGGTGTGGGCTCAATCTTTACCTTCCATGTCAAAGGTGGGGAGGCAGAAGCACGCAAGGTTATTGATAATTTGGAAATCTTCTCTGACCTTGCAAACGTGGCAGATGCTAAATCGCTTGTTGTCCATCCAGCAACAACCACTCACGGTCAATTGTCAGAAAAAGACCTAGAAGCAGCAGGTGTCACACCAAACCAAATTCGTTTGTCAATCGGTCTTGAAAATGTGGAAGATTTGATTGAAGACTTGCGCTTGGCCTTGGAAAAAATTTAAAGAAAAAGAAGATAAACAGTGGGTTTCGACTCACTGTTTTTGATTTTCCCTTAGGCATGATATAATGGTTACAGAAGTCTAGAAAGAGGAACGATATGAATGAAATCAAATGTCCCAACTGTGGGGAAGTCTTTACAGTAAATGAAAGTCAGTATGCTGAACTTCTGTCTCAAGTGAGAACAGCAGAGTTTGATAAGGAACTACATGATCGGATGAAGCAGGAACTGGCCTTGGCTGAGCAAAAGGCCATGAATGAACAACAGTCTAAACTAGCTAAAAAAGACCAAGAAATTGCGCAATTACAGAGTCAAATCCAAAACTTTGATACAGAAAAAGAATTGGCCAAGAAAGAAGTTGAACAGACCAGCCATCAGGCTTTATTAGCAAAAGACAAGGAAGTGCAGGCCTTGGAAAATCAATTGGCAACCTTGCGTTTGGAGCATGAAAATCAACTGCAAAAGACTCTTTCTGAACTAGAAAAAGAACGGGATCAGGTTAAAAACCAGCTTCTTTTACAAGAAAAAGAAAACGAGCTTTCTCTTGCTTCTGTTAAGCAAAACTATGAAGCCCAGCTTAAAGCAGCTAGTGAACAGGTTGAATTTTACAAGAATTTTAAGGCACAACAATCTACAAAAGCCATCGGGGAAAGTCTGGAACAGTATGCGGAAAGTGAGTTTAACAAGGTTCGCAGTTTTGCCTTTCCAAATGCCTACTTTGAGAAGGATAACAAGGTCTCTGCTCGTGGTTCTAAGGGGGACTTTATCTTCCGTGAATGCGATGAAAATGGGGTAGAAATCATTTCCATTATGTTTGAGATGAAAAATGAAGCTGACGGAACAGAGAAGAAGCACAAGAATGCGGATTTTTACAAGGAATTAGACAAGGACCGTCGGGAGAAGAACTGTGAATATGCGGTTTTGGTAACCATGCTTGAAGCTGATAACGACTACTTTAACACAGGGATTGTTGACGTCAGCCACGAGTATGAAAAGATGTATGTGGTTCGTCCTCAATTCTTTATTCAGTTGATTGGGCTTTTGCGAAATGCGGCGCTTAATTCCCTAAAATACAAGCAGGAACTAGCACTTATCCGTGAGCAAAATATTGATATTACGCACTTTGAAGAAGACTTGGATGCCTTTAAGCTAGCTTTTGCCAAGAACTACAACTCAGCTTCGATCAACTTTGGTAAAGCAATTGATGAAATCGACAAGGCTATCAAACGCATGGAAGAGGTTAAGAAATTCCTGACAACATCTGAAAATCAACTTCGACTGGCGAATAATAAGCTGGAAGATGTTTCCGTCAAAAAACTAACTCGTAAAAATCCAACTATGAAAGCAAAGTTTGAAGCGCTGAAGGGGGAGTAGAAAACAGTGGAAAATGAATTATTAGTATTGAATGCAGAAGAAGTATATGAGTCTGAAAATTTAAACTACGATGAGTTAGAAGAACTACTGGAACAACAATTTACAACTGAGTTTTCTAATCTTGAAAAATTGGAATTGGAATGTAAAGAAATTAATTCCCCAGATAAATTAGGGGATGCTATTTTAGATGAAATATGGAATCAATTTGCGAATCAAATTGGTTTAGATATGACAAGTGATACTCTTCTTAAGCAGTATAATGATAAGCATCCTAATGGTTATACAAAAGAAGAGGGAACTAAGATACTGAATGATAAAAGATATACTGATGCAAATAAAGCTATGAAAGAAAAGCAAAAATCCAATAATTTAAAGGATGAATATACTGGTAAAACTTTAAAAATAAATGAGAAGGCTAATTTGGATCATGTTGTTCCTCGTAAAAAAATATTTGATAATAATTGGAGAAAAATCGCTGATATTGAAACTGCTGATTTAGCAAATAAAAAGGAAAATTTTGCAGCAACTAATGAATCGCTGAATAAAAGTAAAGGAGCAACATCCAATAGTGACTATATAAAGAATAGAGAAGCGAGAGAAAAAAAACTTAGGGATCAAGTTCAAAGAGCCAATGAGAAAATTGATAAGAAAAATATTTCAGATTCAGAAAAGAAAAATTTAAAAGCGGAAAATGAAAAAAGGTTAAATGATAAATTAGCGGCTGATTCAGAGAAAATGCTAAAAACTGAGGAAAGAGCAAATAACTCTATTAATAAACATATTGCAAAAAAAGCACCTGTAAAAATGGTTAATAAAGCTGGTAAAGATGCTATAAAAGCTATGTTGGTTGCTGCTTTATTTGGAATGTTGAAAGAAATTATGAATGCTTTAGTGAGATATTTTAAATCAAAAAAACAATCTTTTGATACATTTCTTAAGGAAATGAAAAAATCTCTTCATTCATTTTTTGGTAAAATCAAAGATTTTATTAAAGTTGGTGTAGATAGTTTTGTTGGAAGCATCGTAGGAGAAATTATTGGTGCTTTCGCTGAAAAACTAAGAAAGTTACCAAATTTGGTAAAACAATTATTTGGTTCAATTAGAGAAAGTATCTCTTATCTATCAAACCCTGAAAATCAATCTCATTCTACTGCAATTAAAATTGCCCATGTTTCAAAAATTATTACATCCGCATTAGTAGGTGTAGGCGCAATGTTTTTAGGAGAATATTTTGAACAGTTCTTAAATAAGATACCAGGTATGACTTTTGAAATAAAACTTCTAGGAACAATTGCTAATATTTTAGGGATGTTCTTTGCAAGTTTACTAACTGGAATCTTGGGAGCGATAATTATTAACGGACTTGATGGCTTTATATCAAGGAAACTACAAGATGAGAACAAAAAACAACAAGCTGATAAGAAGAACGAATTGCTAAGAATTCAGGATGTTCAAATTTTTGTTGCCGAGAAAAATGTTGCTGTTAAGCGAAATGATATCTTCAGTAAGATGGCTAAGAACCATCAAAAACTAAGAGAACTACTTGGCAATGTTGATCAAGAGTTTTCTAATTCAAAGATTGATTTCAAACAGCGATTACTAGCTAATGAAATTTACTTTGATGAAAAGCAAAGTGAACTTGAAGAAATGCAAAATGCATTAAACGATTTATTATAGGAGAATGTTATGTCAGAAGATTTAGAGATTCAAGTTTTAGCAAATTCTGAAAGATTTAATGAAAAAAAACAAGAGTTAAAAGCCTTTAGTGAAGAAATCCCTGAACAGTCAGATTTACCAACAGTTCCAACAGATGATCCTATGTTAGGCTTTATTGGAATGGAATATGATGTTAAGGGTAAAGATTTAAACGCTCTTACTGATGCTGTTCAAAATAGAATGATTGAACAAAATATTCACATAAAAAAGATTATTCAAGAATTTAATACTATTTACGAAACTTTCCAAATATTGGATGATGAGTATATTCAAAGTATTTCAAAATCTTTGATTGCAGCCAAAGAGGCCAATAATAAAGCTATACAGGGATTGCACGAAATAGAAGAATATCAAATAGGTAATAACAAACTATTAGATGATGTTTTTAAACAGAATAAAGATTTAATTGATGTATTGAAGAAACATCATAAAAAGCTAGAAGAGTTAGAACAACTTGAAGAGAAGCAAAGTGAAGTTCAAATTGAAATTGATAGTTTAAAAGCGAAGCTAAAATCATTAGTGAAAATAGAAAATAGTTTTAACGATTTGCATTTACAAGTTGAAGAAACACAAAATAATCTTAAAAACGATGTAGATAAGATGAATGTTCGATTAATAGAGGAAGGTAAAAATCTTACTTTAATTGTCGAGAAATTTCAAACTGAACTAGAGGAAAAACAACAAGAGATTAGTTTTCTTAGAAAAGGATTCTATACTCTTGGAGTCGCTGTTGTTATAATAGTATTATTTCTATTGTTTAAAGGAATGTAGATGATTAGTGAAACTTATTTAAAATTGTTAAAATCGGAAGTGAAAAAACTGGATGATTTAACAAATAATGCTTATGAATTAGAAATAATTCTTCAAGATATAGTTGATAATCTTAAAAATGCTGAGTTAGAATTTATAAAACGATTAGGAAACTTGACAAGTAAAGAGACACTCTCAAAAATCAAAGACAAGCAAACTAGCATATTGGAATTATTGTATAAATATCTTGGCGCTAGAGTTATTGATACAAATTATTTGATTTTGAAAGAAACAAATCATAAATCATTTGAAGAACTAGCAAATGATTTAAAGTCACTAATAGGTTTAGAAAATGTTAAGAAAGAAATTAAAGATTTAGTAGCGTTTAATAAAGTTCAACAAAGTAGAGAAAAAATCGGTCTTAAAAAAACAAATAGAACTATGCACATGGCGTTTTTAGGTAATCCAGGTACCGGTAAAACTACTGTGGCTAGAATCGTTGGGAATATGTATCGTTCATTAGGAATACTAAGTAAAGGTCATTTTATTGAAGCAACTAGAACAGACTTAATAGCAGAATATCAAGGACAGACGGCTTCGAAAGTGAAGAGATTGATACAAAAAGCCAAAGGCGGTGTATTGTTTATTGATGAAGCATATAGTATTACTGAAAACGATAAAAGTGATAGTTATGGTCGAGAGTGTTTAACTGAGTTAACAAAAGCATTAGAAGACTATCGTGATGATTTGGTTGTTATTGTTGCTGGATATGATGAATTGATGAAAAAATTTTTTGAATCTAATCCTGGGTTAAAATCAAGATTTAATTATTTTATTACGTTTGAAGATTATACTGTGGACCAAATGTTTGATATTTTTCTTTCATATTGCAAAAATGAAGAGTACATTTTGCATGATTCTGCAAAAGAAAAATTAAAAAAATATTTAGAATTACATAGTAGCAATCCTGAAAATAAAAATGCAAATGGGAGATTTGTAAGAAATGTATTTGACAGGATAATTATGAACCAAGCAATAAGATTAGCCACACTATCTTTTGTTACAAAAGATAATTACATTACGATTCTTGAAGAAGATATTTCATGAATGAAATTAGAAAGCAAAAATGAACGGTATTATCAACTTAAGAAAAGAAGCGGGGATGACATCGCATGATGCGGTTTTTAAACTGCGTAAGATTTTGGGAACCAAGAAGATTGGTCATGGTGGGACCTTGGATCCGGATGTAGTGGGAGTTCTGCCCATTGCGGTTGGCAAGGCGACACGCATGGTCGAGTTTATGCAGGATGAGGGCAAGGTCTATGAGGGTGAAATCACTCTGGGCTATTCCACGACGACTGAGGATGCTAGCGGGGAAGTGGTCGCAGAGACACCTGTTTTATCGCACTTGGATGAAAAGCTTGTTGATGAAGCAATCGCCAGACTGACAGGACCTATTATTCAGATTCCGCCTATGTATTCGGCAGTCAAGGTCAATGGTCGTAAGCTCTATGAGTATGCACGTGCAGGTCAGGAAGTAGAGCGACCAGAACGTCAGGTAACCATCTACCAATTTGATCGGACAAGTCCGATTTCTTATGAGGGTCATCTTGCACGCTTTACTTTTCGTGTAAAATGCAGTAAAGGGACTTATATCCGTACCTTATCGGTTGACTTGGGAGAGAAGCTGGGTTATGCGGCTCATATGTCTCAGTTGACACGGACTAGTGCTGCAGGGTTACAGTTAGATGTTGCTTTGACCTTGGAAGAAATTGCTGAAAAAGTAGAGGCTGGTCAACTGGACTTTCTCTATCCTCTAGAGATTGGGACAGGCGACCTTATCAAAGTTTTCCTAACTCAAGAAGAGGCTACAGAAGTACGCTTTGGTCGTTTTATCGAACTCGAACAAACAGAACAAGAATTGGCTGCCTTTGAAGATGACAAATTACTAGCCATTCTTGAAAAACGGGGGGATCTTTACAAGCCAAGGAAGGTTTTTAGCTAGTATAATTGAAGTGTAGAAATTGGAATTGTTTCTCCTAAACTATCCAAACCAGACTATAAATTTTGTAAAAAATGTGATAGAATAGACGACGGATAAAAAAACGGAGGTTAGCATGCAAAATAGACCAATCATTATCGGAGTGACAGGTGGTTCTGGTGGAGGTAAGACCAGTGTTTCAAGAGCCATTTTATCGCATTTCCCTGATGAAAAGATTTCCATGATTGAGCATGATTCATATTACAAGGATCAGTCTCACTTGACCTTTGAAGAGCGTGTCAAAACCAACTATGACCATCCTTTTGCCTTTGATACAGACTTGATGATCGAACAGATTAAGGAGTTGTTGGCAGGGCGTCCGGTGGACATTCCGACTTATGACTATACAGAGCATACACGAAGCAACAAGACCTATCGTCAGGAGCCTCAAGATGTCTTTATCGTTGAAGGGATTTTGGTCCTGGAGGACAAGCGTCTGCGTGATTTGATGGATATCAAGATTTTTGTGGATACAGATGATGATGTGCGCATTATTCGTCGTATCAAGCGTGATATGGAAGAACGTGGCCGTAGCCTTGATAGCGTTATTGACCAGTATTTAGGTGTGGTCAAACCTATGTACCATCAGTTTATCGAGCCGACTAAGCGTTATGCTGATATCGTCATTCCTGAAGGGGTCAGCAATACAGTGGCTATCGACCTGTTGACAACCAAGATTGCAAAGATTTTGGAAGAAGCTCGAAACAGCAAATAATCAGATGTGGAGGCCTTGCCTCCTTTTTCTATTTTTCCCTCATAATGGTACATAAATGGAGATTTTTAGGCATATTTTTGGTATAATAATACCCATGAAAGAGCAAGGAAATGAGTAGTAGGTGGAGATGGAAAAGTATTTATCGGTAACAACTTTGACCAAGTATCTGAAAATGAAATTCGATAAAGACCCTTACTTGGAACGGGTCTATTTAACTGGTCAAGTTTCCAACTTTCGTAAACGACCTACTCACCAATATTTCTCCCTAAAAGACGACCATGCAGTTATTCAAGCGACTATCTGGTCTGGGATTTATCAGAAATTAGGCTTCGATCTGGAAGAAGGGATGAAAATCAATGTAATTGGGCGTGTACAGGTCTATGAACCGAGCGGTAGCTACTCCATCATCATTGAAAAGGCTGAGCCTGATGGGGTTGGAGCGCTTGCGATTCAGTTTGAACAACTCAAGAAAAAATTGACAGAAGAAGGCCTGTTTCAAGAACGATTCAAGCAACCTCTGCCCCAATTTTCTAAGAGAATTGGTGTGGTGACAAGTCGTAGTGGAGCCGTTATTCGAGATATTATCACGACCGTCAGCAGGCGCTTTCCAGGTGTCGATATTCTTCTCTATCCGACCAAGGTGCAAGGTGAGGGGTCTGCGGAGGAAATTGCTCGAAATATTGCGCGTGCTAATCAACGGGACGATTTGGACTTGCTGATTATTGGTCGTGGTGGCGGTTCCATAGAGGATCTCTGGGCCTTTAACGAAGAAATTGTGGTACGAGCTATTTTTGAATCTCGTTTACCAGTTATTTCTAGTGTAGGACATGAGACAGATGTGACTTTAGCAGATTTTGTGGCAGATCGACGAGCTGCAACGCCAACAGCAGCTGCTGAACTAGCAACACCTGTGACCAAGTTGGATCTATTAGCTCATTTGCAAAATCAAGAAAAGCGGATGGCAACAGCAGTCCGAAATGTCCTATCGAAGAAACAAGAAGCTTTGAAAAAATGCAGTCAGTCTGTTATTTTTAGACAGCCAGAGCGTTTGTATGATGGCTATTTGCAACGCTTGGATCAATTGCAGCTGCGATTAAAACAAAGTTTGCGTACACGGATTTCTGATAACCAACAGGTAGTACAAGCAAGGACTCATAAACTGGTCCAATTATCACCTGTTACCAAAATTCAACGTTATCAAGACCTACTAGCTCAGTTGGACAAGCTCCTCCGTAGCCAAATGGCGCTGGTTTATGACGCCAAGGTTGCTGAGGTCAAGCGACTTTCAGAAGCCTTGCTGATGTTGGATACCAGTCGAATCGTGGCGCGTGGCTATGCTATTGTCAAAAAAGAAGAGTCCGTGGTTGATTCGGTTGAGAGTTTGAAGAAAAAAGACCAAGTGACGCTTTTGATGCGAGATGGTCAAGTAGAATTAGAGGTTAAAGATGTCAAAACAAAAGAAATTTGAGGAAAATCTAGCAGAACTGGAGACTATTGTCCAAAGTTTGGAAAATGGTGAAATTGCTTTGGAAGATGCGATTACTGCCTTTCAAAAGGGGATGATCTTGTCCAAAGAGCTCCAAGCGACGCTGGACAAGGCTGAAAAAACTTTGGTTAAGGTCATGCAAGAAGACGGAACAGAAAGTGATTTTGAATGAAAAAGCAAGAAAAATTAGCTCTTGTCGAGTCGACTTTGGAAGATTTTTATGGAGACCAGCAGTTTGCTTCTAGTTTGCGAGAGTCTGTTCTCTATTCCATTCATGCTGGTGGCAAGCGTATTCGACCTTTTCTCTTGTTAGAAGTTTTGGAAGCCTTGCAGGTGGCTATTAAACCAGCACATGCGCAGGTGGCTGCGGCTTTGGAGATGATTCATACAGGGAGTTTGATTCACGATGATCTTCCTGCCATGGATGATGATGATTACCGTCGAGGGCATTTGACCAACCATAAGAAATTTGGCGAATCGATGGCAATATTGGCAGGAGATGCCTTGTTCCTAGATCCTTATGCCTTGATAGCGCAGGCAGATTTGCCAAGTCAGATCAAGGTGGACTTGATTGCCAACTTATCCCTTGCTTCAGGTAGTCTGGGTATGGTGGCAGGGCAGGTTTTGGATATGGAGGGTGAACATCAGCATTTGTCTTTGGAAGAACTTCAGACCATTCATGCTAATAAGACTGGAAAACTACTAGCTTATCCCTTCCAAGCGGCTGCTATTATTGCTGAATTGGCTCCTGAAATGCAGGCAAAGCTGAAAACTGTTGGTGAATTGATTGGGCTTGCTTTTCAGGTCAGAGACGATGTGCTGGATGTGACCGCTAGTTTTGAGGAAATCGGTAAGACACCACAAAAGGATCTACAGGCAGAAAAATCAACCTATCCTGCTTTGTTGGGCTTGGAAGAAGCCATTGCCTTTTGTAACCAAACTCTGGATCAAGCTAATGCCAAATTAGAAGAAATTGCCCAGCAGGTTCCTTTTGAAATAGAATCGATTGTAAGTGTAGTAGAAAGTTTGAGAATCAATGGCTAAGGAAAGAGTGGATGTACTAGCTTATAAACAGGGCTTGTTTGAAACGAGAGAGCAGGCCAAGCGCGGTGTCATGGCTGGTCTAGTTGTAGCAGTTCTTAACGGAGAGCGGTTTGACAAGCCAGGAGAGAAAATTCCAGATGACACCGAGTTAAAACTCAAGGGTGAAAAACTCAAGTATGTCAGCCGTGGTGGCTTGAAATTAGAAAAGGCCTTGCAGGTCTTTGATTTGTCAGTGGAAGGAGCTACAACGATTGATATCGGGGCCTCTACTGGAGGTTTTACCGATGTCATGTTGCAGAATGGTGCTGAACTTGTCTTTGCAGTTGATGTCGGTACCAATCAGTTGGCTTGGAAACTACGCCAGGACCCGCGAGTTGTCAGCATGGAGCAGTTTAATTTCCGCTATGCGGAAAAGACTGATTTCGAAAAAGAACCGAGCTTTGCCAGTATTGATGTGAGTTTCATTTCCCTCAGTCTGATCCTTCCAGCTTTGCACCGAGTATTAGCCAATCAAGGTCAGGTCGTGGCTCTGGTTAAACCCCAGTTTGAGGCAGGACGTGAGCAGATTGGGAAAAATGGAATTATTCGCGATGCCAAGGTCCATCAACATGTCCTTGAATCTGTCACTACTATGGCAGTAGAGGAAGGTTTTTCAGTCCTTGGTTTGGACTTTTCTCCCATCCAAGGTGGACATGGAAATATTGAATTTTTAGCGTATTTGAAAAAAGAAGAGTCAGCAGGCAATCAGGTTCTTGCTGAGATTGAAGAAGTAGTAGAGAGGGCGCATAGTCAATTTAAAAATGAATAAAAAAGAGAGACTTGAAAAAATTAGACGATTTGTGACAGATTATCAAATCGGTACACAAGAAGAAATCGTAGAACATTTGAAAGAAGCAGGTATCACTGCTACTCAGGCAACGGTATCACGGGATATCAAAGAACTAGGTATTGTCAAAATTCCTTTGAGAGACAACACCTATGTCTACGAATTGCCAAAATCAATCGTAAAAAGTTTGCAACTGGCTGAAGACAATATCGAATCGGCAGAATTGATGGATAAGATGATCAATCTCCAAGTTATTCCAGGAAATACAGCTTTTGTAAAAGCTCAGTTAATCGAGACTTTTTCTGACAAGATTTTTAGCTGTTTGGCTGATGATAGCTCGATTTTAGTCATTGCCAGAAGTGAAAGTCTAGCTGAGGAAATCTTTGAACAAGTAAAAAATTGGTAGGTCTATATGTTACTTGAAATTTCGATAAAAAACTTTGCCATTATTGAGGCTATTTCCCTCAATTTTGAAAAAGGGATGACTGTCCTGACTGGTGAAACGGGTGCAGGGAAGTCGATTATCATTGATGCCATGAATATGATGTTGGGAGCTCGTGCGACGATAGATGTTATTCGTCATGGTGCGCCAAAGGCAGAGATTGAGGGACTTTTCTCAGTTGAGAATAGTCGCCTTTTACAGGAAATTTTTGATGAGCAAGGTTTGGAAATGGGTGATGAAATTATCATCCGTCGGGAAATCTTGCAAAATGGTCGGAGTATCAGTCGTGTCAATGGCCAGATGGTCAATCTGTCTGTTTTGCGAGCTATTGGGCAACATCTGGTAGATATTCATGGTCAGCATGACCAAGAAGAGTTAATGCGCCCTCAACTTCATATTCAAATGTTGGATGAATTCGGTGACGTAGCTTTTTGGGACTTGAAAGAAACCTATAAAACGAGTTTTGATGCTTATCGAAAAATGCGCAAGCAGGTTCTGGAAGTCAAGAAAAACCAACAGGAACACAAGGCTCGTATTGAAATGTTGGAATTTCAAATGGCAGAGATTGAGGCAGCAAACTTGCAGGCTGGAGAAGATTTGGCTCTTAATCAAGAGCGTGATAAACTGCTCAACCATAAAAATATTGCGGATACACTGACCAATGCCTACAGCATGTTGGACAATGAAGATTTTTCAAGTCTGGCCAATGTTCGTTCAGCCATGAATGACATGGAAAGTGTCGAAGAGTACGATCCTGAATACCGTGAAATTTCGAGCTCTCTGTCTGAGACCTACTATGTCTTAGAAGACATTAGCAAACGTCTGGAAGCTATTATTGAGGACCTTGATTTTGACGGCAATCGTCTCATGCAGGTTGAGAATCGTTTGGACCTCCTTCATACTATTACCCGCAAGTATGGTAGGACTGTAGACGATGTCTTGCTTTACTTTGCTAAGATTACAGAAGAGTACAATCTCTTGACAGGCAATAATCTTTCTTCTGAGGACATGGAAGCAGAGCTCAAGAAATTGGAAGTCAATCTTGTTGATTTGGCAGGCCAGCTTGCATCTGCTCGTCATGACTTGGCTCAGCAGCTTGAAGCTGAGATTAAACAAGAACTGCAGGACCTCTATATGGAAAAAGCCCAGTTTCAGGTTCGTTTTAACAAGGGCAAATTCAGTCGTGAGGGAAATGAAACGGTCGAATTTTACATTTCAACCAACCCTGGTGAAGATTTTAAACCCTTGGTCAAGGTTGCATCTGGTGGGGAATTATCTCGTCTCATGCTAGCCATCAAGTCTGCCTTTTCTCGTAAAGAAGGCAAGACCAGCATAGTCTTTGATGAGGTGGATACAGGAGTTTCAGGCCGTGTAGCTCAGGCTATTGCACAGAAGATTCACAAGATTGGCCAGCATGGTCAGGTTCTGGCTATTTCCCATTTGCCACAAGTGATTGCGATTGCGGATTATCAATTCTTTATTGAGAAGATTAGTAATGACCATTCAACGGTTTCGACTGTTCGTCTCTTGACGGTTGAAGAGCGCGTGGAAGAAGTTGCCAAGATGTTGGCAGGTGACGATGTGACAGAAGCAGCCCTAACGCAAGCCAGAGAATTGTTGAGAAATAGGGAGAAATAAGATGACAGACTATTATGTAATTGGAGATGTTCACGGAAAAGCTGGGATGCTGGAAGACCTTCTCAAAACCTGGGATGGTCAGACCCAGTTGCTCTTTCTAGGGGATTTGATTGACCGTGGTGAGGATAGTCGCCGTGTTCTAGAAATGGTCAAGGACTTAGTGGACAATCAAGGGGCTATCTGTTTATCTGGAAACCACGAGTATATGTTTCTGACTTGGCTCGATGACCCAGAAGAAAGTTATGACCACTATCGTCGTAATGGTGGAGATACAACTATTAACTCTATCCTAGGTCGTCCCTTGGATGCCCCAGTTGATGGAGTAGAAGATGCCAAGCGTGTTGCCGCTGAAGCAGCAGATTTGGTCGAATTTATTCGTCAAATGCCTTTTGTGGTAGAGACAGACAAGTATATCTTTGTTCACGCAGGTATTGATTTGACCTTAGACGACTGGCATGAAACCACAGATTATAAAAAAGTCTGGCTTAGAAAACCATTCCACGAAGCCGAAAATCATACTGGGAAAACCATTGTCTTTGGTCACACACCAGTTTATGGCTTGTTACAGCAAGAACGCGATACAGCTGAGCTTTGGGTGACAGAAGACGGTAAGATTGGAATGGATGGAGGAGCTGTTTATGGTGGTGTCCTTCATGGGATTGTCTTTACAGACCAAGGAATGACAGAACACCACTTTATCGAAAATGACGGCTTTGTTGCTGAAGATTAGTACTCCTGGCAGGGTATGGTCTTGTCAAAATATCAAAAACAATTTATAATAAATAGATACCCTGAAAGGAAGAGAATCATGAACTTAGAAGAATTGAAAAAACGACAGGAGAAGATCCGTAACTTCTCTATTATCGCCCATATTGACCACGGTAAATCAACTTTAGCAGACCGCATTTTGGAAAAAACAGAGACGGTTTCAAGCCGTGAAATGCAGGCCCAGCTTTTGGATAGTATGGATCTAGAACGGGAACGTGGAATTACCATTAAGTTGAATGCCATCGAGTTGAATTACACGGCAAAAGATGGGGAAACTTATATTTTCCACTTGATTGATACGCCGGGGCACGTGGACTTTACCTATGAAGTTTCACGTTCGCTAGCTGCCTGTGAGGGAGCGATTTTGGTGGTCGATGCTGCCCAAGGAATTGAGGCTCAAACCCTTGCCAATGTTTATCTGGCCTTGGACAATGATTTGGAAATCATGCCAGTTATTAACAAAATTGACCTGCCAGCAGCGGATCCAGAGCGTGTGCGTACAGAGATTGAAGATGTCATTGGTTTGGATGCCAGTGAAGCAGTATTGGCTTCTGCCAAGGCTGGTATAGGTATTGAAGAAATCCTCGAGCAAATCGTAGAAAAAGTACCAGCACCAACGGGTGATGTGACGGCACCACTTAAGGCCTTGATTTTCGACTCTGTTTACGATGCTTACCGTGGGGTTATTCTCCAAGTGCGTGTCATGGATGGAGTGGTTAAACCTGGCGATAAGATTCAACTTATGAGTAATGGTAAGACCTTTGATGTGACCGAAGTTGGTATTTTTACACCGAAAGCAGTTGGTCGTGATTTCCTTGCGACTGGGGACGTTGGTTATATTGCGGCTTCTATCAAGACGGTTCAGGACACTCGTGTGGGTGATACCGTTACCTTGGCAACCAATCCTGCGACAGAGCCATTACATGGTTACAAGCAGATGAATCCTATGGTCTTTGCGGGTCTCTATCCAATCGAGTCAAACAAGTACAATGACCTACGTGAAGCGCTTGAAAAATTGCAACTGAATGATGCTAGTCTTCAGTTTGAACCAGAAACATCTCAGGCCCTTGGATTTGGTTTCCGTTGTGGTTTCCTTGGGCTTCTTCATATGGATGTTATCCAAGAACGTTTGGAACGCGAGTTCAACATCGACCTCATTATGACAGCTCCATCCGTTATCTATAAGGTTAATTTGACCGACGGTGAGTCTATGGATGTGTCTAACCCGTCTGAGTTCCCAGACCCAACTAAGATTGCGACCATTGAAGAGCCTTATGTTAAAGCGCAAATCATGGTACCACAGGAGTTCGTCGGAGCAGTGATGGAGCTAGCTCAGCGCAAGCGTGGGGACTTTGTGACGATGGACTATATCGATGACAATCGTGTTAATGTTATCTATCAAATTCCACTGGCTGAAATCGTCTTTGATTTCTTTGATAAGCTCAAGTCTTCAACTCGTGGTTATGCAAGCTTTGACTATGAATTGTCAGAGTACCGCCCATCTAAGCTGGTGAAAATGGATATCCTTCTCAACGGAGACAAGGTGGATGCCCTCAGCTTTATCGTTCACAAGGACTTTGCCTATGAACGTGGGAAACTCATCGTTGATAAGCTCAAGAAAATCATCCCTCGTCAACAATTTGAGGTGCCAATCCAAGCAGCTATTGGACACAAGATTGTGGCTCGTACAGATATCAAGGCCCTTCGTAAGAACGTACTTGCTAAGTGTTACGGTGGTGACGTTTCTCGTAAGCGTAAACTTCTAGAAAAACAAAAAGCTGGTAAGAAACGTATGAAAGCTATAGGATCAGTAGAAGTCCCACAAGAAGCCTTCCTCAGCGTCTTGAGTATGGATGAAGAATAGTTGTCATAATTGCTTTTCCTTGTTTACAGGAAATTTATATAAGAATCAATCGTAAAGCAGACTAAAATGGTCTGCTTTTTTCGATTCTGGAACATAAGAAATATTTTGGATGTTTGTTTAATTGTTTGTTTTTACATAACAAACTACAAAAACAACAAAAATATAAAAAAAGAGACAAAAAAAGAACAGAAAAATATTGACAACGGTTTCATATAGTGTTATACTTATAGCATAAAGTTAATGGAAAGAAGGGAAAACCTTATGGGATTAGATCATTTCTTTGACAAAAACCTTGTGTTTTGCTTAGAAGCGGATAATCAAGAACAACTCTTTGATCAGGTTGCAACTTTATTGGAAGAACGAGAAATCGTAACTCCAACCTATCGTGAAGCCTTGATCACGCGTGAAAAGTCATTTCCAACTGGTTTAGATATGGAATTTTTGGGTAAAGATTTGCCGAATGTGGCTATTCCTCATACAGATATTGTTCATAATCTAGCTGAAAAAGTTGTGGTGGTTCGATTAGAAAAACCAGTGACTTTCCACAATATGATTGCGCCAGATAAGGAAGTAGAAGTATCCTTACTCTTCTTTATCATTAATAACTCAAGTTCAAGTCAAACGAACATTCTTGCTCAGTTGATGGACTTCTTTACTGGAAATGGTCATCTTGAAGACCTATCAAAAATTTCAGAACCTGAAGCTCTCTATGCTTATATAGCTGAAGCAACAGCTTAATCTTGTCTATTAAAAATATTAAATCGGAGGAAATCCATATGATTAAAATTCTTGCTGCCTGCGGTGCAGGTGTTAACTCAAGCCACCAAATTAAAAGTGCTCTTGAAGAAGAACTTTCAAACCGCGGTTTTGATGTTCACTGTGATGCAGTAATGGTCAAAGACGTTAATGAAGACCTTATCAAAGGTTATGACATCTTCACACCAATTGCTGCTACAGATCTTGGTTTTGATCCAGGTATTCCAGTTATCGAAGCTGGACCAATCTTATTCCGTATCCCAGCTATGAGTGCTCCAGTATTTGACAATATTGAAGCAGCCATTAAAGAACACGGGTTAAGCTAATTAATAATTTGTTAACATTCATATAACATAAAAAGGGAGGAACTATTATGGATGTCATTATCGAACTAGCTAATAAGCTGTTCAAACCCATCTTGGACATGGGTGGACCAATCATCATGCTGATCATTTTGACAGTATTGGCTCTACTTTTTGGAGTGAAATTCTCCAAAGCGCTTGAAGGTGGTATCAAACTTGCCATCGCTCTTACTGGTATCGGGGCTATCATCGGAATGTTGAACGGTGCTTTCTCAGCATCACTTGCAAAATTCGTTGAAAACACTGGTATTCAATTGAACATCACCGACGTTGGTTGGGCGCCACTTGCCACAATCACTTGGGGATCTGCTTGGACACTTTACTTCTTGCTCATCATGTTGATTGTTAACGTAGTGATGCTTGCTATGAAGAAAACTGATACACTTGATGTTGATATCTTCGATATCTGGCACTTGTCTATCACAGGTCTTTTGATTAAATGGTATGCAGACAACAATGGCGTTAGCCAAGGAGTTTCACTCTTCATTGCGACTGCAGCAGTTGTTCTTGTTGGGGTTCTTAAAATTATCAACTCTGACTTGATGAAACCTACATTCGACGACCTTCTTAACGCACCAAGCTCATCACCAATGACTTCAACTCACATGAACTACATGATGAACCCAGTTATCATGGTTTTGGATAAGATTTTTGAAAAATTCTTCCCAGGTCTTGATAAATATGACTTTGATGCTGCTAAATTGAACAAGAAAATCGGTTTCTGGGGATCTAAATTCTTCATCGGTTTCATCCTTGGTATCGTTATCGGTTTGATGGGGACTCCGCATCCTGTTGAAGGACTTAAAGATGCTGCAAACTGGCAAGAAGTTATCAAAGGTTGGTTGTCTCTTGGTTTGACAGCCGGTGTAGCTTTGGAACTCTTCTCACTCATCGGTTCATGGTTCATTGCGGCCGTAGAACCACTTTCACAAGGTATTACCAACGTTGCTACTAAACGTTTGGAAGGACGTAAGTTTAATATCGGTCTTGACTGGCCATTCATCGCTGGTCGTGCTGAAATCTGGGCTTGTGCCAACGTACTTGCACCAATCATGTTGATCGAAGCTGTGCTTCTTTCAAAAGTCGGAAATGGTATCTTGCCACTTGCAGGTATCATTGCTATGGGTGTTACCCCAGCTCTCTTGGTTGTAACTCGTGGTAAATTGCTCCGTATGATTATTTTCGGAACACTCTTGTTGCCACTCTTCCTTCTTTCAGGTACACTTATCGCACCATTTGCAACAGAACTTGCTAAAGGTGTAGGTGCCTTCCCAGAAGGTGTGAGCCAAACTCAATTGATTACTCACTCAACTCTTGAAGGACCAATCGAAAAACTTCTTGGTTGGACAATTGGTAACACTACAACAGGTGATATCAAAGCAATCCTTGGTGCTGTAGTCTTCCTTGTATTCTATATCGGTATCTTTGCTTGGTACAGAAAACAAATGATCAAACGTAACGAAGAGTACGCAGCAAAAGCAAAATAATGCGCTCCTATAAAATGTAAATTGTTAAAGCTAGGTTGTCATTTTCCTGATAGGAGTGACAGCCTAGTTTTTTATAAACTATCAAGAAATCGGAGAAAATAATGGTAATTGAATTAAAATCAGAACAATTAAGAGTTGAATTTAACAGTTTTGGTGGGTCTCTTTCTTCTATAAAAGATGCTGAGGGACTTGAGTATTTGTGGCAAGGGGATGCCACTTATTGGAGTGGACAAGCTCCTGTTCTCTTCCCCATTTGTGGTTCTTTGAGAGAGGATATAGCCCTCTATATAGATGAGAAGGGGCAAGAAAGCAAAGGAAACATTCCTCGTCATGGTTTGGTTCGTAAGAAAGAATTTGAATTAGTTGAACAGACAGACAAGAGTGTAACTTTTGCAATTGAAGACGATGAGAATAGCTATCAAAACTATCCTTATCATTTCCGACTAGAAATCACTTATATCCTTACTGGTAAAACAGTACGGACTCAATACAAGATTTTCAATAAAGAAACTAGCAAGGTCATGCCTTACTTTATTGGTGGACATCCAGGATTTAATTGTCCTCTGCTTGATGATGAAGTCTATGAAGATTATTATCTAGAGTTTGAGAAAGAAGAGACTTGCTCTGTTCCACGTCCTTTCCCAGAAACAGGTATGTTGGATTTCCAAGATAGAAGTCCATGGCTAGAGGGGCAAAAGGAATTAGATCTTAGTTATGATCTTTTCAGCACAGATGCAGTCACCTTAGATGAATTGCAATCTAGAACAATTGCCCTTCGTTCTCGTAAACATGATAAGGGATTAAAAGTGCACTTTGCAGAGTTTCCAAACCTCATCATCTGGTCAACTTTGAATAAAGGTCCTTTTATTGCTTTTGAACCATGGTCTGGCTTGTCAACATCTCTTGAAGAAGGAGATCGTCTAGAAGATAAGAAGAATGTTCGTCTCCTAGAACCTGGTCAAGTGGATCAAATTGGTTTTGACATCGAAATTTTTTAGTTAAAAAACATAAAAACAAACATTAACTGTTGACTTTTTCCGGAAATAGGAGTATATTATGTTTGTAAACAACAAATGATGTTTGTAACAAACAAATAATCACTTGTTATATTCTCTTTCGTGGAGAAGGATTATTTGCTAGGAAACTGATTTCCTAAACTTGAATAAGGTGTCATTCATCTCATTCAATCCAATTTGTCAATAAACTGCTAGAAAACTTTTTGTAGGTAATACTCAATGAAAATTAAAGAGCAAACTAGGAAACTAGCCGCAGGCTGTACTTGAGTACGGCAAGGCGACGTTGACGCGGTTTGAATTTGATTTTCGAAGAGTATAAACTGCTAACTATAAAAGGTTTTACTAGCCTAGAAAAATAAAAAGGAGTATATAATATGTCTATTGTTATCGGTGCAGATACTGCAGGTTTGAGATTGAAAGAAGTTGTGAAAGACTTCTTGGAAAAAGAAAACTTCCACGTTGTGGATGTTACAGCTGAAGGTCAAGACTTTGTTGATGTGACTCTTGCTGTTGCTGCAGAAGTAAACAAAGAAGAACAAAACCTTGGTATCGTGATTGATGCTTATGGAGCTGGTCCATTCATGGTTGCAACTAAAATCAAAGGAATGGTTGCGGCAGAAGTATCTGACGAACGTTCAGCTTATATGACTCGTGGACACAACAACTCACGTATGATCACTATGGGTGCACAACTTGTTGGTGATGAATTGGCTAAAAACATTGCTAAAGGATTTGTTAACGGTAAATACGATGGTGGACGTCACCAAATTAGGGTCGATATGTTGAACAAAATGTGCTAATACTCTTCAAAAATCAAGATAATCTGTTGTCAGCTCACTTTAGCTAACCTCAGTTATGCTTGCAGCTCGCTTCCTAAGCTAATCTTGATTTTTTTTGAGTAGGGATAAATGATATTAGATTTATATAATTAATCGGAGGGAATAACTAATGAGAATTGCAATTGGATGTGACCACATCGTAACAGATGAAAAAATGGCGGTTTCAGAATTTTTGAAATCAAAAGGATATGAAGTCATTGACTTTGGTACATATGACCATACACGTACTCACTACCCAATCTTTGGTAAAAAAGTAGGGGAAGCTGTAACTAGCGGTCAAGCTGATCTTGGGGTATGTATCTGTGGTACTGGTGTTGGTATCAACAATGCTGTAAATAAAGTTCCTGGTGTTCGTTCTGCCTTGGTTCGTGATATGACAACAGCCCTTTATGCTAAAGAACAATTGAACGCCAACGTTATCGGTTTTGGTGGTAAGATTACTGGTGAATTGCTCATGTGTGATATCATCGAAGCTTTCATCCATGCTGAATACAAACCAACTGAAGAAAACAAAAAATTGATTGCGAAGATTGAACATGTGGAAAGTCATAATGCACATCAAGCTGACGCAAACTTCTTTACAGAATTCCTAGAAAAATGGGATCGTGGAGAATACCACGACTAAGAGGTGACCTATGATTTTAACAGTCACAATGAACCCATCCATTGATATTTCCTATCCCTTGGATGAGTTAAAGATTGATACTGTCAATCGTGTGGTTGATGTAACCAAAACGGCTGGTGGTAAGGGACTCAATGTTACCCGAGTACTTTCAGAATTTGGAGATTCAGTTCTTGCTACTGGTTTAGTGGGTGGCAAACTTGGTGAGTTTTTGGTTGAACATATCGATGATCAAGTAAAGAAAGATTTCTTTTCAATTCAGGGGGAAACTCGGAACTGTATCGCTATTCTTCATGGAGATAACCAAACAGAAGTTCTTGAAAAAGGACCTGAAGTTCTTGAACAAGAAGGTCAAGACTTTTTGGAACATTTCAAAAAACTCTTGGAGTCAGTTGAAGTAGTAGCTATCTCAGGTAGTCTGCCAGCTGGTCTTCCAGTTGATTACTATGCGAGCTTGGTAGAACTTGCTAATCAAGCTGGCAAGCCTGTTGTCTTGGACTGCTCTGGTGCAGCACTGCAGGCGGTTCTTGAATCACCACATAAACCAACAGTCATCAAACCAAATAATGAGGAATTGTCTCAGCTTCTTGGAAGAGAAGTTTCTGAGGATTTGGATGAATTAAAAGAAGTACTTCAAGAACCTTTGTTTGCAGGGATTGAATGGATTATCGTTTCACTTGGTGCCAACGGTGCCTTTGCCAAACATGTTGACACTTTCTACAAGGTCGATATTCCTAGAATTCAGGTGGTAAATCCTGTTGGATCTGGAGATTCTACTGTAGCAGGGATTTCTTCAGGACTTCTTCATAAAGAATCTGATGCAGAACTTTTAATCAAGGCAAATGTCCTTGGAATGCTTAATGCTCAAGAAAAAATGACTGGTCATGTCAACATGGCCAACTATCAAGCTCTATATGATCAATTAATAGTAAAAGAGGTATAAAATGGCTTTAACAGAACAAAAACGTGCACGCTTAGAAAAACTTTCTGATGAAAATGGTATCATCTCAGCTCTTGCATTTGACCAACGTGGTGCTTTGAAACGCCTCATGGCTCAACACCAAACAGAAGAACCAACAGTGGCTCAAATGGAAGAACTTAAAGTTTTGGTAGCAGATGAATTGACTAAATACGCATCATCTATGCTTCTTGACCCTGAGTATGGACTTCCAGCAACTAAAGCTCTTGATGAAAAAGCTGGTCTTCTCCTTGCTTATGAAAAAACAGGTTACGACACAACAAGCACAAAACGCTTGCCAGACTGCTTGGATGTTTGGTCTGCAAAACGTATTAAAGAAGAAGGTGCAGATGCAGTTAAATTCTTGCTTTACTATGACGTAGATAGCTCAGACGAACTCAACCAAGAAAAACAAGCTTACATCGAACGTATCGGTTCTGAGTGTGTGGCTGAAGATATTCCATTCTTCCTTGAAATCCTTGCTTACGATGAAAAAATTGCTGACGCAGGTTCTGTAGAATATGCTAAAGTAAAACCACACAAAGTTATTGGTGCTATGAAAGTCTTCTCAGACCCACGCTTTAACATTGATGTTTTGAAAGTTGAAGTTCCTGTTAACATTAAATATGTTGAAGGCTTCGCTGAAGGTGAAGTAGTATATACACGTGAAGAAGCTGCAGCCTTCTTCAAAGCTCAAGATGAAGCAACTAACTTGCCATACATCTACTTGAGTGCTGGTGTATCAGCTAAACTCTTCCAAGATACTCTTGTATTTGCTCATGAATCAGGTGCAAACTTTAACGGAGTTCTTTGTGGCCGTGCAACATGGGCTGGATCAGTTGAAGCTTACATCAAAGATGGTGAAGCAGCAGCTCGCGACTGGCTTCGCACAACTGGATTTGAAAACATTGACGAACTCAACAAAGTTCTTCAAACAACAGCGACTTCATGGAAAGAACGCGTGTAGCACTCAAATTGCGAAAAAAACTTCAGTCTAGGGATAGAAATATCTCTAGACTTTTTGATGACGTAAAAATAACCTTGAGTTAGTTATCCTCAAGGTTAGAAAAATATAGAAGTTGGAATACAAGTTAATCGTGATATTCTCAACGATTCCACTTGGCATTCTCTTCATCGAAGATATGATCATTGGCAGCTACATCTGGGCTCACTTTAGATAGTTTATCAATTTTAGCAATTAATTCCTCTTTTTCAGGACTTGGTTTGTACTTGGTATTGATAAATTCATCTACAATGTTGTTAATGAAATTGATACCTAGGATTGCACCACCGAAAGTAACAATATTAGCATTGAGATTTTCACGAGCGGAACGAGCAGTCGCAACATATCCGACAAGTACAACTCGAGAGTTCCAGGAACTTTATTAGCAGATACAGCAATTCCAACACCTGCACCGCAAAGGGCGATTCCAAAGTCAGCCCGTCCATTGACGACATCCTCTGCAATTAAGCGACCATAAATAGAATAGTGAGTACGGACGAAATCATAAGTACCAACACCAATGATTTCATGACCTTGTTCTTTTAGGTGTTTTGAAATCTTCATCTTCACATCTGTTACAATGTGATCACAACCGAGAGCAATTTTCATGGGAATACCTCCTAGCAGAGCTTGTTCAGCATATCAATGCGAACTTGGTGACGACCAGAATCATAGTTGTGCTCAAGAAAGGCTTTGACTATTTCAACTGCTAAAATATCACCTGTAATTCCAGAACCAATTGTAATGATTGGAGTAGAATTGTGTCGAATAGTCATCATGGCAGAGTGTTCATCGGAAACAACGGCGCAGATAATACCTTTAAATTTATTAGCAGGCATAAAAGAATGTCCAAACTTGTCAAAAAGAATAGCACGAGCTTGCTTATATTTTCTAAACTCTGTAATAGCATTGACAGTAGAATCAACGAAATCCGCAGAACCTTGTATAGAGTTGAGGTCAATTACTTCATAACCAGAATGAAGCAGATAGTGTTTGACGGTTTCTTTCAGTTGGAAACCATCTTGGTCAGTAGCTAAAATAACTTTCATAAGAACCTTCTTTAGCTATCCAAAAGCATGCAATGAAATATCATTGTTGACGATATAGAAGATATATTATATCTTCAAATATAGTATAGTCCTTGTAAAATTATTTGTCAAGGATTTATAAAAACTAGTTGAAGAATTTTTTCTTCAGCTAGTTTTGGCATTTATTGATCCAATTTCTGATATCGGTTAAATCATAGTTAATCTCAGATTGATGGGCTACCTGGCTGAGTGTAATAGAAGTCAGGGTTGCAACTAAAGTATTTTCAATAATATCAAGAGAGTTGGTTACGACACATCTTTTAGCCTTTTTACTTTCCTCGTTGCCTAAGAATTTTTTTAGAAGATTTTGACTTTCAAAGATTCGATTTTTTCCTTCTATAGCTACAAATACATCGTAAAAGGTGATTTGGCTGAGGGGTTTAGAAAGAGCAACACCTCCATTTTTCCCTCTAACGGATTTAACCAATCCTTCGTTGTCTAATAGTTTTATAATTTTTTTCAAATAAGAATCTGAAACTTCTAGCCGTTCACTCAAGGAAATTGTATTGATATATTTTCCTTCAGGGAGCTGATCTAACATGAGTAAGACATAGACTGACTGTTCCCAACCTGATGATAATCGCATGTTTGTACCTCCATATAAAAAGATAATCATTATCCACAATTACCAGTATAGTCTTTTTTTGTTTTTTTCTCAATACATAGGAGTTTAAAAAAATAATCTTGGAATTTTTTGATAAATCTCTTGACATTCATTTTTAAAAGAGTAGAATAAAAGACAAAAAATATCATCAATATCTTTTGAAAGAAGGGGAAATAAATGAAACGAGGTTCAAATTTTATTTTTTTGATTTCTATATTACTTACCACACTTTTTATGGGGTCGTCTTTTCCAACTGGGAAATATCTCATAGTAGTTGAAAAGACTCCTCCATTATTACTTGGGGGTGTTCGATTTATTATTGCTGGGTTAGTGATGTTGGTATTATCGTTTTTATTTGGCAAGGGAGGGACTATCATCCCTAAAAGTCAAGGTAGCAAGATAAAGGGGTTTATATTGGTTGTGACTATCGGGCTCTTACAGACAGCTGGAACCATGGGATTTCTTAATCTTGCCCTAGCTCATGATGTGTCATCATCGATGTCTTCTATTATCTTATTTACGAATCCTCTTTGGTTAGCTTTTTTAGCGCATTTTTTGTTAAAGGATACATTGACTATTCAGAAGATAAGTGCCTTAGTATTAGGTGTGGCTGGAGTTGTTATTTGTATTGGACTAGATGTATCTGCGTTTAGTTTAGGTGCTTTGTTTGCTTTACTTGGTTCATTTTGTTGGTCGGTCAATACAGTTGTCACCAAGAAAATTCCTTTTGATAATGGTCCGTGGATATTTACAGCTTGGCAATTGTTATTAGGTGGGGTCTTCCTTTACTTATTCTCAATACCTGTGCATGAAAGTTATAACTTTCTAAATTTAGGATTTTGGGGCTGGGTTTGGTTTATATGGTTAATTATTCCTGCGTCTGTTGGTTCGTTTGGACTGTGGTTTTATAGTCTGGGACAAAGGGGAGCAACAGTAGCTAGCAGTTTCTTGTTTTTAGTTCCAGTATTTTCAACTATCTTTTCTATTATGGGCTTACATGAGCCGTTTACATTAAATTTGGTTCTTGGGGGGTCGATGGTTGTGTTAGCATTGGTATTAGTAAACTGGAAAGTCAAGGGAGAAGAGGAGTAGTCTATGGAAGTTGGAAATGATATTGTTATTCAAAATGGAACATAATGGAGTTTTGGTAATGGTGTAGCTCAACATTTTGATGAGCATGTTAGACAATCCATTCCTTTATATGATGAAGGACATGACCTTGTTTGTCATCTAAGCGATTTTTTTATTCGTGACCATTCCTTATGTTATGAACTAGGCTCTGCAACGGGTAATCTGATTGGTAAATTATACCAGCGTCACAAGTCTAAAAAAGAAGTTCGTTTTATCGGGACAGAAGAGATTCCAGAAATGAATCAGGTGGCACAATCAAAATTTCCTGAGCTTGAATTTATAACAAGCTCCGTGGAGGAAGGCAGGTTAGAACCCAGCGATTTAATTATTAGCTATTATTTTCTTCAGTTTATTCTTCCAGACAAGAGACGATAAAAACATGCGGAAAAAATAAAAAAGTTCTTCGTAAGGGTTTACAAATTATCAGTATTATGATAGAATACAGTTACAAGTTAATACAAGGTGAGTGTTACTAAGTAATATTAGGCATGATCACAGATGAATTAGAAATCAGCTGATTTTCTAGTTCATTTGTGGTCATTTTTTGTACTCATATACCTTTAAGATACAAAAGGAGGTTGACATGTATCGAATTCTAAATCCAATGAATCACAATGTCTCGCTTGTCAGAAATGATAAAGGAGAAGAAGTGATTGTGATTGGTAAGGGGATTGCATTTGGAAAGAAGAAAGGGGATTTGATTGCTGAACATCAGGTTGAGAAAATCTTTCGGATGAAGACCGAAGAGTCCAGAGAAAACTTTATGGCTCTCCTCAAAGATGTTCCGCTTGATTTTATCACAGTGACCTATGAAATCATTGATAAGCTATCAAAGAAATATCATTATCCGATTCAAGAGTATCTCTACGTAACCTTGACAGACCATGTTTACTGTTCTTATCAAGCTCTAGCACAAGGAAGGTACAAGGATAGTAATCTGCCAGATATTTCCACTAAGTATCCTGTCGCTTTTCAAATCGCAAATGAAGCATTTGAAATTTACCGTCAGAAGTTAGCGGATCATTTTCCTGAGGACGAAATTATTCGGATTGCTTATCATTTCATTAATGCCGAAGGTGAAAATGAAGTGGAACTTGTGGAGTCGATTGATAAGAGGAAAGAAATTCTCAGGAATGTTGAAGAAGTGCTAAAGGGTTATGCAATTCAACGAACCAAAGAGAATAATCATTTCTATGATCGTTTTATGATTCATTTGAATTATTTCTTGGATTATTTAGACAGATCTAGAGACGATAACCAATCACTTCTGGATATGGAAGACCATATCAAGCAATCCTATCCAAAAGCCTTCGAGATTGGTTCCAAAATCTATGATGTGATTACGCAACATACGGGTCTTGATTTGTATAAAAGTGAACGAGTTTATCTAGTTCTACATATCCAACGTTTATTGTCATAAAAATTTAATTAAAACTACATAAGGAGAATTCTATCATGAATAGAGAAGAAGTAACATTGTTAGGTTTTGAAATCGTAGCCTATGCTGGCGATGCTCGTTCAAAACTATTGGAAGCCTTGAAGGCTGCTGAAGCTGGTGATTTTGCGAAAGCGGATAGCTTAGTTGAGGAAGCTGGTGCTTGCATCGCAGAGGCTCACCACGCCCAAACAAGCTTGTTAACAAAGGAAGCTGCAGGTGAAGATTTAGCCTATAGCGTGACCATGATGCATGGTCAAGATCACCTGATGACAACAATCTTGCTAAAAGATTTGATGCACCATTTAATCGAACTTTATAAGAGAGGAGCTAAATAATGAATAAGTTAATTGCATTTATCGAGAAAGGAAAGCCTTTCTTTGAGAAATTATCTCGTAATATCTATCTTCGTGCTATTCGTGATGGATTTATCGCAGGAATGCCAGTCATTCTCTTCTCAAGTATCTTTATCTTGATTGCCTTTGTACCAAACTCATGGGGCTTTAAATGGTCTGATGATGTTGTTAATCTCCTCATGAAACCTTACAGCTATTCAATGGGTATCTTGGCTTTGTTGGTAGCTGGTACAACAGCTAAGTCATTGACCGACTCAGTAAACCGTAGCATGGAGAAAACAAATCAAATCAACTATATGTCAACATTGTTGGCAGCAATTGTTGGTTTGTTGATGTTGGCAGCTGACCCTATCGAAAATGGTCTAGCTACTGGATTCTTGGGGACAAAAGGTTTGCTTTCAGCCTTCCTTGCTGCCTTTGTTACTGTAGCCATCTATAAGGTTTGTGTTAAGAACAACGTCACTATTCGTATGCCTGACGAAGTTCCACCAAATATCTCACAAGTCTTTAAAGATGTGATTCCATTCACTCTCTCAGTTGTTTCACTTTATGCTCTTGATTTACTAGCTCGTCATTTTGTGGGTGCAAGCGTAGCTGAATCAATCGGTAAATTCTTTGCACCGTTATTCTCTGCAGCTGATGGCTATCTTGGTATTACCATTATCTTTGGTGCTTTTGCCTTCTTCTGGTTTGTTGGGATTCATGGTCCATCTATCGTTGAACCAGCTATCGCAGCTATTACCTATGCCAATGCCGAAGTCAACTTGAACCTTCTCCAACAAGGGATGCACGCTGACAAGATTCTTACTTCTGGTACACAAATGTTTATCGTTACCATGGGTGGTACTGGTGCGACACTGGTTGTTCCATTCATGTTCATGTGGTTAACGAAATCAAAACGTAACCGTGCAATCGGACGTGCTTCAGTAGTTCCTACCTTCTTCGGTGTAAATGAACCAATCTTGTTTGGTGCACCACTTGTATTGAACCCAATCTTCTTCATTCCATTTATCTTTGCTCCAATCGTAAACGTATGGATCTTTAAATTCTTTATTGAAACACTTGGAATGAACTCATTCACTGCTAATCTACCATGGACAACTCCAGCTCCACTAGGTCTAGTTCTTGGAACTAACTTCCAAGTTCTATCATTCATTCTTGCTGCCCTTCTAATCGTGGTTGACGTAATCATTTACTATCCATTCCTTAAAGTATATGATGAACAAATTCTCGAAGAAGAGCGTTCAGGTAAGTCTAATGATGAATTGAAAGACAAAGTTGCTGCCAACTTCAACACTGCAAAAGCAGATGCTATTCTTGAAAAAGCGGGTGTAGAAGCAACACAAAATACCATCACTGAAGAAACAAATGTCCTCGTTCTCTGTGCAGGTGGAGGTACAAGTGGACTTCTTGCAAATGCTTTGAACAAGGCAGCTGCAGAATACAATGTCCCTGTGAAAGCAGCAGCAGGTGGCTATGGTGCTCACCGTGAAATGTTACCAGAGTTTGATCTAGTTATCCTTGCCCCTCAAGTTGCTTCAAACTTTGAAGACATGAAAGCAGAAACAGATAAGCTCGGTATTAAACTTGCGAAAACAGAAGGCGCTCAATACATCAAATTAACTCGTGATGGAAAAGGTGCTCTAGCATTTGTACAAGCGCAATTTGATTAACGATAGGGACTCTGAAATAGTCTCCTCTCGTTACGGAAATCGCTATGTTGAATTTCCTAATCGCCTTATTAATTCGTCGGTAAAAAGATATCGTTTTTACCTCCTCATGTCACAATTCGGTGACTTGCTACAAGAAGTGAGATGGAGAAGGATGGCTCACTGACTCCTCTCACTTTTACTTTATTTAAATCAAGAAATAGGTGAAAAAATGACAAAAACATTACCAAAAGACTTTATTTTTGGTGGCGCAACAGCTGCTTATCAAGCAGAAGGTGCTACACATACTGATGGAAAAGGACCAGTAGCGTGGGATAAATATCTTGAAGATAACTATTGGTACACTGCAGAACCAGCTAGTGATTTTTACAATCGATATCCAGTTGACCTCAAGCTAGCAGAAGAGTATGGTGTCAATGGCATTCGAATTTCTATTGCCTGGTCACGTATTTTCCCAACTGGTTACGGTCAAGTAAATCAGAAAGGTGTTGAGTTTTATCATAATTTATTTGCAGAATGTCACAAACGTCATGTTGAGCCTTTTGTAACTCTTCATCATTTTGACACGCCAGAAGCTCTCCACTCAAATGGCGACTTCTTAAACCGTGAAAATATCGAACACTTTGTAGATTACGCTGCCTTCTGTTTTGAAGAATTTCCAGAAGTAAACTATTGGACAACCTTCAATGAAATCGGACCAATCGGTGATGGTCAATACTTGGTTGGGAAATTCCCTCCAGGTATTCAGTACGACCTTGCCAAAGTTTTCCAATCGCACCACAATATGATGGTTTCTCATGCGCGTGCAGTCAAGCTATATAAAGATAAAGGTTATAAAGGCGAAATTGGTGTTGTTCACGCACTTCCAACCAAGTATTCTTTGGATCCTAAAAATCCAGCAGATGTTCGCGCTGCTGAATTGGAAGATATCATCCACAATAAATTTATCTTGGATGCAACTTATCTAGGTCGCTATTCAGCTGAAACGATGGAAGGTGTCAACCATATCTTATCAGTCAATGGTGGTAGCTTAGATCTTCGTGAAGAAGATTTCGAAGTATTAGAAGCCGCAAAAGACTTGAATGACTTCCTTGGAATTAATTACTATATGAGTGACTGGATGGAAGCCTTTGATGGAGAAACTGAAATCATCCATAATGGTAAGGGTGAAAAAGGAAGCTCTAAATACCAAATCAAAGGTGTTGGTCGTCGTGTAGCTCCGGATTATGTGCCACGTACAGACTGGGATTGGATTATCTATCCTCAAGGTTTATATGACCAAATCATGCGCGTGAAGAAAGATTATCCGAACTACAAGAAGATTTACATCACTGAAAATGGACTTGGTTATAAAGATGAGTTCGTTGATAACACTGTTTACGATGATGGTCGTATTGATTATGTCAAACAACACTTAGAGGTCTTGTCTGATGCTATTGCAGATGGTGCAAACGTCAAAGGTTACTTCATTTGGTCATTAATGGATGTCTTCTCATGGTCAAACGGTTATGAAAAACGTTACGGTCTCTTCTATGTAGACTTTGAAACTCAAGAACGTTATCCTAAGAAATCAGCCCACTGGTACAAGAAAGTAGCAGAAAGTCAGATTATAGACTAGTAGAATTAGTAATTAGATATAGAATTATAGTGAGGCAAAAGATGTTCAAAGATTTTATCCAATCTATTTATGAAAAAGTTTATATTATAAATTTCGAAAAATGTTCTCAAATACCGTGTTTGACTAATGAGGAGCTGAAAAAACTTGGGAAATGGTATGTCTCTACCGGTAAAGAATGGATTTGCTATTCAGACTATGAGCTAGAAGAATTTAAAAATATCTTTTTAAATTTTATCAGTCCTGAAGAACGGGATAATATCTCCTTTGATTCAGATTTTATGCCGTTTCAACAATCATAAATAATCTAGAAAACTCCTTGTAAAAATCTTCATCCAAAAATGCGTCATATCAAGATTCTTATTTTCTTGATATGACGCATTTTATTTTTTATCAATCCTCAGTTTTATGGTTTAGAAAGAATAATTTTTGTTTGTTTCGAAAGTTGTTCAAAGGTTTCTTTGCTCAGTTTAGAGTCTGAAACGATGGTATCAATATCAGAGATATTGTAGAAGTTATAAAAATCAAATTTATTGAACTTACTATTATCAGCTAGTAAGTATTTTTTATTGGAATTATTGAGGGCGATGCGTTGAGATTCCCCTTCCTCTTCACTAAAGGTCGCAATCGCATTGTCCTTAATACCATTACAGCTTACGAAAGCTTTAGAAAATTGGAGATTGGCTAAGTTTTGCAAGGTTAGTGTTCCCACAAATGCTCCAGTGATAGAGCGATAGTTTCCACCGATTAAAATCAAATCTGTTAGTTTTCGTTCGTTTAAGATGAGAAAGACTGGTAAACTGTTTGTTACAACACGAATATTATCAATTGGAAGTTCACGAGCAAAAGATTCCAAGGTTGTTCCTGGACCAATAAAAATGGTTTCACCCTCATCGATTAAATGGCCTGCAAAACGGCTGATTTCTTGTTTTTCTGCAATCTGTAAGCTTTGTTTTTCAGTATTGGAACGTTCATTATTTAAAATGGAACCTGTGCGAATTTTTTCAGCTCCACCGTGAACCCGAACAAGTAAATCTTTATCAGCTAACTCTTGCAAGTAGCGTCTAGCAGTCATATCTGATACATCCAAGCGAGTCATGATTTCTTTTACAGTAATAGTTCCCTTTGTATTTACCGTTTCTAGAATATTATCTAGTTTTTCCTGCTTTAGCATCGTTATCACCTCTATTTCTATTACTATTTTATCATAAAGTGTTCAATCAATCAATTTAAAAAACAAAAGAAAACAAAAACAAAAATACCATGGTTGTTTTAAACAAACCATGATATTCGTTATCAGTTCTGGAATAATTGAGTTAGCCCAAACCGTAGTTGTAGTCATCGTCTTGCATGGCTTCAACTTCACCAAGGAGGTAACCATTTCCGACTTGAGAAAAGAAGTCGTGGTTGGAAGTTCCTGTTGAAATACCGTTCATAACGATTGGGTTGACATCATCAGCTGAGTCTGGGAAGAGTGGATCTTGTCCTAGGTTCATGAGCGCCTTGTTAGCATTGTAGCGAAGGAAGGTTTTGACTTCTTCCGTCCAACCAACACCGTCATAGAGGCTTTCTGTATAGCCTTCTTCATTCTCGTAAAGAGTATAGAGCAGGTCGTACATCCATTCTTTGAGTTTTTCTTGCTCTTCTTCAGGCAATTCATTGAAACCAAGTTGGAATTTGTAACCAATGTAGGTTCCGTGAACAGATTCATCACGAATAATCAGTTTGATGATTTCCGCAACGTTGGCTAGTTTGTTATTACCAAGGTAGTAGAGGGGAGTGAAGAAACCAGAGTAGAAGAGGAAGGTTTCAAGGAAAACGCTGGCTACTTTCTTTTCAAGTGGGTTACCGTTTAGGTAGATTTCGTTAACAATCTCAGCCTTCTTTTGTAGGTAAGGATTGGTATTGGTCCATTCGAAAATTTCTTCAATCTCAGCCTTGGTATTCAAGGTAGAGAAGATTGATGAGTAAGATTTAGCGTGGACAGATTCCATAAATTGGATGTTATTGAAAACAGCTTCTTCATGTGGTGTACGAATGTCTGCGCGAAGGGCTTGAACCCCAGTTTCAGATTGCATGGTGTCCAGAAGGGTCAAACCACCAAAGACTTTTCCTACCAAATCTTTTTCTACACTTGATAGCTTTCTCCAGTCATCCAAGTCATTTGACAAGGGAATACGTGTATCAAGCCAGAATTGCTCCGTCAGTTTCTCCCAAGTTGATTTGTCGATGACATCTTCGATGGCATTCCAGTTAATGGCTTTGTAGTAAGTTTCCATTTGAAATCTCTTTCTGTATGTAATAATGCGATTATCGGATCATCTCTATTTTACCATAGTCTGAGAAGAGTATCGCACAAAAAGTCGGAGGACCGACTTTTTAGTTTTTCATAGTATTTAAGATACTTATCAAGTTTTGTCTGGCGAGTAACTTAATCACTAATCTGAGAAAATGTAGTTTCCTCAAGCAAAGATTAAATCACACAGCTTTCACATTGGTTGGCACCGACTTCTCCACCGTCATCTGTAAAGGTACGGACGTAGTAGATAGACTTGATACCCTTGTTAAAGGCATAGTTACGAAGGATAGACAAGTCACGTGTTGTTTGTTTGTTTTCTTTCTTCCATTCGTAAAGACCTTTTGGAATGTCACTACGCATGAAGAGAGTGAGTGAAAGTCCTTGGTCTACGTGTTCAGTTGCAGCAGCGTAAACATCGATGACTTTACGCATATCCATGTCGTAGGCAGAAGTGTAGTAAGGAATGGTTTCTGTTGACAATCCTGCAGCTGGATAATAGATTTTACCGATTTTCTTTTCCTGACGTTCTTCGATACGTTGTGTAATCGGGTGGATAGAAGCAGAAACATCGTTGATGTAACTGATAGAACCGTTTGGAGCTACAGCAAGGCGGTTTTGGTGGTAAAGACCATCTGCTTGAACCTTGTCACGAAGTTCAGCCCAGTCAGCAGCACTTGGGATAAAGACATCTTTGAAAAGTTCTTTAACACGGTCTGATTTTGGAACAAATTCGCCTGTCACATACTTGTCGAAATAGCTTCCCTTAGCATAGTCTGATTTTTCAAAGTTATGGAAGGTAATACCACGTTCACGCGCAATATTGTTTGACTCAACCAAGGTCCAGTAGTTCATAAGCATAAAGTAGATGCTGGTAAACTCAACAGACTCAGGTGATCCATATTCAATTAGTTGTTGTGCAAGGTAGCTGTGAAGTCCCATGGCACCAAGACCAAAGGTGTGAGCTTGGCTATTTCCATGATCAATCGTAGGCACAGCTACGATATGAGAACTATCAGTAACAAAGGTCAAAGCACGAACCATAGCACGGATAGAACGACCAAAGTCTGGTGAAGTCATCATGTTTACCACGTTTGTTGAACCGAGATTACATGAAACATCAGTACCCATTTTTAGGAATTCTTGCGCATCGTTGATCAAGCTTGGTTCTTGGACTTGAAGAATCTCAGAACACAAGTTACTCATGATAATCTTACCATCAACTGGATTTGCACGGTTAGCCGTATCAATGTTGACTACATAAGGATAACCAGATTCTTGTTGCAATTTAGAAATTTCAGTTTCCAAATCACGCGCCTTGATTTTTGTCTTACGGATGTTTGGATTTGCGACCAATTCATCGTATTTTTCAGTGATATCGATGTAGTTAAATGGCACACCGTATTCTTTTTCTACAGAGTAAGGGCTGAAGAGATACATTTCTTCATTTTTACGCGCCAATTCGTAGAATTTATCCGGAACCACAACACCAAGCGATAAAGTCTTTACACGAACTTTTTCATCGGCGTTTTCTTTCTTAGTTGAAAGGAAGGCGATGATATCTGGGTGGAAGACGTTGAGGTAGACAACACCAGCACCTTGACGTTGACCTAATTGGTTGGAGTAAGAGAAACTGTCTTCGAAGAGTTTCATGACTGGTACGACACCAGAAGCTGCTCCTTCATAACCTTTGATAGGTGCACCAGCTTCACGAAGATTGCTGAGGGTAATTCCCACACCACCACCGATACGTGAAAGTTGAAGAGCAGAGTTGATGGAACGTCCGATAGAGTTCATATCATCAGTGACTTGGATCAAGAAGCAAGATACCAATTCTCCACGACGAGCACGTCCAGCATTCAAGAAGGAAGGAGTAGCTGGTTGGTAGCGTTGGTGGATGATTTCATTTGCAATATCGATTGCAACAGCTTCATTCCCATCAGCGAAATAAAGGGCGTTAAAGAAGACACGGTCTTCCATACTTTCAAGATAATATTCACCGTCGTTTGTCTTTAAGGCGTATTGATTGTAAAACTTATAGGCAGCCATGAACGACTTGAATTGGAAGTTTTGGTCTTTGATAAATTGTGACAATTCTTCCAAGAACTCTGGACGGTATTTCTTGATAAAGGCTGTTTCGATGTAGTTGTGGTCAATGAGGTAGTTGATTTTATCTTTGATTGAATCAAAAACCATAGTATTTGGAACTACATTTTCTTTAAAGAAGGCATCCAAGGCTTCCTTATCTTTATGAAGCATGATTTGTCCATTAACAGGACGGTTGATTTCGTTATTGAGACGGAAGTAAGTCACGTCCTCAAGATGTTTTAATCCCATAAAATTTCCCTTATCTAATTACAAAAGAAAGGCTTCTAAGATAGACATAGAAGCTTTTGTCTTGATTCTTAAGCAAGTTGTTTGAGTTTACTTGGTTGAAAGCCAGAGAAAACTTCTGTTGGTGTTTGAATAATTGGAGCAGCACTAAAGCCAAGCTCTTTAACCTGATCAATATATTCAGGTTGCTCATCAAGATTGATTTCTCTATATTCAACATTATTACTGTCTAAGAAACGCTTGGTCATTTTACATTGGACACAGTTGTTTTTAGAATAAACGGTTACCATTTCTGCAACTCCTTATCAAAAAGATTTTTACTTTCCTAGTATATCAGAAAAATAAACTTTGTCAACTTTATGCAACTAAATATTGTGTTAATTTTTGTTGTATTCAAAACAAAGCACAATATATAGTGTATTGCTAGGAGAGATTATAGAAATAGTACTGATTCCATGAACAAGATATTTTATAAAAACTATATACTGTGTTTTCACAAGTTTACTAGAAGATTTTCTGCAAGTTATCTGAAAAGGAAATCGAATAAATCCCATAAAATACTTGAAAAAAATCCTAGAAGATGATATAATACCAAATTGTAAGGGTTATCAAATATAACTCAAAAAAGAAAGAACAAAAGGAGAGTCAAACTATGGCTTCTAAAGATTTCCACGTAGTGGCAGAAACAGGTATTCACGCACGTCCAGCAACATTGTTGGTACAAACTGCTAGCAAATTTGCTTCAGATATCACTCTTGAGTACAAAGGTAAATCAGTTAACCTTAAATCAATCATGGGTGTTATGAGTCTTGGTGTTGGCCAAGGTGCTGACGTAACGATCTCAGCTGAAGGTGCAGATGCAGATGACGCAATCGCTGCAATCTCAGAAACAATGGAAAAAGAAGGATTGGCATAAGGAAAATGACAGAAATGCTTAAAGGAATCGCAGCATCTGACGGTGTTGCAGTTGCAAAAGCATATCTACTCGTTCAACCGGATTTGTCATTCGAGACTGTTTCAGTCGAAGATACAAACGCAGAAGAGGCTCGTTTGGATGTTGCTCTTGAAGCTTCTCAAAACGAGCTTTCTCTTATCCGCGAGAAAGCTGTAGGTACGCTAGGTGAGGAAGCGGCTCAAGTTTTTGACGCTCATTTGATGGTTCTTTCTGACCCAGAATTGATCGGTCAGATTAAAGAAACAATCCGTGCTAAGAAAGTCAATGCAGAAGCAGGTCTTAAAGAAGTGACTGACATGTTCATCACTATCTTTGAAGGTATGGAAGACAACCCATACATGCAAGAACGTGCAGCGGATATCCGCGACGTGACAAAACGTGTATTGGCAAACCTTCTTGGTAAAAAATTGCCAAACCCAGCTTCTATTAACGAAGAAGTAATCGTGATTGCACATGACTTGACACCATCTGATACAGCTCAATTGGACAAAAACTTTGTAAAAGCTTTTGTAACAAACATCGGTGGACGTACAAGTCACTCAGCTATCATGGCACGTACACTTGAAATTGCAGCTGTATTGGGAACAAATAACATCACTGAAGTGGTGAAAGACGGTGATATCCTTGCTGTTAACGGAATTACTGGTGAAGTGATTATCAACCCAACAGATGAACAAGCGGCAGAATTTAAAGCAGCTGGTGAAGCTTATGCTAAACAAAAAGCTGAGTGGGCACTTTTGAAAGATGCTCAAACAGTGACTGCTGACGGTAAACACTTCGAGTTGGCTGCTAACATCGGTACTCCAAAAGACGTTGAAGGTGTGAACAACAACGGTGCAGAAGCTGTTGGACTTTACCGTACAGAGTTCTTGTACATGGATTCTCAAGATTTCCCAACAGAAGACGAGCAATATGAAGCATACAAGGCTGTTCTGGAGGGAATGAATGGTAAACCAGTGGTTGTTCGTACAATGGATATCGGTGGAGATAAGGAACTTCCTTACTTTGATATGCCACATGAAATGAACCCATTCCTTGGATTCCGTGCCCTTCGTATCTCTATTTCTGAAACTGGAGATGCAATGTTCCGTACACAAATCCGTGCCCTTCTTCGTGCTTCTGTTCATGGTCAATTGCGTATCATGTTCCCAATGGTTGCTCTTTTGAAAGAATTCCGTGCAGCCAAAGCAGTTTATGAAGAAGAAAAAGCAAACCTTCTTGCTGAAGGTGTTGCAGTTGCGGATGACATCCAAGTTGGTATCATGATTGAAATCCCTGCAGCAGCAATGCTTGCAGACCAATTTGCAAAAGAAGTAGACTTCATGTCAATTGGTACAAACGACTTGATCCAATACTCAATGGCGGCAGACCGTATGAACGAACAAGTTTCATACCTTTACCAACCATATAACCCATCAATCCTTCGATTGATCAACAACGTTATCAAGGCAGCTCACGCTGAAGGTAAATGGGCTGGTATGTGTGGTGAGATGGCTGGTGACCAAAAAGCTGTTCCACTTCTTGTCGGAATGGGCTTGGATGAATTCTCTATGTCAGCAACATCTGTACTTCGTACACGTAGCTTGATGAAGAAATTGGACACTGCTAAGATGGAAGAGTACGCTAACCGTGCCCTTACAGAGTGTTCAACAATGGAAGAAGTTCTTGAACTTCAAAAAGAATACGTTAACTTTGATTAATGTCATTAACCTTGTAACCTAGTTGCAAGGTTTTTTGATATATTAGAGAATAGTATAGTCTTGTAAAGTCCACTTTTCAAGGAGTCAGAGGCATGATATAATAGGGGGAAACAAATAGAATAAGAGAGAAATCATGTCTAAAGAAATTGATATTGAGTATTACCATCAGCTAGCCTTGCAAAAGCAGAAGGAGCATCGCAAAGTTTTAGCCAATTTAAAGAAAAAGCCACCAAAAAATCTAGATAAGATAGCTCAACAGATTCACCAAGAAGTTTTTGAGGAGATTGATTGCACTGCCTGTGCTAACTGTTGTAAGACTTTGGGTCCCGACTTCAAGGAAGCAGATATTACCCGTATTGCTAAGTATTTTAAGATGAAATTACCTGCTTTTGAAGCAGAGTTTTTGCAAGTAGATGAAGATGGTGATAAGGTTTTTAAATCCATGCCTTGTCCCTTTCTAGGAGGAGATAATCTCTGTTCCATCTATGAAGTTCGTCCAAAGGCCTGTCGTGAATTTCCTCATACAGACCGTAAAAAGATTCATCAAATCAACCATTTAACGATTAAGAATACCTTGACCTGTCCAGCAGCCTATCTCTTTGTGGAGAAATTAAAGGATAAGTTGTAGAGAGAGTCTTATCTTAAGGATTAGAAAAGGAGTTGAGTCATGCCTAGACCAAAAACAAAAGAGGAGCTAGTGCTGGCCTCTAAGGAAAACTATGAAAAGCTCAATCGTTTCATATCCCAACTAAGTGAAGATGAGCTACAGACTCCATTTGATTTTTCAAGAGACCAAAAGAAAAAGGAAGCTCACTGGAACAGAGATAAAAATCTACGGGATGTTCTGATCCATCTCTATGAATGGCAGCAGTTACTTTTGACCTGGGTCCATTCTAATCAAAAGGGTCATGAGAGACCTTTTCTCCTTGAACCTTATAATTGGAAAACTTATGGAGAAATGAATGTCGCTTTTTGGAAGAAGCACCAGAAAACATCCTTGGAAGAAGCGACTAGACTCCTAGAACAATCACATAGGGAGGTTTTAGAGTTGATAGAAGTTTTTAGCAATGACGAACTCTTTGCCAAAGGTATCTATAAGTGGACGGGAGGGACAAGTCTAGGTTTCTACTTTGTTAGTAGCACGTCAAGCCACTATGGTTGGACTCTGAAAAAACTCAAAGCTCATCGGAAGAATTGTAAGTGTCATAGTTGAGGTGTGGATGTGTTCTTCTAGGTTTCGAATACCTTCGTTTTTCTTGTTTTAGAGCAATTCTAGCTTTAGAATCCTTCAAAAATTCAGATTTAAAGCAATCAATGGTTTAGAAGAGTACGAAAACATTTAGTTTATAGGAATTCTATGTTTAGAATTGCAAGGATATTTATGAAATCAAGGTATTCGATAGTTAGGATTGATCTATTCTGAAAGATTTGGGCTGTCAATTGTATAGGATAGTGTTCGAATTTTTTTAAGTTATTAAATTAGTTAATTGTGTGAGGTGCTTTATGTTATAATATTCTTAATGAATTTTTAGAAAGGAAAATCTCAAATTGTCCTACAAATTTCTACTTTTCGACCTTGATCACACTCTTCTTGATTTCGATGCTGCTGAGAATGTGGCTTTGACGCAACTTCTACAAGAAGAAGGAGTTGTAGATATTCAGGTTTATAAAGACTATTACGTTCCTATGAACAAGGCTCTCTGGAAGGACTTGGAGCAAAAGAAAATCAGTAAACAAGAGCTGGTTAACACGCGCTTTTCTCGTTTATTTGCTCATTTTGGACAGGAAAAAGACGGTAGATTTCTAGCCCAGCGTTACCAATTTTACCTAGCCCAACAGGGCCAAACTTTTTCAGGTGCTCACGAACTCTTGGATAGCCTCATTAAACGTGATTATGACTTGTATGCTGCGACAAATGGGATTACTGTCATTCAAACAGGACGTTTAGCTCAATCTGGCCTGGCTCCCTATTTCAATCAAGTCTTTATCTCTGAACAGTTGCTAACACAAAAGCCTGATGCTCTCTTTTATGAAAAAATCGGTCAGCAAATTGCTGGATTTAGCAAAGAAGAGACGCTGATGATTGGAGATTCCCTAACCGCCGATATTCAAGGTGGAAATAATGCGGGGATTGACACGATTTGGTACAATCCTCATCATCTCGAAAATAACACACAAGCCCAGCCGACTTACGAAGTACATTCTTATCAAGACTTGCTGGATTGTTTAGATAAACTGTAAAAAGTGGTTTAGATAGCCACTTTTTGCTATAATAGAGGCAGTAAAAACGAAGGAGTTGGCTATGGAACATTCGTCTTGGCATGCTTTGATTAAGGAGCAATTACCTGAAGGTTATTTCGGTAAAATCAATCAGTTTATGAACCAGGTCTATTCTCAGGGAACCGTTTATCCACCTAAGGAGAAGGTTTTTCAGGCTCTCCTGACAACACGGCTTGAAGAAGTTAAGGTGGTGATTCTGGGGCAGGATCCTTATCACGGACCAGGTCAGGCGCAGGGCTTGAGTTTTTCTGTTCCTGACTCTATCCCAGCTCCGCCATCCTTGCAAAATATCTTGAAAGAATTGTCAGATGATATCGGAGTTAAGAACTCACATGATTTGACGGCTTGGGCTGAGCAAGGAGTCTTACTTCTCAATGCATGTCTGACTGTTCCTGCCGGTCATGCCAATGGTCATGCTGGGCAGATATGGGAGCCATTTACAGATGCTGTGATTCAGGTGGTCAATCATCTAGATAGACCAGTCGTTTTTGTACTCTGGGGAGCTTACGCACGTAAGAAGAAGGCCTTAGTTACCAATCCTCACCACTTGATTATCGAATCAGCCCATCCCAGTCCTTTGTCAGTTTATAGAGGATTTTGGGGTTCCAAGCCTTTTTCCAAGGCTAATGCATTCTTAACAGAAACAGGACAAGAGCCAGTAGATTGGCTTAGATAAGGAGAGAATATGCCTCAGTTAGCGACGATTTGCTACATTGATAACGGGAAAGAACTGCTCATGCTCCACCGTAATAAGAAACCCAATGATGTTCATGAAGGGAAATGGATTGGTGTGGGTGGTAAGCTAGAGCGAGGAGAGACACCTCAGGAATGTGCTGCGCGTGAAATCCTCGAAGAAACAGGGCTTAAAGCCAAGCCAGTTCTAAAAGGCGTAATCACTTTTCCAGAATTCACGCCAGATTTAGACTGGTATACCTATGTTTTTAAAGTAACGGAGTTTGAGGGGGACTTGATTGACTGCAATGAGGGGACTCTGGAATGGGTTCCCTATGATGAGGTTTTGAGCAAGCCTACTTGGGAAGGGGATCATACCTTTGTTGGGTGGCTTTTAGAAGATAAGCCCTTCTTTTCAGCCAAGTTTGTTTATGATGGGGATAAATTGTTGGATACTCAAGTTGATTTCTATGAATAAAGGAGAAAGCAGATGCTACTAATCAAAAATGGTCGTGTAATGGATCCCAAGTCTGGTTTGGATCAAGTGTGTGATGTCTTAGTTCAAGATGGGAAAATTATCAAAATTGCGCCTGAGATTAAAGAAGAAGGAGCAGAGGTGCTTGATGCTACTGGTCTAGTCGTTGCTCCTGGCTTGGTCGATATCCATGTTCATTTCCGTGAACCTGGTCAGACCCACAAGGAGGATATCCATACTGGTGCCCTAGCGGCCGCTGCAGGTGGTTTTACAACGGTTGTGATGATGGCTAATACTAGTCCAACTATTTCAGATGTGGAGACTTTGCAAGAAGTTCTCCAATCAGCTGCTAAGGAAAAGATTAATGTCAAGACGGTTGCGACCATTACTAAAAACTTTAATGGGCAAGATTTGACTGACTTTAAGGCGCTTTTAGCAGCTGGTGCGGTTGGTTTCTCAGATGACGGTATTCCACTTGAAAGCAGTAAAGTAGTCAAGGAAGCCATGGAGGAAGCCAAAAAGCTTAATACTTTTATTAGTCTTCATGAGGAAGATCCAGAATTGAACGGTATTCTTGGATTTAATGAAAACATTGCTAAAGAGCATTTCCATATCTGCGGTGCGACTGGGGTGGCTGAATACGCTATGATGGCGCGTGATGTCATGATTGCCTATGCAACTAAGGCCCATGTTCACATCCAGCACTTGTCAAAGGAAGAAAGTGTTAAAGTAGTGGAGTTTGCCCAAGGGCTAGGTGCGCAAGTCACAGCAGAAGTAGCGCCACAGCATTTCTCCAAGACCGAAGCTCTCCTTTTGACACAAGGTAGCAATGCTAAGATGAACCCACCACTTCGTTTGGAATCAGACCGTCGTGCCGTTATCGAAGGTCTCAAATCAGGCGTCATCACAGTTATCGCAACTGACCACGCGCCTCACCATGCAGATGAGAAAAACGTCGAAGATATTACCAAAGCACCATCTGGCATGACTGGCTTAGAAACATCTCTTTCCCTCGGATTGACTTATTTGGTGGAAGCTGGGGAATTGAGCTTGATGGAATTACTCGAAAAGATGACATACAACCCAGCCAAGCTTTATAACTTTGAAGCAGGTTACTTGGCTGAGAATGGTCCAGCAGATATCACTATTTTTGACGCTAAGGCTGACCGCCTTGTGGACTCCCATTTTGCTTCCAAAGCAACTAATTCACCATTTATCGGTGAAACCTTAAAAGGGCAGGTTAAATATACCATCTGTAAGGGACAAATCGTCTATCAAAACTAGGTGGGAGTCTGCTCTGTAAACAAAAAGAATAGAGAGCCTATATGTACCAAACCCATCATTTTAAAGACAAGTTTATCTTATTTTTAAAGATATTTTTCCCTATCCTGATTTATCAATTTGCCAATTATTCTGCATCCTTTGTTGATACGACTATGACTGGCCAATACAATACCATGGACTTGGCTGGTGTGTCTATGGCAACCAGTATCTGGAATCCTTTCTTTACATTCCTAACAGGAATTGTGTCAGCCTTGGTGCCTATCATTGGTCACCATCTTGGTCGAGGCAAAAAGGAAGAAGTGGCGTCTGATTTTTATCAGTTCATTTATCTGGCCTTGGGTCTATCTGTGGTCTTGCTGGGGATGGTAATTTTCCTGGCACCACTAATCTTGAATCATCTTGGACTAGAAGCACCAGTGGCGGCAGTAGCGGTTCGCTATCTTTGGTTTTTATCTATCGGGATTATCCCCTTGTTGCTCTTTAGTGTTATTCGTTCCTTGCTGGATTCGCTGGGCTTGACTAAGTTGTCCATGTATCTCATGCTTTTGTTACTTCCTCTCAATAGTGGATTTAACTACCTCTTGATTTTCGGAGCCTTTGGTGTTCCAGAACTGGGAGGTGCTGGTTCTGGTTTAGGTACGTCTTTGGCCTACTGGGTCTTGCTGGGAATTTCTGTACTGGTTTTATTTAAACAGGAGAAGCTCAAAGCCTTGCATTTTGAGAAACGCATTCCGCTTAATATGGATAAAATAAAGGAAGGAGTTCGCTTAGGTTTGCCTATTGGGGGAACTGTCTTTGCGGAAGTGGCTATCTTTTCCGTGGTTGGCTTGATTATGGCTAAGTTCTCGTCCTTGATTATCGCTAGTCACCAGTCAGCTATGAACTTTTCAACTCTCATGTACGCCTTTCCTATGAGTATTTCATCGGCTATGGCTATTGTCGTTTCCTATGAAGTGGGAGCCAAGCGATTTGATGATGCGAAAACCTATATTGGTTTAGGAAGAGGAACAGCCCTCATTTTTGCGGCCTTCACCTTATCTTTCCTTTACATTTTTAGGGGAAATGTGGCTAGTCTTTATGGAAACGACCCAGAATTTATTGATTTGACAGAGCGCTTTTTAACTTATAGTCTTTTCTTTCAGTTAGCAGATACCTTTGCAGCACCGCTTCAGGGAATTTTACGGGGTTATAAGGATACAGTTATTCCTTTTTACCTTGGTTTGCTTGGTTATTGGGGTGTAGCGATTCCGGTGGCTATGGTATTTGATTCCCTAACAGATTTTGGAGCTTATTCTTATTGGATTGGTTTGATTATTAGTCTGATTGTGAGTGGGGCACTCTATCGTTGGCGTTTAACTGTGATTATGAAGAGATTTGAATTTTTAGAAAAATCTAAATGATAAAAGTTTGTGAAAAAATATTCTTATTAAGAAAATCCCTTGTTCTAATTGGGTTTTCTTTTTTATTTTGTGAAATTTCCTCAAGAAAAACTTTGACAGTATTTTCCAAAAACGGTAAAATAGTAAGGTAAGAAGAAAGTTAGAAAGGCAAGAAGATGTCAACTTTAGATAAAAATCTTTTGCTAGAAATGTTCCGTAAGATGGAAGAAATCCGTCGTATGGACTTAAAAATTGCGCAATTAGTAAAGAAAGGGAAAGTGCCAGGAATGACGCACTTTTCTGTTGGTGAAGAGGCAGCTAACGTGGGGGCTATGTTGGCTCTCAATCCAGATGATCTGATTACCTCAAACCACCGTGGACACGGGCAAGCCATTGCCAAAGGAATTGACCTCAATGGAATGATGGCTGAAATCCTTGGTAAATACACTGGAACCTGTAAAGGAAAAGGCGGATCTATGCATATCGCCGACCTTGATGCCGGTAACCTCGGTGCCAATGGTATCGTAGGTGGTGGTATGGGAATTGCTGTTGGTGCAGCCCTCAGTCAGCAAATGCAAAATACCGGAAAAATCGTTGTCTGCTTCTTTGGTGATGGTGCGACTAACGAAGGTGTTTTCCACGAAGCAGTAAATATGGCTTCTATCTGGAACCTGCCAGTCATTTTCTACTGCATTAACAACGGTTATGGAATCTCTGCAGATATCAAGAAAATGACTAATGTGGAGCATATCCATCAACGTAGTGCTGCTTACGGAATTCCTGGAATGTTCATCGAAGACGGTAACAATGTCATCGATGTCTACGAAGGATTTAAGAAAGCTGTAAACCATGTTCGTGGTGGCAATGGGCCTGTATTGATTGAAAGTGTAACTTATCGCTGGCTCGGTCACTCATCATCTGACCCTGGTAAATATCGTACGCGTGAAGAAGTGGAATTGTGGAAACAAAAAGACCCAATTGAAAACCTCCGCAATTACCTCATTGAAAACACTATTGCAAGTGCCGAAGAATTGGAAGAAATACAAGCGCAAGTCAAGGAAGCAGTAGAAGCTTCTGTTAAATTTGCGGAAGAAAGTCCATTCCCACCGCTTGAATCAGCATTTGAAGATATTTACGCAGACTAAGGAGAAAGAGATAAAATGGAAACAAAAACAATGTCCTTCCGTGACACCATTATCCTTGCTATGTCTGAGGAAATGCGTCGCGATGAAAATGTATTCTTGATGGGAGAAGACGTCGGTGTCTTCGGAGGAGACTTCGGTACTTCTGTCGGAATGCTTGAAGAATTTGGTCCAGAACGTGTTCGTGACTGTCCGATTTCTGAAGCTGCCATTTCTGGAGCAGCAGCAGGGGCAGCCATGACAGGACTTCGTCCCATCGTCGATATGACCTTCATGGACTTTTCTGTCATTGCCATGGACAATATCGTCAACCAAGCCGCTAAAACTCGTTACATGTTTGGTGGTAAAGGTCAGGTTCCAATGACCGTTCGATGCGCTGCTGGTAATGGAGTTGGTTCTGCCGCCCAGCACTCACAATCTCTAGAGTCTTGGTTCACTCATATCCCAGGACTTAAGGTTGTAGCTCCAGGTACACCTGCGGATATGAAAGGCCTTCTCAAGTCTGCTATCCGTGATAACAACCCTGTTATCATTCTTGAGTACAAGTCAGAATTTAACCAAAAAGGGGAAGTACCAGTTGATCCAGGCTACACAATTCCACTTGGTGTTGGGGAAATCAAACGTGAAGGTACGGATGTAACAGTTGTTACTTATGGAAAAATGCTTCGCCGTGTGGTTCAAGCTGCTGAAGAATTAGCAGTAGAAGGAATTTCTGTTGAGATTGTTGACCCACGTACCCTTGTTCCGCTTGATAAGGATATCATCATCAACTCAGTGAAGAAGACTGGTAAGGTTGTTCTGGTCAACGATGCCCACAAGACAAGTGGCTATATCGGTGAAATTTCAGCTATTATTTCAGAGTCAGAAGCATTTGACTATCTAGATGCACCAATCCGTCGTTGCGCAGGAGAAGATGTGCCAATGCCTTACGCACAAAACCTGGAAAATGCAATGATTCCAACAGTTGAAAGCATCAAAGATGCCATTCGTAAAACTTATAACAAAGAATAGAATTACATAAGATAAGTTATGTAAACAAAACATATTTGAGATACGTTTTGTATCCAAGTGATTTGAAGAGTTGCGACATGAGTGAGTCGAATCGATAATATTCGACGAATGAATTAGTAAGTCTACTAGGTTGACCGCCTAATAGCGGCAACCGTAGCAACTTGAGATACGTGTTGTATCCAAGTTGCTTGTAGAGTTGAACTCGGGCTAAAGTCTGTGTGAAAAAGATAAACTTTCCTAGAAACTAAAGTTTCTTCGTCAAGTTTCCTATTTTCACTTTGACTTTTGACGCCCTTTGTATCATTTAACTGAATTCGGACGGAGGTCTGCGAAAAAAAGATAGATTGCCTTGTGTTCATTGAACACATCGTCAATCTCCTATTTTTTCATTGCCCTCTTCGTCCTTAATATCTTAGTATAGAATTGGAGAGGTCATGGCTGATGACAAGCTAAGAGCGACTCCTGCAGCTAGAAAGTTAGCGGATGATCTAGGAATCAACCTTTACGACGTTTCTGGCTCAGGTGCAAACGGTCGTGTCCACAAAGAAGACGTGGAAACTTATAAAGACACAAACGTGGTTCGCATTTCGCCACTTGCAAAACGAATTGCCCTCGAACATAACATTGCTTGGCAGGAAATCCAAGGAACTGGTCATCGTGGTAAAATCATGAAGAAGGATGTTTTGGCCTTGCTTCCTGAAAATATCGAAAACGACACTATCAAGTCTCCTGCTCAGATTGAAAAAGTGGAAGAAGTTCCAGATAACGTAACACCATACGGTGAAATTGAACGTATTCCAATGACACCAATGCGTAAGGTTATTGCCCAACGTATGGTTGAATCATACCTAACTGCGCCAACTTTCACACTCAATTATGAAGTTGATATGACTGAAATGCTGGCTCTTCGTAAGAAGGTTCTTGAGCCAATCATGGAAGCAACTGGGAAGAAGACTACTGTAACAGACCTTCTTTCACTTGCTGTTGTGAAAACCTTGATGAAACATCCTTACATCAATGCTTCATTGATCGAAGACGGCAAGACCATTATCACTCATAACTATGTCAACCTTGCGATGGCAGTTGGGATGGATAATGGTTTGATGACACCTGTTGTTTACAATGCTGAAAAATTAAGCTTGTCAGAGTTGGTTGTTGCATTCAAAGATGTCATTGGCCGTACCTTGGATGGTAAATTGGCTCCAAGCGAACTGCAGAATTCGACATTCACAATCAGTAACCTGGGAATGTTTGGTGTTCAGTCCTTTGGTCCTATCATCAACCAACCAAATTCAGCTATTCTTGGTGTCAGTTCGACTATTGAGAAGCCAGTTGTCGTCAATGGTGAGATTGTCATTCGTCCAATCATGAGTCTTGGTTTAACAATTGACCACCGTGTTGTAGATGGTATGGCAGGTGCTAAGTTTATGAAAGACTTGAAAGAATTGATTGAAAATCCAATCTCAATGTTGATTTAAGAACAAGAGTATTCATTTTAAAGATATAGATAAAGGAAGGAAGACATGGCCTTAGAAGTAATTATGCCAAAAGCCGGCGTGGATATGACAGAAGGACAAATTGTCCAATGGAATAAAAAAGTCGGAGAATTTGTAAAAGAAGGAGAAATCCTTTTGGAAATCATGACTGATAAAGTCAGCATGGAATTGGAAGCCGAAGAAGATGGTTACTTGATTGCTATCCTCAAAGGAGATGGTGAAACTGTCCCTGTAACGGAAGTTATCGGTTACCTTGGTGAAGAAGGAGAAAACATCCCAACAGCTGGAGCAGCAGCGCCAGAAGCTAGCCCAGCGCCTGCAGTTAGTGCCTCAAACGACGATAGTAAGAGCGATGATGCTTTTGATATCGTTGTGATTGGTGGTGGTCCTGCTGGTTATGTGGCAGCCATTAAAGCAGCCCAACTCGGTGGTAAGGTTGCCCTTGTTGAGAAATCTGAACTCGGCGGAACTTGCTTGAACCGTGGATGTATCCCAACCAAGACCTACCTTCACAACGCTGAAATTATTGAGAATATCGGTCATGCTGCAAACCGTGGTATCGTCATCGAAAATCCAAACTTCACTGTAGATATGGACAAACTCCTTGAAACTAAATCTAAGGTTGTTAATACTTTGGTTGGCGGTGTTGCAGGTCTTCTTCGTAGCTACGGAGTTACTGTTCATAAGGGTATCGGTACAATCACTAAAGATAAGAATGTCTTGGTAAATGGTTCTGAATTGCTTGAAACTAAGAAAATTATCCTTGCTGGTGGTTCAAAAGTCAGCAAGATTAACGTCCCTGGTATGGAATCTCCACTTGTCATGACCAGTGACGACATTCTTGAAATGAATGAAGTACCAGAAAGCCTTGTTATCATCGGTGGTGGCGTTGTCGGTATTGAACTCGGCCAAGCTTTCATGACATTTGGTTCAAAAGTAACTGTTATCGAAATGATGGACCGTATCGTGCCAGCTATGGATGCTGAAGTTTCTAAGAACCTTCGTTTGATCCTTGAGCGCAAAGGTATGACCATCTTAACTGACACTAAACTCCAAGAAATCATTGAAGAAGATGGCAAACTTCGTATCAAGGTTGAAGGAAAAGACGATATTATCGCAAGCAAAGCCCTTCTTTCAATTGGTCGTGTGCCAGACCTTGAAGGTATTGGAGAGGTTGAGTTTGAATTGGATCGTGGTCGTATCAAGGTCAACGAATACATGGAAACTTCTGTTCCAGGTATTTACGCACCAGGTGACATCAACGGTACTAAGATGTTGGCACATGCTGCCTTCCGTATGGGGGAAGTTGCTGCTGAAAATGCTCTTAAAGGAAATCACCATGTTGCTAAATTGAACCTTACTCCTGCAGCTATCTACACTCTTCCTGAAGTAGCAGCAGTAGGTTTGACAGAAGAACAAGCTCGTGAGAAATACGATGTTGCCATCGGTAAGTTCAACTTTGCTGCTAATGGTCGTGCCATTGCCTCAGATGCAGCTCAAGGTTTCGTTAAAGTCATCGCAGATAAGAAATACGGAGAGATTCTTGGTGTTCATATCATCGGTCCTGCAGCTGCAGAATTGATCAATGAGGCGTCAAGCATCATCGAAATGGAAATTACTGTTGAGGAAATGCTGAAGACCATCCACGGACACCCAACCTACTCTGAAGTGATGTATGAAGCATTTGCGGATGTTCTAGGAATGGCTATCCATTCACCTAAGAAAAAATAAAACGAAGATAGATTAGACTGGAAGGTTATTCCAGTCTCTATCGTATAAAGGGATATCATGAAATATATTATCAATCATTCAAACGAAACTGCCTTTAATATTGCCTTGGAAGAATATGCCTTTAAACACCTTTTGGATGAGGATCAAATCTTTCTTCTTTGGATCAATAAACCATCTATCATTGTTGGTCGTCACCAGAATACCATCGAAGAAATCAACCGTGATTATGTTCGAGAAAATGGTATTGAGGTGGTCCGCCGTATTAGCGGTGGTGGAGCTGTTTACCACGATTTAAATAACCTCAACTACACGATCATCTCAAAAGAAGATGAAAACAAGGCTTTTGATTTCAAGAGCTTCTCAACTCCAGTTATCAATACACTAGCTCAACTTGGTGTTAAGGCTGAATTTACAGGTCGTAACGACTTAGAAATCGACGGTAAGAAATTCTGTGGTAATGCTCAAGCCTATATCAATGGCCGTATCATGCACCACGGTTGCTTGCTCTTTGACGTTGATTTGTCAGTCCTTGCTAATGCCCTCAAGGTTTCAAAGGATAAATTTGAATCAAAAGGGGTGAAATCGGTTCGTGCTCGTGTAACCAATATTATCAATGAATTACCAGAAAAAATCACAGTTGAAGAATTCCGTGATTTACTCTTGGAATACATGAAAAAAGAGTACCCAGAGATGACTGAGTATGTATTCTCAGATGAAGAATTGTCTGAAATCAATCGAATCAAAGAAACTAAGTTTGGAACTTGGGACTGGAACTATGGGAAATCACCTGAATACAATGTCCGTCGTGGAACTAAATTCCCAAGCGGTAAGGTTGAAATCTTCGCTAACATCATTGAATCTAAAATCCAAGACATCAAGATTTACGGTGACTTCTTTGGTATTGAAGATGTTGCAGCAGTAGAAGATGTCCTTCGTGGGGTGAAATACGAACGCGAAGATGTCCTTAAGGCGCTAGAAACAATTGATATTACACGCTACTTTGCTGGCATTAGCCGTGAAGAAATTGCTGAAGCAGTTGTAGAGTAAAGAAAAGCTATTTGTTAGCCATTTTGGGGTGAAGAAAAGATATCATCTGGATAGGACAAGTCTTGAAGTCTGCTGAAAGAAAATCAAAAAGAACTCACTTCCAATGCTTAATAAAAAACTTGGAAGTTTGATCTGAGTCAAGTAAATACGACTATTTGCAATTGAATATTGAGATGAGAAAGTTAGTATTAGATTGACTGTAAGGTGACACAGGCACGAGTTGCTTTTTGATTTCTATATAGTATAGACACCACCAAAAGACTATTATTTCTATAGTTGAACGATACCTCAAAAGTTAGACATAGAAAATCTAATTTTGGGGGTATTTTGCAATTCTTAATTGAGGCTCTTTTTAGTATCAAAAGATGTTTCATAAAATATGGACTCAACCTTTCAACTTAATCCTATTTATTGCTTATACTCTTCGAAAATCTCTTCAAACCACGTCAGCTTCACCTTGCCCCGTACTCAAGTACAGCCTGTGGCTAGCTTCCTAGTTTGCTCTTTGATTTTCATGGAGTATTACTATTCAATAAAATTGAAAAGGATGGAAAAAAGGTTACATTTATGATATAATTTATTTTAAAGACCTTATTAGAAATCTTGAAAGAGTATTAAAAACTTATAATGAGAAAAATTGTTATCAATGGTGGATTACCACTGCAAGGTGAAATCACTATTAGTGGTGCTAAAAATAGTGTTGTGGCCTTAATTCCAGCTATTATATTGGCTGATGATGTGGTGACTTTGGATTGTGTTCCAGATATTTCGGATGTAGCCAGTCTTGTCGAAATTATGGAATTGATGGGAGCTACTGTTAAGCGTTATGACGATGTCTTGGAGATTGATCCAAGAGGTGTTCAAAATATTCCAATGCCTTATGGTAAAATTAACAGTCTTCGTGCCTCTTATTATTTTTATGGGAGCCTCTTAGGCCGATTTGGTGAAGCGACAGTTGGTTTACCGGGAGGATGTGATCTTGGTCCTCGTCCGATTGACCTACACCTTAAGGCATTTGAAGCCATGGGAGCAACTGTTAGCTATGAGGGAGATAACATGAAGTTGTCTTCTAAAGAGATTGGTCTTCATGGTGCAAGTATATACATGGATACGGTTAGTGTGGGGGCGACGATTAATACGATGATTGCTGCAGTTAAAGCAAATGGTCGTACCATTATTGAAAATGCAGCCCGTGAACCTGAAATTATTGATGTAGCTACCCTCTTGAATAATATGGGAGCTCATATCCGCGGTGCAGGAACTAATATCATCATTATTGATGGTGTTGACAGATTACATGGAACTCGTCATCAGGTAATTCCAGATCGTATCGAAGCTGGAACATATATTTCTTTAGCTGCTGCAGTCGGCAAAGGAATTCGTATAAATAATGTTCTTTACGAACACCTAGAAGGATTTATTGCTAAGCTGGAAGAAATGGGAGTTAGAATGACTGTATCTGAAGACAGCATTTTTGTCGAGGAACAGTCTAATTTGAAAGCGATCAATATTAAGACAGCTCCTTACCCAGGCTTTGCTACTGACTTGCAACAACCGATTACCCCACTTTTACTAAGAGCGAATGGTCGTGGTACAATTGTCGATACGATTTACGAAAAACGTGTAAATCATGTTTTTGAACTAGCAAAGATGGATGCGGACATTTCGACAACAAATGGTCATATTTTGTACACAGGTGGACGTGATTTGCGTGGGGCAAGTGTTAAAGCAACTGACCTGAGAGCTGGTGCAGCTTTAGTTATTGCTGGTTTGATGGCCGAGGGGCAAACTGAAATTACCAATATCGAGTTTATCTTACGTGGTTATTCTGATATTATTGAAAAATTACGTAATCTAGGAGCGGATATTAGACTTGTTGAGGATTAAACCGTAGAGGTGTTTATGAATATTTGGACCAAATTAGCAATGTTTTCTTTTTTTGAAACGGATCGCTTGTATTTGCGTCCTTTCTTTTTTAGTGATAGTCAAGACTTCCATGAGATAGCTTCAAATCCAGAAAATTTACAATTCATTTTTCCAAGTCAAGCTAGTCCTGAAGAAAGCCAGTATGCACTGGCCAATTATTTTATGAAGGCTCCTTTGGGAGTATGGGCTATTTGTGACAAGAAAACTGAAAAAATGATTGGTTCTGTTAAGTTTGAAAAACTAGATGAAATTAAAAAAGAAGCAGAACTTGGCTATTTTTTGAGAAAAGATGTATGGTGTCAAGGATTTATGACAGAGGTTGTTAGAAAAATTTGTCAGCTTTCTTTTGAGGAATTTGGCTTAAAACAATTATCTATTATTACCCATCTCGAAAATGAAGCAAGTCAAAAGGTTGCTCTTAAGGCTGGATTTAGTTTGTTCCGTCAGTTTAAGGGAAGTGATCGCTACACAAGAAAAATGCGGGATTATCTTGAATTTCGGTATGTAAAAGGAGAATTCAATGAGTAAGCATCAGGAAATTCTAAGCTATTTGGAAGAATTACCTGTCGGAAAGAGGGTTAGTGTTCGTAGTATTTCCAACCATCTGGGAGTCAGTGATGGAACGGCTTATCGCGCTATCAAGGAAGCTGAAAACCGTGGAATTGTGGAGACTCGACCAAGAAGTGGTACTATTCGCGTTAAATCCCAGAAAGTTGCTATTGAAAGATTAACTTTTGATGAAATTGCAGAAGTGACTTCTTCTGAGGTTCTGGCTGGTCAAGAAGGTTTAGAGAGAGAATTTAGCAAGTTTTCAATCGGTGCCATGACTGAACAAAACATCTTGTCTTACCTTCATGATGGGGGGCTCTTGATTGTCGGAGATCGTACTCGTATCCAATTATTAGCGCTTGAAAATGAAAATGCAGTCTTGGTTACAGGTGGTTTCCATGTTCATGATGATGTTCTTAAACTGGCAAATCAAAAAGGAATTCCTGTTTTAAGAAGCAAGCATGATACTTTCACTGTTGCGACCATGATCAATAAAGCCTTGTCAAATGTTCAAATTAAGACGGATATTCTGACAGTTGAGAAACTTTATCGTCCGAGTCATGAGTATGGTTTTCTGAGAGAGACTGACACCGTTAAAGATTATTTGGACTTAGTTCGTAAGAATCGTAGCAGTCGTTTTCCAGTGATTAACCAACATCAGGTTGTTGTTGGAGTTGTAACCATGAGAGACGCTGGTGATAAGTCACCAAGTACCACAATTGACAAGGTCATGTCGCGTAGTCTATTTTTAGTTGGTTTATCGACAAATATTGCCAATGTGAGTCAACGGATGATTGCTGAAGACTTTGAAATGGTACCGGTTGTTCGGAATAATCAAACCTTGCTTGGAGTTGTGACACGACGAGATGTCATGGAGAAAATGAGTCGTTCCCAAGTTTCGGCTCTACCAACTTTTTCTGAGCAGATTGGACAAAAACTCTCTTATCACCATGATGAAGTAGTCATTACAGTGGAACCTTTTATGCTTGAAAAAAACGGTGTTTTGGCTAATGGTGTATTAGCTGAAATTTTGACTCACATGACCCAAGATTTAGTTGTGAATAGCGGGCGCAATCTCATTATCGAGCAGATGCTGATCTACTTTTTGCAGGCTGTTCAGATTGATGATATACTGCGCATTCAAGCACGCATTATCCATCATACTAGACGATCAGCTATTATTGACTACGATATTTATCACGGTCATCAGATTGTTTCAAAAGCAAATGTGACCGTTAAAATTAATTAGAAACTAGGAGAAAAGATGATAACATTAAAATCAGCTCGTGAAATCGAAGCTATGGATAAAGCCGGTGATTTCCTTGCAAGTATTCATATCGGCTTACGTGATTTGATTAAGCCTGGCGTAGATATGTGGGAAGTTGAAGAGTATGTTCGCCGTCGTTGTAAGGAAGAAAATTTCCTTCCACTTCAGATTGGGGTTGACGGTGCCATGATGGATTATCCTTATGCTACCTGCTGCTCTCTTAATGATGAAGTTGCTCACGCTTTCCCTCGTCATTATATCTTGAAAGATGGTGATTTGCTCAAAGTGGATATGGTTTTGGGAGGTCCAATTGCCAAATCTGATTTGAATGTCTCAAAATTAAACTTCAACAATGTCGAGCAAATGAAAAAATACACTCAGAGCTATTCTGGTGGTCTAGCAGACTCATGTTGGGCTTACGCTGTAGGTACACCGTCCGAAGAAGTGAAAAATTTGATGGATGTAACTAAAGAAGCCATGTATAAGGGGATTGAGCAAGCTGTTGTTGGAAATCGTATCGGTGATATCGGTGCGGCTATTCAAGAATACGCTGAAAGTCGTGGTTACGGTGTAGTGCGTGATTTGGTTGGTCATGGTGTTGGCCCAACTATGCACGAAGAACCAATGGTTCCTAACTATGGTATTGCTGGTCGTGGGCTTCGTCTCCGTGAAGGAATGGTGCTGACCATTGAACCAATGATCAATACTGGTGACTGGGAAATTGATACAGATATGAAGACTGGTTGGGCGCATAAGACCATTGACGGTGGATTGTCATGTCAGTATGAACACCAATTTGTCATTACAAAAGATGGACCTGTTATCTTGACTAGTCAAGGTGAAGAAGGAACTTATTAAAATAAGTAAAAGTAGATTGAAGAAAAAGTGGCTCTTTGGACAATTTTCTTCAATTTTTTCTTTTATCTATAGTGAAATGAAAAAACCGAACACCTTGAATGCGAAATTCAATTCAATTTCTAATAATGTTTTATAATTAATTGATTTCTCTAGATTTTATTTCAATCTACTATAGAAACCAGGGTGTACTATTTTAGCCTGAACTTATTATAATATCATAGATAATACAGCTAACCGTAGCAAACTTGATACAAATTTTAACATTTATAGTACAATAGGTTTAAATTCTTAAGAAAGTTGGTTCTTTATTGGAAACGATAATATTTTCAATCTCCGTTTTTTTAGCAGGGGTCTTGTCCTTCTTTTCTCCTTGTATTTTTCCTCTTTTGCCAGTTTATGCTGGGATTTTATTGGATGATCAGGAAAGCGCAAAAAGTTTTTCTTTATTTGGGAGAAAGGTTCTCTGGTCAGGTTTGATTCGAACACTTTGCTTTATTGCAGGTATTTCTCTCATTTTCTTTATCCTAGGATTTGGTGCAGGTTACTTTGGTAATATTCTCTATGCAAATTGGTTTCGATATGTTATGGGAACAATTATTATCATTTTGGGACTTCACCAGATGGAAATTTTTCATTTTAAGAAATTAGAGGTTCAAAAAAGCTTTACTTTCAAGAAATCAGAATCCAATCGTTATTGGTCAGCATTTTTACTTGGTATTACCTTTAGCTTTGGTTGGACACCTTGTATTGGTCCGGTTTTAAGTTCTGTTTTAGCGCTTGCGGCTTCTGGAGGCAATGGTGCTTGGCAAGGAGCTATTTATACTCTTATTTACACTCTGGGGATGGCCATTCCTTTCTTGGTTTTGGCTCTAGCTTCAGGTGTAGTAATGCCTTATTTTAGTAAAATCAAACGTCATATGATGCTACTAAAGAAAATTGGTGGTTTCCTTATTATTTTAATGGGAATCTTGTTACTATTAGGACAAGTAAATGTTCTAGCTGGAATTTTTGAATAAAGGAGAAAAAGATGAAAAAAATAATGTTTGCTGGTTTAAGCCTTCTGTCATTAGTTGTATTGATGGCCTGTGGTGAGGAAGAGACTAAAAAAACTCAAGCTCCACAACAATCCCCAAAACAGCAACAACAAACGTCCGTACAACAAATTGCTGTTGGAAAAGATGCTCCAGACTTCACCTTGCAATCCATGGATGGTAAAGAAGTTAAGTTATCTGATTATAAGGGTAAAAAAGTCTACTTGAAGTTTTGGGCTTCATGGTGTGGTCCATGTAAAAAAAGTATGCCTGAGTTGATGGAATTAGCTGCGAAACCAGATCGCGATTTCGAAATTCTTAGTGTCATTGCACCAGGAATTCAAGGTGAAAAAACTGTTGAGCAATTCCCACAGTGGTTCCAAGATCAAGGATATAAAGATATCCCAGTTCTTTATGATACTAAAGCAACAACCTTCCAAGCTTATCAAATTCGAAGCATTCCTACAGAATACCTGATTGATAGTCAAGGAAAGATTGGAAAGATTCAATTTGGTGTTATCAGCAACGCGGATGCAGAAGCAGCCTTTAAAGAAATGAACTAGAATCGATAAAAATCTGATTACAATATGTAGTCAGATTTTTTTAGAAAAATATTTTATAAATATTCACAAATATCCTATATTTATGGTAAAATAGAATCATCATTTTATTTGGAGAAGAAAGATGAATATATTTAGAACAAAGAATGTTAGTTTGGATAAAACAGAGATGCACAGGCATTTGAAGTTATGGGATTTGATTTTGCTGGGTATCGGAGCCATGGTTGGTACAGGTGTTTTTACAATTACAGGTACTGCAGCTGCAACGCTTGCTGGTCCAGCCCTAGTGATTTCAATCGTCATTTCTGCCTTGTGTGTGGGATTATCAGCCCTCTTTTTTGCAGAATTTGCTTCGCGAGTACCTGCTACAGGTGGTGCCTACAGCTATCTCTATGCTATATTAGGAGAATTCCCTGCTTGGTTGGCTGGTTGGTTAACCATGATGGAGTTCATGACAGCCATATCAGGTGTGGCTTCGGGTTGGGCAGCTTATTTTAAAGGCTTGCTTTCTCAATATGGGATAGCCCTTCCTCAGGCTTTAAATGGTACCTTTAATCCTCAAGCAGGGACATTTGTTGATTTATTGCCTATTCTTGTCTTGGTCTTGGTGACCTCACTTGTTTTACTCAATGCTAAAGCAGCCTTACGCTTTAATTCTATTCTAGTTATTTTGAAATTTTCCGCTTTAGCTCTCTTTGTTTTAGTAGGAATCTGGCATATCAAACTTGATAACTGGAGTAATTTTGCTCCCTATGGTTTTGGACAAATCTATGGTGCTAGTACTGGTATTATGGCTGGTGCATCCTTGATGTTCTTCGGTTTTTTGGGATTTGAATCCATCTCTATGGCCGTAGATGAGGTCAAGACTCCTCAAAAAAATATTCCTAGAGGGATTGTCTTATCGCTTTCTATCGTAACTATTCTCTATGCCTTGGTGACGCTTGTCTTGACTGGTGTGGTTCACTATAGTCATCTAAATGTCAACGATGCCGTTGCCTTTGCCCTTCGTAGTGTTGGGATTAGTTGGGCAGCCAACTATGTGTCATTAGTGGCTATCTTGACCTTGATTACAGTTTGTATTTCTATGACCTATGCCCTATCGCGTATGATTTACAGTTTAGCGCGTGACGGCTTAATGCCTGCTGTATTTAAAGAACTAACAAAGACAAGTAAGGTACCCAAAAATGCTACTATTTTAACAGGTCTAGCTTCAGCAGTAGCTGCAGGAATATTCCCACTAGCCAGTATCGCAGCCTTCTTAAACATTTGTACCTTGGCCTACTTGATGATGCTTGCTTACGGCTTGATTCGTTTACGGAAAGAAAAAGGAATGCCCAAAGCGGGCGAATTTAAAACACCATTGGTACCTCTGTTACCGATTTTATCAATCATCATTTGTTTATCCTTTATGTTGCAGTATAATATGGAAACTTGGATTGCTTTCCTAGTTGCGTTGTTAGTAGGAAGTATTATTTACTTCACTTATGGCTATAAGCATTCTACCATAGAAGAATAATCTCTTCAAACCACGTCAGCTTCGCCTTGCCGTATGTATTGTTACTGACTTCGTCAGTTTCATCTACAACCTCAAAACAGTGTTTTGAGCAACCTACGGCTAGCTTCCTAATTTGCTCTTTGATTTTCATTGAGTATATAAAGTGAGAATCTGTTGAGTTGTTGAAACTCAGCAGATTTTTATATGTGAAAGAAATTTCAAAATTTTTCTAAAAATAGCTTGACAGATTAAATTTTTAGGAGTAGAATGTTTACCAGTTAATTAAATAGTTAAGGGGTTATCCATGAAAAAACAAAGTTTATTTTTAGTATTGTTAAGTGTCTTTCTTTTGTGTTTAGGGGCTTGTGGTCAAAAGGAAAGCCAAACAGGAAAAGGGATGAAAATTGTGACCAGTTTTTATCCTATCTACTCTATGGTTAAAGAGATATCTGGTGATTTGAATGATGTTCGGATGATTCAGTCAAGTAGTGGGATTCACTCCTTTGAACCTTCAGCAAATGACATCGCGGCCATCTATGATGCAGACGTCTTTGTTTATCATTCTCATACGCTCGAATCTTGGGCAGGAAGTTTAGATCCCAATCTAAAAAAATCTAAAGTCAAGGTTTTAGAGGCTTCAGAGGGAATGACTTTAGACCGCGTCCCAGGGCTAGAAGATGTGGAAGCAGGGGATGGAGTTGATGAAAAAACGCTCTATGACCCTCACACATGGCTAGATCCAGAAAAAGCTGGCGAAGAAGCGCAAATTATCGCTGACAAACTTTCAGAGGTGGATAGTGAGCATAAAGAAACTTACCAGAAAAATGCGCAAGCCTTTATCAAAAAAGCTCAGGAATTGACTAAGAAATTCCAACCTAAATTTGAAAAAGCGAGTCAGAAAACCTTTGTAACACAACATACAGCCTTTTCTTATCTAGCTAAGCGATTTGGACTTAATCAATTGGGTATTGCAGGTATCTCTCCTGAACAAGAACCAAGTCCAAGACAACTAACTGAAATTCAGGAATTTGTTAAAACATATAAGGTTAAAACGATTTTTACAGAAAGTAACGCTTCTTCAAAAGTAGCTGAAACTCTTGTCAAATCAACAGGTGTGGGTCTTAAAACTCTGAATCCTTTAGAGGCTGACCCACAAAATGACAAGACTTATCTAGAAAATCTTGAAGAAAATATGAGTGTTCTAGCAGAAGAATTGAAATGAGGAAAGAATGAAAATCAATAAAAAATATGTAGCAGGTTCAGTGGCAGTTCTTGCCCTAAGTGTTTGTTCCTACGAGCTTGGTCGTTACCAAGCTGGACAAGTTAAGAAAGATTCGAATCGAGTTGCTTATATAGATGGTGATCAGGCTGGTCAAAAGGCAGAAAATTTGACACCAGATGAAGTCAGTAAAAGAGAGGGAATCAACGCCGAACAAATTGTTATCAAGATTACGGATCAAGGCTATGTGACCTCTCATGGAGACCATTATCATTACTATAATGGGAAGGTTCCTTATGATGCCATCATCAGTGAAGAACTCCTCATGAAAGATCCGAATTATCAGTTGAAGGATTCAGACATTGTCAATGAAATCAAGGGTGGCTATGTGATTAAGGTAGACGGGAAATACTATGTTTACCTTAAAGATGCGGCTCATGCGGACAATATTCGTACAAAAGAAGAGATTAAACGTCAGAAGCAGGAACATAGTCATAATCATAATGCAAGCACAGATAATGCTGTTGCTGCAGCCAGAGCTCAAGGACGTTATACAACGGATGATGGGTATATCTTCAATGCATCTGATATCATCGAAGATACGGGTGATGCCTATATCGTACCTCATGGCAATCACTTCCACTATATTCCTAAAAGTGACTTGTCTGCTAGTGAATTAGCCGCTGCCCAAGCCTTCTTATCTGGAAAAGGCGGTCAATTAAGTACGGTTGAATACCGTTCAAGCAGAGCTGAAAGAAGATTTAGTATGAGAACGAGTCCATCTGAGGCTTCTCAAGATTCTGCCAAAGCTCCTGAGAGTCAAAATGAGGATTTAGCTAGTCTCCTTCAAGAATTGTACGCCTTGCCACTTAGCCAACGTCATGTGGAGTCTGATGGCTTAGTATTTGATCCAGCACAGATTACAAAACGTACTGCCAATGGTGTGGCAGTTCCTCACGGAGATCATTTCCATTTCATTCCTTATTCACAAATGTCTGCCTTGGAAGAAAAATTGGCTCGAAATCTGCCAATTGGAGGTCAGCCAGTTCAAAGTCATCCTGATAATACGAAGCCAAGTAGCCCTGAGAAAACAAGTTCAACACCAAGTTCAACGATTAAACCAAACTTTAATCTCAATACGCAGGCACCAAATCGAGGAACTGGAGGCGCTTATACAACGGATGATGGGTATGTCTTTAATCCGACAGATGTGATTGAAGATACAGGTGATGCCTTTGTTGTCCCTCACGGCAATCATTTCCACTATATTCCTAAGAGTGATTTGTCAGCAGGAGAATTAGCTGCTGCTCAAACTTATTGGAATGGTAAACAGAGATCATATTCTTCTACAAGTTCAAGTAAACCAAGTAGTGATAATGGTAATCCAGCCCAACCAAGTTTGACAGAGACTCCAAATCTGACTGTTACCCCAACATATCATCAAAATCAAGGGGAAGATATTCCAACACTTTTACGTGAATTGTATGCCAAACCTTTGTCAGAACGACATGTGGAATCGGATGGTCTAGTCTTTGATCCGGCACAAATCATCAAACGTACAGCTAACGGTGTCGCAGTGCCTCACGGAGACCATTATCACTTTATTCCTTATTCACAAATGTCACCGCTGGAAGAAAAATTGGCTCGTATGATAGTTGTTAAGGGACAAAATGGCAGTGTCTTGCCAAGCGTCACTCCTTTGAAGCCAGCCCCTACTACCAAACCTCTAGCACCAGTGGAAAATAAACCGACTGAACTTGATGTCAACCAGGTTGTTAGAAAAGTTGGTGACGGTTATATTATCGAGGATAAGGGAGTCAGTCGTTATGTTCTAGCTAAAGATCTGGCTAAGGCTAAGATTGACGCTATTGAAAATCTCTTGTCTAAGAAAACTCAAGAGACACACGCTCTAGTTGCGAAGAAAGAAAATGTCGCTCCTCGTGACCAAGAATTTTATGATAAAGCATATAATTTATTGGCCGAGGCTCATAAAGCCTTGTATGAAAATAAGGGTCGTACTTCTGATTTCCAAGCCTTAGACAAATTAGCAGAGCGCTTGAATGATGAATCTTCTAATAAAGGAAAATTGGTAGATGATTTATTGGCATTCCTAGCACCAATTACCCATCCAGAACGTCTTGGTAAGCCAAATTCTCAAATTGCTTATACAGACGATGAAATTAAATTAGCGAAATTAGCAGGTAAGTATACAACAGAAGATGGCTATATCTTTGACATTCGTGATATTACCAGTGATGAGGGAGATGCTTATGTAACTCCACATATGAGCCATAGTCACTGGATTAAGAAAGAGAGCTTGTCTGAAGCTGAAAGAGTGGCAGCCCAGGCTTATGCTAAAGAGAAAGGTTTGACACCTCCTTCAACAGAGAATCAGGGTTCAGGAAATACTGAGGTTAAAGGAGTAGAAGCAATCTATAATAAAGTGAAAGCAGCTAAGAAGGTCCCACTTGATCATATTCCTTACAATCTACAACATACTGTTGAAGTTAAAAATGGTAGCTTAATTATACCTCATTACGACCATTACCATAATATTAAATTTGGTTGGTTTGACGAAGGACTCTATGAAGCACCTAAGGGTTATAGCCTTGAGGATCTCTTTGCGACTGTAAAATATTATGTTGAACATCCTGAAGAACGTCCTCACTCAGATAATGGTTGGGGAAATGCCAGCGACCATGTTCGTAAAAATAAGGCAGACCAAGACGGTAAACATAATGAAAATAAGGAACATGATGAAGTAAGTGAGCCAACTCGCCCTGAATCTGATGAAAAAGAGAATCACGCTGCTTTAAATCCTTCAGTAGATAATCTTTATAAACCGAGTACTGATGAAGAAGAGACAGCGGAGGAGTCTAAAGATAAAACAGACGAAGATGAAGTCCCTCAAGTAGAGACTGAAAAAGTAGAAGCCAAGCTTAAAGAAGTAGAAACTTTACTTGATAAAGTAACGGATGCTGGTTTGAAAGCCAATGCGACAGAAACCCTAGCTGGTTTACGAAATAACTTGAGTCTTCAAACCATGGATAATAATGGTATCATGGCAGAAGCAGAAAAATTACTTGCTTTGTTAAAAAGGTAGTGAGTCAGTAACGACGAAACCAGAAGCATAAGTTTATCCTATTAAATCAAAATGATGTAAGAGTCAGTAGCAATACTGGCTTTTATTTTTTAAAATGATATAAAAATCTTGACAGATAAACTTAAAAAAGGTAAACTATTTACTGGTTAATTAATTGGTTAAATAACCAGTTTAGAAAAAACTGTTTAACCGAGAAAAAGAAGTTAAGAAAAAGCTTCATCATTTATTGAAATGAGGAATTTATGAAATTCAGTAAAAAGTATATAGCAGTCGGATCAGCTGTCATCGTGTCCTTGAGTCTGTGTGCTTATGCGCTAAATCAGCATCTCTCGCAGGAAGATAAGGACAATAATCGTGTCTCTTATGTGGATGGCAGTCAGTCAAGTCAGAAAACTGAAAACCTGACACCAGATCAGGTTAGCCAAAAAGAAGGAATTCAGGCCGAGCAAATTGTTATTAAGATTACAGATCAGGGATATGTGACGTCACACGGTGATCACTATCATTACTATAACGGGAAAGTTCCTTATGATGCCCTCTTTAGTGAAGAACTTCTGATGAAGGATCCAAATTACCAACTTAAGGATGGAGATATTGTCAACGAGGTAAAGGGTGGTTATATCATCAAGGTCGATGGAAAATACTATGTCTATTTGAAAGATGTAGCTCATGCTGATAATGTTCGAACCAAAGATGAAATCAACCGTCAAAAACAAGAACATGTCAAAGATAAGGAGAAGGTCAGCTCTGATGTTTCTGTAGCAAGATCTCAAGGACGCTATACGACAGATGATGGTTATGTCTTTAATCCAGCTGATATTATCGAAGATACCGGTGATGCTTATATCGTTCCTCACGGTGGTCACTATCACTACATTCCAAAAAGTGATTTATCTGCTAGTGAATTAGCAGCATCCAAAGCTCATCTAGCGGGCAAAAATACGCAACCGAGTCAGTTAAGCTATTCTTCAGTGGCTAGTGACAATAACACGCAATCTGTAGCACACGGATCAACTAGCAAGCCAGAAAGCAAAGTTGAAAATCTCCAAAGTCTATTGAAAGAACTCTATGATTCACCTAGCGACCAACGTTACAGTGAATCAGATGGCTTAGTCTTTGACCCTGCTAAGATTGTCAGTCGTACACCGAATGGAGTTGCGATTCCGCATGGCGACCATTATCACTTTATTCCTTACAGCAAGCTCTCTGCTTTAGAAGAAAAGATTGCTAGAATGGTGCCTATCGGTGGAACTGGTTCTACGGTCTCTACAAATGAAAAACCTCATGAAGTAGCGTCTAGACTAGGAAGTCTTTCAAACAATCCTTCTTCTTCAACGATAAGTAAGGAACTCTCTTCAACTTCTGATGGCTATATCTTTAATCCAAAAGATATCGTTGAAGAAACAGCTACAGCTTATATTGTAAGACATGGCGATCATTTCCATTACATTCTAAAATCGAACCAAATTGGACAACCGACTCATTCAAACAATGGTCTAGCAACACCTTCGCCATCTCTTCCAACCAATCCAGGTGCTTCACATAAGGAACATGAAGAAGATAGTCACGGCTTTGATGCTAATCGAATTATTGCAGAAGATGAATCAGGATTTATCATGAGTCATGGTGACCATAATCATTACTTCTTCAAGAAGGATTTGACAGCAGACCAAATTAAGGCTGCGCAAGATCACTTGAAAGGGGCAAATACAACAACACCAGCACATGATGACGATCACGATGAAGATCATCATGGACACCATCATGATGAAGACCATGATCACGGTTTTGATGCTAATCGTGTTATCAGTGAGGATGAACAAGGCTTTGTCATGAGTCATGGTGACCACAATCATTACTTCTTCAAGAAAGATTTGACAGCAGAGCAAATTAAGGCAGCTCAGGATCATTTGAAAACACATCATGATGCAGAGCCTGTAAAACCTCTTGCTAAAACGGTAGAGTCTTTCTCAAGAGATGCTAGTGATGAAGAAAAGATTGCTTATATTTCTAAAACATACGGAGTTCCACTTGAAGCTATTAGAATTTCAAACGGATTCTTTGTCTTTGGAAATCCAGACCAAGCCTACGATCCAACTCATATTCATCCTTACGCTGTTCGTAAGGAACACGTTCGGATTCCTCTTCAAACTGGAAATCAAGTTCTGGATTTCCTAAATGAACTTTATACGACTGCTTTGCGAGATGGTGTGTCTCCTTATAGCTTGCAGGTAGAAAATGGTAGTTTCGTCATTCCTCATGGTGACCACAATCACTACATCAAGGTTCAAACTAAGGGCTATGAAGTGGCTTTGAAAAACAAGATTCCAGCCCTTCAATCCAACTATCAACCTGGAGCTTTTGATGAGAAGGCGGTCTTGGCAAAAGTAGATCAACTTCTAGCTGATAGCAAAAGTATCTATAAAGACAAACCTATCGAACAAAGACAGATTGAGTTAGCCTTAGGTCAGTTTACTGAAAATATGAAGAAACTGGCAACTAACTCTACAGCAGGTTATCTTGCAACACTGGATCTCTTTGATAAGCAATATATCCATATTGATGAAAGTATCAAACCTGTTAAAACAAGCGCTCTAGATAAGAAATATCAAGCCTTGATTGATAAAATCAATACACTGGATACAGACTCTTATGGACTTCCTAAGAAAGACCTTCTTGTTCGACTCCAAGAAGCTAAGTTGGCTAAAGATGAGGCTGCTTTAGTAGCGGTTGAATCACAACTTCAAGCCTTGCAAGACTTTAATGATCGAACAGGTGTTACAACTGTAGGATACATCAAGTATTTCTACGAACACGTAAATGATGGGCGTTTGAGTGATGAACTTCGAAACAAAGTCGCTCAGTTGACTTGGACCTTGTATCAATCTCAATCCTTCCTTAAGGCAGCAGAATTGAACAAATTATTCCCAAGCATCTACCAAGCAAAACAAGAAGTAGAAGAAGCTTTGAAAGCTCAACCAACTACTGCTAAATCGACTAAGACAGTTCTAGATACTGAAAAAGTTGATAATCAAACTGCCAAGACAGCTATTTATGGCTTCTTGAAAGAATTGTACGGAGACTTTATGCCTGAAGAGCATGTCAATCATGTCAGCAAGGAACAAGTAGAAAGTCTTTTGAGCAAGGCAACTCAACTCTTAGAGCAAATCCAAGAAGAAGGCATCAGACAATCCTTGGCAGAAGAAGTAGAAAATCTCAAAGCTGCCACCAACAAGGCTAATGCAGACTTGGATGAAGTAAACAGTCAGGTGAAAGATGTCTTGACTCGCATCGCCAGCGCTCTTCAACAAGAGAAGGAAAATGCTGAGCAAGACCCTCAGACACTTGTACTCTATCAAAAACTCTACGATATTCTCATGTCACTTCACGCTTATTTAGAAAACAATAAGGGTTCTGATGCAGACTTTGATAAAGTGGATGCTCTACTAGATCAACTTTCTGCCAAGAGTAAAGATAAAGCTGCTTTACTTGAATTGACAAAAGCTATTCTGGTCTTGAATCAAGAAATCAAGTCAAAATCAAGTGCGAGTGAAGAAGAAACTCCAGCAACAAATGGTGATAAGACCAGTGCTGAGAATCAATCAAACACAGCTGCGGAATCTAACAGTGAAACTGCAAACGACGAAAACAAACCAAGCAACACAACAGATTCTAAACCTGCTGAATCAGCTTCAGAAAAGGGAACAACAGAATTTACAACAAGCACTGGAAATCAAGAAAAACCAGTAGAGTAAAAAAGTTGGTGGTCGGGATCTAGGAGATTTTCCCATTCAAGGCTGTTTCCTATTTCTCATTGTAATTATAAACCATGGCAACATAAGAAAACGAGCATTTCCAACTGAGGAGGTGCTCGTTTTTTTGTTATTTTGAAGCGAGTTTTTATCTGGTTATACTCTTCGAAAATCTCTTCAAACCACGCCAGCTTCACCTTGCCGTATATATGGTTACTGACTTCGTCAGTTTCATCCGCAACCTCAAAGCAGTGCTTTGAGCAACCTGCGGCTAGCTTCCTAGATTGCTCTTTGATTTTCATTGAGTATTACTTAGAGTTGCTTATGAATGACTTTGAAAGAAATGATTGACTTGAATGTGGATATAAGATTTATTCACTGATTATAATGTTTAAATAGTGCTCCAAAGCCAAGAATTATCTTCAGGAGTGTGAATATTATAAAATTTGTCCCAAACTTAATCTATAATAATCAATTTATAAAAAATAAACATTGTAGTCGGATTTTAAAGATTGTTTTTCCAACAATTCTTTAGGTTTCTTTTTGTTTATAAATCTTCTAAATTAACGACCTCCAAACCATGTTCTGTCAAGCGATAGATGATTGAACAGACCTCTTTTAAGAAACGACGGTCATGCGAAACAGTGATGATACCGCCTGTATAGGTTGTAAAGAGTTTTCTGATTTCTGGTTGAGAAGTTGGAGAAAAGTTTCGTGTGGGCTCATCCAGAAGGAGAAAGTTTGGTTTGCGCAAGACTAAATCCAAAAGCAGGAGTTTTCCCTGTTGCCCGCCAGATAAGGAGCGAATTTGATGCTGCATTTCTGGATAACTGAAATTGAGACTGGCTAAGTGAGATTGGATTTTCTGCAGTTCCTCTTTTTCCCCAGTTTTGCTGAGATAGGCTATTGGTGATAAATCTAATTGCAGTTTTTGGTGGTAATCTTGTGGCATATAACCAAGCGAAATCTCTCTTTTATCATTAAGAAGTTGCTGTAATTTGGCTAACAGAGTTGATTTCCCAATACCATTTGGGCCGATGATACCGATTTTTTCTTGCCCACGGACAGTTAGTTGTAGTTCTTGAGCTAAAACTCGGTCGTCAATGGACAAATTTTCTTTTTCCAGTTGGATTAAGACTTTAGATGCCGGTAATGGTTGAATGTCTGAGAAGAAAAGTCTGATTTCTTCCTCTTCAAGTGGTTTTTGGGTCATGGACTGAGCTATCTTTTCAAAGCGTTTTTCTTGAGAGAGAACATTTTTCATTTTTTTAGCCAATAGTCGCCCAGCAGTACTGTCTTTGGTAGCTCGAAGAGCAGTTTCTACGTTTTGTTTGACTCGGCGATGCTTTTCCATGGTTTTGTCATAGGCTCTCTGGTCGTTAGCAGCTTGCTGACTTTGTCTGACAAAATTAGCCTGTCTCTGCTCACTATAGTTCTCATAGTCTAAATGCTCTACTAGAGTTTCAGCTTCTTTTCGGTGCTTGACCAGTCGCAAGTGGACAATAGTATCTGCCGTTTCAGAAAGAAAGTCTTCATCATGGGAGATGAAAATAACGGTTTGCCGAATCTTTCGAATCTGACCTTTTAGCCAATCAACTGTTTCAAGGTCCAGGTCATTTGAAGGTTCATCTAAAAAGAGAATCTCAAAGGGTTTGGCTAACTCATGGATGAGCTGAATTTTCAAAGCTTCGCCCCCTGATAGACTGCCAATATTTTGGTCGCTAGCGAAACGATCGCTATCAAAATGCAATTCCTCAGCCAAACGATAGAGGATACTGTAGTCTAAATCAATAGAATCTAAAAAGAAGTAGTCGTGTAGACTTTTCTTTTTCAGCTCCTCGGGAAGTTTTTGAGGAATATAGGCTAGTGACTGATAGTCAGACTGGATGTCTCCCTTGATAGTGAAATCAGACAAATATTCCCCCATTAAAGTTTTAAGCAAGGTTGATTTGCCATTTCCTTCTTCGCCAATAATAGCGACCTTCTCTCCGTCTTGGATGGTCATGCTGAGTTCAGAGACAAGGTCTCGTAAATCTTTGTTTTGTGTGATGGTCAGGTGATTGATTTTTATCATATGATTGCCCTTTCTAGAATGTTGATAGTGCATAACAAAAAGCTCTACTTTATCTAGTAGAGCCCAAAGTCACTGTCCAAAACTCTATTATACTCGTTGAAAAGCTCGTCAAACTAGCTGAAGCTGCCTAACCCAACCCAAGAGGAGCATAGCTTTCTATTTTTTTGATTTTCAATGAGGACAAGATACTAGAAAATCTAGTATAAAAAGAGCACACAAAAAGAGACAAAAACAAGATCTACTAAATAAAGGTTCTTTATTTGATAGATTAGTTGTTCATGTCTCCGATACCTCCGAGTATTAGTACCTCTATCCTATACCTTTCAGGAAATTTTGTCAATAGAAAACAAGTAATTTCAAGCTCTAAAACCCCTGTTGGGAAGTATTAGTAATGAGTTCTTTGACTTCCATATGATCATTCTACCTAATCTGATGTATTCTTGCCTATAGTATAGCACTAAAAAATAGAAACATCATGTTAAATATGTTAAAAAACGATTTTTAATTACAAAGTTTGGTGGGCTGATTTGTAGCCTTTTCATGGTATAATCAAGAGAGTAAATCTTTATGGAGGAAGTATGAAATTAAATATTCAAGAGATCCGCAAGCAGTCTGAAGGCCTGCACTTTGAACAAAGTTTAGACCTAGTCGCAGACTTGCGTGCACGTAATCAAGAAATCTTAGATGTGAAAGATATCCTTGCAGTTGGGAAAGTACAATACGAAGATCGTATGTATTTCTTAGATTATCAACTATCTTACACTATTGTCCTTGCTTCAAGTCGTAGTATGGAGCCAGTTGAGTTAGCTGAATCTTATCCAGTCACAGAAGTTTTCATGGAAGGCGCAACCAACCAGTTAGATCAAGAGGTTCTAGATGATGATTTGGTCTTGCCTATCGAAAATGGAGAACTTGACCTTGCTGAGAGCGTATCAGACAATATCCTGCTCAATATCCCTATCAAGGTTTTGACGGCTGCAGAAGAGGCGGGGCAAGGTTTTGTTTCAGGAAATGACTGGCAAATCATGACAGAGGAAGAATACCAAGCTCAACAAGCAGTCAAGAAAGAAGAAAACAGTCCTTTTGCTGGCTTGCAAGGACTATTTGACGGAGACGAATAATGGTCTTGTCAAAAAAACGAGCACGAAAGGTGCTAGAAGAAATTATCGCTCTCTTCCCAGATGCCAAGCCTAGTCTTGACTTTACCAATCATTTTGAACTATTGGTTGCGGTCATGTTGTCAGCCCAGACGACGGATGCAGCGGTAAATAAGGCAACACCAGGTCTCTTTGCCGCCTTTCCAACGCCACAAGCCATGTCTGTAGCGACAGAGAGTGAAATTGCTTCACATATTTCTCGCCTGGGACTGTATCGAAATAAGGCTAAATTTCTAAAAAAATGTGCCCAACAGTTACTAGACGATTTTGATGGTCAAGTTCCTCAGACACGTGAAGAATTAGAAAGTCTAGCAGGTGTTGGTCGCAAGACAGCCAATGTTGTCATGAGTGTAGGATTCGGGATTCCAGCCTTTGCAGTCGATACTCATGTGGAGCGTATTTGCAAACATCACGATATTGTCAAAAAATCAGCGACACCGCTTGAGGTGGAAAAGCAGGTCATGGATATCTTGCCACCTGAGCAGTGGTTAGCTGCCCATCAGGCCATGATTTATTTTGGAAGAGCTATCTGTCACCCTAAAAATCCAGAGTGTGACCAGTACCCACAATTATATGATTTTAGCAATTTGTAAGATGGAACATCAAAAGTTTTTGCTTGATTTTAACCATGCTTTGTGCTATAGTAATTGATAACTAAATATTCCTTTAAACCTGTCCCGTGAGGCAGGCAAGGAGCGTGATAAAGTAGAAGGGTGAAGTCTATACTGTTTGCAGTAGGGCTCGCTTGGCTATACATTTCAAGTCTCCTTGTTTAAGGAGACTTTTCTTTTTGGAGGTTTGTCATGAAGACAAAAGAAGTTGTAGACGAATTGACTGTCAAACGAGCGATTACGCGTATTACTTATGAAATTATCGAACGCAACAAAGATTTGAATAAAATCGTCTTGGCTGGTATTAAAACTCGCGGTGTCTTTATCGCCCACCGAATTCAAGAACGTTTGGAGCAACTAGAAAATCTTTCAGTTCCTGTTGTGGAATTGGATACGAAACCTTTCCGTGATGATATTAAAAGTGGAGAAGATACCTCTTTGGTTTCTGTCGATGTGACAGATCGTGAAGTTATCTTGGTGGATGATGTGCTTTATACAGGTCGTACCATTCGCGCTGCTATTGATAATATTGTCGGTCATGGTCGTCCTGCGCGCGTGAGTTTAGCAGTTCTAGTCGATCGTGGACATAGAGAATTGCCAATCCGTCCAGATTACGTTGGAAAAAATATCCCAACCAGTCGTTCTGAAGAAATCATCGTGGAGATGGCAGAACTTGATGGCCAAGACAGAGTTCTGATTACTGAAGAAGCTTAGAAAGCTAAAGGAGTAGCCATGTCAGAAAATCAACAAGCATTGAACCATGTGGTGTCCATGGAAGACCTCACTGTTGATCAAGTGATGAAATTGATCAAGCGAGGAATTGAGTTTAAAAATGGAGCCCAGCTTCCCTATGAAGACCACCCGATTGTTTCCAATCTTTTCTTTGAGGATTCTACACGGACGCATAAGTCCTTTGAAGTGGCAGAGATTAAACTGGGATTGGAGCGACTTGACTTTGATGTGAAGACTAGTTCAGTTAATAAAGGGGAGACACTTTATGATACCATCCTGACTCTGTCTGCTTTAGGAGTGGATGTCTGTGTGATTCGCCACCCAGAGGTTGATTACTACAGAGAGTTGATTGCGAGTCCGTCGATTACGACTTCCATTATCAATGGTGGAGACGGTTCGGGTCAACATCCTAGCCAGAGCTTGCTGGATTTGATGACTATTTATGAGGAATTTGGCCACTTTGAGGGTCTCAAGGTTGCGATTGCAGGTGACTTGGACCATTCACGCGTTGCCAAATCCAATATGCAGATTTTGAAACGCTTGGGAGCTGAACTTTACTTTGCTGGACCTGAGGAATGGAGAAGTCAAGAGTTTGCAGACTATGGACAGTTTGTAACCATTGACGAAATCATTGAGCAGGTTGATGTCATGATGTTTCTCCGTGTGCAACATGAACGCCATGATAGTGGTGCAGTCTTTTCAAAAGAAGACTACCATGCCCAACATGGCTTGACTCAAGAACGTTACGAGCGCTTGAAAGAAACAGCAATCCTTATGCACCCAGCTCCAGTCAACCGTGATGTAGAAATCGCAGACCACTTGGTTGAAGCACCAAAATCACGGATTGTCCAACAAATGACCAATGGTGTCTTTGTTCGAATGGCAATCTTAGAATCCGTACTGGCGAGTAGAAACGCCAACTAAAACACAAGACGTTAAAAGACGCCAGTGAGCGTCCACGAGAGGTGAAAATATGACAAAAAGACTTCTAGTATTAGAAGATGGCACAGTTTTTGAAGGCAAGGCCTTCGGAGCAGATATTGATGTAACAGGCGAAATCGTCTTTAATACAGGGATGACCGGCTACCAAGAATCCATTACAGACCAGTCTTATAATGGACAAATCTTGACCTTTACTTATCCTTTGGTGGGAAATTATGGAATTAACCGTGATGATTACGAATCCATTATTCCAACTTGTAAGGGAGTCGTTGTTTTCGAAGAAGCACGTAGAGCCAGCAATTGGCGCAACCAAATGACCTTGGATGAATTCTTGAAAGCCAAGAAAATTCCGGGTATTTCAGGGATTGATACACGTGCTCTTACCAAGATTATCCGTAAGCATGGTACTATGCGTGCAACTTTGACTCATGTTGGGGACAGCATGGACCATGTAACTGACCAGCTCCAAGCTACAGTATTGCCGACAGACAATATCAAGCAGGTTTCTACTAAAACTTCATATCCAGCTCCAGGAGTTGGTTTGAGTGTTGTCTTAGTGGACTTTGGTCTCAAGCACTCAATCTTACGTGAACTTTCTAAGCGAAACTGTAACGTGACGGTTGTTCCTTATTCGACAACGGCAGAAGAAATTCTCCATCTTAATCCTGACGGAGTGATGTTGTCAAACGGTCCAGGTAACCCAGAGGATGTTCCACAGGTACTAGATATGATTCGCGGTGTGCAAGGGAAAATCCCAATCTTTGGTATTTGTATGGGGCATCAACTCTTTGCAATGGCAAATGGTGCTAAGACTTATAAGATGAAATTTGGTCACCGTGGCTTTAACCATGCAGTACGTGAAATTGCAACAGGACGAGTAGACTTTACTAGCCAAAACCATGGTTATGCAGTTAGCCGTGAGGATTTGCCAGAGCATTTGATCATTACTCACGAAGAAATCAATGACAAGTCAGTTGAAGGTGTACGTCACAGATACCAACCTGCTTTCTCTGTTCAATACCATCCAGATGCAGCCCCTGGTCCTCATGACGCAAGCTACCTATTTGATGAGTTTATCGAGATGATGGAAGCTTTTAAACAATCAAACTAGGAACGAGTAAAAGCTCGTCGGAGAATTTATGTAACTGAACACGGACGGAAAGCTCGGAATTTAGAGAAACCAATTTGGATTGTCAATCCTTCCTTGGTTTCCTAAAATTCAATCGCTTTCTATTCGTCCTTTGTATCTTATTTAATGTCGCTCTGTGAGGCGACGAATAGAAAGGAGAAGATACATTGTTCGCGGAAGTGAACACGCCCTAAGAACTGTGTGAAAAAGATAAACATCGTCTTGACGCTGAAGGCGTCTGCACCGAGTTTCCTATTTTCACTGTGTTCTTTACGGGCTTTGTATCATAAACTATGCCTAAACGTACTGATATTCAAAAAATTATGGTGATTGGTTCTGGTCCGATTATTATTGGTCAGGCTGCTGAGTTTGACTATGCTGGAACTCAGGCCTGCTTGTCTTTGAAAGAAGAAGGGTATGAGGTTGTCTTGGTAAACTCAAACCCTGCAACAATCATGACGGATAAAGAGATTGCAGACAAGGTCTACATCGAACCGATTACACTTGAGTTTGTGACTCGTATTCTCCGTAAGGAACGTCCAGATGCCTTGCTTCCAACTCTTGGTGGGCAAACAGGGCTTAATATGGCCATGGAATTGTCTAAAAACGGTATTCTTGATGAGCTTGGTGTCGAACTTCTGGGGACTAAATTATCTGCCATTGACCAAGCGGAGGACCGTGACCTCTTTAAACAGTTGATGGAAGAGCTGAATCAACCAATTCCAGAATCAGAAATTGTCAACACAGTAGAAGAAGCAGTTGCCTTTGCAGCGACAATTGGATACCCAGTGATTGTTCGTCCAGCTTTTACGCTTGGTGGTACTGGTGGTGGTATGTGTGCCAATGAGGAAGAATTGCGTGAAATCGCTGAAAATGGTTTGAAATTGTCACCTGTTACCCAATGTTTGATTGAGCGTTCGATTGCAGGTTTCAAGGAAATTGAATACGAAGTGATGCGAGACTCAGCTGACAATGCCTTGGTTGTTTGTAACATGGAAAACTTTGATCCAGTTGGCATTCACACAGGGGATTCCATCGTATTTGCCCCTGCGCAAACCATGTCAGACTATGAAAGCCAAATGCTACGTGACGCGAGCTTGAGCATCATTCGTGCCCTTAAGATTGAAGGTGGATGTAACGTTCAGCTAGCCCTTGATCCACACAGCTTCAAGTATTATGTTATTGAAGTAAACCCTCGTGTATCACGTTCGTCAGCCCTGGCCTCTAAAGCGACAGGATATCCGATTGCCAAATTGGCTGCCAAGATTGCAGTAGGTTTGACCTTGGATGAGGTCATCAACCCAGTTACGGGTTCAACCTACGCCATGTTTGAACCTGCCCTCGACTACGTGGTTGCCAAGATTCCACGTTTCCCATTTGACAAGTTTGAAAAGGGTGAACGTCGTCTTGGAACACAGATGAAGGCGACAGGAGAAGTCATGGCGATTGGTCGAAACATAGAGGAATCTCTCCTTAAAGCTTGTCGTTCCCTTGAAATTGGTGTTCATCATAACGAGATTCCAGAACTTGCCAGTGTTTCAGATGATGACTTGATTGAAAAGGTTGTAAAGGCACAGGATGACCGTCTCTTCTACGTATCAGAAGCCATTCGCCGTGGTTACACACCAGAAGAAATTGCAGAGCTTACAAAAATTGATATCTTTTATCTTGATAAACTCTTGCATATCTTTGAAATCGAGCAAGAATTAGGCGCTCATCCACAAGATTTAGAAGTTTTGAAAACTGCCAAACTCAATGGCTTCTCAGACCGTAAGATTGCGGAACTTTGGGAAACGACTGCTGACCAAGTTCGCCAACTTCGTTTGGAAAACAAGATTGTTCCAGTTTATAAGATGGTCGATACTTGTGCAGCAGAGTTTGACTCAGAAACACCGTATTTCTATTCAACCTATGGTTGGGAAAACGAGTCTATCAAGTCTAATAAGGAATCTGTACTTGTCCTAGGTTCTGGTCCAATCCGTATAGGTCAAGGTGTTGAGTTTGACTACGCAACTGTTCACTCGGTTAAGGCTATCCAGGCGGCTGGCTATGAAGCCATCATCATGAATTCAAACCCAGAGACCGTTTCTACAGACTTCTCTGTATCAGATAAGCTTTACTTTGAGCCATTGACATTCGAAGATGTTATGAATGTCATCGACTTGGAGCAACCAAAAGGTGTTATCGTTCAGTTCGGTGGTCAAACAGCCATCAACCTTGCGGAGCCATTGGCAAAAGCAGGTGTGACCATCCTTGGGACACAGGTTGCTGATCTAGACCGTGCTGAAGACCGTGACCTCTTTGAGCAATCCCTAAAAGAATTGGATATTCCACAGCCACCAGGACAAACGGCTACCAATGAAGAAGAAGCAGTTCTTGCAGCTCGCAAGATTGGCTTCCCAGTTCTTGTCCGCCCATCTTATGTACTTGGTGGACGTGCCATGGAAATCGTTGAAAACGAAGCAGACCTTCGTTCTTACATGCGAACTGCTGTTAAGGCTAGTCCAGATCACCCAGTTCTTGTCGACTCTTATATCGTTGGGCAAGAGTGCGAAGTTGATGCCATTTCAGATGGACAAAATGTTCTCATCCCTGGTATCATGGAGCACATAGAACGAGCTGGTGTTCACTCAGGTGACTCCATGGCTGTTTACCCTCCACAAACCTTGTCACAAAAGGTGCAAGAAACCATCGCAGACTACACTAAACGCCTAGCAATTGGTCTTAACTGCCTTGGAATGATGAACATTCAGTTTGTTATCAAGAATGAAAAAGTCTACGTTATTGAGGTCAATCCACGTGCCAGCCGTACGGTTCCATTCCTTTCTAAGGTGACCAATATTCCTATGGCTCAAGTAGCAACCAAGCTCATTCTTGGGCAAAGTTTATCAGAACTTGGCTACCAAGATGGTCTTTACCCTGAAAGCACTCGCGTTCATATCAAGGCACCTGTCTTCTCCTTCACGAAACTAGCTAAGGTAGACAGCTTACTTGGTCCTGAAATGAAGTCAACAGGGGAAGTTATGGGTTCTGATACGACTTTGGAAAAAGCTCTCTATAAGGCCTTTGAAGCTTCTTACTTACACTTGCCAACTTTTGGTACCGTTGTCTTTACCATCGCTGATGATGCCAAAGAAGAAGCCTTGGACTTGGCTCGTCGTTTCCAAAATATTGGCTATGGAATCCTCGCGACAGAAGGGACAGCAGCCTTCTTTGCCAGTCATGGCTTGCAAGCCCAACCTGTTGGTAAGATTGGTGATGATGATCAGGATATCCCAAGCTTTGTTCGCAAAGGAAGAATCCAAGCTATCATTAACACAGTAGGAACCAAACGAACTGCAGACGAAGATGGTGAGCAAATTCGTCGTTCAGCCATTGAACACGGTGTGCCACTCTTTACAGCCCTAGATACAGCTGATGCCATGCTTAAGGTACTTGAAAGCCGTAGTTTTGTCACAGAAGCAATCTAGTTGAGAAAGAATTTTCATAGTTAAAAAGCCAGCCTCAGAAATCGCTGGCTTTTATAGTGGATTGAAGTTGGGATAATACGCTTTGCTTTCTAAAAAATGTTATAATAGATTGAAATAAAATATGAACAAAACGATCAGGAAGGTCAAATGAATTTCTAAAATGTTTTAGTAGCTATAGTGTGCTGTTCTAGTTTCAATCTACTATAGAAATTAATTTTAATTCCATAATCCATCACTCATTTTTGTTGCAGGATACTTACTTTTGTAAAAATGGTCATTTCAGGTGAAAAAAACGACATTTCAGATTTTCTGTTCCAGAAATAGCTATCGCTATGATATAATTATTTTATGATTATTACTATTCCTATAAAAAACCAAAAAGATATTGGCACACCATCTGATTCAGTCGTTGTTCTCGGCTATTTTGATGGTATACACAAGGGGCATCAAGAATTATTTCGTGTTGCCAATAAGGCTGCGATGAAGGATTTATTGCCTATCGTCGTAATGACCTTTAATGAATCTCCAAAGATTGCTTTAGAGCCCTATCATCCAGATTTATTTTTGCATATTTTGAACCCTGCTGAACGTGAAAGAAAATTAAAACGTGAAGGTGTAGAGGAATTATATCTCCTGGATTTTAGTAGTCAATTCGCTAGTCTCACAGCAGAGGAATTTTTTGCAACTTATATCAAGGCTATGAATGCTAAAATTATTGTTGCAGGTTTTGATTATACATTTGGTTCTGACAAAAAAACGGCAGAAGACCTAAAGGATTATTTTGATGGAGAAGTAATCATTGTCCCACCTGTAGAAGATGAGAAAGGAAAGATTAGTTCAACTCGTATCCGTCAAGCTATTTTAGACGGAAATGTGAAAGAAGCAGGAGAACTTTTGGGGGCACCACTTCCATCAAGAGGTATGGTGGTTCATGGTAATGCTCGTGGTCGTACGATTGGTTATCCAACAGCTAATTTGGTGCTTTTAGACCGTACTTATATGCCAGCAGAAGGTGTTTATGTCGTTGATGTTGAGATTCAAAGACAGAGGTATCGTGCTATGGCTAGTGTTGGAAAAAATGTGACCTTTGATGGAGAAGAAGCACGTTTTGAAGTCAATATTTTTGATTTTAATCAAGATATTTATGGGGAAACCGTCATGGTTTATTGGCTTGATCGAATTCGTGATATGACCAAATTTGATTCTGTGGACCAATTAGTGGATCAGTTAAAGGCAGATGAAGAAGTTGCTCGGAATTGGTCTTAAGAGCATAAGTAAACAAAAAAGAGGTTGTTTGTAACCCAAAAGATAGATGTATAAGTCTAACTTTTGAGGTCACTACACTACCTCTTTTTATTCTTTTTCAAAGGTGAATCCTTCTCCAAGGATTTCGTGGGCTTCTGTAATAGTTATAAAGGCTTGAGGATCGATTCGATGAATCATTTCCTTCATTTTCACAATTTCATTTCTGCCGACAATACAGTAAATGATTTTCAAATTTTCTTTACTATAGTAGCCTTGACCGGAAATAAAAGTAACGCCTCTTCCTAGGTCATCATTAATAGTTTTAGCAAGTTGGTCAGGACGTTTTGTGATAATCATAAAGCCTTTACCAGCATAGCCACCTTCTCCAATCAAATCAATGACACGAGAAACGATAAAATCAAATAAGAGCGTGTAAGAAACCAATCTCAAATCCTTGAAGATTAGGAGAATGAGCATGAGAATACAAAAATCTAAGATAAAGAGTAGTTTCCCCATAGATATATGAGTGTATTTGTTGAGAATACGAGCTAGAATATCAGTTCCACCAGTTGTACCTCCAGCATTAAAGATAATTCCAAGACCGATTCCCAATAGAATTCCCGCTATAAGAGCTGTGATTAGTAAATCACCTTGAAGGTCAATATGAAGGGGAATATGTTCAAAAAAGGCTAACCAGGCGGATAAGGCTAAGGTTCCTAGCAAACTAGAATAGAGGGATTTTGCTCCAAATATTTTCCAAGCTAGGATGAAAAGGGGAATGTTAATCAGCAAGTTCATGAGCGAAACAGGGATTTTAAAAAGATAAAAGGTGATGAGGGTAATACCTGTCGCCCCTCCTTCAAAGAGATGATGGGGAACTACAAAATAAGTCAGGCCAAAAGCATAAATGGCAGCACCTATTAAAATGGTTAAAATGGGGTAAATTTTTTTAATCATAGGACACCTCTTTTCTTATAAGTAGATTATATCAAATTTTTCAGAAAAAATTGAATGACTCCATTAGGATTTTCAATCTTTTTTTGATATAATTAGAAGTGAGAAAACCAATCTGAATCCTAAAATAGAAAGATTGATACTATGACAAAAATTAAGATTGTAACTGATTCATCTGTTACTATTGAACCTGAACTAGTAAAGCAATTAAATATTACAATTGTTCCATTATCTGTAATGATTGATAATGTTGTTTATTCTGATGCTGATTTGAAAGAAGAGGGTAAATTTCTTCAGTTGATGCAAGCAAGTAAGAACCTTCCGAAAACAAGCCAGCCACCTGTGGGTGTCTTTGCTGAAGTATTTGAAGACCTATGCAAAGATGGTAGCCAGATTCTTGCTATTCATATGTCTCATGCCCTTTCAGGGACTGTAGAAGCAGCGCGTCAAGGTGCCAGCCTGTCTACTGCCGATGTGACAGTTATCGATAGTTCCTTCACTGACCAAGCCTTGAAATTCCAAGTTGTTGAAGCTGCGAAATTAGCACAAGAAGGCAAAGATATGGCGGACATTTTATCTCACGTTGAAGAGGTAAAAAGCCACACAGAACTTTATATTGGCGTTTCAACTTTGGAAAATCTTGTCAAAGGTGGACGAATTGGCCGTGTAACTGGATTGTTGAGCTCCCTTCTCAATATCCGTGTTGTCATGCAAATGAAAGACCATGAATTGCAGCCAATTGTTAAAGGTCGTGGAGCTAAAACCTTTAAAAAATGGTTAGATGAGTTGACAACATCTCTCTCTGAACGTTCTGTAGCAGAGATTGGAATTTCATATTCTGGTAGTGCTGATTGGGCAAAAGAGATGAAAGAAAGCTTACAAGCTTATGTTGAAAAGCCAATTTCTGTTTTAGAAACAGGTTCTATTATTCAGACTCATACAGGCGAGAATGCATGGGCTATTTTGGTACGTTACCATTCCTAAAAAAATAAAGAAAATGCGAATAAACAGCGTTTTTAACTTGACCTATAAGGGATTTTAGGATATGATTATATTTGTTAATTAGAAATTAATTTGGAGGAATCATTAACATGGCAAACAAACAAGATTTGATCGCTAAAGTAGCAGAAGCTACAGAATTGACTAAGAAAGACTCAGCAGCAGCAGTTGAAGCTGTATTCGCAGCAGTAGCTGATTACCTTGCAGCTGGTGAAAAAGTTCAATTGATCGGTTTTGGTAACTTTGAAGTTCGTGAGCGTGCTGCACGTAAAGGTCGCAACCCACAAACTGGTAAAGAAATCACAATTGCAGCTTCTAAAGTTCCAGCATTCAAAGCTGGTAAAGCTCTTAAAGACGCTGTTAAATAATTAGCCTTTAAAAAGCCTATTGTATCAAGCTTTCTAGCTTGGTCAGTAGGCTTTTATTTTTCCTTTTTTCACTTGTTTTAGGATGATATCAACCTGCATTTTCATTGTTTTATAAAAGTGATGAGTTTTTTATTTTTTATTAGTAGGATTATCAACTATTTCAATAAACCTGTACCTCTAGCTTATTTGTTTTACAGTCAAACCTTGAAGGTGGATAATCACCTTCTCCGATACTTTATTGATTTTCAGTTGAAGTCATATCAAATATTTAAGTAGATAGAAAAGTTATATACTATCTATTGAAAATATTATAAATCAGATACAAAGACAGGTTAAACCTTCTGTGTTATACTAGAGATATGTTAGATTTGAAAGAATACGGTGTCGTCATGTGGCCGGAGGAAAAGATCATTTCTTTTCGTGAGAAACTTCTCGCTTGGTATGATGAAAACAAAAGAGATTTACCGTGGCGTAGAAGTAAAAACCCTTATCATATCTGGGTGTCTGAAATCATGCTCCAGCAGACCAGGGTGGATACGGTTATTCCCTACTATGAACGATTCTTGGAATTGTTTCCGACAGTGGAAAGTTTGGCAACTGCACCTGAGGAGCGTTTACTGAAGGCTTGGGAAGGTTTGGGTTATTATTCTCGAGTTCGTAATATGCAGGCTGCAGCCCAGCAAATTATGACTGACTTTGGTGGCAAATTTCCAAACACCTATGAAGGAATTTCCAGTTTGAAAGGAATTGGACCTTATACTGCAGGAGCCATTTCCAGTATTGCTTTTAACTTGCCTGAGCCAGCTGTAGATGGTAATGTTATGCGGGTGCTGGCACGTCTGTTCGAAGTCAACCACGATATTGGTATTCCAAGTAATCGCAAAATTTTTCAAACAATGATGGAAATCTTGATTGACCCAGAACGACCAGGTGACTTTAACCAAGCCTTGATGGACTTGGGTTCGGATATTGAGGCGCCTGTAAATCCCAGACCAGAAGAAAGCCCAGTTAAGGACTTTAGTGCGGCATATCAGAATGGCACAATGGACCGTTATCCAATCAAGGCTCCCAAGAAAAAGCCAGTTCCTATTTATCTTAAAGCCTTAGTGGTAAAGAATACTCAGGGGCAATTTTTACTTGAAAAAAATGAAAGTGAAAAGTTGTTGGCAGGATTTTGGCATTTTCCCTTGATAGAAGTAGATGAGTTTCCGCAAGAGGAGCAGTTTGACCTCTTCCATCAGGTTGCAGAAGAAAGTGTGAACTTTGGTCCCAGTCCAGAAGAGAGTTTCCAGCAGGACTATGACTTAGAAGTGGATTGGCTTGAAGTTTATTTTGAGACTGTCAAGCATGTCTTTAGCCATCGCAAGTGGCATGTTCAAATTGTAGCAGGTCAGGTGAGTGACTTCCATGATTTTTCAGATAGGGAAGTTCGCTGGCTTTCACCAGAAGAGTTTAAGAATTATCCACTTGCCAAAACCCAACAAAAAATCTGGCAGGCTTATGCAAAAGTCAACTTAGACAATAGCAAAGACTAGCTATCGTGTCTTCTTGCTATTTTTTTGGTATAATAGTAGAGAAAAAGGTGAACAAATGAAAAAAATATTAATTGTAGATGATGAAAAACCAATCTCGGATATTATCAAGTTTAATATGACCAAGGAAGGTTACGAAGTTGTAACTGCTTTTAACGGTCGTGAAGCGCTAGAGCAATTTGAAGCAGAGCAGCCAGATATTATTATTCTGGATTTGATGCTTCCAGAAATTGATGGCTTAGAAGTTGCGAAGACTATTCGCAAGACCAGTAGTGTGCCTATTATCATGCTTTCAGCTAAGGATAGCGAATTTGATAAGGTTATCGGTTTAGAGCTTGGGGCGGACGATTATGTGACCAAACCCTTCTCAAATCGTGAGTTGCAGGCGCGTGTTAAAGCTCTTCTGCGTCGTTCTCAGCCTATACCAGTAGATGAGCAGGAAGCAGATAGCAAACCTCAGCCTATCCAAATTGGGGATTTAGAAATTGTACCAGATGCCTACGTGGCTAAAAAATATGGTGAAGAACTAGATTTAACCCATCGTGAATTTGAACTCTTGTACCACTTGGCTTCTCATATCGGTCAAGTGATTACACGCGAACACTTGCTTGAAACGGTCTGGGGTTACGACTATTTCGGAGATGTTCGAACAGTCGACGTAACTATCAGACGTTTGCGTGAGAAGATTGAAGACACACCAAGTCGTCCAGAGTATATTCTAACACGTCGTGGTGTTGGTTATTATATGAGAAATAATGATTAAACTAATTAAAGACACAGTTTTAACTAGTGATTTTATCTTTGTCCTCATTCTACTTGGCTTTATTTTAGTCGTGACCTTGCTTTTACTAGAAAATCGTCGGGATAATATTCGGTTGAAGAAAATCAATCAAAAGGTAAAGGACCTGATTGCAGGAGATTATTCTCAGGTATTGGATATGCAGGGAAGTTCTGAAATCACTAATATTACCAATAATCTCAATGATTTATCAGAAGTAATCCGTTTGACCCAAGAAAATTTGGAACAAGAGAGTAAAAGATTACATAGTATCTTATCTTACATGACGGACGGAGTCCTTGCAACCAATCGTCGTGGCAAGATTACCATGATTAATGACATGGCTAAGAAACAGCTAGGTGTTCAGAAAGAAGATGTTCTTAATAAAAGTATTTTAGAATTGCTTAAGATTGCAGATGAGTATGAACTTCGCGATTTGATCACCCAGATTCCTGAGCTTATGATTGATTCTCAGGATGGTAATGGTGAATATCTGAGTCTTCGTGTACGTTTTGCTTTGATTCGTCGTGAGTCTGGCTTTATCTCTGGTTTGGTTGCTGTTTTACACGATACGACGGAGCAGGAGAAGGAAGAGCGCGAACGGAGGCTCTTTGTTTCCAACGTTAGTCATGAGTTACGTACTCCTCTAACTAGTGTGAAATCCTATCTTGAAGCCTTGGATGAAGGAGCCTTATCAGAACCTGTTGCACCAGACTTTATCAAGGTCTCTCTAGACGAAACTAACCGTATGATGCGGATGGTGACAGACCTTCTCCATCTTTCACGTATTGATAATGCAACCAGTCATTTGGATGTAGAGCTGATTAATTTCACTGCTTTTATTACCTTTATTCTTAATCGTTTCGATAAGATGAGGGGATCAGATGAAGAGAAGAAATATGATTTGGTAAGGGATTATCCGATTACTTCAGTCTGGATAGAGATCGATACAGACAAAATGACACAGGTGATTGACAATATTCTGAACAATGCTATTAAGTATTCGCCGGATGGTGGGAAAATTACAGTGACCATGAAGACGACTGATGATCAGATGATTTTATCCATCTCAGACCAAGGCTTGGGTATTCCTAAGCAGGATTTGCCACGTATCTTTGACCGTTTTTATCGTGTGGATCGCGCTAGAAGTCGTGCCCAAGGTGGTACGGGTCTAGGACTAGCAATTGCTAAAGAAATTGTCAAACAACATGAGGGTTTTATTTGGGCTAAGAGTGAATACGGTAAGGGATCAACCTTCACCATTGTGCTCCCTTATGATAAGGATGCAGTGAAAGAAGAAGTATGGGAGGATGAAGTAGAAGACTAGAATGAGTGAAACAGGCTTTAAATACAGTATTTTAGCGTCGGGTTCCAGTGGAAATTCCTTTTATCTGGAAACTCCAAAAAAGAAACTTTTAGTGGATGCCGGCTTGTCTGGTAAGAAAATTACTAGCCTACTTGCTGAAATTAATCGCAAACCAGAAGATCTGGATGCTATCTTGATTACGCATGAGCATTCAGACCATATCCATGGAGTGGGTGTTTTGGCTCGCAAGTATGGTATGGATTTGTATGCCAATGAAAAGACTTGGCAGGCTATGGAAAATAGCAAGTATCTTGGCAAGGTAGATTCTTCGCAAAAGCATATCTTTGAAATGGGCAAAACCAAAACCTTTGGAGATATCGACATCGAGAGTTTTGGTGTTAGCCATGACGCAGTCGCACCGCAGTTCTATCGCTTTATGAAGGATGACAAGAGTTTTGTCATGCTGACTGATACAGGTTATGTTAGCGACCGTATGGCAGGAATTGTCGAAAATGCGGATGGCTATCTCATTGAGTCCAATCACGATGTAGAGATTTTGCGAGCAGGTTCTTACGCTTGGCGACTCAAACAACGAATCCTATCGGATCTTGGTCATCTTTCTAATGAAGATGGTGCTGAAGCTATGATTAGGACGCTAGGAAATCGCACTAAGAAAATCTACCTAGGACATTTGTCCAAGGAGAATAATATCAAGGAGCTAGCTCACATGACCATGGTCAACCAGCTAGCACAAGCTGATCTGGGAGTTGGAGTAGACTTTAAGGTTTATGATACCTCACCAGATACCGCAACACCATTAACAGAGATATAAAAAAGAAGGCGAGTGCCTTCTTTTTTATATCTTTTACAATCCTGCAAATTCTTTGATTTCTTGTGCTGACATTGAAGAGTCGCAACGGACATTGATTTGTCCATCTGCGATGTGAACAAAGCCTGGTACAGTTGGGATTCCGTAGCGTGAGCGGAATTCTTGCAACTCATTGAGTTGGCTTGGTTCTTCACTGTTGATGAAGTAGATATGAGCTTTGGTTTCAGCTACGACACCTGCTAAAGTACCTGCAAATTTACGGCAGTAAGGGCAAGTTTTGCGACCGATAAAGAAGGTTGTAGTTTCTTTCTTATCAAGAGCTTCTTGCGCACGCGCAACTGTAGTGACTTCAAGATCTTTGATGTTTTCTAAAAATTGTTCCATGAGAATACCTCGCTTTTTTTGATAAAACTAGTATGCCATAAAAATGCTAAAATTGCTTAGATTTGATACGAAAAAAAGATGAGATTGGTTGGTCTCATCTTTTATAGGGTTTTATTTTACAAATGCATTGATTTCTGCTTCGATATTAGCAATCTTAGTTTGTGATTCTTCATTAGTTTCACCTACAACTGCAATATAGAACTTGATTTTTGGTTCTGTACCTGAAGGGCGAACGGCAATCCATGAACCGTCAGCAAGTGTGTATTTCAACACATCACTTGGAGGAGTTGTCAAGTTTGTAACAGTGCCGTCAGCAGCAGTAGCTGTTTGAGCTTTGAAGTCTTCTACGACAGTGATAGCTGTTGCATTCCATTCTTTTGGAGCATTGTTGCGGAATTTAGCCATAATTGCTTTGATTTGTTCAGCACCATCAACACCTGAAAGAGTAACAGAGATAGTCTTTTCAGCATAGTAGCCGTATTCTTTGTAGATTTCTTCGATACCGTCAGCAAGAGTCAAACCACGAGAACGGTAGTAAGCAGCAAGTTCAGCAACGACAAGAACGGCTTGGATAGCGTCTTTATCACGTACGAATGGTTTAATCAAGTAACCGAAGCTTTCTTCAAATCCCATCATGTAAGTGTGATTGTGTTTTTCTTCGAATTCTTGAATTTTTTCAGCGATAAATTTGAAACCTGTCAAAACGTTGAACATGGTTGCGCCGTAGCTTTCAGCAATCTTCGTTACCAAGTCAGTTGATACGATTGATTTGCATAGGGCTGCATTTTCAGGAAGAGTTCCAGCGTTTTTGTGGGCTTCCAGGATGTATTTAGCCATAATAGCACCAATTTGGTTACCTGAAAGGTTGAGGTAGCTACCATCTTTTTGAAGAACTTCGACACCAACACGGTCAGCGTCTGGGTCAGTTGCCACAAGAACATCTGCACCAACTTGACGACCAAGTTCTTCAGCAAGAGCAAAGGCTGCTTGGCTTTCTGGGTTTGGAGATTTTACAGTTGAGAAGTCTGGGTCAGCAGTTGCTTGCGCTTCAACAACTTGAACAGAGTCAAATCCTGCTTGGGCCAGAGCACGACGAGCCAACATTTCACCAGTACCATGCAGTGGTGTGTAGACAATCTTCATGTCTTTACCAAATTCTTCAATCAAGGCTGGGTTGATGTTGACATCTTTGACTTCTTTAAGGTATTCTACATCGACAGCTTCGCCGATGACTTCAATCAAGCCCGAAGCTTTTTCAGCTTCCACATCAGCAACTTCAATTGCAAATGGATTTTCGATTGCACGGATATAAGTAGTCAAAGCGTCTGCATCGTGTGGGGGCATTTGTCCTCCGTCTTCACCGTAAACCTTGTAACCGTTAAATGGAGCAGGATTGTGGCTGGCTGTGACCATGATACCTGCGAAACAGTTGAGATGACGAACTGCAAATGATAGTTCTGGAGTTGGACGAAGGCTTTCAAATACGTAAGATTTGATACCGTGTTTAGCAAGAACTGCCGCAGATTCAAAGGCAAACTCAGGTGAGAAGTGACGGCTATCGTAGGCGATTGCGACACCACGTTCTTTTTCATTTCCACCTTTTGATTCAATCAAACGAGCCAATCCTTCAGTAGCTTGGCGAACAACGTAGATGTTGATGCGGTTTGTACCAGCACCAATCAAGCCACGCATACCTGCAGTACCAAATTCAAGATTTGTATAGAAGGCATCTTCCTTTGTTTTTTCGTCCATATTTTCCAAATCTTGACGAAGGTAGTCTGGAAGCTCCGCAAAATCAACCCATTTCTGGTAATTTTCTTGGTAAGACATTAACATTCTCCTTTTTGTAAATTGTTTTAACCGTTCACATTATAGCACTTTTTAGCATTTTAGTAAAACCTTAGCATAATTTTCAGAAAAGCAGTGACATATGCCTGTTTATCAAGTCTTGAATGCCTTAGAGAAACATGCTATACTACTTGTATGATTATTTTACAAGCTAATAAAATTGAACGCTCTTTTGCAGGAGAGATTCTTTTCGATAATATCAACCTGCAGGTTGATGAACGAGATCGGATTGCTCTTGTTGGGAAAAATGGTGCAGGGAAGTCTACTCTTTTGAAGATTTTAGTTGGAGAAGAGGAGCCAACCAATGGAGAAATCAATAAGAAAAAAGATATTTCTCTGTCTTACCTAGCCCAAGATAGCCGTTTTGAGTCTGAAAATACCATATACGATGAGATGCTTCATGTCTTTGATGATCTACGTCGGACAGAGCAACAACTTCGTCAGATGGAGTTGGAGATGGGTGAAAAGTCTGGTGAAGATTTGGATAAACTGATGTCAGATTACGATCGCTTATCTGAAAATTTTCGCCAAGCAGGTGGCTTTACCTATGAAGCTGATATTCGAGCAATTTTAAATGGATTTAAGTTTGACGAATCTATGTTGCAGATGAAAATTGCCGAGCTTTCTGGTGGTCAAAACACTCGCTTGGCTCTAGCCAAAATGCTCCTTGAAAAGCCCAATCTCTTGGTCTTGGACGAGCCAACCAACCACTTGGATATTGAAACGATTGCCTGGCTAGAGAATTACTTGGTAAACTATAGCGGTGCCCTTATTATTGTCAGCCACGACCGTTATTTCTTGGATAAGGTTGCGACGATTACGCTGGATTTGACCAAGCATTCCTTGGATCGCTATGTGGGCAATTACTCTCGTTTTGTTGAGCTGAAGGAGCAAAAGCTAGCTACTGAGGCAAAAAACTATGAAAAGCAGCAGAAGGAGATCGCTGCTCTGGAAGACTTTGTCAATCGCAATCTAGTCCGAGCTTCAACGACCAAACGTGCCCAATCTCGTCGCAAACAGCTGGAAAAAATGGAGCGATTGGACAAGCCTGAAGCTGGGAAAAAGTCAGCTAATATGACCTTTCATTCTGATAAAGTATCTGGAAATGTCGTTTTGACTGTTGAAAATGCAGCTATTGGCTATGATGGGGAAATATTGTCAGAGCCTATCAACCTAGACCTTCGTAAGATGAATGCTGTCGCCATCGTTGGTCCCAATGGTATCGGAAAATCAACCTTTATCAAATCTATCGTGGACCAGATTCCGTTTATCAAGGGGGAAAAGCGCTTTGGCGCTAATGTTGAGGTTGGTTACTATGACCAAACTCAAAGCAAGCTGACACCAAGTAATACGGTGCTGGATGAACTCTGGAATGATTTTAAACTGACACCAGAAGTTGAAATCCGTAGCCGTCTAGGTGCCTTCCTTTTTTCTGGAGATGACGTTAAAAAATCAGTTGGCATGTTGTCAGGTGGAGAGAAAGCTCGTTTGCTTTTGGCTAAATTGTCTATGGAAAACAACAACTTCTTGATTCTGGATGAACCAACCAACCACTTGGATATTGATAGCAAGGAAGTGCTAGAAAATGCCTTGATTGACTTTGATGGAACTCTTCTATTCGTCAGCCATGACCGTTACTTTATCAATCGTGTGGCAACTCATGTTTTGGAATTGTCTGATAAGGGTTCGACTCTTTACTTAGGAGATTACGACTATTATGTCGATAAAAAGGCTGAAATGGAAGTCAGTCTGACAGAGGAAGCTTTAACCAGCAATCAAGCAAAAGAAGCAAGCCCAGTTAATGACTATCAAGCTCAGAAAGAAAGTCAAAAAGAAGTTCGTAAGCTCATGCGACAAATCGAAAGTCTAGAAACTGAAATCGAAGAGTTAGAAAGTCAAAGCCAAGCTATTTCTGAACAAATGTTGGAAACAAACGATGCCGACAAACTGATGGAATTACAGGCTGAGCTGGACAAAATCAGCCATCGTCAGGAAGAAGCTATGCTTGAGTGGGAAGAATTATCAGAGCAGGTGTAAAGATGGAACATCTTGGAAAGGTATTTCGTGAATTTCGGACAAGTGGAAATTATTCTTTAAAGGAGGCAGCAGGCGAGTCTTGCTCTACCTCTCAGTTATCTCGCTTTGAGCTTGGGGAGTATGACCTAGCAGTCTCACGTTTCTTTGAGATTTTGGATAACATTCATGTCACAATCGAAAATTTCATGGATAAGGCAAGGAATTTTCACAATCATGAACATGTTGCAATGATGGGACAAATTGTACCCCTTTATTATTCAAATGATATTGCAGGTTTTCAAAAGCTGCAAAGGGAACAACTTGAAAAGGCTAAGAGTTCGACAAATCCCCTTTATTTTGAGCTGAACTGGATTTTGCTACAAGGTCTGATCTGTCAAAGAGATTCGAGTTATGAGATGAAGCAGGATGATTTGGATAAGGTGGCAGATTATCTCTTCAAAACAGAAGAATGGACCATGTATGAGTTGATTCTTTTTGGAAATCTTTATAGTTTCTACGATGTGGACTATGTCACTCGGATTGGTAGAGAAGTTATGGAGAGGGAAGAATTTTACCAAGAGATTGGTCGCCATAAGAGATTAGTGTTGATTTTGGCTCTTAACTGTTATCAGCATTGTTTAGAGTATCTTTCTTTTGACAATGCAAGCTATTTTGAGGCCTATACAGAGAAGATTATTGGTAAAAACATTAGTCTGTATGAACGAAATATTTTACATTACTTAAAAGGTTTTGCCTTGTACCAAAAAGGAAAGTGTAAAGAAGGTTGTAGCCAGATGCAAGAGGCCATGCATATTTTTGACGTGCTAGGTCTCCCAGAGCAAGTAGCCTACTATCAAGAACACTATGAAAAATTTGTCAAAGATTAATTTTCCCAAATAAGGGAAAAAGAAAAAAGCTCCTTTCGGTTTTGATACAATAGTTTCAAAATTTGAGAGGAGTTTTTATATGAATCGCTATGCAGTACAGTTGATTAGCCGTGGAGCTGTTAACAAGATAGGAAATATGCTCTATGATTATGGAAATAGTGTCTGGTTGGCGTCCATGGGGACCATAGGACAGACCGTTCTAGGAATGTATCAGATTTCTGAACTCGTCACAGCTATTCTCGTCAATCCCTTTGGTGGAGTCATTTCAGACCGTTTTTCTCGTCGTAAGATTTTAATGACTACAGACCTTGTTTGTGGGATTCTTTGTCTGGCTATTTCTTTCATAAGGAATGACAGCTGGATGATTGGGGCTTTGGTTTTTGCCAATATTGTGCAGGCGATTGCCTTTGCATTTTCTAGACCAGCAAATAAGGCCATTATCACAGAATTGGTAGAGAAGGATGAACTGGTCCTCTACAATTCTCATTTGGAGTTGGTCTTGCAGGTTGTCAGTGTGAGTTCCCCTGTACTCTCTTTTCTGGTTTTACAATTTGCAAGTCTTCGCATTACCTTGGTATTAGATGCCTTTAGTTTTTTCCTCGCTTTTGGCTTAGTAGCCTTGCTTCCAAAGAAAGAAGAGAAGACTACGGGTGAGAAGAAACTCACATTCAGAGTTATTTTTTCTGATATAAAGGAGGGAGTTCACTATATTGTGAAGCAAAAGGAAATCTTCTTTTTGTTAGTCATGGCTTCAAGTGTCAATTTTTTCTTCGCAGCCTTTAATTACCTCCTCCCCTTTTCAAATCAGCTCTATGGAGTTCAAGGTGCCTATGCCACTATTTTAACAATGGGTGCTATTGGGTCTATTGTTGGGGCGCTGTTAGCTAGTAAGATTAAAGCCAGTATGGAAATACTTTTGTTTTTATTGGCTCTGACTGGACTTGGGGTGATGATAATGGGATTTACCCTCCCCTCCTATCTTGCTTTTTCAGGAAATTTCATTTGTGAACTATTTATGACGATGTTCAATATTCACTTTTTTACTCAGGTACAAACAAAGGTTGAAGGGGAATATCTGGGAAGAGTTCTCAGTTCGATTTATACCTTAGCTATACTATTTATGCCTATAGCAACAGGTTTAATGACCTGGCTTCCAAGTGTCCATCTTTATTCTTTCTTGATTATAGGACTAGGAGTTGTTATCTTATCCTTCTTAGCTCTAGGCTATGTTCGAACTCATTTTAAAAAAGAGATATAAGTCTGTTTGAGTTTCAAAAATAATTTCAAACTAAGTGATTTTCCGCCCTTCTCGTTTGTGAGGAGGGCTTAGTTTATGGTAAAATGGTCTTATGAATAAAAGAATGAATGAGTTAGTCGCCTTGCTCAATCGCTATGCGACTGAGTACTATACCAGTGATAATCCGTCGGTTTCCGACAGTGAGTATGACTGCCTTTACCGAGAGTTGGTTGAGTTAGAAACTGCCTATCCAGATCAAGTGTTAGCAGACAGTCCGACCCATCGTGTTGGTGGTAAGGTTTTAGATGGTTTTGAAAAATACAGTCATCAGTATCCTCTTTACAGTTTGCAGGATGCTTTTTCACGTGAGGAGCTTGAAGCTTTTGATGCGCGTGTTCGTAAGGAAGTGGCTCATCCAACCTATATTTGTGAGTTGAAAATCGATGGCTTATCAATCTCTCTTACTTATGAAAAGGGGATTTTAGTTGCTGGGGCAACGCGCGGAGATGGTTCTGTTGGGGAAAATATCACGGAAAACCTCAAGCGCGTTAAGGACATTCCTTTGACCTTGCCAGAAGAATTAGATATCACAGTTCGTGGGGAGTGTTACATGCCACGCGCTTCTTTTGATCAGGTCAACCAAGCTCGCCAAGAAAATGGAGAGCCCGAATTTGCTAATCCTCGTAATGCAGCGGCAGGAACACTGCGTCAGCTGGATACAGCAGTAGTTGCCAAGCGTAATCTTGCCACTTTCCTCTATCAAGAAGCCAGCCCTTCAACTCGTGATAGTCAAGAAAAAGTTTTGAAGCACATAGAACAGCTTGGTTTTGTAGTCAATCCTAAGCGGATTTTGGCTGAAAACATAGATGAAATCTGGAATTTTATCCAAGAAGTAGGAGAGGAACGGGAGAATCTGCCTTATGACATCGATGGGGTGGTGATCAAGGTCAATGACTTAGCAAGCCAAGAAGAACTCGGTTTTACCGTTAAGGCTCCAAAGTGGGCAGTGGCTTACAAGTTCCCAGCTGAAGAAAAAGAAGCTCAACTCTTATCAGTTGATTGGACAGTTGGTCGTACCGGTGTTGTGACTCCAACTGCTAATCTGACTCCCGTTCAGCTTGCTGGGACAACTGTTAGCCGTGCGACTCTACACAATGTGGATTATATTGCTGAAAAAGATATCCACAAAGACGATATGGTTATCGTCTATAAGGCTGGTGACATCATTCCTGCTGTTTTACGAGTGGTAGAGTCCAAGCGGGTTTCTGAAGAAAAATTAGATATCCCTACAAACTGTCCAAGTTGTGACTCTGGCTTGTTGCACTTTGAAGATGAAGTGGCCCTTCGTTGTATCAATCCGCGTTGCCCTGACCAAATCATGGAAGGTTTGATCCACTTTGCCTCTCGAGATGCCATGAATATTACAGGCCTTGGTCCATCTATTGTTGAGAAGCTTTTCGCTGCCAATTTAGTCAAGGATGTGGCAGATATTTACCGTTTGAAAGAAGAAGATTTCCTCCTTTTAGAGGGAGTCAAGGAAAAGTCTGCTGCTAAACTGTATCAAGCCATTCAAGCATCTAAGAAAAACTCAGCTGAGAAACTATTGTTTGGTTTGGGAATTCGCCATGTCGGCAGTAAGGCCAGTCAGCTCTTACTTCAACATTTCCATTCAATTGAAAATCTGCCTCAGGCAGATCCAGAGGAAGTGGCTAGTATTGAGAGTCTGGGTGGTGTGATTGCCAAGAGTCTTCAGACTTATTTTGCGACAGAGGGCTCTGAAATTCTCCTTAAAGAATTGAAAGAAGCTGGGGTCAATCTGGACTATAAAGGTCAGACTGTAGTGGCAGATGCGGCCTTGTCAGGTTTAACCGTTGTATTGACTGGAAAATTGGAACGGCTCAAGCGCTCAGAAGCTAAAAGCAAACTCGAAAGTCTGGGTGCCAAGGTAACAGGTAGTGTTTCTAAAAAGACAGACCTTATTGTGGCAGGAGCAGAAGCTGGAAGTAAACTTCAAAAGGCACAAGAACTTGGTATCGAGGTTCGAGATGAAGTTTGGTTAGAAAGTCTGTAATAATCGTTTAAAATTAGAGTTTAGACAGTATAACTAGTTTGTTAATTGGAACAAAATCTGTCAAACATTTATTAGTCAAACAGAAACAAATTAAGAAATAAAAAGGAAAAATAAAAAATGTATAACTACCCTATACGTATTCACTACCATCGCAAGAATGGAGAATACGACACTTGCTCATTTGTAAAGAGTCAGGATCAACGAATTGATTTGCTGACCTACAAAGAAGATTATTTTGGTGCCTTATTTAGTTTTGAACATCCAAGCGCTCATCCTCTAGAAAGCTTGAATTTTGTGGTTCACACAGGCCAAACCAGTAAAGAATATGCTATCCGTTTCAATCACTATCCTCTTTTAACAGAGGTTTGGATTTTGGAAGGGGATGATAGGATTTATTATTCTGAAAATCCTGCAATTGCAAGTCCTGCTTATAAAAATCAAAATCCTTTTGCCTTTGATAAGGCTATTAACAGTGCTAGTTTTGACCATCATTGGGGTTACCAAGGGGAATTGGGGTGCCGTGTAGAGGACAATCAGGCTCATTTTGCCCTTTGGTCTCCAACAGCGACAGAAGTGCAGGTTGTTGTTTATGAATCAGCTGCTAACGATGCTCCTGTTTGGAAGAGATTTGAGATGGAGAGAGGCAATAGCTACTCTTATAATCATAAGGACAATACAATCGGTGTCTGGAGTTTGGATGTTGAGGAAGATTTGACTGGTAAGGCTTATCAGTATCAGGTCCAATTCCCTCATCACCAAACACTGACACGCGACCCATACACAATCGCGACCAGTCCTGATGGCAAACGTTCAGCTATCCTGAGCCATGAAGAGAAGCAAGTTGCAAACTTTGAGGTTAAGCACGGTTCTGATGCTACTTGGCGCTTGGCAAATCCATGTAAGGCAGTTATTTGTGAAATGCACATTCGTGATTTGACCAAATCATCGACCTCGGGTGTGGATGAACATCTTCGAGGAACTTTCTTGGGTGCTGCTCAGACTGGAACTGTTAACCAGTACGGTCAGTCAACTGCTTTTGATTACATCAAGAAGCTGGGCTACAATTATGTTCAATTGCAACCAATTGCAGACCGTCATAAAGAATACGATGAGGACGGGAATGTAACCTATAACTGGGGTTATGATCCACAAAACTATAACGCACCGGAAACGAGCCTTTCAACAAATCCAGAGGATCCAGCTCAGGTTATTCGTGATTTGAAGACCATGATTCAAGCTTATCATGATGCGGGTATTGGTGTCATTATGGATGTGGTCTATAATCATACCTTCTCAGTAGTTGATGCACCTTTCCAAACAACAGTCCCTGATTACTATTATCGTATGAATCCAGACGGTACCTTCCAGAATGGAACAGGTGTAGGAAATGAAACAGCCAGCGAACATGAAATGTTCCGCAAGTACATGATTGATTCTCTCCTATACTGGGTGCAGGAATACAATATCGACGGCTTCCGTTTTGATTTGATGGGGATTCATGATGTCAAGACCATGCAGATGATTCGTCAGAGTTTGGATGAAATTGACCCTAACATTATCCTTTATGGAGAAGGATGGGATATGGGAACAGGTCTTGCGCCTTATGATAAGGCCAAGAAAGACAATGCCTACCAGATGCCAAATATTGGTTTCTTTAATGACAATCAGCGCGATGCTGTCAAAGGTGGAGAAGTCTATGGTGCTATCAAGTCAGGTTTTGTCAGCGGTGCTGCGACAGAGCCAATTCTAGCCAAAGCAATCCTAGGCAGTCGTGAATTAGGAACCTATACACATCCAAATCAAGTACTTAACTATGTGGAAGCCCATGACAATTACAATCTTCACGATTTATTGGCAACTCTTCATCCAGACCAAAGTTCAGAGCAAATCATGCGCAAGGTCGAAACTGCCACAGCCATGAATCTGCTCATGCAAGGGATGGCCTTTATGGAAATCGGTCAAGAATTTGGTCGTACCAAACTGGTTGCGACTGGTGAGAATGGTGAGTTGACACATGATGATAGAGAGCGTGCCATGAATAGCTATAATGCTCCTGACAGTGTGAATCAAGTCAACTGGGACTTGCTTAATGAGCGTCAAGACAGTATTGACTTTATCCGTCAGATGATTCGATTGAAGACAGAAACCAGTGCCTTTTCTTACCCTACTTATGAAGAAATTTACCATCATGTCTTTGTTCATTCAGCAAATGAGCATAGTGGTTGGATTGTTTATGAAATTCACGGGGAAGAACACTTATTAGTTGTCTTTAATGCTAAAGGGCAAGACTTCCAGTTTGAAAATGCTGGAAATCTAGAACTGTTGGTGACCAATAGCCATTTAGCTGATAAAGACACGGTTGGTGGTGTCAGTGCCAGCGTCTTTAAAGTTTTGTAGAATAGAGTTACAATTTAAATTCATTTACAGTGCTTTATCTCTTAAAAACAATAAAATCAGGAAATTCATTTCCTGGTTTCTTTTTTTACTTAAAATTATATTTTTGTTAGCAAAATAACGAACTTTATGATAGTATTGTTAAAAAACAATTCGTTTTCAAAGATTTTCCGAAAATTTCTTGATTTACAAGTGAATATATCAGTGAATTTATTGAAGACTTTCAAAAGAATTTTTAGCAAATATCGTAATTTACTTGAATCTTATCTAAAAAGATAGTATAATAAAACTATAGAAAACGCTTACAAAGGATAGGAGGGTGTATGGATAAGAAAAAAGCTTTAGAAACTTTTATGACAGGTGAGAATTTTCACCTCCAGCATTATCTGGGAGCGCATAGGGAAGAAAAAGCTGGTGAGTCTGGCTATACTTTCCGAGTTTGGGCACCCAATGCTCAGGCAGTTCACTTGGTAGGGGATTTCACCAATTGGCTTGAAAATCAAATTCCGATGGAACGGAATGAATTTGGAGTCTGGGAAGTCTTCACCAGTCTTGCTCAAGAAGGCCAAATTTATAAGTACAATATTACACGTGCAACTGGTCATCAGCTTATGAAGATTGATCCTTTGGCTGTACGGTATGAGGCACGACCTGGGACTGGTGCTATTTTAACAGATATTCCAGAAAAGAAATGGAAGGATGGCCTCTGGCTAGCCCGTAGAAAACGCTTGAGTTTTGAAGAGCGTCCCGTCAATATTTACGAGGTTCATGCTGGATCGTGGAAGAGAAATCTAGATGGAAGTCCTTATAGTTTTACTCAACTGAAGGATGAGCTGATTCCTTACTTGGTTGAGATGAACTATACTCACATTGAGTTTATGCCCCTGATGTCTCACCCACTAGGTTTGAGTTGGGGTTACCAGCTTATGGGGTACTTTGCTTTAGAGCATGCCTATGGTCGTCCTGAAGAGTTTCAAGATTTTGTTGAGGAATGCCATTTAAACAATATAGGCGTTATTGTGGACTGGGTGCCTGGTCACTTCACCATTAATGATGATGCCTTGGCTTATTATGATGGGACTCCGACTTTTGAATACCAAGACCATAATAAGGCTCATAACTACGGTTGGGGTGCTCTCAATTTTGACCTTGGAAAAAATGAAGTCCAGTCCTTCTTGATTTCTAGTATCAAGTTTTGGATTGACTTTTACCATTTGGACGGTATTCGCGTGGATGCAGTTAGCAATATGCTCTATCTTGATTATGATGATGCACCATGGACGCCTAATAAAGATGGCGGAAATCTCAACTACGAGGGCTATTATTTCCTTCAATGTTTGAATGATGTCATTAAACAAGCTCATCCAGATGTGATGATGATTGCCGAAGAAAGTTCATCAGCTACTCAGATTACTGACACCAAGGATTCAGATGGTCTTGGGTTTGATTATAAGTGGAATATGGGCTGGATGAATGATATTCTCCGATTCTATGAAGAAGATCCGATTTATCGTAAATACGACTTTAACCTGGTGACTTTCAGCTTTATGTATGTCTTCAAGGAGAATTATCTCCTACCATTCTCACATGACGAAGTGGTTCATGGTAAGAAGAGTATGATGCATAAGATGTGGGGAGATCGTTACAATCAATTCGCAGGCTTGCGCAATCTTTACACTTACCAAATTTGTCACCCGGGTAAGAAATTACTCTTCATGGGTAGCGAATACGGCCAATTCCTAGAATGGAAATCTGAAGAACAGTTGGAATGGTCTAACCTAGAAGACCCAATGAATGCTAAAATGAAGTATTTTACATCGCAGCTAAACCAGTTTTACAAAGACCATCGCTGTCTGTGGGAAGTCGATACCAGCTATGATGGTATTGAAATTATAGATGCGGATAATCGAGACCAGAGTGTTCTTTCCTTCATCCGTAAGGGGAAGAAGGACGACATGTTAGTCTGTGTCTTTAATATGGCACCTGTTGAACGAAAAGATTTCACAATTGGACTTCCTGTCGCAGGGATTTATGAAGAAGTCTGGAATACTGAGTTAGAAGAGTGGGGCGGTGTCTGGAAAGAACATAATCAAACTGTTCAAACGCAAGAAGGACTATGGAAAGATTATGAGCAGACCCTGACCTTTACCCTACCAGCTATGGGAGCAAGTGTATGGAAAATCAAACGCCGCTTGAAACCTACTAAAACCGTCACAAATAAAAACCAAAAAGGAGTAGAAAATGAAGAATGAAATGTTAGCTTTGATTCTTGCTGGTGGGCAAGGAACTCGTCTCGGTAAACTCACTCAAAGCATCGCAAAACCAGCTGTGCAATTTGGTGGGCGCTACCGTATCATTGACTTTGCTCTCTCAAACTGTGCCAACTCAGGCATTCACAATGTTGGAGTCATCACACAGTATCAACCACTTGCTCTTAACAATCATATTGGGAATGGTTCAAGTTGGGGATTAGACGGTATCAATTCTGGTGTCTCTATTCTTCAACCGTATTCAGCAAGTGAAGGAAATCGTTGGTTTGAAGGGACTAGTCACGCTATTTACCAAAATATCGACTATATCGACAGTGTTAATCCTGAGTATGTCTTGATTTTATCTGGGGACCACATCTATAAAATGGACTATGATGATATGCTCCAGTCTCACAAGGATAATAATGCCAGCTTGACAGTAGCTGTTCTAGATGTCCCTCTTAAAGAAGCAAGCCGTTTTGGTATCATGAATACAGATGCAAATAACCGCATTGTTGAATTTGAAGAAAAACCAGCTCAACCTAAATCTACCAAAGCTTCTATGGGTATTTACATCTTTGATTGGCAACGCCTTCGCAATATGCTTGTTGCTGCTGAAAAGAGCAATGTCGATATGTCAGACTTTGGTAAAAATGTCATTCCAAATTACCTTGAGTCAGGTGAAAGTGTCTATGCTTATGAATTTAATGGCTACTGGAAAGATGTTGGTACCATTGAGTCACTTTGGGAAGCGAATATGGAGTACATTTCTCCGGAAAATGCCTTGGATAGCCGTAACCGTCAATGGAAGATTTACTCAAGAAACTTGATTTCACCACCAAACTTCCTTGGTGCCAATGCTCATGTTGAAGATTCTTTGGTTGTCGATGGCTGTTTTGTCGATGGAACTGTTAAGCATTCTATCCTTTCAACAGGAGCGCAAGTTCGAGAAGGGGCAGAAGTAGTAGATTCAGTTATCATGAGTGGTGCAATTGTTGGTCAGGGAGCTAAAATTAAACGTGCCATTATTGGTGAAGGTGCAGTTATTTCTGATGGCGTCGAAATTGATGGAACAGAAGAAGTACAAGTCGTAGGATATGATGAAGTAGTGGGGGTAGCAACAGATGAAGATTGATAAATATTCTGCCATTTTAGGAAACACAGTTGGTTTTCATGATATGTCAACACTGACAGACCACCGTCCAGTAGCTAGTTTGCCATTTGGTGGTAAATATCGCTTGATTGACTTCCCGCTTTCAAGTCTTGCTAATGCAGGTGTCCGTAGTATATTTGGTATTTTCCAACAAGACAATATCAGTTCCGTCTTTGACCATATCCGTTCTGGGCGTGAGTGGGGCTTGTCAACTCTTCTAAGTCACTATTATCTAGGTATTTACAATACCCGTGTGGAAAGTAGTACAGTTGGAAAAGAATACTACCAACAGCTTCTTACTTATTTGAAACGCTCTGGATCAAACCAAACAGTTTCACTCAACTGTGATGTTTTGATTAATATTGATTTAAATCAAGTATTCCACCTACACACTACAACAAAAGGGCCTATCACTGTAGTTTATAAAAAACTAGCTAAGAAAGACATCTCAGAAGTCAATGCAATCTTGGATGTGGATGAAACAGACCACGTTCGTTCTCATAAACTATTTGATAGCAAATCAACAGATGAAATTTATAATATGTCCACAGATATCTTTGTCGTTGATACACCTTGGTTGATTGAACGCTTGGAAGAAGAAGCTAAAAAAGAACATCCAGAGAAATTGCGTTATGTTTTACGGGATTTGGCTGCAAAAGAAGGAGCTTTTGCCTACGAGTACACAGGCTACCTTGCAAATATTCACTCTGTAGAGTCTTATTACCAAGCTAATAAAGATATGCTTGAATCTCAAAAATTCTACTCTCTCTTTACTCCAAACCAAAAAATTTATACAAAGGTCAAAAACGAAGAGCCAACTTATTATGCTAATACATCTAAGGTAAGCACTTCTCAGTTTGCCTCTGGTAGTATTATTGAAGGTCAAGTGGCTAATTCTGTTTTATCACGTAATATTCATGTCCATAAGGATAGCTTGGTTAAAGATAGCTTACTTTTCCCTCGTGTTGTTATTGGAGAAGGTGCTCAGGTCGAATATGCGATCTTGGACAAGGGTGTGGAAGTTGCGGATGGCGTTGTAATTCGAGGTACTGCAGAACATCCAGTTGTCGTTAAGAAAGGTGCTAAAGTAACAGAGGATATTCATTCATGAAAATTTTATTTGTAGCAGCAGAGGGTGCACCCTTTTCAAAAACAGGTGGTTTGGGAGATGTCATTGGCGCTCTTCCCAAATCACTGGTAAAAGCTGGGCACGAAGTTGCAGTGATTTTACCCTACTATGACATGGTAGAGGCTAAATTTGGAAATCAGATTGAAGATGTTCTTCATTTTGAGGTGAGCGTCGGTTGGCGCAGACAGTACTGTGGGATTAAGAAAACAGTATTAAATGGTGTAACCTTCTACTTTATTGACAACCAATATTATTTCTTCCGTGGCCATGTTTACGGTGATTTTGACGACGGAGAACGCTTTGCCTTTTTCCAACTGGCTGCCATTGAGGCTATGGAAAGAATTGACTTCATTCCTGACCTTCTCCATGTTCATGACTACCATACAGCTATGATTCCTTTCTTGTTAAAGGAAAAATACCGTTGGATTCAAACCTATCAAGGCATTAAAACTGTTTTAACCATTCATAATTTGGAATTCCAAGGACAATTTTCAGAAGGAATGTTGGGTGATTTGTTTGGAGTTGGCTTTGAACGTTACGCTGATGGCACCCTTCGCTGGAATAACTGTCTGAACTGGATGAAGGCTGGTATCCTCTATGCGGACCGTGTTTCAACAGTTTCGCCTAGTTATGCTCATGAAATTATGACCAGTCAGTTCGGATGTAACTTGGATCAGATTCTTCGAATGGAATCTGGCAAGGTATCTGGTATCGTGAACGGGATTGATGCTGACCTGTATAATCCTCAGACGGATGCTCTTTTAGACTATCATTTCAATCAGGAAGATTTGTCTGGTAAAGCCCAGAACAAGGCAAAATTGCAAGAAAGAGTTGGCTTACCAGTTAGATCTGATGTTCCACTGGTGGGAATTGTTTCTCGTTTGACACGCCAAAAAGGTTTTGATGTCGTGGTCGAAAGTCTTCACCATATCTTGCAAAATGATGTTCAGATTGTTCTTTTGGGAACTGGAGATCCAGCCTTTGAAGGTGCTTTCTCGTGGTTTACTCAGATTTACCCAGACAAGCTATCAGCAAATATTACTTTTGATGTCAAACTTGCTCAAGAAATCTACGCTGCTTGTGATCTCTTCCTCATGCCGAGTCGTTTTGAACCGTGTGGCTTGTCTCAAATGATGGCGATGCGGTACGGAACCTTGCCATTGGTTCATGAAGTTGGTGGTTTGCGAGATACCGTTCAAGCTTTTAATCCAATAGAAGGAAGCGGTACAGGCTTTAGCTTTGACAATCTATCTCCTTATTGGTTAAATTGGACTTTCCAAACAGCATTGGATTTGTATAGGAACCATCCTGATGTTTGGAGAAACTTACAAAAACAAGCTATGAAGTGTGATTTCTCATGGGATACAGCCTGCAAGTCATACCTTGATTTGTACCATAGCTTAGTTAATTAATAGATAAAATCGTATGATGACTTCATACGATTTTTGGGCTATTTAGAGAGGAGAACTGATGTCTCAAGTAAAAGGCTTGTGTGTTATGGATGTTGATGGAACCTTAATCCTAGAAGAGGTGATTGATTTGTTGGGAAGAGAGGCAGGTCGTGAGGAGGAAATTTCACAGATTACAAGTCGGACAATGCGAGGAGAGTTAGACTTTGAAAGCAGTTTAAGAAAAAGAGTGTCCTTGTTGGCAGGTCTTCCTGTTTCGGTCTTTGAGAAAGTCTTCAACTCTATTCATCTATCGCCAAATGCCCAGGAATTCGTTTCTATTCTCCAAAAGAATGGTATCCTAGTCGGTCTGGTGTCTGGTGGATTTAGTCCAATAGTTGAGAGATTAGCTAAATCCCTTGGCATTACCTATTTCTCTGCCAACCAACTTGAAGTTAAAGACGATCTTCTAACAGGAAAATTAGTTGGAGCAATTATAAGCCCTGAACTCAAACAAGCAACTCTGGAAAAATGGAGAAAGGAACTCAAACTCCCTAAAGAAAGAATAGTTGCAATCGGTGATGGGGCAAATGATCTATTAATGTTGAAATCAGCAGGACTGGGAATTGCTTTTTGTGCCAAAGAAGTACTGAAAAAAGAAATACCGAATCATGTTGACAAGAGGGATTTTTTAGAAGTTCTTCCTTTGATTGACTGTTTAGAATGAGGAAAAATATGAAGATTGTAATTGCGTCAGATTCGTTTAAAGAAAGTTTGACCGCAGAGCAGGTTGCTGAAGCTATTAAGAGAGGCTTCCAACAATCGCTTGCAGATGTAGACTGTCTCCTCTGTCCTGTTGGTGATGGGGGAGAAGGCACTGTAGATGCTATCCGACATTCTCTTGATCTAGAAGAAAAATGGATTCAAGTGACAGGACCTTTTGGCCAAAAAGAAGCCATGCGCTATTTTCAAAAAGGGGAATTAGCCCTATTTGAAGTAGCTGACTTGGTCGGCCTTGGAAAAATTCCGCTGGAGAAACGAAATCCGCTGCAAATCCAAACTCGTGGTATTGGAGAATTGATTCGCCACCTCATTGCTCAAGGGATTAAAGATATCTATATTGGCGTTGGTGGTACGGCCAGTAATGATGGAGGACTGGGGATTGCTGCTGGTTTAGGTTATCAATTTTATGATAGGAATGGAAATGTCTTGCCCGCTTGCGGTCAGTCTTTACTAAATTTAGCTTCTGTTTCAATAGAAGATTGCTATGAAATTCCTGAAGATGTTCAAATTCGTATTTTAGCAGATGTCGTTAGTCCCATATGTGGGCATCAAGGTGCAACTTACACGTTTGGTAAGCAAAAAGGCCTAGATCCTACTATGTTTGAGGCAGTAGATCAGGCAATCCAAGATTTTTATGAAAAAGTCTCACCTGCAACATTGGAACTTAAAGGAGCAGGAGCTGGTGGAGGCATTGCTGGCGGTTTATGTGCATTTGCTCAAGCAAGTATCGTATCTGGGATTGACACCTGCCTAGACTTGATTGACTTTGATAAGAAAGTTTCTGATGCTGACTTGGTCATTGTTGGAGAAGGAAGACTAGATCGTCAAAGTTTAGCAGGGAAAGCGCCTATAGGCGTAGCAAAAAGAACCCCTGTCGGAGTTCCTGTTATGGCTATTTGCGGTAGTCTCGCTGAAGATTTACCTTCCCTGCCATTTGAAAATATCCAAGCTGCCTTTTCTATTTTGGAGAAAAGTGAACCACTAGAAGATAGTTTGAAAAATGCCAGTCTCTATCTGGAACACACGGCTGCCAATATTGGGCACTTATTAAATATGCGCAATATTTAGCCAAACCATTTTTTCCATAAGGATGTTTTGGATGGTTCTTCCTTTTTACCTTCCCAAAGTTCTGGAAAAGCAAGTCGAAGATCCTTTTCTTCTACTTGAACTGGTGCATTGGTGTGAATAATCAGGCCAAAAGGAGAAGAAGTATGCTCTTCAGATACAATGGTAGCTTGACTATCGGTTTCTTTGGCTTCCTTCAAATAGAAAACTTGCTTGTCAAATTCGATAGTTGGGGAAATCTTAACAAATAGAGGCTCAGCCTTTTCTTGAAGGTTTTCTAAAATAGATAAAAAGCCTTTTTCTAGCTGAAAGCTATTTGCCGTGTCAATATCTGCATATCCAAGAACTCTTTCCTCAAAAGTACCAAGGTAACGTCTTTGCTCATCCGGATTTAATTTTGGCCCACCATGAGCTTTTTCAAGTAATTGTTTTGATAAATCTGTCATGAAAATAGTATATCATAAAAATAAAAAGAAAACATATAAAAGAAAGCGGTTGCTTAATAAAGTTAAGGAAAATTTACACAAAGATAACGTTTTTTCTTGAAAAAGGAGGGTTTTTAAGGTATTATAGAGGTGTAAAAAATTTAACTCATAAGGAGAGTAAAAAATGTCAATTATTACTGATGTTTACGCTCGCGAAGTCCTAGACTCACGCGGTAACCCAACACTTGAAGTAGAAGTTTACACTGAATCAGGTGCTTTCGGACGTGGTATGGTTCCATCAGGAGCTTCTACTGGTGAACACGAAGCAGTTGAACTTCGCGACGGTGACAAATCTCGTTACGGTGGTCTTGGTACACAAAAAGCTGTTGACAATGTAAACAACATCATTGCTGAAGCTATCATCGGCTACGATGTACGTGACCAACAAGCTATCGACCGTGCTATGATCGCACTTGACGGTACTCCTAACAAAGGTAAATTGGGTGCGAACGCAATCCTTGGTGTGTCTATCGCTGTAGCTCGTGCTGCTGCTGACTACCTTGAAATCCCACTTTACAGCTACCTTGGTGGATTCAACACTAAAGTTCTTCCAACTCCAATGATGAACATCATCAACGGTGGTTCTCACTCTGACGCTCCAATCGCTTTCCAAGAGTTCATGATCTTGCCAGTTGGTGCTCCAACATTTAAAGAAGCTCTTCGTTACGGTGCTGAAATCTTCCACGCTCTTAAGAAAATCCTTAAATCACGTGGTTTGGAAACTGCCGTAGGTGACGAAGGTGGATTCGCTCCTCGTTTCGAAGGAACTGAAGATGGTGTTGAAACTATCCTTGCTGCGATTGAAGCTGCTGGATATGTTCCAGGTAAAGACGTATTTATCGGATTTGACTGTGCTTCATCAGAATTCTACGATAAAGAACGTAAAGTTTACGACTACACTAAATTTGAAGGTGAAGGCGCTGCTGTTCGTACATCTGCAGAACAAATCGACTACCTTGAAGAATTGGTTAATAAATACCCAATCATCACTATCGAAGATGGTATGGATGAAAACGACTGGGATGGTTGGAAAGCTCTTACTGAACGTCTTGGTAAGAAAGTACAACTTGTTGGTGACGACTTCTTCGTAACAAACACTGACTACCTTGCACGTGGTATCCAAGAAGGTGCTGCTAACTCAATCCTTATCAAAGTTAACCAAATCGGTACTCTTACTGAAACTTTTGAAGCTATCGAAATGGCTAAAGAAGCTGGTTACACTGCCGTTGTATCACACCGTTCAGGTGAAACTGAAGATTCAACAATCGCTGACATCGCAGTTGCAACAAACGCAGGACAAATCAAAACTGGTTCACTTTCACGTACAGACCGTATCGCTAAATACAACCAATTGCTTCGCATTGAAGACCAACTTGGTGAAGTAGCTGAATACCGTGGATTGAAATCATTCTACAACCTTAAAAAATAATCTAATTTCTAGATTAGATGGCGTAAAGCCTTTAAAATAAGCACTTTGGGGCCCTTTCCCTTAGTGCTTTTTCTTATTTTACTACCCTTTTAGTTACCCGATAGTAATTTTAAGTATAGTAAGAGGGTAGTCACTGATCGTGACACCCTTTATAAATTATTGATGGCTGTTTCATAATTTGAGACAGCTTTTTTTGCGTTTTCTTGGTTTGTATGCCAGTAAACATTTTCAGTCACTAATAAGTTAGAGTGCCCCAATCTGTATTGTACATCTTTAGGGCTGGTCTGAGCGTATAACATCATAGTAGTATGTGTATGGCGGAAACCGTGGAATGATACATTTGTTACACCAGCATTCTCAAAATGCTTATTTAGGCGTTTGCGTAAGTTGCAAGCATAAGCATATTTTTCTGTAAATACAGAGAATACGACTGTTTCAGTACGACCTAATTTCCAAGACTGAATTTGTTGACGATTTTTGTATTGTTTAAGTAAAAGTAGGGTAGCTTTGTCTATTGGTATATCACGATAACCAGCGTTTGATTTAGGTGAGTTTATTTCTTGATAGCGGTTTAGTGTCTTATTGATACTGATAACACCGCTTTCTAGGTCAATATCAGCCCATTCAAGAGCCAGAGCCTCACTGATACGGCAACCAGTGGCTAATAAAGTCTTATACAGGACAACATCAAATAGGTTTTCATAATTTGATTGATCCAGAGTATCTAAATAATTCAGAAACTGTTTTAATTCTTTGTTGTCTAAGTATTTTACAGTAGATTTTTCTTTTTGTTGTTTGCGTGGAACGATGACATCGTTAGCTGGATTGTAATGTATTACCTGAATAGCTACGCCATATTTCAAAATACGCTTATTCATGTTGTGGAGTAAGGAGTAGTTAGCAAACGCCCCTTTTTCGCCCTTATTGGCTTTGTCAGCCCACTTATTTACTTGCTGTTGAAGAATAGGCGTGGTTAGCTTATCTAGCTTGTAATCGCCAAATACAGGCAACAAATGCACTCTAACCAATCCATCCATAGACTGGCGAGTATTGGGTTTAACTGTATTCTTGTAACTATCCCACCAAACTTTTACCAGTTCTTCATATGTTGTGATTGTTGGCTTATCTTTAACTGTATAGCCGTTTGAAGCAAAAGCATTGACAGCCTCTCTTGCTTTGACTTTAATCCCTTTTTTAGTGTTGGCCGTAACAGTAGTTCTAGCCTTTTTCCCTGTAAGTTTATCAACTCCAAGATACACGCTTGCTCGGTATACGATAGATCCGTTTTTCTTTTTGTATTCTGTAATATTCATGGTTTACTCCTTTTCCATCAGCAGGCAAGCAATTAGAAAAGGTTTTGAAGTTATACCATGCGAGGGGCTACGAGAAGCCCCTTATTTTCGATTTTAATCAGTCAGACGGTAAATAATACCAGAGTGTTAAACAATGCGGATATGGGCTTGTATGAGGGTTTAAAAAGCCTCGGTATTTCAAGAGTTTTATCGCTTTAAAACTGTTCCATCCGTGTTTTTTCGTAGTCCAGTGATTCTTTGAAGAGGTCAGCTAGTCCAGTTACGTCTTGGTTTGCTAGGAGTTCCATATAATGCGCCCTTGAGTCTTTTGAGACGATGATAGGAGCGTTTAGATACTTCATAGCTAGGTACATGAGTACCAGGCGACCAGTACGGCCGTTACCGTCGCTAAATGGATGAATCCGTTCAATCTGAATGTGGGTATCTGCTAAAATCTCTAAGATTTCTTTTTCATCATGAGCATGATCTAAGCGATAAGCAGTATTATCCGCCCATTGTGTCATCAGGTAGGGTGTTTCTGCTGGGCTAGCCGTTTGAAATTCCGCTCCGATAATAGCATTTTGAACTTGTTTAAATTGTCCGCGATCATGTTGCAGTCTATCTACTAATAAGGCGTGAAAATCTTGAACCAGCCCCACAGTAAGGGCTTGATGGTTTGCCAATGAGTCCAAGAGATAAGAAAAGGCCTGTTTATGGTTTTCAATCTCATAAAACTCACGAATACTTTTGCCGTTGCGTGGCAAGGTGCTTTCTAAGATAATGCTGACAGTTTCGGGTAGAGAGATAGTGTTCCCTTCAATACCGCTAGAATGGTAGGCCATGCGTACCAGTATATCGTCCAGATAGTTTTGTGAGTAGGTCATAATTCCCCTTTCTATTTATCAATTCCGCTTATTTTTGCGTTTTAGTCTGTAAAATCGGCTTTCTATTCTTCAATTTCCCCTGTTTTTGCACAATAGATCCATGAAAAAAGGGGGATTCGATGAGGTGGGGATTTTTTATTTTTTGGTGATTTTATCAATCGAGTTGGTTGAATATGTTTGTGTTCGTTGTCCTTTGCGAACTACTTCTCTAACATTAGTAGTTACTTCATAAACGTCATTTGTTGTTAAACGATAATCTTTAATTTTTTCATCATTTACTTTGATTGTAACAGCACCACTATCTGTATCCAATGTAATTTTTTGAGCCCCAAGATCTACTTTTGTTAGTTTACCTAGAATATTCATTCCTTCACGTTTTTTAATATGCGTAGATTTTAATTCTGTATTAATTTCCTTAACTTTTTCTCTTGGGAAAGAGGCGGTTTGTTTTTTTATGTCATCTATAATTTCAAAACCTATGCCTTCGCTATTTAGATTAGAAATAAGCTTTTTGACCGAACCGAATGTGCGAGGACTATATTTATCAACAAAGTCAGCGATTTCTATTTTATTTTGAAGAAAATCAGTAACATCTTCCATAATTTTATTAGCCGGATGATTTTCTTCTTCAAATATTGACAATTGACTTTCCTTCATTGCTAAATCAACTACAAAGGAACCTGCTCTAGTCGCTGTAATAATTAATTCATTTTTAGAAAGTATATCTTTAGGGATTTTGCCACGCTTGCCAGAATAGCCAGAAATCGAAGCGAGTCCATTCTTTTGTATATTTTCAAGAGAAGAGAGAACTTCGGTTAGAGGTTTTAAACCGATTTGTCCGGACTCGTAACAGTCGGCCATCAAGCGGATAGAGAGTACGTTTTTAACTCTGTTATTTTTTAATTTTTCAGACTCGAATAGTTGTATTGATTTTAGTCCTTCAATCATAGAAGCTTTATATGGACTAGAGTCTGGAATATTATTAATGTCTTGTTCTATTATTTTTGCATATACATCCATCATATTACTCATCACCATCCAATCTTAATTCAATAATCGCTTTGTGTTCTCTATTTCTGTCAAACCCAAACTGTCCTTGCCAATACTTTTCTTGATAATCAGCATCTCGATAAGCTTCTTTTGCCCCATCAAACTTAAAATCAATCAACTCTTTATCTGGTATAGCATAAACATCAAGATATTGTGTCTTAAAAAGATTATGCATATCCATTAAATGAAAAATATAATCTCCAAACAGTGGATCCACAAATACAACACAATCTATATCGTTTGGATCAATCTTGTTTGAACAAAAACTACCATCTAACCAGACACGCTTAATTTTAGAAGTATCTAGTTGGTCCAAGAACGATTTAAAAGAATCGAAATTTCTTTTTCTTGTTATCGAATTTGGAAATGCTGTTACTAAAAATTTTTCAATTTCTAATAAAGAACTTGACTCTATTATACCACCTTCTAGGTTTCCGTGAGAATTAAATTGCATTATTTTTCTCCATGTCCTTCACTTCATTAACTAAAGATTTATATTCATCAATCATCATCGTTTTATCAGCGATAGTATTTTACTTTTCTCTATATATGCCCACGACTTCGCCGATGGTAGTCTTATTTTCCTCTCATAGCTAATAACTCAATAGTTTTACCTATATTTTCTTGTTCAGTTTCTGTTAGTATGCTCCATAAAGCTATAAATTTTTGTAATCTAGCAGGGAGAAATAGAAACGAGCTATAAAAGTCTTCACGGTGCTTTACAACTATTTCGGGAGGTACGGCAGTATTTTTATAGCTTTCATAAAATTGTTTATCAATATACTCATAAAAATCTTTTGTTCTTTCTCCGATTAGCTCTTTTATCTCTTGAGTGAGGAATGTTTCAACATCAGGATAGTTTGAAAAAATTGTTTTATCCAATGCTTTTTCTAATTCTCTATACTCACTATACCCCAACAGATACCCAACGCTTACCCCGAAGTAGTCAGCAAGTTGCTGGGCTTTTTCTGGTTTAATTTGACGTTCTTCATTCTCCCATCTTAAGACGGTGATTTTTGATACAGATATTTCATCAGCTAATTCCTGTTGGGTTAGCCCTTTTTGTTTTCTTAATTCTTTCAGTCTATTCATGTTTATCACACCTTTCATAGATGATTATATCTAAATTTTAGAAAAGTATCAATAAATGTTACAAAAAAATCAAAAAAATAGTTGACAAGTAACAAAAATGGATATATAATAAACGCGTAGTTATCCAAAATGGATACAAACCCTTCAGCCTTTCACACTTTCAATCTATCCATGGAGGGGGATTTTTAGAAAGGAGGAAACCTATGAGCAAATTAAAAGGCTATCGGGTTATGCTTGGTCTAACTCAGCAACAGATGGCAGATAAGCTAAATATTTCTTTGCAGTCTTATAATAACAAAGAGACAAAAAAGACGGCTTTTAATGACAAAGAACGTCTAGTGATTAAGTCAATGGTTGCAGAAATCAAACCAGATATAACCATAGATGAGCTGTTTTATAGTTAGAAAGGAGCGACCCAATCGCAATACTATTTTACATTTACAGATTTCTCATGTGGTGCTTTACCACTGGGGATTGACCTGATCGGAAGGAATATCCGACCTAGAACATAAAGGAGAAAAACAAAATGAACAACACACAAGTATATCAAGCACAAACAACTGACCACGGTATCGCTAGAGCATTGGGCGAAGAAATTCGCATGATCACAGACGTTGAAGAGACAAATTACAATGGACACGGTGAAATTACTGTTGAGTACACCAACGACGTAGCATTGACAGAACTATTTGACCGTATTAAATCACTTTACGAAAAAGGCGAAAGCTACGAAACAAAACCATTCTTACATTTTAAAGTATTGGAAGATGATTTGGAACCAAAACCAGGAGTTTTTACTGTTAAAGAGGTTATGGATTTTTTTGGGAATTTGAAACAACAAAAAAGGGGCAAAGAAATGAACTTTAAAGAATTTAAAACATGGCTAGATAATGCCGTGAGTGTGGCTGAAGCTATGGCATTACCTGAAAACAAAGGTGTGCTTGACGACTTAATAGAAAATACAGCCAATAACCTAGTGTTTATCGCTGAGTTATTGGAAAGCCGTCAACTGATTTATAGAAAACCTAGATATGAAGATTAAAAACGACAACAAAAAAGTCACTTGCTGAATGTTTGGCGACTGAAGCAAGCGACTGGATGAATGGTATAGATATTTTTTCTATACCTTGATTATAGCATAGAAAGACAAGGTAAACAATGGGGAAAAAACATTTTGAACTTGAAGACAAGAAATTGTCAGACCGTGGGCGCTATTTGAAGAGCGTAGACCGCTACAAGGCTATGTTAAACGCCTTTTCTATCGCCTTTGATAGCACAGTCAAGGCGGAAACTAGACAAAAAGCGGAACATGATGGCTTAAAAGTCTTGGACAGAATCCCAGATAAGCACTACGCCCTGCTTTATGACATGATGGAGGGGTGAGCATGACTAAATATGAACGTGATAAGCAGTTCTATAGCCGAGCAACATTCGCTTTAAGTGACTTTTTGCATGGACGAATAGATGAACTAGAATTTAAAAAACAGTGGCAAAACTTAGAAAATAGAGCCATTAGAGAAATGAACTAACAAAACCGAAGAGCAGGCAAGCAATTAGAAAAGGTTTTGAAATTCAAGTGCTGACACGGCGACTCTAAGCACTTGTTTAGCAAAAATGTGGGTGATTACCCACGAAACATCACTACAAGCGTTCGTCAACTTGGGGCAATCGCCCAGCGTTTGAAGTGGTGTCAATACTGTATAGGAAACGACAATAAAAAGGCCATCAGGGCAATTACACAACATAGAAACAGAGGTAAAAATATGGAAGCATTTTTTAAAGATTTTGAAACAGAGTTAGGACTTGTAGAAGAAAAGCTAGATATTTTATCAGAGTGGCATTTATCAAAGAAACACCACGGAGCAACCGAGATTGCTGAAGATTGTAGATCAGCAATTAGTCAGTTATGGATTCAATTTTATAGACTATCAGAAACTTATAAACAACAGGAAGCAAAGCACGAAGCATTTTTTGATGCTAACGTGACAAATTTATTAGGTGAGTTGAAAAAATATGATGAATCTTTAGCGAACAATTCTATCAAATTAGGGGAAGAACGCCCTCACTGGTTATTATTTAACTATTTGAATAGAGCGGTTAGGAGTTTTACCAATCCAGAAAAATTAGCGACGTCTGATACTCGTAATATTTGGCGTTATCTACGTGACTTGATTGCCGATGATTTAGAGGAAAGAGGGTTATTAAAATGACACTGGATATAAATAACATGACACAAGCAGAATTTGCTGAAGTAATGGCTGAAATCAAGGCAAAACGCCCCAAAGTCTTTCAGTTTATTGCTGATTTTGTAGATAAAAAGGTAACATCCGAAGAGGTGGACGAGTTTTTGAAGATGGAGCGAACTAATCAAGTGGACTATATCAAGAATTACAAAGCGAGGGCATAATATGAATGAACTAGATTTGACAAATACACAAGCGGTTGTCTTTATGGTGGTACTGATTGGCTTACTGCTTTACCTAAACCACCTAGACCGCAAAAAAAGCGCCCAATTTGAGCGAGAAAACCAACAGACGATAGAAATACCTAGCGAGGATTTGAACCCTTACTACGGCCGTTATATTCAGCTTGCAGGTAAGATTCATAACTAGAAAGAGGTGTAATATGCAACTATTATCAAGAGAAGCAGAGCTTGAATTACTGGAGAAAGTGGGAGATCACTTAGCTAAAAGGATGGAACTGGAAAAGCAACGTGATGACAACTGGGACTTGATTTCTAGGCCTGAGGTATTAGAGAAGTTAGGTATTAGTGGAACCACGTTAAATAATTGGCAGGAGCATGGTCTAAAATCGTTCCAGTCGCCTTTTGAAAACAGTAAGAAAATCTATTACCGTAAGAGTGATATTTACAATTTTCTTGCAGTAGATTAGGAGGTGCAATGAGAATAATAGAGTTGACTATATCCGTTGAGAAAATGCCCCTATTTGGCTTTCTCAAGTCAAATCCTACTCAAGTATGGAAGAATGGCAATCACTACAAATTTATCTACTTTGAGCCAATAAGCGAGGGCTTGACGGCTTTTCACTACAAAGGTTTGTATGTGGCAGTTAAAGACGAAAGTGAGGAAGTAGAGGGTTGGGAACTGACCAGAGATTTAGAAATAGGTTTGTCCAGCCCTGACTTGCTGACAGTCTTGAAAGAATTAGAGGTAAACAAATTGACTGAGCAACGGCAGGGGCTTGGATTGGAGTTAAAGGGTTGGATATTCGATCTCATTTGTAATGGCATTTATACCAGATATGAGACTTCACTCTTTGTCCGACTGCTATTTGTGAATGGCTACAGTTTTAGTCGGCTGGTGGACTTGTTTTCAGCAATCGTTAAACGTAAAGACCTAGTAAGCTATTTTTTAGAAGTGGCAAGAATATTTTATAAGGAGGTGGCTTTTGAATAGCAATGACATTGTAAATAAAATCATTGAAGAAGATAAGCAACAAGCCCAAATCAAACCGATAGGAGAGCCAGAAAGCTATCTGACATCGTTTAAAGGGATACAAAGGTTTTTGGCTAATGAGTGTCAAAATTTAGGGAAAAGCAGGCCGTCCAAGCCTTTGGGGGTTGCTAACTTTCTGAGGAAGTATATCCGATTCGTTAGAATCAGACCAGAGGCACAGGGGCAAAAGGCGCCCTTGTATTTCTATCATCCAGATAGAGGGGTGTGGGTTGAAGATAATGAACTTTTGCAGGATTTAATCGCAACCGTTCGCCCTGATACTACTGAAAAACAGGCATTTGATACTCTTTACAAAATTTCAAGGCATAGCCCTTTAAAATCCATTCAAAATGAATATACGGTGATTGGAAATCAGCTTTATAATTCAAAAAAAGAGATATTTGAACCCTTAAAGCCCACTGTAATCGTAACTCGAAAAATACGTACGAGGTATTCCCCTGAAGCCTACGAGCCTACTATAAACGGTTGGAAGCCTACAAAATGGCTTGCTGAATTGTTTGATAACGACCAAGAACTATATGATCTAGCTATTCAGATTATTAAAGCAAGTATCACAGGTAAAACCTTAAAAAACATCTTTTGGCTTTATGGAGAGGGTGGGACTGGTAAAGGAACTTTTCAGCAACTACTTATTAATTTGGTAGGCATGGAAAATGTTGCAAGTCTCAAGATAACTGAGTTCGATAAAAGCCGTTTTTCTACTTCTATTTTGCTAGGAAAGACCCTAGTCATCGGAGACGACGTGCAAAAGGACGCAGTTATCAAAGATACTTCAAATATGTTTAGTCTTGCTACTGGGGACATCATGACCATAGAGGACAAAGGGAAACGCCCTTATAGTCTACGATTGAATATGACCATAGTCCAGTCCTCCAACGGCCTACCAAGAATGAATGGAGATAGAGGGGCGATTGATAGGCGATTTAAAATTTTATCGTTTACCAAAGTCTTTAAAGGTAAGCCAAACAAGGCAATCAAAGAGGACTACATCAATAGGAAGGAGGTATTGGAGTATTTCACAAGATTAGCCCTTGAAACGCCTACAAGGGACATTGCACCTCAAAAATCAAAGGAGGTGTTGCAAGAATACCATGAAGATAACAACCCGATTATCGCTTTTGTGGCCTCATTCTTTTCCGACAATCTAGCAAGTGAATTTTTGCCAAATAGCTTTGTTTTCCATAATTGGAAAGGATTTACTGAATATTATGGAGTGAAACTGCACAAGACCGAGACAGGGTTACATAAAGAGATTAAAAGTAATCTACCCGAATGGATAACCGCTGGGAAGAAAGTGATAGCGTCTGGTAGACAATTTCATTCTGGTTTTTACCCTAAGGATGATTTAGCACCTTATGCCAGTTTGAACTATGTTAACGGTAGAGAAAGACCTGAGAAAAGGTTAAAACCCAAAACTGAACGAGGCTACTTTAACAAGAAAGCAAGAAAATAATTGGGTAGAAGAACACTTGGTACGCTTGGCAAATGAAGTGTTCCTATCGTAAGCCTTAGAGCGCCAAGGGTTTTGAACACTTGTACACTTGGTACGGTAAGTTTTTTTCTTTTAACATTTTATAAGATTTAACGTTAAATCTATACACGATTTAATTTTATATGTACTAAGTGTACTAAGTGTACAAAATAAGGCTAAACCCCTTGATATGACTGACTCCAATTTTTGAACACTTGCAAAATCAAGCGTAAAAAGAAAACAGTAAGCGTACAAACTATAATGAAGAATTGAAAAATGAGGTATTTTACATATTTTACCTTGAAATAAAGAAAGGACAACAACATGAAAATTAAACTATTTGAATATGCTAGACGACGGGTAAAAGAAGACTTTGAGAAAGAGATCAACGACTTCATGGCAACTGTTGAAGTGCTGGACGTTAAAATTTCTGGTACGCAATTTAGTGAACCTTTTGGTTCAGTGGCTAACGTATTGGTATTATACAGATAACAAAATGGGGTAGATAGTACCGACCACATTGCAATGGTGTAACTACTAGTGACACCCTTAAAACAGAAAGAGGAAAAACAACATGACATTAAAAGCATTTTCAGAAACAGCACCAAAACATACATTTACTTATGAATTTGGAGACCTAGAAGACGCACAAATAGCAGGACTAGCTTTATTTGGATATATGAGAGGTACTTATCTAGTGCCAGCTATTAAACTAAGATATAAGGAAAACGGAACGCTTATCGCTGAGTATTTGGAGGATAACAATCTAGATATCAACTTTAAACGCATTTGTGAGGTTTTCAAGAATAGCGAAAATCCAATAGATGAAGAAGTTGAAGAGTAGAGAGGATGTAAGTAGATGAACTACAATAGAGACCCCGTGACTGGAGAGGATGTAAGTAGATGAACTACAATAGAGACCCCGTGACTGGATTGGATATGGCATTCTAAACTTAATAAAACAACAGAAAAGGAAAGAATAAGATGACAGAAACACAAAACACCAACAACATTGAACAAGCGCAAAAACGCCAAGAACTAGCCCAAAAAATGGATAAAGCACTAGATAAAATCACTAAGGAAGTGAACGCATTGATCACACAAAACGAAAATGCGATTGCTGAAGCTGAACGAGAAAAAACACAGTTACTCCAAGACCAAGCGACCGCCCAACGTGAATACGATGAAGCGGTTGATGAAGTAGACAAAGACAAGCTACGCAGCGCAAAGGATAACTTATGGATTGCTGAAAGTAAATTAAAAAAGAACGCTAAAAAGCTGGAAGACTTGCACAATGAAGCACTGATGAACCTTGAAGATTTTAAGACAACAATCGATGAACTAGATTCAACGGTTGACAAAAAGCATAAGGCGCTTTATGATAAAGCCGTGGATTTGCTACGAGAGATTGACCAAATTGATGACGAATTTAGAGCGGATTCTGATAAACTCCAAGCCCTTTACCATGCTATGGCTTACAAAGTGGGGAAAGGTAAGAGAGAATTTACTTTCAGTACAGGGGGATCTATTATCTCTCCAGCCGATGGAAGGGTTACATACAAACCAGTCCATTCAGTTGAACCATTCTTAAGAGAAGTTTATGTGCGAGCTTTCGGAAATACTTACAACGATGTGAAGGGACATTTTTAAAAGATGAAGAGACAAGTTAGATACAAAATTGAACCAGTACCAACGATTGTAGAACTCTTTAAACTAATGGAGGAGCACCAGAAAGAACATCCAGAGTACGAGCGTTATAATTTTAAATACATTGAAGATGGGGACGCTATTGGTGCAATAATTGACTACAACGTAGAAGAATCAGTATTAAAAGCTGAAGCTGAGAAAGAGCAAGACAAGGCTTAAGACAAGGGGGAGTTTTCCCCTTTTTGTTGCTTAAGGAGGTGAACTAATGTGACAGATAAGTTAACGCAAAGACAAGAAAAATTTGTCCAAGGACTAGTGGCTGGACTATCTCAAAGAAAAGCATATAAAGAGGCTTACAATGCGCAAAAGATGGCTGATAGTACGATAGATTCAAGGGCTAGCAAGTTGTTGAAAGAGTATAAGGTTAATACAAGGTACAGAGAGTTATTAAAAGAGTTTTCAAACCGTGCTTTGTGGTCAAGGGAGCAGGCTTTCAATGAGTATGAATGGCTAAAAAATAAAGCTAAATCTGAAATTATTGAAAGTGGATTGAAGCCTAGTAATTTCAATGCCTTTCTTTCCGCTTTGCATGGGATGAATAATAGCGCTTTTCGTGATTTAGAATTGCTGGACGAGAAGTTGCGAGCAGAAATAAGTGTGATTAAGAGTCAAATCCATCAAGAAACTCCAGTTGAGGATGATAAATTTATAGAGGCCATGACCGCAATGGCTGAATTTGTCTGGAAAGACGAGAACCCAAAAGAATAGCCTTAGAATACGAAAAAAAAGCCAGCACAGGGCTGACTTTTTGGAAATTATGAATCATGATTATTATACCAAAGGAGCGGTAAAATGACCACTGGTGAAGTAAAAAAGAAGCTAAGAAGCATTAAAAAACTTGATAAAGCAATTCATAACCTAGATTTGAAGATCAGCAATCTAGAAAAAGGGGCGGTATACTCACAAGTACAGTTTGAACAACGGATAAAATCCAGCAAAGTTAATAGCACAGAGGAAAGACTTATCAACGCCTTGCAGTTGAAAGATAAAATGATGGAGCAACTTCAAGACTTGATTATGGAACGCTACGAGACCTTGAGGTTTATTGATAATCTGAGAAACCCTAATGAGTGGGTAGTGATAACGATGGTTTACGTCAATCACTACACCATAGATAGAGTATGTAGAGAGTTGCACAAGTCTAAAAAGGTAGTATATAGACTAAAGAAACAGGCTTTAGAATACTTGTCAGAGGTATTGAAGCCAATCAATGCAGAAGAGACAACAAAGCAGGCATACCGATTTCTAAAAAGCTATCACTCACTGGTTAAATTGAGCCTAGACGGTCAAGATGGAGCGTTTGAAGCCAAAGCGATGGAGATAGTAGGCATGATTGATACTTACAGGGACAATCTGGACGATGTACGACGTGAGATATTCGCCAATCTCTTTACAAGACGATCTATAGAAAGGTTGAAGTTATTTCAGTTGTACGAGGCACTAGACATCGATAAGGTTCAATATGAGCGCCTTAAGGCTGAGATACTGCTAGACTTTGCTAAAAGCTATCGAGACGGTGTTTTAGTGGTGTATGAACAAACATATCTCGGACCTAATTAAAAGCCCTTAGAAACGAATCTGGGGCTTTTTTGACTGGTTGATTTTATCAGTAATTTCAATTACACTACTTTTTCAATATCATCGATTGTAATTGTTATGGTATCCCAGTCTTTCGGGGAATCTCCTATGTCAGCAATAAAAGTATCTTCACTTAACTTTTCGACAATTGTCGCCGTTTGATCGTTTTTTAACAACACTGTATCAAATTCTAGAATTTTTACGATTTTTCTCCTTGCGTAAGCTTCTTTGGCTTCAGCTAGAGTTATTTTATTTGGGCCGCCGTCAATATTTATAATACCTGTATTTTGCCAACGACAGACGTCACAGATATCATAGTCCATAACTTCAGTTCCGCAAACAGGGCAATGTAGCCATAGTTCTCCGTCAATTTCCCATGTCTTTTTTGAACTATCCATATAAATCCCTCCTCCATAAACTCGCCAAACCAGTCTTTTTGGTGAACCGTGGGTATCAACCCACCTTTCCATCATTATACTGCAAACCGAGAGGGATTGATAATAATTGAGTGTGTATTTTAGATGTGGTATAATATTATTAGGTAATAAAAAAAAGCACGTTTGACCGTGCTAGTTCCTTGCCTGCTGAACTCATCATTTTAAGTTCCTTTTTGTTACCCTTTATGTTTTCTCAACTTATTTGAATTTAATAGTTTTTGAGAAAATCAAGTTAGATATTGAGTAGGCTTAGGCCTATTTTTTAGTATCTAATAATAGGAAGATAACCTTAAAAAATAATCGTTGATTTAACAACGTTTCTAGCCCTTCGGATAAAATCCAAAGGGCTATTTTTGTGTTCAGGGGTCATAAAAGGGGCATAACTTTTTAAAAAATATTTTTCATTACTTTGTCCAGTACATTGATTGCTTCATCTTTCATGTTTTTTGTAACGTGTGTGTAGATGGAAGTGGTGACCTCAGAATCAGAATGACCAACCCTGTCCATGATTGTTTTTAAAGGAATTTTATTTTCTGCTAAAATATTGGCCATCGCAGGCAGTATGTTTTTATAGGTGCTCAATTTGATTTATTTTTGTGGGATCCTCTTATTTTAAGATGAATACCAATTATAAGTGATTTGCATATCCAGGATACTACAAAGAAAGGCAAGCTAGTGGCTACATAAATTTTATTTCATATTCTTTAAAGCTGTTTACTCTGTTAGCAATTTTATTTGATATGATCAAATAAAATTAATAGTTTATTGAATCCCTTTCTAATTTATTACATAATTTATTTTATGTAATTTATAAACTGTCCAGAGCATTCTTTTGTTCATCATTGACGATATGAGTATAGAGGTCAGTGACTTGCGTACTGGCGTGTCCTAGCTGGTGGCTAACCAAAACTTGCGATTTAGTTGCATCATAGAGCCTAGTTGCTAGGGTATGGCGGAGTTTGTGGGGAGTTACGCGGACTTTGAAGTCCTCAGAGTACTTAGCAACCATCTTTTCCACGCTGGAAGCATCGATACGATTGGGAACACCTCTATAGAGTGTTAAAAAGAGGGCTGTATCCGTCTTTTCCGTCTTATAGCGTTGACTTCGAATGGCTAGATAATTCTCTAGATAAGGCTTAGCAAAGGCTGCGACATTGACCGAGTCACGTTTACCACCTTTTCGAGTGACATCAATAACCATCATCTTGAGATTGAGATCTCTTAGATCCAGATTAACAGCTTCAGATAAGCGAACACCTGACGCTAAGAGAAGAGCAATAATGGCTAAATCACGTTCCTTATTTTTATTGAACGATGATAGAGCACGATTTGAGAGCTGTTGTGGGTACTCCTGGTCGATATAAGTCAGAAAACCTTCTGTTTCATCACCTAGAAAAAGTTTTTGCTTGATGTTTTCAGCTCTAGCAGCAAGCGTTTCTTTCTTTTTCTTGGTTGAAACTTTCTTCATTACATTTCGATAGAAATAAGGTTCGCCCTGGTCGTTTTCAACCTCCTCGGTCAAATACTTGTAAAGACTAGAAAGTGCTGATAAGGTCCGATTGATGGTTGTCTGCGAAACACCTTGCTTGGTTGTATTGGCATTCAGCAAAGGACGTTCTCGCAAATAAAGGATAAAGGATTCCATGTCTTTTTTTGACATATTTTCTAAGACCGATAAAGGGATATCAGATATTTTATCGGCGTTTGAAATTCCAGACTCCAAAACCCAGCTGAAAAATCGATCGTATTCCTTGAGGTATTCGTACAAGGTTGTAAAACTATAGGGAACAGCAAGCTTAGATTGGTAGTATTCTAGAACATACCAGGGCATGATTTGTTTTAGTTTGTCGATTCGTTCCAGCAAAATCTCACGTTTCATGTATTTTCTCCATAAATAAGTCTACTAGTAGTATAGCATAGACTTATATATTTTTCAAGAAAATTATAGTTTTTCGGAAAGATGTTATAGGAGTTTTTAAAGTGATAAAAAAGACTTACTTTATAAATACTACTAGAAATAGGTCATTAGACTAAAAAAAACTGATTTTATGTTGAATAAAAACCAAGTCTTTTTTGTATATATGAATCCATTAAAAAATTTTTAACGTTTTCCCATTCAAATTAGAAAAAATTATTCTTATAATTCAATTTCTCTAAAAAATTTCAATTGCCAATTTTGTGTTGCTAGAGCCGTTGTATTTAAATTTGTGCACCAAGGTGGATAAAATCTCATAGACATTTTCCCATTGTTGTCTTTTGTTGATAGAATTTTTCTACGGATAGCCTCTTCATTTGAAATAATAAAAAGTCCGCTCTTATCATTATCGATAACAACAATAACGAGTTCATCTCCCAAATCTTCATTGGTATAAGGAATGTTCTTGTTATTTTGGTCTTTTTTCCAAAATGCTGTAAAATATCCTTCTTTTTTCGGTGTTTTTTTTGCCAAGCGGCATCTTTTATATTCTTTATCTTCATCTTTCTTTATATTGATGAGGATGCCTTCGTATTTTTCATTACACTTTTCTTTAATGAATTCAAAATCACCATAGAATTTATGTAGAACATCAAGTATTCTCATTATGATGTAGGTCCTCCTTGGAATTTTCTTAATTAAATTGTTTACATAATATAAATTATGTAAAAACCTACAACAACAAATCTTTGACTTTTCCAATTTCACTTTTGGGAATAACCAGATGAATCATATCCCCCAGATACATTCTGGTTGAGCCATTAACGGTCTGGCTCTTGCCATTATGGACTTGGGTGGTGATGAGTACGTTATGTGGCAAGTTGAGTTCGTGTACTTGTTTTCCAGCGATTTTGTCAGATACAGGGATTTCAATGAGAGTGACTTCTCCTTCATCTGTCGCTTCTTCAGGCAGCATTTTTTCCAACATAGCCTCATAGACTGGTGCCCCCTTGAGCAAATCCATGATGATGTAAGCTACTAAGGTTACTAAGCCAAGTGGCATGAGGTTGCGAATGTCGCCTACCATCTCGGTTACCAGAATCATGGCAGTTAAGGGAGCCTTGGATATTGCTCCAAAATAGCCACTCATTCCCAGAATGACAAATATAGGAAATTGCTCCTGACTGACAAGTCCAATATTCACACAAATGACACCAACTAGGGCACCAAGCAAGGAACCAAGCGCCAGAATGGGTAGAAAAATTCCTCCTGGAAGGCCGCTTCCATAGCTAATCATGCTCCAAACAAAGCGAATCAAAAAGTAAGCTAATAGAACTTGGAAACTAAAATCTTGCTCAGTTAGGGAAAGGACGACCTGATTTCCACCACCAAGGATTTGGGGTAAGAAGATTCCCACTGGTATGATGAGAATAAAGGCAAGAATTAGGTAATAAGCCCTATCCAAATGGATTTTTTGACCAAGCCAATCATAAACTCGACCAACATTGAGCACAGCTTTCTCATAGAGAAAACCAGATAGTCCAAGAAAAACTCCCATAACCAAGTAAATCCAATACTGATCAAGGGTCATGAGTGGGATATTGTCTGGCATATCCAGTACGGGTGTTAGGCCAAATATGAGTAAAGAAACAAAGTTTGCTACGAGACTAGCTGCGAGAGTAGATACCCAGAAAAAGCGTGAAAAATGGTGATAAACTTCTTCTACCACAAAGAGAAGTCCTGCAATCGGTGCATTAAAGGCTGCAGCTAGACCAGCGGCAGCTCCACTCGCAATCAGGGAACGCTCCTCTACTGGACTGGATTTGAGCCACTTGGCAATTCCTTTACCGCCGACCGCTCCAAGTTGAATACTGGGTCCCTCACGCCCCAGCATGAGTCCACTGGCAATAGCAAGAATACCTAGCACATATTTTTTCCAGAGAACGCTCCACCAGTTGAGACTCATCAATCCCTTTAATTCTGCTTCGACTTGAGGAATTCCTGAGCCTTTGATATCTTTTTCTGACCGAGTTAATTTCGCACTGAGCCAGCAGATGAGTATGTAAAATAAAACCAGTACAAAAAGATTGCGCACTAGGTGCGCTTGATCTTGATAAAATCCTTGTATCAGGTGGAATCCTTTTTCAATTAAGAAACGAAAGGATCCAACGATAATTCCAACAACGAGACCAACAAGGATTCCTCGTCCAACTTGGGATAATATAGTACTTGAGGCAAAGGCAAATTCTTTCTTGGAACTGAGTGTTTCTGACTGTTCCTCCATAATCATTCCTTCTAACTTAACTTTCTTTTTCTCCTGAAACCAGTGATTTTACTGGTTCAAAGCTGGTTCGATGAATTGTGGTAACTCCTAGTTTTTCAAGTCCTACCAGGTGTTTAGCTGTTCCATATCCTGCATTAGCAGCAAAATCATAGCCAGGGAACTGCTGATCGTAGTCATTCATCAATTCATCACGTGTCACCTTGGCTACTATGGAAGCTGCTGCAATTGAAAGGGAATTAGCATCACCTTTGATGATGGAGGTTTGTGAAATTGGTAAATCCAGTTTCATAGCATCTATCAAAAGGTGCTCAGGTTGAGGACTGAGTTGGGAGATTGCTTCCTTCATAGCCAGTTTGGTCGCTTCATAGATATTGACTTGGTCGATGACCTGATTATCCATGATACCAATCCCGATTGACAAGGCTTGGTCTTGAACTGCTTTGAAAATCTCCAGATGCTTCTTTTTAGGAATTTTCTTGCTATCGTTGAGACCTTTAATCTTACAATTTTGAGGTAAAATAACGGCTGCCGCGACTACAGGGCCAGCAAGAGGACCACGGCCGACCTCATCAACACCAGCAATTAAGGTCAATCCTTGCTTATAAAGTTCTTTTTCATAAGAAAGCATGGATTCCAAACGCAAATTTTCATCTAATTCAGCTTGAATGGCTTTTTTACGCTTGCTGATTTCCTTTTGAACTCCAGGGCGACCATCCTTTTCAAGTTCTAAAAAAATAGGGCTTCCTAAATCCTTGACTGTTGCAAGGAGTTCTTTTATTTCTTTAATCGTCGCCATCTAGGTCTTCCAATGTATCTAAGGTATAGTTACCGAGTTTACCATCACGGACTTCCTTCACGAAGAGACTGTAGAAACGGTCATAGTCGTCTCTGAAACCGAGGGCGCGGGTCATGTCCATAATAATAACAGGAGCTTCTTCTTCAATTTTCATTTGTTTGAAGCGTTCAGCCAGCTTTTCTGGATAATGTTCTTTGAAATAATTGATACCAAAAATGGTCACCTCATCCATAGGAAGCAACTGGTCTTTGATAGCTCCAGTCAAGGCTAGTTTAAGAGCGACAGTTTCGTCTTCGAACTTAGGCCAGAGAATCCCTGGTGTATCCAAGATTTCCAGGTCTTTATTGGTTTTGAGCCATTGTTGCCCCTTGGTCACACCTGGTTTGTTACCGACAACGGCAATCTTCTTACCAGCTAAGCGGTTCATGAGAGTTGATTTACCAGCGTTTGGAATCCCGATAATCATGGTACGCAAGGTTTCAATCTTAATCCCACGTTCTTTCTGGCGAGCAATTTTATCAGCCATGAGCTTTTTAGCAGCATCAGTTACAACTTTTACAGTTACTTGCTCTTTGGAGTTGATAGCTAGCGTCTGGATTCCTTGTGATTCAAAATACTGACGCCATTCTTTGGTTATTGCTGGATCGGCCAAGTCCGTCTTGTTTAAAATCAAAAGTTTTGGTTTGTCACCAACAATCTTGGTCAACATAGGATTTTGACTAGATAGAGGTAAGCGAGCATCCACCAAAATTGTCACAAAATCAACAAATTTTAAATTTTCCTGCACCTGTCGACGCGCCTTAGACATGTGACCAGGAAACCATTGAATAGTAGCCATTGAGTTTTTTTCCTTTCGTAGCAAGGGTTTAGAGCCCCTATTTTATTTTACTATTGTCTAAACACCAAGCGAACACCAAAACTACCATGCAATGGAAAAACCTCTGATTTGATTCTCACTTGATTTCACAATCTTTATATCAAACTGTGGATGGTATTTGACAATATCTTTTTTGATTTTTAATAGTAAATTTGAAACAATATTTTTAGGTGAGTAACGTGGACTAAGATGTAACAAGTCTTTGAACTCATCAACACTTAATTCTACTTTATTGCTATTATCACTAGTTTCAATGAATTTTTCAATCATTCTGGAATATTTACAGGTATAACTTTTCAATTCTTCAAAATGGAAATTGTGATTTTCTACAAATTGATTTAAGGCTTTTACAGTATTTTCTTGTGAACGATTTATATTATGTGTATAGCCCATTGTTGTCTCAAAGTTAGCGTGCCCTACTCTAGTCATAATATCTTTCACTGCTATGTGCATCTCATTACTTTGAAGGTAACTAATATGCATATGCCTAAACGAATGGGGAGTAACATGTTTTACCCACTTAAAACCATAGTCACTTAAACAATTTGTCAATAATTTTCCTTCTATTCGTTTCAAAATTTGACGAAAAGTGCTTGATGTTATTGGAGAGCCGTATTCTGTTCTAAATACACTTTCAGAATGTGTAAAAGCAGGACAGGGATGTTTCTCCATATAAGCATCAAACTCTTTATTTCTCTGTATTGTCCTTTTAATAGCTTCGCTTGCAGCTTCAGGCAAAGCTACTTCTCTAATTGAATTGAGTGTTTTAGTTGTATCAAAGTGAAATTGTTCAACTTTTAAACAATGATATTGAAGTGCCTTATCAATATGCAAGATTCCTTTTTCAAAATCAATATCTGATGGTAAAAAAGCAGCTTCACTAATTCGAATACCTGTAAGCAACAATACTATAGCAAGATCATAATAGTTTGCATTTCTGCATTGGCTTAATACATCAAAAAATGCGTGTAATTCATGGATTTCTAGAAATTTAGAATCATGTCTTTCTTTTGCTTTACGCCTTTTCTCTAGTGAAATATCTAGTTTTACCGCAGTCATAGGAGAGAACTTAATGACATTATATAACACACCATGATTAAAAATCTTATTACAAGTACTTTTTATATGAGTCATTGTTGAAGGTGATGCATCATATATTTCTAAATATTTATTGAGACTTTTTTTCATCAGAAGTGGAGTAATCCTGTCTAATAAAAAATCATCTCCTATAATTTTCCCAAGACGCTTCATCACCAGTAGTTCTCTCTGAATTGTTTGTGGTTTAACAGAGACACACCAAGTCTGAAACCAATTTTCTTTTAACTCTCCAAATGTTGTAATCAGTTCAGGGCTAAACTGACTTTCAAATGAAGTAGTTAGTCTATCTATCTTATCAAGAACCTCTCTTTCAGCTTGTTTCCTCGCCCTACTAGTATTCTTAGTATAACTTACAGTTACTGATTTCCACTTTCCTGTTAGTGGATCTTTGTACTTTTCAACCACTTGATATAAGGGTTGTCCTTTTGAATTTGTTTTAGTTACATAATACATAATTTAATTCCTCTTAACTCTTAAAAAGAAATAAATCATTGTTGTATAGAATAAATAACTACCCTATATTATACCATGACTTCCTTATTTTGTCCGCTTTTGCTTCCATCTTAAGAAACTTTCAAATCCTTCTAGATTAATGAAAACAAGTTTATAGGTTGGGTTAATTACATACATGGAAAATGTTCTGTTTTCTCGCATTTCTTTAATCCATCTGTTCAATGTATATTGATTTAAACCATCCCATCTTTTTAGAATTCCTTTCTTATCGGCCCATTCTGCAATGGAATTTTCGACAGATATATATTTTATATTCATGTCATCATCCTTCCTAAAAAATATTTTCACCTCCATGGCATGACTGATGAAGTCATCATAAGAATTTCACTTGCTGCTCTTTTACGGTGGCAGCCTGAACGGTCAGAAGTATCAGTGTTAATCGTGACAAATGACATATTGGGATTAAGCAAAACTTTTCTGGCATAGACTGAGAAATTTTTACAATTGCTCTTAGCAATCCGTTCATTCAATTGGTGTAATTCTGGATCAGTTAGAAATACTTTTTTGAGATTGGTACGATAGCGATAAACCATTACATCCTCCTAACCCATATATTTTTCACGGAACTCACGACTGAGTGGCTGCACTTGATTCACTTCTGCAATCAATTCTTGAACGCAAGTCAATAAGATTGAGACGTGCTCTTGAGTCACTTGATGATTTTCTCTTGCGACAACCAGAACTTCATACACATCTCGACTAATCTGTTCAAACTTTTGAGACTGCCAAAGGGAGAACCAACTTTCAAAAATTCTATCCTGATAATTCTTTTTCAATAAATTTTGACGAAGAAATTCTGAGAAACTATCCATTTTGTGTTTCCTCATCATTTCTTTTATCTGTTTTTCTTCTTGTCTCGTGATTCTAAATTGCTTTCGGATTGACTTAATTTCTTGTCCCATTCTGATATCCCTTCAACATTCTACTTGTCTAACAGTGTAAGTCTACCTCACATTGTCAGTACGCTTCCTAAAGACCTCACTTGCTTTTTGTTCGGTCTTTGCGAGCTCAGATATTGTGTCCACAATATCCCAAAAATCATATCGCCTGCCATTTCAAACCTCACGGTTAAAAAAACAAACGATATGAAAATGTGGTGGCACGCCCCCAAACCCCCAGAGCAAAATCTTAGTTAGATTTTTTAAAGTTGAAAAAAGTATAGCTGAAGAAACTTGAAGAAGTTATCACAAAAAAATCTTGAACTTCATGTTGAAATTCAAGACTTGTATTTTCATCTAAGAATTATTTGCTCTCTCAAACAATCTATCTCTCATAGAGAGTTCCAAAATAATAATTTTATTTTGTTCCTCCAATGACATCCCAGAGGATACTAACTTTTCTTTTAAGATTGCTGAAATATATTGTATTTGATTATTCTCCACTTCATCAACTAAAGCCCTAATATCGTCACCTTCAATACTCTCGATAACATCATGAACAATAAATTTAGGAGTTGCTTTATTAATTTTTCTAGCAAAAAGTTGATAAGCAATATCGTATGCAGCGATAAGGGATTTTCTAGTCCCTGTACTTGTACCTTCAGATAGTTGGCCAATTGAAACTGGAAATTCATCTGTCTTGGGATTATAAAGCAAGACAGGTTGTTCTTTATTTATTCGACCTGCAACGCTCTTAAAATAACTATTAAAAATATCCATTTTTTTCTGATATTCTGCTTCATTATTTTTAACAATCATCTCTAGTTTAGAAAGTCTTTTTTCTAAAGTATTTTTTTGCTCCTCAATGTCACCTAAACTAGTAATTGTTGATTCATTTTTTACTTTTTTTATTTTTAACTCATCTAGTTGATTTAACTTATCATAATATAAATCTACTTTGTTTTCTTCAACTAAAGATATAAATTCTGAATTTTCTTCGGTCAATTTCGTCAATAAATTCTCTTTATCTTCCTTCTCCATTATCAATTCTTGCATTCTATCATTAAAATAAGACAATTTATTTCTACTCAATTGGGAATTAAATTCAACTAAATCCAGAAAAGTTTTAGTAATACTAGGTAACAATTCTGAAATCTCTTGAAAAAAGTCATTTGCCAGTTCTTGATTTACTATTCTTTGGGATTTCTCCTCAGCCTCTTTGATATATTTTTGTAACTGTAAAATGTCAAAATCAATTTTACTTAATTGTCGACTTATCTCCTCGTATTTTTTTCTAATATCGTTGATATGAATTCTATTTTTCTCAAATGCTTTTTTATCTACTAAATCATTTATTTCTTTTTCTAACCGGTCAATTTCTTTCTCAATTGCAACATTGATTTGTTTTATTTTTACTATATCATCTACAGTATTTACTTTTTTATAATTATTTTCCTTACTTTTTATATTTTTTAATTCCTGTTTTAATTTACCAAACTCTAAATCATTTTCAGGATCTGAAATATCGAACAAATAATTATATACAGCGCGATATTCCGAAATATTTGAAAAATTATCTAATACTTTTAAAAATTGAGTATTATCCTTAGTCATTAAAATCCGTACAAATGACTTTATCGCACTTCTAAAACTTGGCTTTTGAGAGCGGTTTTCAAACAATAATCTATTTAAATATTTGTTAACTTCATCATATGAAGTTTGCTCTCCATTAATATACCGCTTACCTCTATTAAATAACTCTGTCTTTATAGAAACTTCTTTAGAAGGATGATTAAAATCATCAATTAACACCAAATTAGTATATACTTTTTGATTTTCAATAAACAATTTTAATTGTTTATTAACACTCTGTGTTTCATAATCTTTAAAAATGGCATCTTTACTTTTTGCACCTAAACTTAAATCAAGTAATTTTAAGCATGTTGTTTTTCCCACTTTATTATGCTTATCAGACTTCTCCGAATCTACTATAAAATTAATACCATTTTTAAATTCTATTTTTCTTAATACAACATCAGTATTTTTACTGATAATACTCAAACTTTTAATGAACACTCTCAATATCTCCTTCATTATTAACTCTTATTTTATCTAATAGAAAAAGAAAATCTAGTGCTAGGATAAAAAAATCATAATTTAGTTCATCTCCAATTTCTTTTTGAAGTTCTATATAAAGACTTTCTATATTGACAATTCTCTTTAAAATCAAGCCATGTACAATAGCTGAGAGATAAAAAATAGTCTTTTTAGGTTCAGCATTTTTATCAAGTAGTAACATTATTATCCCCCATATAAATATTTGGATTCAATAATATCTGACACTCCATGACTCCATATTGAAGAAGTGCAATAATAAATTTATCCAATTCTAGATCATCAATTTGACTAGATAAAAAATCAGGATCTCTCGCGATTCTTTCTTTGATATCATCATGCATATTTTTCAAGCATTCATCACCATTACCTACTGTCGGATTTCCTTCGGCATCTATAGGAGTATGATCCATAAAAATATTCTTTATATTTTCAATTACTCTTTGACTATCTGTGAATTCATCTTTTAGTACCTTTTCTAGTGAAATATAGTTACCCAGACCCTCTTTAAATAATCTAATATATCTCCTAGAATTATTAAATTGTAGTTTTGTCTTTAATTCAGCTGGTTGTTCAAGCAAAAACTTTTCATCGTTTTGAGAGTGAAATCCTTCAACATATTTTAAAAGCTGAAAAATAACACTTGGGATCAATGTACGCTGCTCAATATTTGTTACATACATTTTTTGAACATTATTATTACTAAAATTTCCAATACTTTGAGAATTAGTCATTTATTATCCCCTATCACCAATATGCTGTTCATTATTACTACTATTATTTCCTATAATTTGACTATTATTGTTATTTTTAATAATTGATTCAAGATCTTTTTTTGTTTTCCAAGAGATACATGTAGCAATAATTCCTAAAGCTGAAGCAACTATCCCTAAAACTGTATTTATTATTTCCATAATATACTCCTTCTAATTATTAAAAGAATTTCCTCTCCTGAGACAATATTAATATTTAGTGAATTAAAATTCCGTCAGATAAAATCTATCAATGCTGTTGAAATTGTACTCATTCCTTTTCATAACGGCTAAGGTTAGGACATGAAATTCCTACAATTCTTGCAAATTCTAGTCGATCAGGTTATGTGTTTTTCGGAAAGATTTTACATTGTCTTCAATCAAGGCATGCTTCTTTTACTTGATAACACTATTATAACATTTAGAAATAAAAAAAGGTTCTAAATCAATAGAAAGTATAATTCTAAAATAAGAATTTTCGTGATAATTCTATGAAATGTTGCTTTTTAATGAACCTGTAGTTATTTCATTAAAACTGCACAGATTTCTCCTTTTTGTAAGTTAAATATTAACTTCAAAAATTTGATTTCTGTAAAAATAAAGTAAATCTTCCCAAAAACTCACATTATCAAGTCTTTTCAACACTTATTACTATAATTTAATCTGAATTTAAAGACTTATTTAAAAGTCTCAATTTGTCTCGCTCCGTTAGGGGCGAGACGGACTCATAGTCACATAACAAAAAGGCTTTAATCCTGTTATATACAGAATTAAATCACTTGAATATAATATTTGAAATTTTTTTGAATCAATTAATATTAGTCGAAAGCATTTCAGTAAAACATTAGGTACTTTTTATTGTTTTACAATTTTATAAAGTTTAGTAAATCACAAATTTTAAAGCTACACAAAATAGATAATTACTCTTGTAGAAATTAATATAATTTTGTAATTACTAAAATATTTTAATAGGACTATGAATTGTTTTTAATAACTCAGTAGAATTTGCTAGATCTGATATCCTACTAAAATCTTTACGAGCTTGTTCAGATAAAATAATTCCCCCTGGCAATAATTCGCGACTAAAGAATTCATAAAAATATCTGAAAGATTGAGCAAATGCAACACCATCTAATTTCATTTCAGATACTATTTTACTAACTAGACTATAAGCTTGGAAATATTGTTGTTGAGGTAAGTTCATTTCTTTAAAGCTAGTTTCAAATTTTACGATTGCATCTAAACATTGATTTCTAAACTGTTGATTCATTTCGATACTCCTTCATTACTATAACATCCTGCTATTATCACAGCTATTTCTGATACAATACAATTTACTACCGATTTTATATTCATTTTGAAATTCCGAGAGTTCCAATTCAATTTCGTATATAGATAATCATTCCTACAAATAATATTATCTGAAAACATTCAAATGATAACTACAATCTAATATGGAATGTCTCCTACAATATCATAAATAACACACAAATTACATGATTTAATATAAAATTTAAAAATCTGAATTACTTTTAATATTTTTTATACTCTCTAAAAGCACCTTTATACTACATAATCAGACCTAATATAGCAATAAATTTATGAATAATAGTATTTGATTCGAATAAAATGTTAATAGCTATTCCAGTCATTATAAAACTAATTGCAATTATTAAACGATGCTTCATTTGTACCTCAACTTTCTATTTCGTAGAAAATAATTCAGTTCCTATCCAAAAGCCTATAATAGCTCCACCATATCCCCTTAAAAAAACAATACCTTCTCAAAGCATGAGAGTTTACCTTCAATGCTTGATAGCATTGCTTCATCCATTACTTCAAATCGTTTCACCATTGTATTCATCACGAATATTTCCTTACATTTATATTAATTTTTTATCTTGTTACAAACTTGGTAAGTTTTTCTGCTCATTTTTCCTTATCTCGTTATACCAAAAGATATTAATCCTTGAGCTAGATTTTTACTCAATTCTCCATATGTGGCAATTTCTTTATAAAATGTCGCAACCTTTGGGCTCATTAATTTGTGACTATGAATCCCACTAACAGCCTGCTGACGAAGAGCTTCTGCCAACTCCATGATAACTCTCTGCTCATTTTTTGTATTCTCTAATAGAGTTTTATAACGTAATAAAATATCTCGTTCATTTTTATGAATCTCTGTATCTAAAATCAAATTATAAATCTTATTGAGAATTTCTTCTGTTCTCTTATCCATAAATTATCCTCTATAACCCCGAAAGACAATAGTTCCTACCCAATGATGATATCCAACCATTAGCCATGCCATCTTTAGTTGACTAAAAATCACACTTAGTTACAATATCCCCATTCTCAATTTGGAAATTAATAAATGAAACATTGTCCAAACATGTAATGAGGCGAAAAAGTATAGGCGTCACAACCTTATAAAGTTCTCTTTTGCTTTATTCCTTTTAAACCTATATAAATCAATAGTAGAGTTGCTATGATATCAACAATATCTTGTGGCTTTAGTAAAGACAAGACTCCTAGAGAAATAATATAAAATATACTAATTATTTTTCTCATTATCTACAAAAACTTTCTGCCGCTAGCCCGCCTGTTGAAATAGCAAATGCAACACCAACAGGACTAGTAAATGCAGTTAGACCTACTAATACTCCACAAGTAGGATTTAATCCACCAGAGTACTCTTGTAAATCACTGTTTTTTAGAATTGAAAACTGACTCATTGTACTATTCATTGTACATCCTCTCTTTTTAGCAAATTCGCATAGCTGTAGCACCACATATAATCGCAGCTCCAGCAGGTCCAGCGTATAAAAAGCCTATCTCAGTCATCCCTGCCATACCTGAAATACATGCCAAATCATTTTTACCTCCTTCAACACAATAATAGAAAGAGCATCAGCTTTGAGCACATTAACTTGTTCTATTGTTTTTGTATCCATGATGAATATCTTGTATATAATAGAAATCTTTTGTCAGATTATAATCTTGACAAGTTCAGTATAGCAGAACAAAATCGATATTTATCACAATGTATTTACATGTTGCTAACTCCACTTATCTTCAAATTTAAATAGACACATTATCGGAGTTATCAAAAAGTCTTGAAAACGTCCAGAATGATTATAATCTGATTCCCCAAAATATGATCTAGACACAATTACTTAATATCATTCTGCATTACTAGTTTAATTTGATACAGTGCAAATCGAAAAATTATTAGCAATAATAAAAAGCCATTTCCAAAAAACAAGAAATACATTGCTAAATCACTCTTTAAATAGTATAGAAACCAAATAAGCATCCAAAGTATGCTCATTTTTATAAAGATATTACTTACTATCCATTCAATCTTTAGCAAGAGATAATTAACCATGTTCATTATAACAATCTCCATATTTCCATCCTCATCATATCTATAGCTCAATCACTTTACTACTATGTCTCAAAATAATTTATTATTATATACTATAAGTAAAACGCTAACTCATTCTTTTTTTGAAATATGTAATTCGATATTATTCGAGCAAATAATGTATCCTACTGTGAATAATACTACAAATATATGAGTATAAAATAATACAGATGACGACTTATAACCATCTATAACGACAAAAATAATTGATAATAGTAACAGAAAAAATGTAGGTACTAAAATCTTTTTAATAAATTGCTTGTATCGATTAAAGCATAGTTCAAAACTAATGTTTCCTCTCTTCTTATTATGCGTTAATAAGTGAATCAGCAACTCAAAAAACACACTACCTACAGAAAGAACTAAAACTTCGCTTATTGGAACATTTAGAACTATTCCAATCGCACCTATTATAAAAAAAGATATAAAAAGAGCTAAAATTAGCCTAAGTTCACCACTTTCCATCAACTAACCCCTTTTCTATAAAAATCTAGCGATAGCCCATATAGCTGTGCAATATTGTGCTCATAAAAAATCTCCAGCCCAAGTTCCAGCTCTTGGTGCAACCAAACTACCAATCATTGCTCCTGCTAATGTGCAAACTTCCCCTGCACTAGCTGTTCCTCCCTCAATACTAGCCAACATTTCGGTATCCAAAACATCAAATTGAATCGTTGTCTTTGTTTCCATGGGGAATACCTCCATATTAATTTTTATTTTTGTCAGATTATAACCTTGACAAGTTCAGTATAGCAGAACAAAATCGATTTTTACCACAAAGTATTTACATCTTGCTAACTCCATTTATCTTCAAATTTAAATAGACACATTATCGGAGTTATCAGTAAGAAAAAATCTAACCAGTTCAGATAATTCATAATATAGGATATAATACCAGCCAAAACGAAAAGGTACAAAGCTGTACGGTATCCTCTCTTTGGGTTTTTATCAGCCTTGGTGTTAAAAATAATGTACACACAACAAATCGCAATGAGTATAAGCTGAATCATAGTTTCATTTAACATATTAGCACCTCTTCTTTTTTAAAACTATTTTGAATGAGTTGTTTTTGCTTCCACGATGAGTAGATCCTCTATAATATATGATTTTATGAGATTATAACCTTGACAAGTTCAGTATATCAGGAAAGAAGAGATTTTTACCACAAAGTCTTTAAATGTACTTTTTTCATCACGAAACGTATTTTTTCATGATTTTTAACCTTTCAAAATTAAAAATAAGCCATTTTAAAATTTGTTCCACAAATCGCTACTAGATATTGTGAAATCGTCACTTTAGCTTTTTTGCCAAGTTTTATTGTTATGACTATTTCCTAGCTCATTTACAGGAACGAGCTAAAAAATAAGGAAGGTACAACTTACCTTACTATCATCATGGAATCCAAAGAAATAGAATTTGAAACCAGAGTCATACAAACTGATATGAGCCTCTTTAAAATGGAGGAAATTCCTTACCTCTCCATAGTTCCCATTAATGAATACCTTATCTATTAAAACAAAAAGACCATCTTATCATTTGCCCCCTAAACCTAGAGTCAAAGTAACGAAAGTGAATCACCATAAAATGGTTACGTCAGAATTCCTATGTTTACTATAAATTGAGCATTTAAATGTCTATAAAGCTATAACAAAAGAGCCCCTCCTTAAAATATTCAATAGAATACCCTAAGAATGATAGCTCTTTTAAAGTTCTATTTCCAAGATCTGTGTAAAGATATAATTTTTACTTGTGGTTTTCAAACATACATTTGGATAAGATTTTAAAATTCTCCGAACATTGGCTAAGCCTATACCCCGACCTTCTCCTTTTGAAGAATTGTCACGCTTGAATATATCTCTCAATTCTATCTCTCTTTCTAAAGTAGAATTTTTTACAATCATGACTAATTTATTCCATTCTGTATCTTCAAGGAAACAAACTGCTATTCCTCCTTCTGCTGCGGACTCTATAGCATTATCTAACAAGATAGAAGTAATTGTTAAGAAGTCTATTTGTTCCATATTTTTTATAGAGAACTGTTCACCAATCTCCAGGGAAACTGGAGCAGATAAGTTTTGGGCCTCCGATAACTTAGATAATAGTAAACTCTTTAGCGCCAAATCATTGATATTTCTTAGATGTGTTACATCAAAACGCTTGCCTTTTAATTTTTCACCAGAATTTTTCAAAACACTATCATAAACTTGAGAAACCAGATTAATATCTTTTTGATCTATACCTATTTTTAAGCTCGATAAAATATTAGCATAATCATGTCTAAAGCTTCTAATTTCTTGATACAGCCCCTCAACTTGTTGACTATAATTGCTAAGATTTTGCAATTGAATTTCTTTTTGTAGAACGACTTTCTCCTGTAGTTCTTGAAGTAATCTTCTATCCAAGAGATTAACAAAACAAATAAACAATAAAAAGTAAACTGCTGTCCATAATTCTTTATAATCCAACATTCTATCCCAACTTAATTTATCACTGTAGTTTATATAAGATGGTAAGATAAAATAGGCTAGCATTAAAATATCCGCAGTAATTAAAATAAATTTTGTCTTTCTATCCAAGTTCTTTATTTTTAAATGACTAAAATTATATCGAAAGAGACTAATAAGAAAAAACACAATAATTTCAGCTAATAAAGAGAAAATCATTATTCCTAGATTAGTTTCATATAGTCTATACAATATTGGAATCTTAGAAATTATAAAGTAACCTAAAAAATTTTTGATGACATCCCAAAATCCAAGTGGAAATAATGAGTAAAAAAGTAATAAAGAAACCTTACTTCTTAATTCACCAATGGACAAAGTATATAGGATAAAAAAAATGGGATAAACCAATAATGATCCAAGAAAATAAAGTCCAGTTGATTTAAATAAAACAATAAGTAGTAATGATAAAAGATGGAACAGAATAATGGACATTACTACTTTTTTTAGATTTAATCTCTCACCTACAACCTTAGTATGGATACATAACAATAGAAAAACACCTATAATATTTAGAAAAAATATCATCTAAATCTCCTTAGTCATGAAGTCTTTCGATAGCTTTCATAAGTGGACGAATTTTTAATCTAGAGACAATACAAGAGGACCCGTTCTGAAAATGAACTAATCGATTTTCTTTATCAATTAAAGATATATTATAAGGATTTACGATAAATGATCTATGACATTGAAATAAACGTGGTTCCTGTTTAAGAATATCTGACAATTGTCCATAAAATTCAACTATGTCTCGTTTGGAATAGAGAGTCAACTTATGAGCAATTGTTGATGTTTCAATATACAATAAATCTTTAAAAGGGACTTGAATTTGAGCTTTGGATCCTGTAAATATAAAAGAGTCCTCAGATACTGTTATTCCTTGATTATCGCTAACACTTAAAATAACATTTTCAATTCGTTTGATAAATAATGGTTCAGGTAATTCTTTATCAATGAAATCAATAGCTGATACTAAATATTCAAAAGATACAGGCATAAACTCAGAATGTGATGTTACAAAAGCAATCACTGCTTGAGAATCAAGTTTTCTGATTTCTCTAGCAACGTCTAATCCTCTTTTGTCATCATCTTTTATTTCAATATCAAGTAAAAATAATTGATGATTTCCTCTCTCTGAAATGTCCTCTAAAAGCTGTTGAGGTTTTCCATAAACCTCAAAATGCCTATACTCAATCTTATTATCAACCAAAATTTTTTTGACAATATTTTCAATTCTAGTCTGTTGTAAAAAATTATCTTCTAGTATAAAAATATTCACTACTTCACTCCTATATATTTTTCCACTGATTTTTTAATATTGTAAAGTGTCTTCTAGAACAAGCAATGTCTGATACTCTATCATCCAAAAACATAATCGTTCTTGTCTCATGATTAAATCCTGCTATTTTATCTTTATTCACAAGAAACTTTCTATGGCATCTAATAAGTTCTTCTGTACTTTCCTCTTCGATTTTAGCTAGTGAGGTTGAAGCTTCAAAATTCCCTTCGGCTGTTACAAAAAGAACAGCATGAGCTTTTGTTGGGTGAGTTGTAACATAATAAATTTTAGAGAGTGGTACCTTTACGATAGCTCTATCTTGATATAAAATGTAGTCTTTCATATTTAGCCTCCTTCTATCAGTTTAATATTATCAGAATTATGGAAATTAATTTATAAAAATCTCAAATGGTTTCTATACTATCTCAAATGGTAAAAATTTTCTTAATTTAGACATTTCATGATAAAATAGATACTTTTTAGTATCTCAATAATATTAATCTTTCTTTATTTGATAAACTAATATCTAATGAAAGGAAAGCTATGAAGGTAATTCAAATTTTACACTATTCTTTATTTGGATATATTTTATCTCTGTATTTAAAATGTTATTTCTTTAATAAAACATTCAAAAATACAAAAATCTTACAAGGGCATAAGATCAACTACAAATATAAATCTTCTACTTATTTTATCATAAAATCAGGGTCTCTAACATCTAAAAAAATGAAACTCTATTTAAAATCTATCCAATTTAGTTCAAAAAAATCAGAAGTTATCATCATAGGCAGTCAGATTGATTATGATGAGCTTTATAGAAACCACTTTAGTGTGTTTGGTGTTATAGACATAACTAATAATAAATCATTAAAATATATTAAAGAAAAAATTCATTTTTACTTGGAAGCGATCTATGAATTTAAGAAGGATAATAGTGATTAAGTCTATGAAATAAAATTTCAAGTCTTACAACTTTATATCCGTAATTACCTAGCCATTACATCATAGAATTTTGATTTCTTCTTCCACATTCTCCAGTTTGAGAGCAAATTCTAGTTTCGTCTTAAAGTAACCATATTTTGTCAGTCTTCTTTTTCTGAGTTATTAAATTTGATTAGAACTTTTGAGGCTGGGCAAAATCTTAATTCCTGAAGAAAATGGAGTAAATCTTCCCACAAGAAAACGCATAATATCAAGCTTTTTCAACACCTGATACTATGCGTTTTTTTGGTTTTAAAAACTTTTCGTCTACCTCAAACAACTAACAAAAGTTATAAGTAGACTATATTTTAAAACTCATGATCTAACAACCATCACGATTCGTTAAATCTCTCAATCTTTCTTCTCCTGATTTAAGCATCTCCTTCTCCACTTGATTCCATTCTCCAAATAGTAAGTCATGAAGAACGGTTGCTGCTGAAATTTTATCTTCTCCTGAATCATATATACAACTTCTATCTCGTTGGTAAATTTGAATCCTTTCAAAGATAGCTAGTTCTTCCAATTGTCGTGTATTATCAACTAGATGATTTACAATGAAATCATGATGTTCTTTTGGAGTTGCGCGTGCTTGATTTCGATTGACACCGTACAGTTCTTCGTATCGGATAAGAGTACTCAGATAGGACAATTCGGGCTTGGTTGCGATTATGGCTAATTGTACTTCATATCCCTCACTTTTCAAGAGTTGTGCTGTTTTCTTTGGAACATCTATCGTTCGTAAGGTTCCCTCTATCAAAAGATTGTATCCCAAATGACTCAATTCGGTTACTAAAGACTCTACCATTTTCCCCGCAAAATCTTTGGTGTATTCAACACTATCTTTGCCATATTCTTGCTGCAGTTCTAAATAGTGTGGATGCTGGGAACGAAAACTATCACCATCTATGATAACAATATTTCCTTGAAATTCTTTCTGTTTAATACGATGAATTGTAGTCTTACCGGCACCACTTTGCCCTCCAAGCAAAATCGCTATAGGTTGCTTACTGGACTTTTTTCCTCTTATCAGTGAACGAAGATTCCGTGCTAGAGCATGTTTGAATTCACTATCAGTATAATCTTGGATTTCCATTAGGCTACCATCCGTTTTTCAGATATCTCTAACATGCGCTCAATTCCATCCAAATAGCCGCTATATCTCTCTATTTCATCAAAAGTTTCAACTAGATAGATATTCGTATGAATCAAATCAGAAAGATCATCACTCATTAAAATCCAAGGATTAGATTCATCATCAATGCTAATTCCCTGACTATCTTGATAACGATAGAGTCGAGATAATAGATTAGCACCTCTTTCTTTCACAATTTCAATTTTTAAAGTCAATTCATAATCTTCAACAGGATTGAGCATTTTATCTTCTCCTACAATATCGACATAAGATACATTAAACTTCTGGCAGATGATATCTATTAGTTCCGTAGAGACTGAACTCGTTCCATTTTCATAACGACTCAAACTATTTCGAGAAATTCCTATAATTCGGGCAAATTCAGGTTGTGTTAAGTCATGTGTTTTACGTAAGGATTTTATGTTCTTTCCAATCATGGCAAACTCCTTTATTTTTATAATTCAATTATAGCATAAAAAAGCATAACGCACCAATTTTGGTGCGTTATTGACTATTTTTTCTAAACCTCTCTAAATTCTTCTCCAATTGTTCCTTATGAAGTTGATTCTTAGCTTCCTTTAATGTGTCGTCCAAAGTTTCTTCTCTATAAGTTTCTTCTGTTTTTAGTTGTTCGGTTTCTTGATTTGGGGTGAAAATGATATCTATCAGGCGGTCTATTTTTTCAAGATCTTGGACAGACATATCAGATAGTCTATGAATTAGCTTCTTAAATACATCACTATTGTCTTGGTTTTTCTTAAAAAGTTTTGTAAACATCTATAACCTCTCAAAAAAAGCAGCCTATCAGGACTGCTTAGTGTAATTCGGAAATCGCATCATAAATGGACTGCAATTTCTTATTGTCTTTATTCTTTGTGTCAATCAACGTATGTAGCTCTTCAATTTTCTTTTGACTACTTTGAATATCGCTATTATTATCCGCAATCAGTCTTTTAAGATGTTGCTGATAACTTGTAGTGATATCTGTCTCTTTTCCTGTTCTAACCTCTGTAACTTTGGGTTTAGAACTAGAATTTGATTCCGTCACAGGTGCTTGTTTACGCTTTTGAAAAGCTGCTTCATAATTTACATCATTACCTCCTTGATGATTTCCAAATAAGGCCGCAATTTTATCTGGATCTTCTTGATTTTCTGATTTGCTTTCTAATGGTTGATTAAAATTCCAATCTTTTGTCATTCACTCATTTCATCCTTTCTAAATTCAGAATCATCGAATTGTCTTTCTTTGCCAAATGCATGGTCAAGAGCTTCTTCAAAACTCATGTGACTAATGCTTTGACGTCTTTTGAACGTCGCAAACATCGCTGTCTCCAGTTGCTCTTTGTAAGTAGCTAGTTTTTCTGTTTCTCTTGCTACCTTACTTTCTTGCCTAGTGACCTTTTCTTCTAAGCGTTCAATAATGGTCATATACGATCCTCCTTCATTCTAATATTAGCTAAAACATCTTGATTTTGTTATCACAATTCTAAACATTGAGAGGTTTGTCTTACTGGTTGATTCCTCAATGTCTCTTTTGCATTCTCGAACATCAATTGTAAATCTGATTTCTTTTCTCGAAGAATATCGTTCCAGTCTCTTTTTTCTTTCCCATATTCATTATCAGGTAAATCCAGGAAAACAGGAAATCCTGATTTAGATAACTTATCAGAAAAATCTTTACCTGCATCATCACAATCTACCGCAAGTGTCAATAAATCAGGATGATTATCAAAATAGCTGGTGGTATCACGAATTGTATTGATCAAAGGCAATAACTTTGAAGGTATTACTGTATCTAAGAATTCCAATTTCTGATTTTCTTCAGCTATCAGTCGTAAAGTTTGATAAGCAACAACAGACCTTTTTAATCCCTCCATAGATACCAAACGAACATCAGTTAGATTTTGTTGATGCAGTTCGTAATAGCTCATTAAGTCGATGAACGATTCACAAAAGACCAGTCTATTGGGTTTACCAATATCAAAGGATATTCCAATATGTCCATGGCTTCCTTTTAGAATCGTTTTTAACCTCTCTCTAGAAAGAGCAGGATTCTTATAAATCCCTTGTATGCTTGCTGCCTGCAGCTTGTGACGATGATCAAAACTTTTAAAAACAACAACAGGTTCAACTGTTTCATTTGTTTTCCAGCTGGCTTGTGCCATCAAACCTTGTTGGATCATCTTTTCTACGATTTCTTCTGAGATTCCTCTACATTCTGTTAAATAATATCTGGCCAGACTACAGTTAGAATCTTCTACTCTCTTTAAAGGATAATGAAATGGTCTCTCTCTTTTTTCTTGAACAGCTTCTTTTTGAAAAGGTTCTTCAGAAAGAAAAGCTAGAGCTTCTTTAAAAGAAATTCCCTTAACAAGTCGAACAAAATCAATGACATCACCTTGAATATCTCTTGAAAACCATTTAAAAGTATTGGTAGTAGAAAAAATTCGGAATGAATCGTGTTCAGGATGTTCATAGACACGGTTAGAAACTTGTTTAAAGGAGATACCTAAACGATTGGCTACATCAAGAATTGAAATTTTCTTACATTCTTCTATTTCCATGCAATATCATCATTTTGTCGTAGTATTTGGCAGTGATGGTATTGATGATGATTCTTCTAAAGTTTTAGGAGTGGCCTTATCTAAATCATCTAACCCAGATTTCCAAACCTGTACTTGATTGACCAATAACTTACCAGGTAATTTAGAATAGGACAATTTAACCGTTCTGGTTTCTGTCTGATTGGTCTTTGATTGGTTGACATTCTTTAAATCGGATACATAGGTTACATTATAAGAGACCATGGCAATGGCTTGATTCGTAGTCTGATTGACAAATATATCAGCTTTTTCAAAATGATAATCCAAAATATAATCCTTATACACTTGGTTCATGGCATCATTTTGACTTGACAATTCTTGAGAATAAGCCGATTCAGTCATATAAGGTTGAATACGTGTATTATTTTCTCCGAGCTTTTCTTTCGTATAGTACTGTGTCAAAAATTCTTTTACAGTATCCGATGACAAAATACTTGCTTTATCTTCTGCTTGTTTATCTTCCACAAGTTTAGCTGCAGCCAATTCAATCTCTTTGCGACTTTGTTTAGCAGTAGAATGTTGACCAGCAGTATATCCCATCATGAGAACAAAGCTAGTTGCAGCCACTGCTCCAACACTAATTAAGACTTTAGTTTTGACTTTATTTAACATCTTAGACCTTCTTTCTATAAAAACTAGGTCAAGAATAGCAGATAAATCTTGAAAAAAGTATCACAGAAGTAAAAATGCCACCCGAAGGTGGCCAATATAACTTACAAAATTAGTAATCCGTCTGATAAAGTTTTTTATACAAACCATTTTTCAGATACCATAAACATAATGATTTTCTCCTTAATTACTAATAGATTATCAAATATACCGTTTATTAGAATGAGTAATATGTGAAATTTTTGTAAATAAATTAAAAAAGCTACATCTTCTGCAGCTTTCTAATCTGGTGGAAAATAACCCAACTGCTCAGCGATATGAATCGCCTCCTGCCTGTTAGTCACTCCCAATTTTGAAAAGATATTGGCCAAGTGATTGGAAACTGTACGTTTACTCACATAGACCTTGTCACAGACATCATCAATGGTCAAGCCATTTCTAACCAGTTCTAGTATCTCGATTTCTCGTGGTGTTAGCACCTCTACCATCACTTCATCTGAAAAAACCTTACCACCTATATAAATCTTTTCCAGTTTTTTCACCAACTCATCTGGGTCCATACTTTTGTCCAGAAAGCCATAAGCCCCCATAACTTTAGCTCGGTGTTCATACATTTTTTTACTGTAACCTGTCAAAATCACAACCTTACTAGAACAACCATTGTCGATAATCTCTTGTGCCAAGGTCAGCCCATCATCTTGATACAGACTCGTCAGGTTGATGTCAATCAAAATAATGTCGTAGTCATTAAAAGCAATCTCCGAAATAGTCGAAAAATTATCCACTAACTGGACCTTTTTAATGTTTTCCGATAACTCTAAAATCATCTTAATACTTTGGCTAAATAATTTATGATCATCAATTAACAAAATTTTCATAACACAACTCCTTATCAATCGGGAGAGTAATTTCTACACGAAATCTCTTATTATTTTCAAAAATCTGCATTTGACCACCTAAAACACTAATTTTATTAGACATATTTTTCAAGCCATAACCTAAGGATTTTTCTGTTTGAAGGCAGTCATTTTCAGAAATGATAAAAATAGCGTCATCATGCACATCAATCTTCAAAGAAATCCTTCCACCACTAGCGTACTTAACGGCATTGGTCGCCAACTCCTCAACCAGACGATAGGCAATTTTATCGTAAGGAGATAAAAGCCTAAAGTGGGCAGGAAACTGTGTGACGACTTCATTTTCTGCGTGATAGCGCTTGACAATCCGATTAATCAACCCTTGATACTGGATATCTAACTGCTCGTCTGTTTCTACCATTGGCTGATAATAATCCATCCGCTCACGAATCCGCTGAACCAACTCCTCTGTTACCAGATTGATCTGTTCACCAAAAGCTTGATTGCTACTATATTTATTGAAATTTTTTATTGCCATCACATTTTGCAGGATTTCATTGTGAAGAAATTCGGAGAACTGTTGTTCTGTATCTTCATTTGCCAGCAGATTTTTCACCATACGGTTACGCTTTAAAAAGAGAACTTTTACATAATCCCTAGCATCTAGCATTTCAGCAGAACGAAAAAGGCGAATCAATTCTTCCGAACAAATCCCGAACAATAGTAACATGATATTCAAGACCAAAAAGCTCGTGTTTAAATCTAGACGAAAGATGATGAAAATGCCTACTAACAAAAACATAACCAGTAAAAACAAGCGTGAAAAAGTTTTTATATAGGACAACTTCAACTCTACTACCTTTTTTTGAAGAGAGCTGACAATCGTTTTGAAGTGTAAAAAAGCTAAGATACCAAGAATTTCTAGATACCAGACTAGGTTCATCACTCCTGAGCCCGTCGTATTGATATACAAAAAGAAATAAGAAAGAGGCAATATCAAAGCTAATATCCACAAATTTCGTCTCTGATACTTGAGTTTACTTTTCAACTCTTTATGATATAAAATCAGTAAAATCAAGGGAACAAGGTTTAAAAAGAAAGACGCAAACAAGGACAGAAATAGAAAAATTGAAGGACTTAACAGATATGAACTAATGGTGATTAGTGTCAACACAAAGGACACACTCAACAGTTCTTCTCCTATTTTCTCTCCCAGAAAGATAATAGACAGAGAACTATACACCAATAAAAAAGAGTTGAGCGGATGAAGAATATCAAAAAAGTGCAACAGGGTGCTTGCAACTCCTTGATTAAATATGGATTGCCAGCTAATGAGAAACATCATCAGGAGCAACCAAAGTTTCAACTCACTATACCGAAAGGTCACAATATTACAAATATAGCTAAATACAATTAAAGCAATAATCAGCAATAAAACCATCTGCAAGGAAAAATCTGTCGAAAAGTCCAGAGGGATCCTATGATAAATATAAATCATTAAAGCTAGATGATTAAAAATCGTCAACCACCACAATAAAAGTGAGTTTTTCGAGAGCGATTTGACAAATTGTTTCATATATATCCACTTCCTGAACTACTTTAATATCATTATAACACAATACCAGAATTGCAGGATAGGCAACTCTGGTATTTGACTTAATTTTCAATAATTTGCCAACTTACTCTGTAAGTCACTAGCAGGTAAAGGACAAAGAGTAAAACCGCTACTCCCAGATAGGTGATATCAATAGAAATGCTGGTATTAGCGAAATTCTCAAAATAGCCCAAAAGAGCGGTACTCAAGGCAAATGCTAGCGGACCTGCGATGACCAGCGGAACCAAGAAATAACTTAGAATCTGTTGCAAAAGAATAAAGCGATTTTGCTTCCTCTTATTCCCAAGAAGATATAAGATTTGATAATCATTGACACTATCCAAAGCACTTGTAGAAGTTTGAAGGGACAAGATACTGAGGGAAATAATGATAAAAATAACACTGACAAAAATCATGACAAAGACAATGACGCCCATAAATCCAAGGTAAACCTCAAAAATACTTCCTTTCGTTTGATAGGTGAACGAATTCAACTCTGCTCCATCACGAGTGAAGTAGTATTTTTCAATCCACTGACTTAAGAATGTTTCTACTTCCCGTTTGTCAATGTTTTCTTTGAAATTGGCAACATAGGTCGTGTGGTCTTCCGTCAATCCAACTACTACCTTATCTGGTACAATCAAGGTTCCTGCGTCATTTAGACCTACTGAAGATAAAAAGTAAACTGTTTCAAGTGGCTTCGAAGAGGCAAGGTTGAGAGAATGACCGTTAATCATGAGGGTTTTGGTCGTTGATAGAAAGTCCTGGATCTGCTTGGCAGTTCCTTTATAGTTGGCATTGACCAGAAATTGGTTATCTGCCAAGTCAACCGCTTTTTCCCCTTGCAGTTTGCGGAGATGATTGTAGGCAGAAATTCCTAAAATCGGTACTTTTGATTCAGGAAGTTTCTTATCATGCTCCCAGAGATTGCTGGTATCAATCAAATCTTTATAGATTACATCACTAGAATAGCTAGGATAGCTGTACTCTTCTTTGATGAAATTAAAGTCAAAGCCATCGGCTTTCAATCTGTCTTTGACAGATTCCTGAGAAAATTGAAACTCCTGACCACGATAGAGATTGACAGTTACATCATAAGGTGAGTATTTGTTCAGCTCTCGGTTCATAGTCGTATAGGCACTACCACTAAAAACTAGTAAGCTGAGAGCCAGTGTCAAGGTCAAGGATAAGACAGCCAACGTGACCGAATTACTATCAGCTTGTTTTGAAAATTGACGGATTTTAAAAGTGTTTAGTTTGTTATAGTAGGTTTGAGGCAGTTTTCTAAGGGAGACCAAGATAAAATGGCTTAAGCTATTGTAAAATAAAATCACAAAAATCACGAAGATAGATACCAGCAAGATACCCCAGCTTTTCAAGAATGATAGATGATGATAGTCTGAAAAATAGAGAGCACCAAAACCGATAACAGCTGTCGAAAGAATAAAGAGAAGTGCTTGAAGAACTGGCTTGCCTTTTGCAAAGACAGATTTTTTGACCCCATTTTCTTGAATGAGTGCAATGATATTTTGCTTTCTAAAGGTAAGAATGTCCATGACACCAACAATAAAACTGGTTACCAAATAGGAATAAACTAGTAAGATGACAGACTTGCTATCAAAAAAAAGCAGACTACCAAAGTAATTGGCCATAAAAAACTCAGATGCAACCTTAGATAGAATGACCAGTAAAATCAATCCAAGCAAGAAACCTAGAATCAAGGAAAAGATATTGACCAGCATGGTTTCAAAGAACAGGGTACGAATAATATGCCTCTTCTTCATTCCCAGCGTTGCATAAAGTCCCAGCTCTTTCTTGCGCCGTCCCAGCACAAAATTTGTGGAGTAAACGATGAGAAAGGCAATCGCCGATAGAATCAGATAGGAAAGCAAGCCCATGTACTGGCTCATCACCTTCGTCAGCATTTCCTTTGCCCCTGATAAACTTTGCATCACTGGATGGCTTGGTAAAGCATTAAAAGCATAGAGCAAGCTATAAATCAAGGTTAGACTGAAAAAGTAGATGGTGTAAGTCTGTAAATTTCGAAATACATTTCGTAAAATTAATTTTGGATACATACTCTCTTCCTCCTATCTGGTACGGCTGTAAATCTCTTGCAAATACTGTTCATTAGATAAGCTGTTACGTTCCAAATCATCCATAATCTTTCCATCGCTAAGTAGCACCATCCGTGAAGAGTACTTGGCTGCAGCAGGGTCATGCGTAACCAGTAAAATGGTAATACCAAAACTTTTATTGATTTCCTGCAAAAGTGCCATCAGTTTTTCAGAATTGGCAGAGTCCAAGGCTCCTGTCGGCTCATCTGCGATAATCAGTTTAGAATCATCAATCAAGGCTCTAGCAGTTGCCACACGTTGTCTCTGGCCACCTGATAACTGATTAGGAAACTTATCTTTTAAGTTTTGAATGGCCAACTTATACAAAATTTCCTCAATCTTATCCTGATGTTTTTTGATATTTTTCCCCTGAATTTGAAGAGGTAGAATGATATTTTCATAGACCGTCAAGGTTTCCACCAAGTTGTAGGCTTGGAAAATATAGGAAATGTTTTTAGCACGATAGTCAGCTAGTTCATTTTCCTTGGCATGGATGATGTCAAAATCTTCAAATCGAATCTCACCTGATGTTGGTTTATCAATCGTTGAAATACAGTTGAGGAGTGTTGTTTTTCCACTACCACTGGCACCCATAATTGCCAGAAATTCACCTTTTTCAACGGACAAGTTCACATCTAATAAAGCATGAACGATATTATCCCCTTGACCAAATGTTTTCGTTAATCCTGTCACAATAAGCTGTTTCATCATTTCATTCCTCCGTTTCTTTATTACTCTCTCATTATACGGTTTCTTTCAAGGTTTTCCATGAGTATTTTGTGCAATATATTCAAGTTATAAAAAACCGATACCTTTTTCAGGTATCGGTCGATGTTGATTATTTGCGATCGTTTCTTTTTTTCATAAAGTAAACAATCCCTATGACAATAACTCCTAAGACCAGTACAGGTGCATAGAATTCTAGTGTTCCAATAATTCCTTCCATTTTATCCTCCTATCAAAAAATAGAGGTAGTTTTATCCACAGCGCACGTTTGGCGAAGTACATTCATAAGAATATGTAAACCACCAACCACAGCAACCTTGTACTGTTAATCTAACAGTCGTACGTCACCCAGCAGTATATTTACCATTTAACTCTTGGCTATTAATTTCATAATCTAAAGAATCAATCTCAAAATGGTCTTGTTTCATTTGTATTTCTCCTCGTAAATATAACACCAAATCAAAGTGTTGTCAATGTTTTGTAATAAAACTCAAGAATTTTCCTTTTGTTTTATCTAACAACAAACATTATTTCTCGTATACTCATAGGAACAGGTGAAACACAATCCACAGCGACCTGCTAGTGTCATTTTAAAAGCTATGCACCACTAGCTCCTGATTTCCCGGAAAGTTCTTGGTTTTCAACCTCGAAACTTAGAGAATCAATCTCTGGACGACTTGTATTTTTAGACATAAGGTTGCCTCCTTCCTTCTTTTAGATGATCATCATTACAGTAACTAGTATAAACTCTAGTATTGGCTAAGTAATGAGTAAATCGTGCAAGTTTCTTATTTTCGAGAAAAATTTTTATAGTTCCCAATTAAAAAGTAGCTGAACAAGAGATTGTTCAGCTACTTTTTAATCTTCTTGCCCAACTAATGATTTTCAAAACACCACATACAAGCACGGCTAGATTAAATACCACATAAAATCCTGTAAAGCTTATCAGACCATTCTGGGCTAAATCCTCTACATAAAGGTTGGATTCAGTAAAGAACAAATAAATTCCATAGCCCTCTACGAAAATAAGAAAACTGACAAAACCAATCAGGAAAAGTCCACTTGCAATAAGGAAGATCCTCCATAAAAGAATGAGAATTCCTCCTACTGCTAAAAAAATTACTGGGATAAGGAGTAAATAATTCATGACTTTCTCCTTTCTAGTCAATCAATTGACGATAATGGGTGGCAAGAGAGGAATCAAACTCTTCTAATTTTTGAACTAAGTCCAAATACTCCTCTTTCTCATGATCTTCAAAGTCCACACCTCGATGATTCTGAAGCGTGATTTCCAATTGACTAGTGAGTTCTCGTTTGGAAAAGCTGTAATCGCCTGTCACTTCCTCATAATGTTCCTTTAGTTCCTTGTAGGCTTGGTATTCTTCAGGCGTTTGAAATCCCTGTACTAAGGCTTCTTCTAATTGATAATAGGTATCTTCCATCATAATCGTTACCTCGTTTCTTTCTATCTTTATTCTACCGCGCTTTTCTTTTCTTGTCCGCTATTTATATCTATTTTTTAATCTAATTCAAAAGAAAGTTGTTCTTGCTTTTCTTTTCCTTTTTCGTGGAATTGTCTTAAGGCCTGATCAATAATATCTAAATCCGTTTCTGTTTCAATCAATGGTGCGAGTACATCGTATTCGGCCTTTTTAGTTTGATAATCTTCTTCCTTTGGAAAATTTTTCTCAATTTCTACTCTAGCAGTAGTCCATTTATCCTTTAATTCATCCAATAAGTTCTGAGTTTTCACTTGGTCCTCTTTAATGTGATCAATCGTATGCTGAAGCCTTTGAATTGTCCCTAAAGGAGAATACAAATCTAAACTGACAGAATACTGATTTTCTCCTACAATTTTAACAGAGAAGGTTTCAGGAAGAGGTTGATTTGTTGGAAGACTAAGCATTTTAATGTCAAATCCTCTATAACTGGCTAGGGTTCGAAATTCTTTGCTGTCAGATTGATTATGACGGATAAGACGGTGTAGGGATTCCCCTGCTTCAGCTCGTTGATCAAAAGCTTGCTTACCTACCGTCATAGAAAATACCTGGTCTTTCGATATTTCAGACTGTTGAATGTCGCCTTCATACTTACTTAATCGTTTCTCAATAATAGGTATATTTTCTTCACAGTAAGAGATTGTATGACGATAGTGATCCTTGCTGCGTTGAAAGGCGCGTCTTTGATTTTCTAATAGAGTTAGATCATTCTCTAGTTCCATCTTATATTTGAGATAAGGATTACCTGTTGCTAGTGCCTTAAAATCAGAAGCTGTCATGGTCTGCTCATCAATGTCTTCTGCAGCACGAATTGGCTCCTTAGAAGTCATAATCTGCTTAATATAACGGAGTTTGTTCTCCTGAGTTGCCCATAGATAATTATCAAATGAACCTTTTGTAATGTAGTGATAAATATCCACTTCCTTGTTTTCATTTCCCTGTCGGATAATCCGTCCATTGCGTTGCTGGATGTCACTTGGTCTCCAAGGGACATCCAGATGATGAACTGCTTTCATCTTGCTCTGAACATTTAAACCTGTTCCTCCTTTTTCGGTTGAGGCAAGGAGAATCCGCACCTCTCCTGCATTGACCTTTCGAGATAAGCTATTCTTCTTTTCATCACTATTGGCATCATGTACAAAGGCAATCTCCTTACTAGGGATTCCTCTATCAACTAATAAAGCCTTAATCTCAGAATAAACATCAAAGCCATTATCCTTTTTCTTAGGTGTTCCAATATCTGAAAAGATCATCTGAGTAGCCTTATTTTCCATTCCTTCACGATAAATTCTTTCAACATTATCCACTACCTGAAGCAATTTATGATTGTCTGCTAAACTATAGCTAGAGTCCAATAAACGCATATCAATTGCTAGTTTTCGTGCCTCACCTGTAATTTTTAACATGTTATCCTGACTCGGATCAACTGTCCCACATTTGACCGCATCTGAACGCATAACCAATTCTTCTAAATAGAGTTTCTGGTTTTCAGTTAACTCACTCTCAATAGGGATAATATGGGCTTCTGGAACAGGTAAATCCAACATATCTTGTGTTTGAATGTCGGCTGTTTCTTTATAGATTTTCATCAACTCAGGAAGATTGACAAATTTTTTAAATCGCTTCTTAGGTTGGTACTTATCCCCTGTAGGAGCTAATTCCATAGAGTTTTGAATTTCTCCAAAAGCACCTACCCAAGAGTCAAAATAATCAACTTGATAGCGTTTTAAGATATCTGGTTGAATATAGTTCATCATAGTATATAACTCACTAATAGAATTGGAAACAGGTGTTCCTGTCGCAAAGACAATATTTTTAAAATCATGTTCTTCCTGAATCTGTCGAACCTTCATTTCCATATCCACATTCTTCTTAGACGTTGTATTGGTAATCCCTGCTACATTTCCAAGTCCAGTAATTGGACGTATATTTTTAAAGTGATGTGCTTCATCCACAAAGAGAAAATCAATTCCTAAGTTCTCAAAATCAATAAAACTATCACGATTGAAACGTTGGAGTTCTTCCAATTGTTTCTCTAGACCACTTATTGATTGTTCTGCTTCTTTAACAGTATACTTATTTTCAGAATGTGTTTTAATCTCTCGTAGTTCATTGAGTTTATCCTCAATATAGTTCATCTGTCTTTCCTTACTGACAGGGATTTTTTCAAATTGAGAATCCCCAATGACAATGGCATCGTAATCTCCTGTAATAATACGTGACACAAATTGTTTTCTTCTCGCCTTCACAAAATCTTTCTTAGTGGTCACAAAGACCTTTTTAGTAGGGAAAAATTTCATGATTTCTTGGCCAAATTGAGCAGACAAACTAGAAGGTACTACATACAAGGGCTTATGAACCATCCCCAACTCCTTTAATTTAAACCCAGCACCAAGCATGGTCAAGGTCTTTCCTGAACCTACCTCATGAGCTAACAAGGCTCTTTTTTCTTCTACGATTCTTTGAATGGCATTCTCTTGGTGAGGACGAAGACTGATGTTTTGTGCCAAGCCATCAATGACTAGATGACTACCGTCATACTCTCGACTAACCGTCCGATTATAAAGACGATTATAGCTTTCTTCAATGACTTGTTGGACTTCTGGATACCGTGAGACAAAGTCTTGAAAGAGTTCTTGTAAATGCTGCTCTTTTGCTCTTAGAACAGAGGTTTTTTCCAAATCTGTGATGGTCTTTTTCTTTTCTCCTTCCGTAACAGTCATGGTAATCGTCGGTTGGTTCGAATTAAGTAAATTCTCAAAAATTTTTCTTCCTGTATCATAACGTGACCCACTAACTCCAAGACTACTATCTTTGGCACTTGGATAGCGATAAGCAAATGATGTCCTTAAATGAACTTGGCCATCAACAGGATTCACTTCAATGACTTGTTCAACATCTGGCGAAGACAATTCAAATTCACGATTGGTAAAACATTCAAAGGCAAATTTACCATAAACGGATTGAGGAATCCAACGTGACCCTATTTTAAACTCAATATCTGCCAGATGAATCCGTGGAGGACGAACAGATTCTAACAAATCTAAAGCATGGGACCAGTCACATTCTTGGTTGTTTTCCTCCACTAATAGTTGAACTACTTCTATCTTGTTGAGAATGTCTCCTGATAAAAATTGGTTCTTAGAAAGATATTTTCTTTCTCCTCTTAAATAACTTTCTGGATCCATTAAAATCTGGTCTCCTAACTCATCTAAAATAGCAGCTTGGCTATGTTCGGGATAAATGGATACCATATAGTCTAAATCAACCCCTCTACCATCCGATAAACTAGAGTTTAAGGCATCTAGAGCCGTTGAAACTCTTGCAATCACTCTCTCTGGCCTAACCAATGCTTTCTCAAAAGCTAAAGATTTTTTATATTTTACTTTCTGGTCTTTAGAATCAATGTATTCATCTTCTAAACTTGCTAGTAAAGAATACTTATCGTCACTATCAAATAAGTTCCGATTGACTGAGGCATTCAAGTATCCAAATTGACTTACAAAGCGGTCATAGTCACGATTCAATTTGCCAAGCAATTCCTGAAAATCAGCCCGACTATAATCTGGATGACGTTGAATTTCAATTAATGCTTGATAGGTCTCTCTCAAATCAACCATGCCCTTAATACGACTAATATCCTTATCCGATAAGGGACTTTCATAAAAGACAGTTTTTTTGAACAGTCCCTTATATTTCCCTCTTTTACTCGCTTCTTCTGACTTGTAAACATCTAGTGCTTCCTCATCTGTCAAATGAAGTTGCACGAATCGGTCTATTTTATGTTCAGACAAAGAACTGTCCCAAGCTTTAAACTCTCCCTTCTCATCTACATAATAGCTAATTTCGTCTACTTTTGAACTTTTCCGAATGCCATGCGTATCTCGGTAATAAATTTGATTTCCCTCATATCCAAAAGAATACAGCGCTAAGTCCTCACGTATACGACTTGGGATAGAATGATCCACTTCTTCTTGGATAAAAACAGGTGCTTTCAAAGAATTGTCAATTGGTTTAGGTTCTTCCACATTTTCTAACGCTTCCATAATGTCAGTAGCTAATGTTTCTGATCCCCCCTTAACATTGAGGGTTCCTCCATTAAAATTACGTACCTCATATTCACCCAAAACTTGTGTATTGTATTTCCCATCAAAATAAGGATTAATCCAGACACGCTTATCCTCCTCAAATGGAATAGAACCACTAAAGACAAGCTCATCTTCATTAAGATTCTTTGCTTGAACCTTTTGAAAGAAGAGGAGGTCTGTGGTCACTCGGGTACCTGCAATCTTTTTAAAAGCCGTATCCGGCAAACGAACTCCCCCTAAAAAATGAGTGTTGGTTTTAATCTCTTGTAAGACATTATCTGTTCTCTTATCCATTGTCCCGATAGATGAGATAATCGACACTTGTCCTCCGTCTCTTACTAAATCAAGTGAGTGTTTGACAAAGTAGTCATGAATCATATAAGGTTTATCATAGTTTTTATCAGCAATGCGAAAATTTCCAAAAGGAACATTCGTTAAGACTAAATCAAAACTATTATTTTGATAGGGGACTTCTTCAAATCCTCGCACTTCAATATGGACATTTGGATGGAGTTGTTTTGCGATTGCGCCAGTCACACTGTCTAATTCAACCCCATAGAGTTCTGACCTCTCTCGTATACTTCTAGGCATAGCCGCAAAGAAATTCCCAGTCCCCATAGAAGGATCTAATATCCTTCCTCCCTCAAAACCATCATCCAGTAACTTTTGCCAAATCTGGCGAATAATCATTGGGTCTGTATAATAGGCTGTGAGAGAACTTTGTTTCATAGTGGAGTATTCTGATTTACTTACTAAGCTCTTAAGAGTTAAACGTTCTGTTTCATACTTTGGATTGAGTTCATCGAAAAATTCATTGGCAAGACCACCCCAGCCGACATACTTGGCTAGTAGCTCTTGTTCTTCTGGATTCGCTTGTCGTCCCTCTTTTTCTAATCTTTTAACAAGATCAATTGCGGCGATATTTGTTTCAATTTTTTCTCGATTTGTCTTAGGGTAAAAGTCCTCTAAATCATCTGGAAAAACAAAATCTTGAACAGGGATATCCAACTCTTCTATACTTGAAATAAGTAGTGTTGACTCTGTTTCTTTATCCTTTTCCTTTTCATTATCATCTTCCAGATAGGAAAACAAATCTATTTCCTGGCTTTCACTTGGTGATTCAATCTCAATCTCTGAATCTTCTTTTTCAAGTTCTACATGAGACAATACTTGTTCAATCTCTTCCAAACTGTTCACGTATAAGATAGGATTCTCTTCAAATAACTGGTTGGAATCATTGAATAGCTCTAGGCGAACTAAGTCATTTAACTGTGCATTTTCAATCGAAACCAACTGAAATACTTGTCCTTTATAACTTACTTGTGAACCGATTGGATATTCCCTCAAAGCTTCTTCTACAATTTTATCTACTTTAGATAGGGAATGAACTTCCACATTTTCTTCTACCTTGTCAATATTATCTAAAGGTAAGACCACTTCCGCTACTTGCTTAGACTTTTCGCTTCTTGCTTTTACCTCATCAAAATGAGTAATAATCTTTAGTTTTTGTGTCAGTGGGAGTTGTTGGTAGTTGTCTTCATGATGGACAAGATTTGTAACTGTATCTAAAGCAGCCATCAACTCTGAACCCAAATAGGCTAGAACTTCTCCCTCTTTTTCTTCAAAACGAATCTCAAGAACTTCTTTTTTAAGCTCTTTTGAGTCAACCATTAGAAGAAATTCCTCTATATCTCTACTAATGCGGTCAGATAGGTTATTCGCAACCCGATAGACATTGACCAAATTGACATCCTGATTTTGATGAAATACAAGCTCACTTAATGGTGTTAGCTTCTCTTTATCAGATTGGATGTAAAATCGAGTGGAAAGGTTATATGTTGCGACTTCTAGCACCAAGTTTTTCTCAAAATTACTTAATTGAGATAATTTATCTAGACCCGCTTGTCCAAAACTTCTTGTGTAACTTTCTAAATCTTGGTCATTATTTTCAGAACTGGCCTCTAGGAAAGAAATAATATCTTGATGAAACGAATAGACATGAGGTATCTCTTCTATCTTGCCCTCTTTAGTCAAAAAATTCTCTACCAAGTCCTGCCATTTCTCATCAAAATGTTGCGCTTGATAACGAAGAAATAGGTCCATTTTCTCCCTATCTTTTGGAATTGTTCCACGAAACATAGCCAATAATTGCATTACTTCCATACTCGCTCCTTTCATCTATACGAAAATAGGAGAATCACATGATTCCCCTACAACTCTATCTCCATTTCCACCTCTTGAGGACTGATTTCTAAATCACTAGACAAAAGAGAAACGGCATCTGTTCTCATGTAGTAAGTATATAAGTCTTCTAGGTCTTGTTGGTTCTCAATCCCTGTTTCAATACTAATCAGAGCCTGTATAAATTCCTTGTAGTGACTCTCCATCATATCTGAAATCTTTTGTTTCATTTCCATAAATACTGATGACGGTTCAGTTATACTTATTTGGTCTATGTCTTGAAAATCCTTTTCTAAGGGATTGGTTCCTTCTTCTAGTTCTACTAAATCTGAACGACCATCACCATCAGAATCTGCGCTAAGAGGATTGGTTCCTAGCGCCAATTCTTGAGCATCAGTTAATCCATCTTGATCCGAATCACGTTGATAAATGGCTTCCATATACTTCCTTCTTTCCTAGTTAATCTTTTTTCACTCCAATCCTACCAAATATTCCTTGAAAGAAGTATCACAAATCGAGTAGGGGATAATCTCTAGCCCCTCTCACACCACCGTACGTGCCGTTCGGCATACGGCGGTTCAACTAACTTTTAACGCATGTAGTTCAAGGTAATAATCCAAACACGAAACCAGTCCACGTTTTTCGCGGGTGCCCACGGAGGACTTACACCTCAGATGCACGACATGCCCGTCGTACACAAAAAACGGTTCATTACCTAATATGGTAATGAACCGTTTTTGAGAATATAAAGAAAGATTTGGATTTGATAAACCTAACTCAAATTACTTATTAATGTACTGAGTAACGTTTTGCAATATCCGCGATATTATCAGCGATAAGGTCTGAAGTCAAATGAGAGCCTCCATTATCCAACTCTTCAAACCAATTCTTCAATACAACATTTGTGACAGAAGAAACAGTATCAGGAGTAATGCGATAATTCTTCCGTAAAAACTGTTCTACCTCAACTCTAAGAGCTTGTTTTTCATTTGTCAAAATCATATCGTGTCCTCCTTAACTAAGATTAGTTTATTTGCAATTTTTTGATCACATATACAAAGTTGTGTATCACCCTGATATTTTCCCAAAAGAATATCAGCGGTTTTTTCTAAGGAATTTACTCCCTTGAAATAGTCATCTAAAGTGACTTTCAAACGAGTAACTTGACCATCAAGAACTGGGCCAAATACTGCTGAAAAATTATGAAAATTAATTCCAGCCTTAGCGTCTAACTTCAATCTATTTTTATAAACAAACTGAAAGTATTCTTTATCAATTTCAAAAATCTTCGTTTCAACATCATTAGAATCTTGAAACTGATAACTTAAAACAACAGGCTTTACGTTTGGATTAAAAGGAAGTTCATCTTTTGTTTTTCGCTGAGCCCATTTAACAGCCTGATCAAATTTAGATGTCACATAAAATCCTATACCAAAATCACAGTTCCGTTTACTATGATAAACATCTATTCCATCTTTTAAAGATGGAACCTGAGTAGATGTCGTTCCGTGATACCAAACGGCTGTGTTGCTAAATTGATTACTAAAGCTTAACTCTCCCATAAATTAATTATATCATTTTACTATAATTTATGCACGTACTATTTTATAAATTTCATCTCTCATTAACTATTTTCCGTTTTAGTCATTAATCCATTGATTAATATGTAAATCAAAAATCACTAATAGTATCAGTGACCTTTGATTCTTAAATTGAATTTTGCTCCTTTAAAATAAAGTCTTTAAACGCATTATTGAAAATAGTGATAGCCTTAGAAGCTTTTCTGCTCATTAAGTAAGTAAAAGAAACGGGGGTGGTTACTGTAGTGGTTTCAAGATGAGCAATCTTATCTGTAAAAGTCTTTTTTAAGTAAAGGGGCAGAAAGGAAATACCTTGATTCATTTCTATTAGTTTGGCAGTTACTGTAATATCATTGATAGTAGTGAAATCGGCTTCTGGAACTAGCTCAATGATTTCTTTTTTTAGATTTTCCCAATAGACGGGGTGGTTATCGGATAATATTTTATAGTTTTTAAATAATTGTAATTCGTCGCATTTTACTGTTGTTTTAGGATAAAAGAGGGCAATCTTTCCTTCACAAATTTGTTCGGATATGATTTTTTTACTATATGGAACTTCTCTATCAATACCAATATCGAATGTATTAGTTTCAATAGCTTGTTCAATATGGCTATTTAGCACGGATACAGAGATATCAATATCTGGATAGCGCTGAAAGAATTCCTGTAAAAATTGTGGTAAAAGGTATGTGGCAATGTAAGGAGATACGGCTATTTCTATATGAAATTGTTGTTTTTTATTTTGTAGCCTAATCTTTTGAATACTTTGCTCATAGGTTTGTATAAGATTTTCAGCAATCTCTATAAATTCTCTTCCAACAGCAGTTAGTGTCAAGTTTCTTCCCACTGTTTCGAAAAGTTGAACTTGAAGGTGCTTTTCTAATTTCTTAATTTGTTGATGTAGTGTTGGTTCGGTAAGAAATAGCTCTTCGCTGGCTTTACGATAATTGAGATGTTTTGATAATACCAAAAAAGTGTAATACCAATCTAAGTTCATAGTTACTCCTATTTATAAATTTTTTCTTAATGATTTCTAAACTTTTTTCAAATTTTAAAATACCTTGATATAGTATACCATATTATTACAGATAGGAGCTCGTATCTAATAAAATAAGGAGTGAGGTATGATATACATTCAAGATAATACAATTAGAGATGGTATGCAGCAAACGTCGATTAAGAAAGATGTTGCAACTAAGAAAAAGGTTATTACTGAGATTAGTAAATCCAAAATTCATTCGGTTGAGATTGGTATGTGTGATACTATTCAAGATTTGAATATTTTAAAAGGCTATATGCGTATATTAAGAAAAGATCAATCTGGGGTAGTTTTAACTCGCTTGATTGAGAGTAGTATTGACTTAGCATTCCAGCTGTATAGTATGTTTCCTAATACGGTTATTAAACTACTGGTACCTGTTTCTAAGATGCATATAACCGAAAAATTAAAAACTAGAGAGGATATCTATCTAAAACGCTTAGAGAGAATTTTGGATTATTCTAAGGAAAAATCACTGCATGTAGATATGGTCTTAGAAGATTCAACACGTGCTAATAGAGAATTTTTATTCCAAGTATTAGATATTGTTTCAAACTATGAAGTAGGATTTGTAACTTTAGCAGATACTGTTGGATGTTCTACGCCAGATGAATATGGAAAAATGTTTAGTGATATTCATAGTAGATTTCCAGCTCTAAAGTTATCAGCGCATTGTCATAATGATTTAGGATTAGCAACAGCTAATACAGTAGCTGCGATTATGAATCATGCAAGTCAGATTGAGACAACCTTTTTAGGAATTGGGGAACGTGCTGGTAATACATCTTTAGATGAGGTGATTGCTATTTTACAAAAGAAGAAGTTTGATGAAATTGACTTTGATTTGCAGACTGTATATCAACTGTCTATAAAGATAAGTGATATTTTAGAGTATGATGTAGCACCCACTAAACCTATAATAGGGAAGAATGTCTTTGTACACGAATCAGGAATTCATCAAGATGGAACTATGAAAAATATTGAAATGTACCAGTATTTATTGCCGAATGAATTAGGAATTCCTAATTCCACTAATTATACAATTAGTGGAATATCTAGTAAAAAGGTTTTATATAGATATTTTGAATCGTTAGTAGGAGGTGATGTCAATATTGATGAACTAATAGGTTTTTATAGAAAATTGAGTAAAATTACTGATAAGCTTAGTCCAGAAGATTGTTTAGAATTGTTTAAATTAGAAAGAGGTTAATAGTGAAAATTTTAGAATTAAATCAGGAGAATTTAGAAATTCTCAAATCTAAATTAAACGCTGGATATCCCATCATAGTTCCAACAGATACTAACTATAATTTGTGTTGTCTTCCAGATAATAGGATGGCTATTAACCGAATTTTTGAATATAAAATTCGGCCTAAAAATAAGCCTCTCTCTATTTTCATGTCCAATCCTAATGATTGGGAAAAATATGGTAAGACTTCACAAACAAATTTAATGAAATTATTGGTCGATGAGTTTTGGCCAGGGGCACTAAATATAGTGGTAGAAAATATTAGTCCATTTCATTATGCAATAAATGATAGTTCCACAATTTCCTTGGGATGTGTTCAAAATGAAGTTTTTAGAGAATTTGTAGAATATTTAGGAGGAGTAGTTGCAATTACCTCAGCTAATATCTCTGGAACAGCTGATGACCTACTTATCACAGAGGAGGTCGCTGATGAACATATGGGAGATAAAGTTGATTATTTGTTAAAATCAAATGTAGAATCATTGGCTACTAAATCAAGTACTATAATAAAAGTTAATGATATTGGAACTGTCACTATTTTGAGGGAGGGAGATATTAGTAAAAAAGAAATCCAAAATGTATTACAAAAGGAGGGATATGTAATTGAAAAATAAGTTGGGAATAATATTCTATCGGATTTTATCAAGGGCATATTTCTATTTACCCTTTTTATTAATAATTTTATATTCAAAAGGATACTCAATTATAGGTATAGAATTATTGATGTCTTGTTATGGAATAGGAACGTTTGTAAGTTCTACTTTTATTAAAAGGTACATTAGCAATATTCCATCAAAGAGATTATTAATTCTGAGTGAAGTTGTCAAATTAATTGGATTAGGGTTATTAAGTTTATCTGATAGTACAATTTTAATTGTTATTGCTCAACTATGCTTAGGAGCAAGCTATTCTATTGGAGCTGGTGAGGATACTAATCTTATCCAGTACTTCTTAGATTCTGAAGCAACTGATTTTCAAAATAGAACAAATGGCTATATGTTCATCTCATTATTATTTTCTGGAATTATTGGGGGGACTCTTTATAAACTGAATCCTAATTATCCGATTTATGCCACGATTATTGCCACGATTATTAATCCAATATTACTTTCTTTATTAGTACCTCTAGATTATAAGAAAGAGCAACGTGAATTTAGAAATACTACTAAATATCATTTGACGAATTTTGAAAAATATTGGGTTGGTCATTATGTTTTCCTAAGAGGAATCATCCTAGGACTATTTACAGGATTTTTACCATTTTATTTTTTTACAGATCTGCATATTTCAACTCAATATTTTGTCTTAATATTGGCTTCATACACTTTGATGGGAAATATCTCCTCGAAATTTTTTGTTAATAAGAATAGATACTTTTCTTCCATACTATTGTTCCCATCTTTGCTATTATTTCTTACCAACAATATTATTTGTATTTGTTTAGGTATGGTTTTATTGGGGCTATCATCTGGAATTACTAGACCTCAGACTATTAAAATGTTAAAAGAGAGTAATAGCAAATTGTCTATTGTTCTGAAAATCGCAGAAGTGTATTATGCTTGTTTTAATATCATATTTCTTATGTTAGGAGGTCTCTTATATTTAAATTTTAATTTTGAAGGGGTAATATGTATGTCGCTAATCGCTTTAGCTATTTATTGTATATTTAGCTTTATAATTCTTAAAGGAGAAAAAAAATGAAAATTAAAACAACATTTAATAATATTTTACCAAAGGAGTTTGGAAAGGAAGCAAAAAGGGAAGATATAATGCAAGGAAATCCGGTTCGTTCTTTTGCGTTTGAAGTTGATAATTTACCCAAAGGTACTGAATATATCGCTTTTACTCTTATTGATTATGATGCCATTCCTGTTTGCTCTTTTCCTTGGATTCATTGGAGCGTTGCTGATTTAAAAGTTAATGGTGATAGTATTCAGATTGAAGAAAATATGAGCCGAATTGGTCAATTAATTCAAGGTAAAAATAGTTTTTCTAGTCAATTTTTAGATGGTGATTTTTCTGAAATTGATACAATGTTTGTTGGACCGACTCCACCTGATCGAGACCATAACTATACTTTAAAAGTGTTTGCATTATCAGAGAAAACAGGACTTAAAAATGGCTTTTGGGTTAATGAATTACTAAATAAAGTAAAGGATTTAACTTTGGGTACGGTTGAGTTAGACCTTATTGGAAAATGTTAAAGTCATGATTGGTAAACCTAAATAAATTAAACGTTTAGGTCTTGTTATTATCTTGTAAAACCAGTAAAGTAGCTAAATCTACTATTTTTAGGGGAGTTAGTCACAAAGAAAATCAAACAGTTAGACTGACTGTTTGAGTATGAAAAAAGCAGATAAAAAATCCCTTGAGTAAATAACTTGAGGGATTTTAAAGGTTGGGATAGGGTATTGAAAAGCTCGTACAAAGTATAATAAAAATCCCCACCAAAATTTGAAAATCTATTGAAATGTATTGAAGTTTATTAGCATAATACATAAGTGGAAAGCTTAATTTTAATACATTTAGAAGATTATTGAAAAAGAAATATCACACTTTCATTCTTATTAAAATTCTTATAACTGTATTTTGAATGATTTTCCCCAACCAAGCATCCCTCTCTCTTATAAAATATATAATACATTCAGTTGTATGAAATGTAATATTGTTCTTATCAGACTTGAAACTTTTACTAATCCAACTATTTATCTTATACATTTAATTTAAACCTATAGTATCCTATTTTCTTAATATTCTACAGTGTAGGTTGTTTGGAGCATATCATCAACAAAAAAGAGAACGAGCCAAAACTTCGTTCTCCTTAAAATATAAAACATTACTATTAAAGTAAAAAAGATGGCTTACAGAACCTGTAAGCCACCTAGTCAGTCGGTTTATTCTGGTGTCTGCCACCGCTTGGCCCTTACGTCCAAGATTACTATCAGATTGACCATGAGCCGACCACTCATCTACACAATTATTCTAACGAATATGAGCTACAAATACAAGAGAAAAACTTATTTTGGATTTATACACTATAGAAAACATACACTATCTTTAGATTGAACTTTTGTTCAAAATAAGCTATAATGAATTTAAGTAGAAACAGGAGGTAGAACAAATGGCTACAATCAGTTTAACACGTGATATAAAACTAACAAACGAAGATGCTCTAAAAATTCTTAATCATAAACCATCTAAAAAGCTACAAGCAGTCTTGAAATCTATTGAATCACAAGGCGCTACCGCTCCAACGAAAAATAAACTCATTTCAAAGTATCTGTAAGATGACAATTCAAGTAACACCACTTAAGCAATATCTTGAAAATATTCAAGTGCTGGCTCCTGATAAAACTGAGAAACAAGTTCAGGAGCTATTTAAAACTATCATTTTAGAAAATGTTGATTTCAACGGTAATGAAGAGATGTTGACTTATCTATCTGATAAAGCTCCCAATTTTGAAAAACAACATCGTTCTCGTAATTTTATCGTTGAAGAAACTGAAACAAATAACATCATAGGATTCTTTAGTTTATCTCTCAAAGTTGTTGATATTTCTGATTTAGAGAAATCCTTAAAAAAGAAACTCGTCCTAAAAGGGAAAAGTCCCAAAAATATTGATTATCTCCCTGTGTTACTTATCGGTCAATTCGGCAAAAACACAAAGCTAAATAAACTATCAGGACAAGAGTTATTTGAAATTGTAATTCAAAAAATTGAGGAATTTCGAGCAATTGTAGGAACTCAGATGGTATTTTTAGATAGTATCAATCATCCTAAAGTCATTCAATTTTATGAACAGTTCGGATTTGTTGCTTACAGTCAATTGATTAAAGACGATCATCAAGTAAGTTATCAGCCTATGGCATTAAATATGTCACTCTATAAAAAATAAGAATCATGTCACCTAAACTGATGACATGATTTTTTTATTTCGTCGTATAAGCAAAACTAATGGCACTATCTGCTTGCGAGATTTTTCTAAAGGTATAGTTAGGGTTGCCACCATAGTTAGTTTCAGACACAAGGAAAGAACCATCATCATAGACCTTCTCTACAAAAGCCACATGACCGTAGATAGCTGGTGTTCCATGTGTACCTCCTACAAAAGAAACAATAGCACCTGCTTTTGGTGTGGAACCCGTTTCTCCACCAAGACTTGAAGCTGTCGCAACCCAGTCCTGACCATTTCCCATGGTATTAATGATTGAAATCTTCTCTCCATTACTTCCTTTTAATTTTAAGCCTAATTGATTCATACGAGCCGCAACCCCCCATGTACATTGTCCATAGGCATAGGCCATACCATCTCCACCACCAGGAACAGAATGATCATACAAGTCTCCACGAACCCCTTCAAGGGACTGTGGATCACTCTTTGCCTGTCCTCCATTTGTTTGACTAAAACCTTTTTCAATTTGGTAATACCATTCCGTTGCCCTGGTTTGTCTTTCCAGTAGTTTGTCACCAGAATTTCCCTCCCAATAGGTCAGAAAGAGTTGGGCGAGATTGGCTGCACTGCCCGTATTTCCAAAGAAATCCTTTAACCAACTTTGATAGTAAGGACTATCCCCGTGAAGCATAAAATCAAGTTGGAGGTCTAAATCATACCACTTCTTATTTTTGATATGTGCATAATTCAATAAAGCTGTATGACGTGTTGAACCATCTGCGGTATCCGTCCATTGCCCTAAACCTAGACCTCTATGAAGGATATTAGGATAAGCACCACTATAAATGGCTGGCCCTCCTATCGCTAACCAGCTTTCATCATCCCATGAGGAATCGGTGGCGCCAACTGGAGGAGATAAATAATCCCCTTCAGCTCGTTTAGGATTGATAGAAGACTCTACAGACCAATTTCCTAAAATTGCCGCAATGGCTTGGGGACTTGCCCCTTGAGATTTCAAAAACTCATAAATATGTTTTGCTCGTTCAAACTCATCCCCACCAAACTGACCAATGGCAGGTAAGATAGTTGTCTGAAGTTGAATGACTTTTGGAAAATAGAATTGCGGATTGACATACACCAATTTTTCTTTCTTGTTCTTATACTTTTGATAGGAAACTTTCAAACCTGTATCGTCTGGTGTTTCACCAATAATATCACCCGTTAGGACTCTTGTTCCCTCAATCGCACGGCCATTATGAATAGAATACAAGGTCAATCGACTCTCATTCTCTCCTTTTCCGTTAGTGAGAATAACATTGTCGCCATCTAGAGATACAACTCCATCCATTGGTGCGACAATTGTTTGGTGAGCCTTCGCTTCTAGTAGAATGTACTCCTGAAGAGTAGGTTTCCCGTCTAAATCATAGTATCCGTAACGATAAGTCATGGTTAGACTATCTTCGTTGCTTTTCCCCTCAAATGGATTGTCCAATTCCTGCATGGAAGCATAGACACCTTCTTCTTTTAGTTCCTTTATTTCCTCTTGATCGTCTTTCGATAGTTTATACTTAGGAGTTTCATAGAGGTCTTGCATGGATTTCAAATCATCCCCATCGTTTAAATCATGCCACAAAGTAGACAAATAATTCTTATAAGTTTCTGAACTAAATAAGTGAACTGGTTTGTGCAACTCATAGTCATGGAATTTAAAGTTCATATACCCCATCACATCATCAACTTTTGTGTAATAGGTAATGCCTTTATCATTTGTTCGGGTATGTTCTGCATCTTCCCAAGTTAGGTGGATATAAGCTTTAGTCAATTCAAATTCATCTTGTTGAATCAAACTAGCAGATGAAAATCCTAAAAAGAAGCTCATCATAAGTAAAAGAAGAAAGACTAATCCTCCAACTATCCAGGTTACAGGATTCCCAGCCGCAAATGTAAAGAAGGAAAAGGCTGCTTTTAGTTTTTGATAGATATTTCGGACACTTGTAAGACCTTGTTTCTTTAATTTTCGAAACCGATTCTTAAAGGAACTTGGGTTATCTTTCGCTAGTTTCCATCCTTTTCCAGCTTTAAAATTATGGTATCGCTCTTTTGTGTTGGTCAGTCTTTTCTTGGTAAAACGACCTGTTGCTTGTCCTGTTTTGACACTAGCTTTTCCAAGGTTATAAGAAAGCCGACTGTAGCGTTTCCCTTTTCTAATGGTCTCTTGAAGTGTGCGATAACCTTCTAAATCTTCATTTTCTGAAGCTAACTCTCCTCCTTCACGTCCAAGGACATAAAGAAAAGTTTTGGCTTTCCTACTGACTTTTTTGGACTTATAGGTTTGTTTAGTAGATTTTAGATTCTCTTTGGCGGCCTTGACTTCTTTCTTAGCTTTTAATTCTTCTAAACTCTTCCCTTGAAAGAAAAAATTAGATTTTTGTTTCGATTCCTGACCGTAGAGAAATTTTTGATTGGTTTTTCTTTCTTTACGACGCTCTTTTCTTTCTTCTTTTGCTTCTACCTTGGCTTCTCTAAATTGCTTCTTGGCTATTTTCAATCGTTTCCGAGCATGAGGTAATCGTCTGTCTCTTAATTCTTTACGATTCAAAAGAGATGGAGGACTATTTTGAAGAATATGATTGTAGTCTTCATTTGCTTGTTTTACTCTCTCCTTTGAAGCTTCTCTCATCTTCTCTAGCTTTTGCTTTATCTCTTTTTTCCATGATTTTTCATCCAGTACAGCGGAATCTTTTTTCTGTTTCCTCACCTCCTTCTTTCCTTGTTTCAAGAATTTCTTCTCATCTTTTAGACTTCTTCTAAATGCCTTTCGGGCACGTATAATTTCTCTTTTATCCTTCATTTACCTTCCCCTTAATTAGAAGCCATTTTATCAGGATCCGTACTCATAATATCAAACAATTGAGTACCTTGAGGAATCTTATTTTTAAAGGGTACGACAACTGAACCAGCTTTTATCAGTCCTGCCCCTTTTTCTGGATTGACTAGGTATTTTTCGAGTTCTTTTGACAAGCCTAAGAGTTGAACCAGTTCTTCTCGGTCATTTTTTGCTTGCTTAAGGAGAATCATAAATTCACTATTTGCAATAATCCGTCTACCGTTTGGATCTAACAATAAAGTTTCGACATTTTGAGTTATTCCAGTCGGACTGGCTCCATATTTTCTGACACGACTCCACAATTTAAAGAAGAAATCACTGGCATATTTATCTAATAAGAGAAGTTGCATTTCATCAAAATAAATCCAGGTCTTCTTCCCCAATTTTTGGTTCCGAACGACACGATTCCATATCTGATCAAAAACAACCATAAGGGCGATTTGTTTCAGCTCATCTCCTAACTTCTTAACGTTATAAATCAAGAAATTAGATCCTGTCTGAATATTGGTCTTATGAGAAAAAATATCAAGAGAACCTTCGACATACAGTTCCATATCAAGTGCCAAATTCTGCGCTTCTTCTTCTGGTTGTTGACTCAAGACAAAGACCCATTCTTCCAAAGAAGGCTCTTTAAATGACTGATAGGTGAGTCTCGTAACTCGGTCGATAATCGATTTTTCTCTTCCATCCATTTTTCTATCCAATAACTTGCCGATAAAGGATAAAAGAAATTCTGATTTTACCTTTACAGGATCTTCATCCATATTTTCCTCAGACAAGTCAAGGACATTGAGATAGGTTTGGGAATCGGGCGCAATATCAATCATTTCTCCACCAAAAGCTCGTCCAATGACACTGTATTCTGCTTCTGGATCCACGATGATAATTTCAGTATTTTCCCCAGATTCCTTGATTTTGGTCGTGATAATTTCGTGCTTGGTTGCCATCCCTTTCCCAGCTCCAGATGTTCCTAAAATCAGACCAGACGGTGTATTTAATAGGCTACGATCAATGGTAATAATATTGCTTGAGATTTGATTGATACCGTAATATTTCCCACTACGGTCTTGTAAGTCTACTGAAGTCCAAGGAGAGTTCACTGCTACATTGGATGTTAATAAACTCCGTGATACTCCCTCTAAAAAATCACAACCAAATGGCAGCAAGCTATTAAAGGCTGCTTCTTGCATATATGGAAGTTTATCAATCATTAGGTCATTTGAGCCGGCCACTTGTTGAATCGTATCTAGTGCTTGTTTGAGTTCTTCTTCATCCTGACCAAAGACCCCAATCAAGAAGACAGTTTGAAATAGTTTATCTCCTGTCTCTGTCATGGTTTTTAAGAGTTCCTCAGCTTCATCGATATTGCTTTCTAATACATGGCCTACTTTTTCCAAATAGATACCTGTACGAGCAAGTTTTTGTTGTTCCCCAATCTTTTGGGATTCCATCAAGGTTTTCTTCGTTCGTAGTTTCTTCATGGCATCTGCCTTGGTCGAACTTTGAGCATGGAGGCTCACAATCAATTCCAAATCTCCTTGCATGAGGTCTCGAATAAACTGATCACCTAATTCCATGCCGTAGTCTCTCACATAGACAATCTGCAATAAGCGGTCATTGATTTGTAGGTAATTTTTGTTTTTAAAATCTAAGAGATTAGGTGCTATGAAGTGACGAGTTGTCTGACCAGATCTCGTTAAATCACGGTAAGAAAAAGGAAGATGGTGTTCTCCTCTAAGCATATCCGCCAACAAGTTCACCCGTTCTTCACCAGCCAAGGATTCAAAACGTGCATCAATTTCTGAAAAACCACTCTTGAAATATTCGCCTATTTGAGACAAGGAACGATAGGCTTGTTTGGGATTAGAATCCTTTCTACCAAAGCTAATCAGTTTCACAGCTGAAAAATTATTTTCACCACTGTCTAAATTCTGATTCATCATCCGATTCAATTCTTTACGATAGGTATCATATCCATCTTCTTTTTCCTCATACAAAACACTTTGTCTAAACTTTTCTAAATTCAATCTTTTATTAAAGATAGTCAATTGGAAGTTGGTTTGGTCATCTAGGGAGTTAATCAAATCAGAATACTTCTCAATGATTGCGCCCTTATCTTCTAAACCAACGGTCTGGTAATTGACATCACCAAGTAAATAGCTTTGTGAGAAATAATCTTCTTTTACCTGCATCAGACCATTTTGATACAGGGCTTGATAGGCAAGCGTATTAGCCGTAGAGGGTAACACTTCCTCTTTTTTCCCTTTAACTTCTTTCTTTTTATTAGTCATTGAAGTTTTTTGTTTCTTTAATGTATTTGATTTTCTTTTCATATTCAGATCCTTTCTTTCCTGTAATTGTGCGTAGGGGAACCGTTAGTTCAAAATGAAGACGGTATTTCAAATAATGTTCAAAATATAAATCATTGGGTTTATAGACTCCAAAAAGCATGAGGGGGATGGTAAAAGCAAACACAAAACCGTAAACAAACCAATCTCCAAATTGCCAGAAAAAGAGATTCAAGCCCAAAACAATAATTGTGACAATAAAGGCTGGTAAAACAAAGATGATTTGTCTTGTGGTGAAACCTATCCAAGCCCTGTGTTGGTATTTTGAGATGTCTTTAAAGACACGTGTATTCATGACTTTCCTTTCTAAAAAGGCTAAGAAGCAATCACTTCCTAGCCTTTATCTAATTACATACCTAAGATTGAGCGAGCCGTACGTTGAGAACCAACGAGGGCAATAATCAGTAAGATAGCTTGTATTAAACTACCAAACATAATCGCAAGTGATTGCAGGACTCCTGCACCATTTGAAACAGCTATTTTCCCAGCAGATTCAAACAAAGGAACAAGAGAAACAATCAGAAAAATAAGAACCCCTTGTACCGCATAGACCATAATATTTTTTAAATAGCCAATACCAATAGACTTCCACTCATCACTTAAAAATGTTGGAATCGTAAGAGGGGCAAATGGAATCATAAGGTAGAGTTGAATAAATCGAATAGATACCAAAAGATTGACCATGGCTGCACTTACTATCCGAACTAGCCAAATTAGGAGGGCGAAAAAGCCCACAATCATCCGGCCAATAAATCCTGACCCTTTTAATCCAGAAATGGTATCATACTTTGCCCCACCGTGAGCCACAATCGAAGCCACTTGTTCAATGGCGTGACTCGCAATCCCGATGATAGCCTCTACAATAACGGTAGTATTGGTAATTACAACTGCGACCATAATGTAACTAATCAACATCGGCGCCAATGCTTCAAAGGTCATCGCTCCTCCTGAGTTAGCAATCTTCTTTGCCATCTTCGAAAATTCTAGGATGAGAACAACTGATAAAATCGCAACTCCGAGAGGTTGCATGACACTTTTAGTAATACTAGACATGTAAGTCCATACTGTTGGATTGTAGCTAGATAGAGATTTAATCAGATCTACCGTAGATTGTAAATCTACATTAAATCCTTCAAATAAATTTTCAGCTGATATTTTTTCAGATGCAAGGTAAACAAAGGGAGAGACTAAACTAAGATTCATGTCATTGTTTATCCTCCTAAATTGAAATTTGAGTTACAAAGGCTCCAGCAGCCCCTACCATAACACCACCGACAATTTCCAGAATGGCATTCCGAACACCTGGTCCACCATCTTTAATATTGGTTGCAAGGTTGACAATCCCCACAACAACGAGAAAGGCACCAACTGCAATCAATCCCTTCTGTAACAAAGACATAGCTTGTGCAAACATGGCACTTGCGTCTACTCCATAAACAAAACCTTTAAAATGCGTAATCATCTATTTCCTCTTTTCTATTTTTATTTTAAACTAGATTCAAAAGTTAAATCACGAATTCTAAGGCCTTCAAGATGGTTTTCTTGTCTTTGATTCAAAGGATTGGTTTGATAGTTCCACCACCGTTCATCAGTTTCTTGATTGGCTAGGTACTTCCAGTTTGGATGCTTGATAGAATTGTATTTTTTGCTTTTAAAGACTGGCATATTAGCAATTCTAACCAAGCATTCATGCCGTTTCATATTTCCGACTTCATCAGGTGTCATTAAATCACGAGCAATCTTTTGATGAGAAAGGGATCCTGAACCTGTCTGGCCAAAGGAACGACTAGTATTTCGAACATCAATGGTTTGTTTACCGAGTAAGCCACTCATAAATTTAAAGGTATCTTCATCATTACCACCTAAGTAGACTAAGCTATCACAGTTCCCAAGAATGGTTTTCCAAGCTTCTTTTTCTTTATAGAGCCCTTGAAGTTGGGCAATATTTTGAAGAATGGGAACGAGACTCATATTACGAGAACGAACTGTTGAGGTTTGTTCAGCAAAATCTGGGATTTCTCCGATATTTGCGAACTCATCTAAATAGACTCTCACATGAAGTGGCAATTGACCCTTAAAATCAATATCTGCTTGTCTTGTTAGAGTTTGAAATACGGTTGAAAAAAAGAGGGCTGAAAGAAAGCGAAAGGTACTATCGTTATCTGGGATAACTAGGTAAACTATTGATTTTTCCTTGCCCCATGTCTTCATATCAAGGGTATCTCTTTTGGTCAAATCCATGACACTTTGAATATTGAAGAGGGCAAATTTAGCAGTGGTTACAGCTATAACAGAATCCAGAGTCTTATCCTTATAATTTTGGAAATCTGCCCAATTTCGCATGGTAAAATTTTCAGTTCCATACTTTTTAGCATAATTTTCAAATAGAATTTCTAAGACACTTTTTTCTTGGTTTTCACCCTTGGATAAGTGTTTAATGAGTTTTGAGATTTCAGCAAAACTTGGATAACGCCCTCGTTTTTTTCGCTCTTCCACTTCTTTTTTTTGACGTTTCAACAAGTTTTGATATTCCTTTTGACTTAAACGACTTTCTTCTATGAGCTGTTCTCTTGTTTTAGGTGGATTATAGAAATCGACCAAGTAAGAGGCTAAAGCTCGTACCAAAGTCATAGAAGCTTCATCCCAAAATGGATCACTACGGGAGCCAGAACCTTTGGTGTTATTGAAATAAACCGTCAGCATGCGATTCAAATCATTTTCTGTCTCTATATAGCGAAAAGGATTGAAGCCATCTGAGTTCTTCATATTGACTAAATCTAACACCTTTACTTGGTAGCCATGTTCTAAAAAGAGTTTGCCTGTTTTCTCGGCCAAGTGATCTTTAGGATCCACGACAATATTTGAACTATTCATCTGAATCAGATTGGGTTTCACAAAGCGAAATGTCTTCCCACTTCCTGAACCTCCGATCACCGCTATATTCTTATTCCTATCATATTGGGGTGGTTTTTTATCTAATAATGTCAAACGAACATCTTGGGCTAAGATCGTATCATGAGAAAATTCCTTACCGTAAAAAAACTTCTTTTCTTTTAGAGTTCCAAAACGGGCGCTCCCGTATTCTACCCCTTCTCGGTATTGTTTTTTACCAGTCTCTAGATAGAGATAAACCAGCAACATCATCACAAAACCTAGTAGAAAAAAAGCACTTGATTTTCCAGTAAAGGAAACATTCCATGGCGACTGAAGAACTTCATCTTGACCTTCCATCAGGAGATGAGTCCATTTATCTAAGCTATTTCCAGTATAGGAATCATACAAAAGCGTCAAACGATGAAAAAGATAGCCTAGGAAGATACCTAACAGTGAGAATAGTAGGAATTTCTTTCCACTGTACATCATCTCACCATCTCTTTCTGTTTGACGGCTCCTTCTTGTCTAAAGGTAATTTGGGATTTAGCCTCATCAATTGCATCGTCTAATGACTTATCCATGGTAAAATCAGCTAATTTTTCTGGATCATTAACCATTTTTTCTAACAGATGGTCTAAATGATTGTCTAGAATCGAACGGTCTTTCGTGTAGAAATGTAGAGAATCCCCTTGCCAAGCGATGGCTAAAGGAATCTCTTCTTTTTCTAAAAAAGCTTTAAATTTCTCTATATCAATTGGTTTGTCTAAAAAATCTTTTTTCAGATTAATCGTATCAATCGAATAAGGAGATTGTAGCAATTCTTCTAATTTCTGCACTCCTATCTTATAGGCGGAATCCTGTGCTAAAGCATGACGTCTTGACCATTCTAGAATCTTTAAAAGACTTTTTACAGTAAATAAAAGACTACGCTCAGCATATTGAACGGCCATTCGTTCCTGTTGTTCAGAGGACATCTGAGGCCTCCTTCTTCACAAATAGCAGCTTTCCTTCTTTATAACGATAAGCTATCAATTTCTGACGTTGCTTAATCGACTTGACAACCTGCAGTAGATCTCTCGAATAAGGTTCTCGAAGAGTAATTTCTACTGCTTTCCCATCAACGATACCAACACGTTGAAATTCAATGTAGTCTTTTTTAAGATGTCCTAAGCCCATACCAAAAGGAAAGTGATGAATCAATTGGATGGTACAACCACCTTTATTTCCCATTTGTTTCAAATCATACAAATTTACTACCTTCATGATTAACTCCTTTATCTAGTTTGTCGCATCGTTTAAGTCTGGTAACGATAAACTCCGTGTCTGTTAGAAAATTCTCACACACGTCTTGTGCCAGTTGCCCTTCACAGGGAAATACTCTCAGTCCCTACTTACACAGGCACGCTAATCAAGACGGAGTGGATTCAATTTTCAAAGAACAGGTAGCTTTATTATAGATAAGAGTAGTTGAAATTTTTATCACATTTCTTATTTTTCTATCGAGCTAAATTCATATTAATCAAAGAGTTTGAAATAAAAGACTAACATTGTTACATAACGTTAGCATTTCATTTCCCTAAAACAAGCTAATTTACTCTAAAAAAGCAGCAAACTATACACTAGTAGGTTCCACACCAAATGTAGCCCCATACTGCCCCATAAGTCCGATTTATAGCGCACCATCCCTAAAAACATTCCCAATGAAACATATAAACACCAAGCTAGAATGGTTCCTGGATGATGAGCTAAGGCGAACAAAACACTTGTCAAAGCAACTCGAATATCTAATTTTCTAACCAAGTTCCATAAAATTTCTCGATACAGAAATTCTTCAACCATACTCGCATTGATTAAAAACAATAAAAATGAAAACCAAGGAACTTGATGTTGAAGGCCAATTAAGTTTGCTTGATTCGTGGTTCCTTGAGCATGGATTAGGCTAAAACATAGACTTATAATCATTAGGCTAGCTAATCCAATACCAAGCCATTTCATCCTAGATTTCATATCGATCTTATGAGCTTGTTTACGTTGGCCATACATCCATAAAAAAGAAATGAGTGACGAACCATAAAGAATCTGTAGTATAGTTAACTCACCGATACAAAGAAATTTCAGTAAGTATAGAGATACCAATAGGACATTTACTTGTTGGAATATATAAACTGGAATTATTCTTTTCATAGTTACCTCCGAAATAAATCTTCATAATCTAAATCTAATACCTGCACAATCCTTTCTACCCATGGACTTTGAGGCATTCGTTGTTCCACCTTGTAGTGCCGAATCTTTTGATACAAACGATTCAATTCACTTGGATAGTGAAACTCTCCCGCAAACATTTTTCTGGTTAACTCAATCCAGCTAATATTTCTTTCAGCCAAAATAATGGACAAGTTCTCCCAAAATCGTTCAGCCATATTGCTTCTCCTTTAGTTAGATAAATAATGTGTTTGTACCATGTAAATCAATTGTTTCGTATCTCTTGGCAATAAAGCTCTAGCCTCCTCCAGATTCAGATTTGGATAAACTCTCTTATTTGAAACCGCAAGAGGAAGTCTGAGGGTTAGTTCAGGATTTTTTAATATCATTTCGATGAAATCCGTTAATTTTAGATTGTCACGGTTCTTAAATCGTAATAAATTGGGAGATAAAAACTCAAAACAATCTGAAGAATAGCTCATCATCTCAATTAATTTGTCCTTTGTCATTTCAGAAACTGAATGACAAGATACCTCAATGCCGTAGTTTTGAAAGAAGTCTAAAAGAAGTTGATTTCTTTGGCTATTTTTACTTAGATAGAGATCAATCATGGGATACCTCCCAAAGATTCGGTTCCATTTGATATTCTGAGACGATTAAGGAATCTAATAAATTGGAGAAGTTAATCGGTTTCTTGTCTTCATCATAAGCTTTTACAGTTACTTGAGTTGTAAGTATTCCCTCTTTTCCCTCTGCTCGATAACCTTGTCCATATAAAACAAAAACAAGATTCTGATGATCATCTACAAAGGCATCAGCTCCGTTCTTTATATCCTGACTTTCAAGGAATTCCATAATGTTTTGAAGATAGGATTCATAAAATAGGGGGTAATTATGTTTTTTATGGTAATCATCTAAGAAAGTCACCTCAAACTCACATGGATAATTAGGCATTAAAAATATTTGTTCATCCAGCTGTTTGATTTCTGCATCATGTAATTCTGTTTCTAATTCATCACAATCTAGTATTGACTCTTTATTTAAAGCTTTCATCTTTTTCCTCGATTTCTTTTAATTTCTTTGCGATTACGGCAATCACAGGAACGGTTACACTATTACCAGCTTGTTTATAGAGCTGACTATTACTAGAGACTTTTCTAGCAGCTTCAAAAGCCCAATCAGGAAACCCCTGCAATCGAAAACACTCTTTAGGAGTGATTCGTCGTATTCTCAAACGGTAAAATTGCCCATCTATCAAGACACCAGCTACATGGTAAACTTGCTTATCTTCTCCTTCATAGCTAGCCACTACTACTCCCATTTGTCCACTAGTTGTTAACGTATTCGCAATACCTTTTCCAACTCTACCTCGACGATACTGAGAATTTGGTCTTTCTAAATTGATTGAATCCCCAATCTCTGCTTGAGCATATCCTTTTTTCGTTGCTTCCCGTACTTTTAGAAATTGGATTGGTTCTGGAATTAGTATTTTGGGGATTTTATCTCCACCTTGCATCGTAGTCAGTGTTGGAGATAAGCCCTCACTTCCATAGACGCGACCAGTTTCCTTAAAGCTAGTTGGTAAATCTCCAACAACGACAATACCATGGCGATCTTGAGTATTTAAAGTAAACATTGGCTCTTGGTTTTCCTTAAATCGTCTCCCATTTTGTCTTTTGTCTAATCTGTCTGGTGTTATGCAAGGAATCGCAACTTTAAATCCTTCTCCTTTCCCACGAACTAAGGTTGGCGCAAGACCTTCTGAATAATAAACTTTACCGCTCATTCCATTTTTTGATGGATTCAAATTTCCTAATGTTTTTAAAGTCTCAGAGTTAGTTGCTTGACCTTCTCTTCTGAAAGGAAATAAGAGTCTGGTACCTTTCTTTCTAGAATGTCCGATAATAAACACCCTCTCTCTGTTTTGGGGAACGCCAAAATCCTTACTGTTAAGCACCTGCCACTCAACATCAAACCCCAACTCATCAAGTGTGGTAAGGATTGTGGTGAACGTCCGTCCCTTATCGTGATTGAGTAGGCCTTTAACATTTTCAAGAAAAAGAAAACGTGGTTGGATTTGTTTGGCCGCCCGAGCAATTTCAAAGAACAAAGTTCCTCTAGTATCTTCAAATCCCAATCTTCTTCCTGCGATTGAAAATGCTTGACAAGGGAATCCCCCACAGATGACATCGACTTTCCCTCTAAGTTTTTTAAATTCGTCATCTGAAACATCTCGTATGTCATGAAATTCTATTTCTCCTTCCGTTTGAAAAATGGACTTATAAGATTTCCTAGCAAATTTATCAATCTCACAAAATCCAATACATTCGTGTCCGACACTTTCCATTCCAAGTCGAAAGCCACCGATACCTGAAAATAAATCAATAAATCTCATTTCTTGATCACCCCTTTCTTATCGACTATCATTGTCAGAACTGTCACTCCACTTGAAATGACAATGAGCATAACTAATATCCACTCGATTGGCGACATTTAACCACCTCCTTTTCTAACACGGTTGTTCCAAACGGAATACAAGCCATTAAAAACAAATTCAGCAAGCACTTCCGCACGTCTAACAAAGCGAACATTATCTAGAGCATACTGATAGATTCTCTCAAAATCAGTCATAGCAATTTCACTGGCTGTTTCAGAAAAACCCTCTCGTCTAAATTGATCTTGTACCAATCCCCAAATATAATCTCGATCATATTTTGTGACCTTTTCTACTTTTCTTCTCAAAATAGGTTGAGAATTCCTATACTCCTCATCCTCCGTAAATAAAGAATCAGTCTCACTATATTTAGTCTCACTAACTTCAGTCTCACTAGGGGCTGAATAAGAGACGGGGGCCGTTTCATTTTCATCCTGCCCTAGTCTTTTTTTAACACTAGGCCTGTTCGAACTAGCTACTGGGGTAGAAGACAACTCCCCTAAATAAATCTTATTAGCTAGTCTCCCTTTCTCACTTGAAGACTGTTGGACTTCATCAATTAAGTCATATTCTTTAAGAACTTTTTTGATTGATAGTAGTTTTGACTTCGAACAACCTAACAGCTTCATCAGTTTAGAATTAGAAAATACTAAATAGACCGCGCCTTCTTCATCTATCCAACCACGACTGAGAGATAATTCTAAACGATCTTTTAAAATAGAATAAGCCACCTTTACTTCTAGTTTCATATCCATATATTTCTCTTCCTCAAAAAGAATTTTAGGTAATTTGTAATACCGTTCTGAAGTTTGGTATTGATTTGCGGTAATTCGTTTCATAACGCTCCTCCAAGTTCTTTAAATATAAAATCTCCGCTTGATTCCAATTGAACCAAGCCACTTTTTTCCAATTCAGCCATAAGAGAGATGGCCTCAACAATATCTATTCCCATTTCACGTACTAAAAATGAAATGACAATATAGCGTGATGATTGTAATTCTTTTGTCATTTTTCCTCCAGAAAATAAAAAAACGGAAAGATTGTGAAATTCCTTTCCGTAACATAATAAATATTTGAACACCAAACTCAACACCAAAAAAATGTTTTTATTGATGATTATTGCTCAATCAAGCACATATAACAATGTGAAGAATTAAAATATAAACCAACAAAAACCCTTGTATTTCAAGGGTTTTAAGCATTTATTCTACTTCACAATGTTTTATTATTTTAAATCTTCTAGACCAACCATTGAATAGTAGCCATTGAGTTTTTTCCTTTCGTATCAAGGGTTTAGAGCCCCTATTTTATTTTACTATCGCTTGAACATAAAATGAATGATGTTCAAACAATTTTTGTTTTATAATACAGAAATCTACTTTATATTATATCATGACTTCTATAGCCCTTCAAGCTCCCTGAATAGAAAAAAGCCATCAAATGATGACTTTTCAGAGGGAGCAAAAACTGTCCCCTTTATATTTTAAACAACGGATTTAAGAAACCATCTGTGTTTTGCAACAATTTCTTATAAACTTTCCACTTGAGGCCTTCGGTATGCTTGAAACCACCTTCTTTCAAGTCTTTCTCAACAGCAGTGTTAAATAAGTCTTGGAGTTGAGCATAAGTTGAAATTTTAGAACCGTCTACTTCAATCTCAACAAAGCCTTTCTGTGCTTTCGCATACACTTCATGATACCAATGTTTCTTCCACTCTTCGAGGTTTTGGAATTGATTATTAGAAACTTTCTTGATAATGAAATCATCACCTAAAAGCCCTTTATTTTCTCTGTTGGCATCACCTTTTAACTTGTTAGAAACATAAGGGATAAAGCCATTTTCATAACCATAGTAACCCCACATACGGAAAGTATTGTGTTTAAAGGAAATAGAACCTACGGTGCTTCGACTCGTATTCCCGCCAAAGATACCTGCCATCATATTGACAGTTTGATAAGCACTATCAAAACCTTCCGTACGGAAGCGACCGTTATTTGGCATACCATGAAGAGTTACAAAGTTATTATCTACCAACTTGTCAATGCTATCAATTGGTAATTTCTTCTCTTCTTCCGTCAAGTCACGCAATTTGTCCCACTGGTGTGGTTCTCCAATTAAACGGTTTCTATCCGCATTGGTGCGCCACTCTTTATCCATCTTCTTGAACCACTTAGAGTTATCAGATAACTTCTGCTTAATAACTGCAGTAGCTTCTAAGTAATCTAACATCATCATAGACTCATTGTAGTTTTTCATATAACTATCAATCTTGTCTCGACTGTCTAACTTAGCTGGATCATAGTTATAAAGTTGCTCTCCATCATTTTTACGCTCATAAGCCATATTGATACCGAGCGCACCGTATTCACTATTTGGAGTAGACTTATCAGGAGTTTGTAACATACCTTGAGCGAAGGCTTCTAAATCAGTACCTTCACGGTGTCTATGACCTCCGTAGTAAACCATTCTATCGTTAACGTGAGTCGTTTCATGGGTGAAGGCTGAAATACCAAAGTCGTCTAACATTTTCGTAACCATGAAATACACTTGATCGTCTTTATACGGGTCACCATAAATCTTAGCCATCGCACCCATAGCGCCATTTACTTGATGCCAACGATCAGTCGGGCCGAATAGCTCACGAATAGGAGATACCACTGCACCACCTCGTCCATAACCTTGACGATTTGCATCGGGAATGCCGTCATACCACTGACTGTCCCACACAGGAGTCGGTACCATATTTTGACTCTTAAGGAGTTTATCACGTACACTCGGAAGAGCTAAACGAGACCAAAAGTCTAGGTATCTTTGTTGTGCTTTTGCTACTAAATTAATCTTAGGTTTTAAAGACTCTCTCGCTTCCTCTGTATTTTTACCATATCTCTCAAATGAACTATAAGCTAAAGTGTTATAGGTAGAAATCATAAATATATGAGCTTTCTTCAAATTGAGCAATGGTAAAATCATACGACCGTGAATATCATTATTTAAACCATCAAATACACGGTGACGCTTATCTTTAAAGACTTCTGTGCTTGTTTCAGGTTCTACTACATAAACGTTTTTCGCAGAATGAATAAACCAGTCATTCAAATCTTTATCTTCTGTAAATAAACGCATGTTGTAGTCTAAGAAGCTACGTAAATCACCTTTACCAGTTGCACCAGCAATCACTTCTTTGTAAGCATCTTGCGTACGGTCACCTTTTAAGAAATGCTCTCTTGACCCAATTTGAATCAAACGATCTAATACACTTGGTGTCTTACCATAAAAGTCAGGTTTAAACATCATAATATCTTTGATACTCAAATCACCATATTTGATATCATAGTAACGATTAAGATAAGTCAGTCCCATCATAATTTTAGCTTTGTTATCTTCAACTTTCTTAAGTAAAGCACGCTCAACTACTTCCCCACCGTTTAACTGATGATCTTCATTTTCTAAAATCTGACTAACAAGTTTTTCTAAGTTTCCTTTTACTTCTTCAAAGCTTTCTTCGAAATACAAGCCTTTAATATACTCAGTTTTCTTATCTGGTGTGTTCTTCCAAGGTTTATCACGCTGATCCATCAAGCTACGAACTTCATCTGAAAGTAAGGTAACACTAGCTAACTTCTCTTTAATACCGCTTGCTAACTGGTTACGATTCTTCATAACCATATTTGGAGTATAGACAATGTTTTGACCTGCCACATCATACTCTTTTACTTGAGCTACTTTAGAGTCCGTTTTAGCAGTTACAGCTAACTCTTCTTTTGTACCATCAGCATAGTGAACCATAATCTTATCAATATCCGATAAATCAGTTACAAACTGCCCTGCTTTCATACCCGTTACAGACAGAACGGTTTTCTTAACAAGATTGGACTCATCTGTTAGCTTATTCCCTTGGTTTACAATCCACTCTTTGTTATAAAATGGTTGCAGTTTTTCCAAGTTTCGATAAGCTAGGTTTCTTGTTTCTTGGTAGTCCTGAATCGCTTTATATTCAGAATCTCTATCAACGATACGATTTAACTTGTTTACAACTGGATCTTGAATAGTAAAGGTGTTGGCTGTGATATTCATCTTAGCGATTTTAGCATCTGCTTCTTCTTGAGAGATACCAGTAATACGATTTGAATGTTTGTAGGAAGATAAACCACTTGCAACACCATTTACATAATTTACACGTTTGATATTATCTAATCCAAAATATTGGTCATTATCATTCAAGGCTGGTGAACCATAGACAATTTCACCATTATTTACTTTAAGCATTGTTACGACGTCTTCAATAACACCCCAGTTAAAGTTGTTATGAATTACACCTCCACTTTCGCCATGCTGAATCAAATTCATAGTACCTTTTATTACAGCATTTCGGAGAAATCCTTTTTTACCTACTGTCATCGAGTCAATACCATGATCTAGTTTACCAATTAAACCACCATATTTAGATTTATTGGCACTAATCTTAGCATCAACGTAAGCTTTATCAACGTTACTTATCCAACTTTCGCTGACAAGTCCACCAGACCACCAGCCTTTATCTCCAAGACTATTAATCTTGCCAATAAAAGCTACATTGCGCATATTAGCTTCGTCTAACTTATTAACAGCACCGGTTACATCGTTATTTCCTGTTACTGAACCTACTACTTTGATATTCTCAAGTGTAGACTTCTTAAACATATTACCAATAGGTGCAACTTTATCAGCCCAAGGCATGTTTATATTTACATTACCTAAGTTAAAGTTTTTGAGTGTAGCACCTTCAGCCTCATTAAACAAAGGTCTTTCTAAGTTATGAATCGTGTACTGATGATTCTCTACACTTGATAAAGTACCTCTAAACTTAGCCATAACATAAGCTTTACCTGCTGGCTTAACGTTAACTGCATTCAAATCTGCACCAAGTTTAAACTCACCGGTAGGATTTGCTTGCATGTCTTTTGCTAAATCATGGAAGTTGTAATAAACCTTATCCTCGGTAGCCCTCGGTTTTTCAAGATAATAAGTGTAAGTGTCTCTTAACTTACCGTCTTTATCACGTTGAACTAAGTCAGGTGCTTTTGCCGTTATCTTGTAAAGCTGCTTACCTTCCTCAATGACCTCTTCAATCTTATCAATTGCTAAACGAGTCACTTTGTTTTCTCTGGAGGTTACTTTTAAGTAATAGTTGTTAACATTACTTGGAAGAGAGGTTAAATGATTACTATCGCTTTCGACACCGCTTTCGTTTACTTGTACGAGACTGGTATTTGCAATATCTTTCAACTCAACTTTCTTTAAATCTAAGCGTAAAGGTTTATCTTCCAAAGTCGATACTTCTGCACCCTTACCTATATCATAAGTCATAGTGGTTGAAATCGTATAATCTTTGTAATAGTCTAAGTTCTCTAATACTTGAGATAAGTTATCGGTTTTTAAATCAAGCGTTTTTACAATTTTTCCACCTTCTTTAATAGTCGCTACAATGCGTGTAATTGTAGCATTGTCTTGATTTTCTAGATTGTAATTAATTGTAGCAGACTTAGCTAAAACATCCTTAGATACAGTGGTCAGAGTCAAAACAGGAGCCGTTTTTTCTTTGGGCTTTTCTTTGGTACCTTTTACAAGAATTTCAGGCTTCATTTCTTTCAAAATAGTTACTGTTTCAACTGGGTCACTGATTTTTTTGCCATGTAACTCTTCATAGCTAGTAACAATTTGACGTTCGCCATCCTCACCAACTTGTTTAATAGAATCATCACCTATAAATTTGCTAGAATCAGATTCTTCTGTGATAGTTTTAGGAATAGTCTCTGTACGAATATCAGTATGTAAAGCAGGAAGCTCTTCTCTCTCTGGAGCAACGTCAGGAACTGTAGCTAGTGGATCGGTATACTCTGAGATTTCAATAACCGGCGGATCAATTAAGTTTCCTGTTTCATCTACTCCTGTTGTACCTACAGATTCCGTGTATTCTGACTTCTCGGACTTGGGTGCTTCTTCTGGAACTGTGCCTACCGGTTCAGTGTATGCTGGTTTTTCATGAACTTCTGGCTCACCTTTTTCAGTCACAATAGCTTCGGGTAAGGCTAGTTGAACCTCAGGTTCCCCTTTTTCAGTCACAACAGCTTCGGGTAAGGTCGGTTGAACTTCAGGTTCCCCTTTTTCAGTTACAACAGCTTCGGGTAAGGCTAGTTGAACCTCAGGTTCCCCTTTTTCAGTCACAACAGCTTCGGGTAAGGTCGGTTGAACTTCAGGTTCCCCTTTTTCAGTTACAACAGCTTCGGGTAAGGTCGGTTGAACTTCAGGTTTGCCTTTATCAGTCACAACAGCTTCGGATAAGGCTGGCTGAACTTCAGGTTTGCCTTTATCAGTCACAACAGCTTCGGGTAAGGCTGGTTGAACCTCAGGTTCTACCAGATTACCACCAACTGGTGCTGTATATTCTGGTTTCTCTGCTTTAGGTGCTTCGTCAGGAACTGTACCAACAGGTTGAGTGTACTCTGGTTTCTCAGCCTTAGGCGCTTCGTCAGGCACTGTACCCACAGGTTTAGTGTATTCTGGTTTGTCTGCTTTAGGCGCTTCATCAGGTACTGTACCCACTGGTTGAGTGTACTCTGGTTTCTCAGCTTTAGGCGCTTCATCAGGCACTGTGCCCACTGGTTTAGTGTATTCTGGTTTCTCAGCTTTAGGCGCTTCATCAGGCACTGTGCCCACTGGTTTAGTGTATTCTGGTTTCTCAGCTTTAGGCGCTTCGTCAGGAACTGTACCCACAGGTTTAGTGTATTCTGGTTTGTCTGCTTTAGGCGCTTCGTCAGGCACTGTGCCCACTGGTTTAGTGTATTCTGGTTTTTCATGAACTTCAGGCTCAACCAGATTACCACCAACTGGTTTAGTATATTCTGGTTTCTCAGCCTTAGGAGCCTCATCTGGAACTGTACCTACTGGAGCAGTGTACTCTGGTTTTTCTACTTTAGGCGCTTCATTATGAACACTTTGAATTTCAGATACTGGAACATTTTTTGTCCCCTCATTCTTATGTTGAATTTCTGAAATTGCATCATCATCAAGCGGTAAGTATCCAATATAACGATATCCAGCAATTTGAACTACCCCTTCATGACTTGGAGCTTTCAAAGGATTGCTTATATCGAGAGCTTGCATACTAGAAAGACTAATCAGTCCGATAGTAGTAACTAAGAACAAACTACTAACTTTTTTCTTTTTATGAACCAAAAGGACTAAACTACCAACAGCTAATAGACCTAAAGCTGTAAGCACAGAAGTCGATGAACCTGTTGCAGGAAGAGCTTCCTGCTGATAAATAAGAGCATAAGTTACCTCATTATCAGTAGGAATTCCTGCTTGAATCTTGCTTTGTTCTTCCTTTGTAAGAGCGCTTTTTTCAACATAATGATAGGTAGAAGCATGAATGATTGACGGTGCAACCAAGATACTTCCGAGTAAAACTGAACCAACAATCCCACAGATTTTTCGGATTGAAAACCGTTCTTTTTTAAATAATGACAAGCGTAATCACCTTCTTTAATTTTATTTCCTAATAGTAAACACTATTTTTTATTCTTAAAAATTGAACTTCTAAAATCATCAGTTTGATTTAGATAGGCCTTAAACACTGCTCTCTTTAACTTATGAACTGCACTATCATATTCTGGATTATAGTTGTCCCAAGAATAACGATTCTCATCTGCATCCTTACGGACAGCTTCGTCCATTAATCGCTGCAGTTCTTCTACACTATGAATCGTCTTTCTTGCAAAACTTGCCCAAGATTTAGTTGGATCGTTGAAGGTAACCTGCTTCAAGTTCCCAAACTGCTTCACACGTTCTTGATACATAGCTGTCTTGAATTCTGCCCAAGTTTTATATTGACCGTTAAATACTTTTTGAAGGACAAGTTCATCTGTAACTAAACCTACTTCTTTACCATAAGACTTAATCTTACTTCCCGCCGCTTTTGCATCTTTTTCATATTGATTTGAGATATATGGTACCATTCCATCCTTAAAGCCTTTGGCAGCCAGAAGTTCATAAGCTATTCTACGTCCCATCAAATCACCCGGAGTTCCCTTGCTGCTCAGAGCCGAATAGATTGGGGCAAAGAGTTTAATCGTATAGTAACCGTTTCTTTCATATTCCCCAGACTTATATTCACGAGCTGACAAGATATTATTTGTAATCAAACTATCAAAAGTAGTCAATTTTTTGGCATCTTCTTCTGTCAGATTTTGTACAACGTTAGTAGCGTAAACATCATTTCCATCTGCAGGATCTTTTACGTATTTATTCTCGATTTTTCTCAGGGCCGTCATTTTCTGATGAGCATCTAACTGTTTCACGATAGATTGCCCTTCGAGATATTCCAACATGTAAACGACATCAAACATATTGTGGACGTAGTTCTGAAGATCTGTTGCGTCATTAAATCTTGTAGTTGGATCAAGCACTTGCAATCGCTGGCCTTCTGTACTATCTGATGTTTTATGTTTCAAGATAGAGTTGATGGTAATGGTTGCATCACTTGGTTGGTCAGGAGCTTGCAATAAGCCTTTTGCGAAGAACTCTGGTCCTAAGCCACTTCTTCGACCATAGCCACCAAGGTAAATATCCTGATCTGAATCATGTGTCATCTCATGGGTATAGGTGATAGCTCCATCCTTATCTAACATACGATAGGACATATAGTAAACGCCATCTCCAGTTGCATAAGCACCATGATGATTGTGAACTACTTTATTCCCCACTGGACCAAAGAAATTCTTCATCGCCGGATTGTTACTATCAAACTTAGCCTCAACTGTAGCTTTTCCAGAGGTTCTATCATCTCCAAACTTATAGGCATCATAAAGTAGAATTGTACGATAGAGTTTTTCTCGTCCTTCTTTATCTAAAATGCGATACCAATAATCGTAGTGATCTCGCTGACGTTTGGCTGTTTCACGTGCATTTTCTTCAACAAACTTATTGAGTTCATCTCCAGCCTTATAATCACTATTGCGGTAACGATCATAAGCTCCAAATCCTAGACTAGACATGGTCGAGATGACAAATACAGATTTTTCAGGAAGGGTAAGTAGAGGTAGTACCATATTGCGGTATTTCCATGTGGCACTAGTGATACGGTCGTAGACACCGATAGAATACTTGGTACCAGCCTGTCCTTGCTTTGTTTTAACCTCTTCGATATTAGATTTTTCTTCGACGATGTAAGCCTTGGTCTGTGATTTAAACCAGTCATTATTGGTTTTGTCTGGTAGAAAGACTTTTCGGTAATTTTCCAACGTGCTAAACAAATCTGTCGTTCCATGATGGCTGGCAAGACTGATAGCATAAGTATCGACATTGTTTTTAGCAAGAAGATTGTTAAAGCCAGATTTACCTAACTCAATCAGAGTATCTAGTGGTGAAGTATTTCCTTTACCAAAGAAGTCCGGATGATACATAACCAGGTCTTTGACATTCACTTGACCATAGCTAAAGTTATACCAACGTTCTAAATAAGTTAAACCGAGTAGTAAGGCTTCCTTATTGTTCTTGATTTTATCTACAAGATAGCCTCTGGTAACTGAGTTGTCACCAGCAAGTCCAGCATCTGCTGACAAAAGTTTTTTCAAACTGTTTGCCAAATCTTGTTTTGTTTTGACGAACTGGTCTTCCAGATAGAGCTCAGTTTGCTTGACATCTGGAGAAATTCCGAGTGTCTTTCTGATGGCATCCGACTTATAGTCAACCTTTTGTAAGTCAGGTAAGACTTGCTTAATGATAGAGTCTTGGTCATACAAGAATTGATTTGGAGTGTAGAGGAGTCCTGTATCCCCTAAACTATATTCTGCTAGCTTGGCAAAATCAGTCTGGTACTTGAGATCAAGCTTCTCAGATGAATGGTCCTGATAGTGAAGTAAGAGTTTGTTTGCAGTCTGTTTGTTAGAAACAATATCTGTGATTACTTGGTTATCCTTCATCATGACTGCGGACAAGAGTTCTTTTTGATATAAAAGACTGTTCTCGTTAACTAGGTTTCCGTATTTGACGATGGTTGCCTTGTTGTAGAAAGGTAGCAATTTTTCAATATTTTTATAAGCCAAGGCGCGCTGAGCTTGATAATGCTTCACCTTAGAAAAATCGCTTTCTTTACTACCACTTGTTGAAAGGGGCTCCACTGTTGGAGGAGTGAGAGGATTGATTTCTGCTTTTTTATTAGTCACTTCAGAAGCCTCTAGCATTGTTCCTCTTTCTTCAAAGGATTCTTTGCTGACGACTTCATCCCTAACCAAGGTGACATTGTATACTCTGTTCGCCTTGCTGCTGAATGTGTCCTTCACCTTCATTCCATTGTAGTGGTAACCGGTAATAGCATTCCCGTTGGTTACATTGACATCACTTAGTACATTGGTTAATCTTCCTGCATGCTGTTCCTCATTCGTCTTTCGATCCCACAAATATCCAGCCACACCCGCAACTCTACCAAAGTGCTTGACATTGTTGATATCACCTTCAGCATAGCTATCCTGTATATGCGCATCTTGGTCTACTAGACCTGCTAGCCCACCAACAGTCTGATCTGAACTATTGGTGTTGGATGAAATGGCTACTGTCGCTTTTGATTTAGTCAGTGAAGCTTTATTTCCTGTCAAATGACCGACCAGACCACCGATATTATAGGCAGCAGTTGTTTCATAGGTATTGACAATTCTTCCCTTGAAACTACTCTCTGTGATGCTTGATTGGTCTGCCTTAGCCAACAAACCACCGATACCACGTTCTCCAGCCAGAACACCATCGACATGAACTTGTTTAATCTTTGTGCCATTCATAGCTTCATTTGCCAGTGAAGCAATATCATTTTTCCCTGAAATAGTAACATTTTTTAGACTCAGTTTTTCTACTGTAGCACCATTCAAGTTTTCAAACAGAGGTTTTTTCAAATTATAGATAGCATACTTCTTACCATCTTTTTCTCCAATCAAATGACCAGTAAAGGTTCCCTTGATATAGGATTTATCATCAGGACCAAGCTCCACTTCGTTAGCATTCAGGCTAGCTGCTAAATGATAGGTTCCAGAGAGATTTTGGTTTATAGCTTTGACCAGATTACTAAAGGAAGTAAAGTTTGTAGTTTCCTCTTTAGACTTCTTATCGAGGTAGAAGGTGAAATGGTCGACATATTTATTGTTCTGCTCTTGCTGGAGTTTCTCAGCCTTAGCTGTAATTTTATAAACTGGCTGACCATTTCTTTCCTCTTCAGTTATTGAGGCGACTGGCAGATAGACATCTTTAAATGCCGAAGATTTTACCTTGACAAAGTAATTATCCGTATTCTTTGGAATTCCATCCAATGAGATATGTTGTTTATAAGTCCCATTCGTCTGGCTGTACAACTCAATATCCGAAACATTTCTTAATTCGAGTGTTTTTTCTGGATCCTGCTCTTTCGTTTTTTCAGTCGGAATATCTGGCTTTACTTGATCAATATCACCAGTGTATTCTGGAAGTGGGGCTACCTGTTCAGGCTCACCTTTGTCACTTACTACAGCCTCTGGCAAGGCGGGTTGGACTGCAGGTTCGCCTTTGTCGGTTACAACAGCCTCTGGTAACTCTGCTTGGACTGCAGATTCGCCTTTATCACTTACAACAGCTTCTGGTAACGCTGGTTGGACTTCAGGTTCGCCTTTGTCACTTACAACAGCTTCTGGCAAGGCGGGTTGGACTGCAGGTTCGCCTTTATCACTTACAACAGCTTCTGGTAACGCTGGCTGGATCGCAGGCTCACCCTTGTCGGTTATTACAGCTTCTGGCAACTCTGCTTGGACTGCAGGCTCACTCTTGTCGGTTATTACAGCTTCTGGCAACTCTGGTTGGACCGCAGGTTCACCTTTATCAGTAACAACAGCTTCTGGTAATTCTGGCTGGACTTCAGGTTCATCTTTGTCACTTACAACGGCTTCTGGTAGCTCTGGTTGGACTGCAGGTTTACCTTTGTCACTTACTACAGCCTCTGGCAACTCTGGTTGGACCGCAGGTTCACCTTTATCAGTAACAACAGCTTCTGGTAATTCTGGCTGGACTTCAGGTTCATCTTTGTCACTTACAACGGCTTCTGGTAGCTCTGGTTGGACTGCAGGTTTACCTTTGTCACTTACTACAGCCTCTGGCAACTCTGCTTGGACTGCAGGTTCGCCTTTATCACTTACAACAGCTTCTGGTAACGCTGGTTGAACTTCAGGTTTACCTTTATCAGTAACAACAGCTTCTGGCAACTCTGTTTGGACTTCAGGTTCATCTTTGTCACTTACAACGGCGG
>NZ_RJOB01000001.1 GCF_003943935.1 Streptococcus mitis | reverse complement strand
TCAACAAGTGCATCAGAGTCAGCAAGTACATCAGCTTCTGAATCAGCATCAACAAGTGCGTCAGAGTCAGCAAGTACATCAGCTTCTGAGTCGGCATCAACAAGTGCATCAGAGTCAGCAAGCACAAGCGCGTCTGAGTCAGCATCAACAAGTGCGTCAGAATCAGCAAGTACATCAGCTTCTGAGTCAGCATCAACAAGTGCATCAGAGTCAGCAAGTACATCAGCTTCTGAATCAGCATCAACAAGTGCATCAGAATCAGCAAGTACAAGCGCTTCTGAATCGGCATCAACAAGNGCATCGACATCAGCATCTGAATCGGCATCAACAAGTGCATCGACATCAGCATCTGAGTCAGCATCAACAAGTGCAAGCACATCAGCATCTGAGTCAGCATCAACAAGTGCAAGCACATCAGCATCTGAGTCAGCGTCAACAAGTGCGTCAGAATCAGCAAGCACATCAGCATCTGAATCAGCATCAACAAGTGCATCGACATCAGCATCTGAATCAGCAAGCACAAGCGCATCTATGATTCATTCGACTAGTCAAGCTCCTCAAACTGATACCACTAAGACACGTAAGCAACTTCCAAATACTGGAACAGCAACTTCGGCTACAAATCTGCTCCTAGGAGTTGTAGCAGGTCTAACAGGATTAGGATTAGTAGCTAAACGTCGTAAGCGTGATGATGAAGAATAAGTCTAGATTCATAAAGTTGATAAAAGACTAAGTAAGCTACGAGAAAACCTCCAAGGATTTTACAATTCTTGGAGGTTTTCGTCTACTTTAGAAGAGTATTTAACCAGCTGGGGCTTTGTCGACTAGTAAATCAATTTTGTATAGTTTAGGGGATAAAAAAATAAAATTATAAAGGCTATCTTACTTTATGAAAGTGCATAAAAATGGTATAATATATAGTAGATTTTTGTATCTAAAAATGGATGTATTAAGTAAAGATACCTGAATTTCTATCACATAAAGAATTATAGGGGAATTAGGTTGTTAAATGTTAGTTGAAATAAAGCAATAGCAATAATGTTTATGGTTAAAAAGTGATATAAAGTGATAATCAAGAAATAAAGAATTTATGATAGAAATTTGTTTCAATTAGTTAGAGATTATCATCATAAAGAAGTTCCATAACTACTTCTTTAATTTGATATGGAAAAGGATAGCAGTTAGTCTAGGTTTGCAGTTGTATAAAATGACTTCTATAGTCTTCAGTATGGAATTAGGTAAAAGAAGTTGCATTTTTCGTTAACTTTACCAAAGAGATGGGAAAAACAATTCGAAAAAAATTAGGAGTGGGCTGGCATGGAGAAGGAATTAATTAGTGTCATTGTTCCAGTTTATAATGCTGAAAAATACTTACAGAAATGTTTAGATAGTATTTTGGAACAAACATATCAAAATTTGGAAATTATCATTATAAATGATGGGTCTACAGATAACTCAGGACAAATCTGTCAGGAATATGAAAAAAAGGATGCTCGTATCATCTATATAGAAAAAGAGAATAGCGGTGTATCTAATACGCGAAATGCTGGTATGGATCGAATGACGGGAACGTATGTAACCTTTGTTGATTCGGATGATTGGGTGGAACCAAACTATGTTAATTTTTTATATGAGAAAGTGATAGATCATAAAGCAGATATTGTAGTTGGAAATTATACGAGTTTTAATGAGTCTAATTCAGTTTTTTATTTTCACACCTCTGCTGACTATTATGAAAAAGTATATGATAATAAGTCTATAATACCTTGTTTATACGACTCTAAAGAATTGTTAAAGTCTGCTTTGATTGTACCCTGGGGGAAAATTTATAAAAAAGAAATAATAGCGAATTTGCGTTTTCCAATTAATAGAATTGGAGAAGATGCATTATTTAATTTGAAGGCCTTATTAGATTCTGAAAAAGTTGTTTATGTTAATAAATCAGCCTATATATATAGAGTGCGTGAGGGAAGTTTGTCTAATACTTGGACAGATGAATGGATTAGAGATGCCATTTATATAATTGAAGAGAGATTATCTTTATTAGCAACGTTAGGATATCCACTTTCGGAGCATAGGCGAGCATACAAAATGAGTTTGGATTATATCAGTTCTGAAGCTTACAATAGAGGTTTAGCTAATTCTCACGAATTAAACTACATAAAAGAGAAAAAGATGTTATTGGATAGACTTCTTCCTCAGAGTAAAGAAGACAAAAAAGCCGTCGTACTGGCAGCTGATTTTTCGAATCTCAATCAGGTTGTTACAACCATAAAATCTATTTGCTACCATAATCGTTCAGTTCGTTTTTATATTATCAATAGGGATTTTCCAAAAGAGTGGTTCATACAATTGAATGGTCGATTAAGGGACTTTGATTCGGAAATTATCAATTGTCGAGTAACATCTGATCAAATATCACGTTTTAAAACAGATATTAATTATGTAGCCTCTCTGTATTATTTTATACCTGATTTTGTAAAAGAAGATAAGGCACTTTATTTGGACTGTGACTTGGTTGTTACGAAAAATCTAGATGATTTATTTGCGACTGACTTACAAGGTTATCCATTAGCTGCGGTGCGTGATTATGGCGGAAAAGTGTACTATGATCAAGAAATATTTAATGTAGGTGTATTACTAATCAACAATCTTGTTTGGAAACAAGAAAGTATGACTCAACGATTGATTAATTTAACTGATGATCTGCATGATAAGGTGGACATGGTTGATCAACTTATGATGAATAAGCTTTTTGAAAATAAGTGGCTAGAGTTAGATTTTGATAATAATTATATTGTGAGTCATAAGCAGTTTACAGATTATAAACTACCAAAATCTCAAGACTATCCTGGAATTATTCATTATCCTTCGAATAGAAAACCGTGGGATAATTTGGGGATTCAAGCTTATCGCAATGTTTGGTGGTATTATCATAATCTTGAGTGGACAGAATTAGGCCAAAATTACCATTTACATACGCTTAAAAAGGCTCATATCTATCCTCAAAAACTACCTGTTACTTGTTTAATTTATACTTTTTCGGATCGTATTGAGAAATTAGATTCCCTAGTTCAAGCTTTACCGGAAATTCAATTTATAATTGTAGCCAGCGTCAAAGTTAGTTATCAATTGACTAAGAGGATAGTTAATCCCAATGTGACTATTTTGTCTGAATTTAATGATTTATCAGAGCTTAAGCAAGAATTAATTGAGATAAGTCAAATTCTTTTAGATATTAATCACGGCGAAAAAAATGTAGAAATACTGGAGCAGTTTGCAAAATTAGAAAAGCCTATTTTTGCCTTTGAAAATACAAAATATTCTGAAGTTGGACAGATAATCTATAAAGTAGAACAAGTTCAAGAAATGATTAATAAAATAAGAGAAGTGGAAGATAAACATGGATTTTAAAGATTCTGTAAAGTTATTAGGAGATTTTCATCATATAGAGATTTCTCCTACTAGTAGCATTGAACTAGGAACAGATGTTACATTTCGCTCATTTGTAAGTCTAGAAGTGTCTAATAATGCTAAGCTGACACTAGGAAATAGAGTTTTCTTTAACGATCATTGTACGATTCGTTGTGGCAAAGAGATTGAAATTGGTAAGGATACTATGTTTGGTGATGGTGTGAGAATTTTTGATCACAACCATAAATATTCTAATTACCATATTGAAAAAATTCAGTTTAAAGCTGATAAGATAACTATAGGGAAAAATTGTTGGATTGGAACTAACGTTGTTATTTTAAAAGGTGTTACCATTGGAGATAATGTTATCATTGGGGCAAATGCTTTAATTTATAAAGATATCCCAGCTAATTCTGTTGTCACTGCTCAAGAGGATTTAAAAATCACTCCTAGACAACAGCATCAGTATCACGCCTTTACTTTAACAGCGTCAGATACTTTAGAACATTTAGACTATCTTGTACAAGAACTTCCTGAGGTGGCATTTCATATAGCTGCTAAAACAAATGTTTCAGATTATCTAGAAAGTTTTAATCACTACGAGAACGTGAATATTTATACCAATGTTCATCATGATGATATTCTTGAAGATTTATTAAATAGAGCAGATATTTACTTAGATATCAATCATTGGGGAGAGGTTGATAATATTGTGGGTCGTGCTTTAGAGATAGGAAAACCGGTATTTTCTTTTGAAACAGTTGTCCATAGAAGAGATAAAAACGTTCGAGTTTTTAGTTTAGAGGATAAAGAGAGTATGATTAATAGCATTCGTCATCAACTAGCGAATGATGAAAATGGAGATTAGATAATGGGGTTTGATATTTTGGAAGAAAGAAGGGCAGTTGTTCTTGCGGGAGATAAGAATTACCTTATCCCGATACTTACAACAATAAAATCTATTCTATATTACAATCAAAATGTTAAAATTTATATTCTCCATCAAAATATTCCTAGTGACTGGTTCGATGATCTCAAGGTACAAGTGGAGAAATTGGGAAGTGTTGTAGAAGACATTCGTATAGATGAAGAGATTGATTCTGAGTGGAAAACCCAGGAACATATTTCAGCGATTACGTATGCTCGCTATTTCATTCCTAATTATATTGAAGAGGAGAGAGTACTCTATCTGGATAGTGATTTGATTATTAATGGTAGTCTTGATTTACTCTTTAATATTGATTTGGGTGATAAGTATCTTGCTGCTGTTCGAGATGTAGATGGTGTTGGTTTCAACGCAGGAATGTTATTGATTGATAATTCTAAATGGAGACAATATGATATCACTACTAAATTAATAAATAAGACAATTGATTACGTATCTTCACCTGATTTTTCAACCAATGATAGATTTAATGGTGATCAGACTATATTAAATTTGATGTTTGAAAATCATTGGCTAGAGTTGGATAAGCATTTTAACCTTCAAGTTGGTCATGATGTCATTGCATTCTATAGCCATTGGGATTCACATTTTGAATTGGATAAAGAACCTTTGGTCATCCATTATACGACCTATCGAAAACCATGGTCCACTCTGATGGGTTATCGTTATCGGGATTTATGGTGGGCATTTCGTGATGTTAGTTATGAACAGATTGCTGACCATTATGCTGGACGTTTTGCCATCAAGAGAGTTTATGACCTTCACAATGTCAATCTATTTACATTTACAGATTCGCAGGATTTTCTGTATATTGAAGAACTAGCCCAAGCTCTGCCTGATGTTGGTTTCCATATCGGAGCCTATACAGATATGGGTCCAATTCTAATGGCTTTGGACAAATATCCTAATGTTTACTTGTATCCCAGCATGGTTGGGGCAGTGATTGATGAAATGATTGAGAAGTCAGACGCCTATCTGGATATCCATAAGGGAAGTTCGATGGACTTTATCGTCAATCGCTATACCAGTGCAGGTAGACCAGTATTGACTTTTGATATGACCAACAAAAATCAATTGGAACAAATAGTTGTTTCCTCTCAGTCACCCCAGCCAATGATAGAAGCAATTAAAGAGTTAAAGAAAGATAAAATGGACATGAAGGCAATTGTACTCGGAGCCAACTACCAATATGCAGATAAGGTGTTAACGACAATCAAATCCATCTGCTGTCATAATCGAGGACTTCGTTTTTATCTGATTAACAGCGATTTTCCGACAGAATGGTTCTATAATCTCAATCGTAAGTTGAAGAAGCTAGACTGTGAAATCGTCAATGCCCGTGTCAATAGTTCTCATATCAGCCAATATAAGACCAATATTCACTATGCAACATTTTTACGTTACTTTATTTCTGATTTTGTTGAGGAAGATAAGGTCTTATATCTGGACTGTGATTTGGTTGTCACAAGAGACTTAAGTCCTCTATTTGATGTCGAATTAGGAGACTATCCTTTGGCAGCAGTCAAGGATCTGGGGGCTCAAGTATATTTTAATGAGCATGGATTCAACGCAGGTGTCTTGCTCATCAATAATCGCCTTTGGAAGCAAGAAGAAGTTCGCAAACAACTGATTGAAATGACTAATGAGTTGCATGATAAGGTTGCTCAAGATGATCAAAGTATTTTGAATCTCTTATTTAAAGATCGTTGGTTGGCTTTGGACTTTAAATATAACTGCATTACCTTGCACACACATTTCTCAGATTATCGACCAGAACCTGGGACTTATCCACCGATTATTCATTATTTGACAGAGAGAAAACCATGGGGCTTGTATGAACGCTCCATCTATCGAGATGTTTGGTGGTATTATAACGCTCAAGAGTGGTCGGATATGAGTCAGGTAACGCCTTGTCTGACAAAAGATCAGGTGAGTCAATACACAGGGGTTCAACATTCGGCTCTAGTCTATACCTTCTCAAGCGACTTGAGAAATATGGGCTACTTGATTGAACATCTACCAGATGTCAAATTTTATGTGGCAGCTCCCGTTATGGTGGCTGATAGTATTACAGCTCTACTAGCCTACCCAAATGTCTCTGTCTTGTCAGATATTGCTGGGCAACCAGCTTTGATTGATAGCTTGGTTGAAGGCTGTGACTTTTTACTGGATATCAATGCTGAATCCGAAGTTGATGGGATCATTGGGCGTTTCCGACAAGCTGGAAAACCAGTATTTGCTTTTGAAAGTGTAGCCCATGGTGAACAAGGTCAGTTTCTTTATGACCAAGCACATCCTGAGGAGATGGTTCTAGCTATTGAAAACTATTGTCAAAATGGAGAACTACCTGTAAAAAAGCTGCAAGCCTACCCAAAGGTATTAGATATCCAGCAGAGTCTTGACTATATACTAGAACACCATTCTTCCGTTATTCGTTATGGAGATGGAGAAATGGATATTATGATGGGACATGGGATTCCTTATCAAGACTATGATGAGACATTGGCAGAACAGCTTAGAAGTATGATTCAACGAGAAAGCTCTCCAGAATTGCTGGTTTGTCTCTCAGATGTTTTTGAAGGCTTGGAACGCTATAATCCCGAAGCTGTTAACTTTTGGCAAAAGCATTTAGAGCATTATAAAGAAGCCTATCATAGATTTTGTACAGCAAGTTTCTATGGTTCTACTTTTATATCTCGACCTTATATGGACCTCAAAGATAAGTCTGCTTCGGTAGCCCACTTTGAAAAATTAAAGAAACTTTGGGATAAACGAGATATTTTGATCGTCGAAGGTGAAAACTCACGTTCAGGAGTTGGCAACGATCTTTTTGACAATGCTCAGTCAGTTGAGCGGATCATCTGCCCTTCTAGAAATGCCTACAGTAAAGTTCAGGCTATTCAAGAAGCGATTGAAAAGCATGCGGCTGGTAAATTAGTATTCTTGATGCTTGGACCTACAGCCAAGGTTTTAGCGTATCACTTAAGCCAAAAAGGCATACAAGCGATTGATTTAGGTCATATTGATTCCGAATATGAGTGGTTTAAGATGGGAGCAACTTCAAAAGTGAAATTCTCACACAAGCATACCGCAGAGCATAATTTTGATCAAGAAATTCAGCTAGTTGCCGATGCGGCTTATGATGCATCTATCATCGTGAAGCTATAGTCAAGGAGTAGTGAATGAATAAAAAAGTATTTGTGTTAGCTGGAGATTACGGTTATATTCGTCAAATCGAAACTACCTTAAAATCTATTTGCTATCATAATAGTGATGTCAAGGTTTATATTTTTAATCAGGATATTCCCCAAGAGTGGTTTGTCTCCGTCAGGGAAAAAATGGCATACCGAAATAGTTAGATAGTTGATATCAAGCTGTTTGGAGGTAATATGCGAAATTGGAGTCTACCACCTGTTGGACAGCACATAAACTTTATGACCTTTGCTCGTTATTTTATACCGAGTTTTGTGTCAGAAGATATTGTTTTATATTTAGATTGTGACTTAGTAGTTACACGTGATTTGACAGATCTATTTTCTATTGATCTAACCAATAAACCTCTAGCTGCTGCAAAAGTCATATATGGTTTAGAAGATAGATTTAATGCTGGAGTATTATTGATCAATAATGCTTATTGGAAGGAAAATACAATCCAGCAGGAACTGATTGAAATTACTGAAAGAGAACATGGACACTTACCTGAAGCTGATCAAACAGTTCTCAATATAGTGATGGGAGAAAATTATGTATTATTAGATGATACCTATAATTTTCAGATTGGATATGATCAGGTGGCTGATAATAGAGGACAATATTTTATTTTTGAATTGCCATTGACTCCATTACCAGCGATTATTCATTATTTGTCTGCTGATAAACCTTGGAATACTTATTCGGTAGGTCGTCTACGTGAAGTTTGGTGGAAATATAATCAGCTAGAGTGGGCTCAAATTAATAATCAAGAAGAACTTGTTGTAAAAAAATCTAAATATCAAGCATTGATCATTACAGGTAGTCAGCAATTAGAACAAATTGATTACATAATTAATCATTTATCTGATTATAATATTCATATTGTAACTTTTACGGCTATGGGAGATACTCTCAAAAGTCTAGCCAGTTACGAGAATGTGAAATTGCATCCAAATGTCATGAAATGGATGTGTCGGAAATTGATTGAGGAATGTGATGTTTATTTGGATATCAATCATGAGGGGAAATTTCCAGATGTGTTAGATTGGGTACAAGGAGCTCAGAAGACAATTTTAACATTTGACAATGTGGTTAATCCTTATCATGTAGATCACATTTTTCCGCATGAGAAACCTCAGGATATGATTGACTTTTTGAAGGAACTTCAAACTAAAGATTGTCTATGAGTGATTTGTTTTTAAGAATACTAAATTAGAGATTTAAAATGAAGATAAATATTACAAATATTTACGGTATGTCTGGTCAGAGTACAGCTTTGATCGCCCAGAATGAAACCGTTAAAATTGCAAGAAAATTGGACTTTCACGAACTTGGTTTTTACTTTTACAATATCTATAGTGATAGTCAAGGCGAGTTAAATAGCCGTTTAGATGGTGTTTTAGCTAAGCTGGGTTATGGGGATATCGTTGTTTATCAATCTCCTACGTGGAATGGTAGAGAGTATGATCAGGCCTTTATTAGAAAATGTAAGATTTTAAACACGAAAATCATAACCTTTATCCATGATGTTCCACCACTCATGTTTCCATCTAACTATTACTTGATGCCTGAATACATCGAGATGTACAACCAATCGGATCTAGTAGTTGTTCCATCAGAACAAATGAAGGAACGCCTGATTCAGGAAGGATTGACAGTTCAAAAGATTATTATTCAAGGCATGTGGGACCATGTTCACAACTATCCTTTGAGACAACCTGTTTTTCAGAAAAAACTATCTTTTGCGGGTAGTGTGAATCGTTTTGAACACCTAGCCAACTGGACTTACTCAACCCCTCTCGATATTTTTTCAGAGACTAATCAAGAGAATCGTAATCCAAGAGTTTCCTTTAAAGGGTGGAAAACAGACCCAGAGTTGCTTTTTGCTTTATCAGAGGGTGGTTTTGGCTTAGTATGGGGGACTAGCGAAAATCCAGCTGATGAGGCAGACTACTATCGATTGAATATCTCTCATAAAGTCAGCACTTATCTTGCAGCAGGAATTCCAGTAGTGGTGCCATCCTATCTCTCGAATGTCAATTTTATAAAGGAAAAAGGCTTAGGTTATGTAGTGGATAGTTTGGAAGAAGCCAGTCGTCTTGTAGAGGAAACGACAACAGAAGTTTATCAACAGATTGTTGAAAATGTATATAAAGTTAGTTATGCCTTGAAACAAGGCTACTTTACAAAAAAACTATTAATTGATGCAGTGATGCAGGTTTTGGATGCATAGAATAGGATAGGATAGTTATGGATCGCCCTCATCCATTAGGATGAGGGAATGCCATTATTGCAAAAGATTAATTTATAAATTTATACTCTTCGAAAATCAAATTCAAACCACGTCAGCGTTGCCTTACCGTACTCAAGTACAGCCTGCGGCTAGCTTCCTAGTTTGCTCTTTGATTTTCATTGAGTATTAGCTATGTTCATCAGAATATCTCATCACTCGAATAAGGTAGGAGAAAAATTTGAAGATAAAATTGACATCAGTCGTCGTTAAACGGGTTATGTGGACGATTTCTTTCTTATTTATTTATGTTTTAGGAAGTAGATTGACCCTTCCCTTCGTAAACGTAAATGACACGAATTTTTTGGGTGGAACTACAGCTTTCTTAGCCTTTTCTACTGCTATAACAGGTGGCAACCTTCGGAGTCTTTCCCTATTTTCAGTTGGACTGTCTCCATGGATGTCGGCGATGATTTTATGGCAAATGTTTATCATGTCTAAGAAACTAGGTTTTCAAAATTTACCAATTGAAATTCAAGATCGTGGGAAAATGATTTTAACGTTTGTTATTGCTTTAATCCAAGCATTAGCCATTACTCTAAATCTTCCTATTCAGTCGGGGGTGAATTATGGACTAGCCTTGACTATGAATGTTCTGTTCTTGATTGCGGGAACCTTTTTCTTAGTATGGTTATCGGATTTGAATTCTCTGTTTGGTGTCGGGGGATCTCTAGTTATCTTAATGTCCAGCATGGTTATTAGCATGCCACAAAACATCCTGAATAGTATCAAGGAATTACAGGTTAGCCCCATATTGATTATGGCTCTTTTGATACTTTCCGTTGTCTTTTTGGCAATTGTAGTCAGAGTTCAACGAGCTCGTTATCGAATTCCTGTTAATAAGATTATGATTCACAATCGTTTTAAACGTTATTCTTATTTGGATATTTTGCTGAATCCAGCTGGAGGAATGCCTTTTATGTATGCGATGTCTTTGGTCTCTATTCCACAATATAGCTTCATGCTGCTTCAGATGGTACTTCCAGAAGAAACGTGGATCAGAGTTTGGATAAATCGCTTTGCAATAGGACAACCAATTTGGATTTTCACTTATATTATTGTTTTGTTTCTTTTAGGAATTACTTTTGCCTTTGTAAATATGAATAGTGAGGAAATTGCTGATAGAATGAAAAAATCTGGAGAATATATTTATAATATCTATCCAGGAGAAGATACTAGTCGTTATATTGGAAAACTTGTATTCTGTTTTGCAATTATTGGTTCTACCTATACAGTTCTTATGGCTGGCTTGCCAATGTTGATTGTCTTATATGATCCACGCTATATGCAACTAACGATGCTTCCAGGCCTATTCTTGATTTTTAACGGAATGGTGTTTAATATCCAAGAAGAGATTAATGCTTTGACATTAAACGAGAACTATCGACCACTCTTAGAAATCAATTCATAATTGTGAGGAGAAGCTATGTATTATTTCATTCCTTTTTTGGAGCGCAACAATCCATCATGGCAAGCTAATATTGTGCCTTGGTATAGGACTCCTTATCGCTTAGAATTTGATGATATCTTACACCAAATTCGGATTTTTAAACGTCAAGAATTAGAATCTAAGATGCTATGGTTGACTTATCATCCTCATCTACGCTACTTGTTACACAGACAAGATTTATTGGAGTCGAATATTTTCTCCGTTTTTGATGCCATTCAAAATATTGAAGCTGAGGAGATGTACCCTTTACAATTAAAAGACTTGACATGGGATGAAGACTGTGACTTTATCTATACCCCTTTCTTAATTGTAGTCAAGCAAAGGGGGGCACTCTATGCTGAAATTGAATATGGTTCAGAAGGTTTTATCAGCTATATCACTTACTTTAAGGATAACCAAGTTGATTTTATTTGCTATTTTGATGATCGTGGCTTTTTATCTAGCCTTCTAGACTATGAGGATCAAAAACCAGTTACTCGTTATTATTACAATGCAAAAGGACAGTGGCAACTGAGGGAAAATTTGCAGGGAAAAGAGCCAATTGTAAAGATAAATCCAGCAGTAAGCTACCGTTTTGAAAAATTAACTTATGAAAATATAGATGAGGTTATCTGGGAATTCTTAACAAAATTTTTAAATCAAGACTATGAGGTTGGAGATTCATTTGTTTTGGCAGCTAATACCAAGTTTCAAGACCAATTGCTAGAAAGGTTGCCAGAAGAAGCTCCCAAAATTATAAGTTTCTTTATTGAAAGAAATCAAGCAGATGATTTGCATGCTCATCGTCAGCTAGTAGAACAGTCTAGATTGTTGATTAGTGATCGGAAAGATTTTCTCGAGCGATTACAAGAGGCTTATCCACAATTTGCTTCTAAAATGCACCATTTACCATCTTTTGATACGCGCTTGAAGTTAGGTCTCAGTCAACGGTTAAAGGAATCAAAAATTTATGTCCAATTAGATATACAGGTGCAACAAGATCCAGAAGTCTTGTATGAAGTTTTGCATTTTGTCTCGAAAAATCCTTTGACCGAGGTTGTTTTTTCAGTATTCAATGCAGAAGGTTATCAAATAGAAGCTCTGGAGAAGCAACTTGATTCGCTGATTATGGAACGTCTTAACCCAAGGGATCTGTTAAAGGATTCCGTGGTATCTGAGGCGGAAAATACATTAGAGGAAAATACCAGAGATGATTATCGTTTTAAGATTATCAATCTCAATGATGAGATGGGCTTAATTCGTGAGTTAGAATATACTCGTTTAATTGTTGATTTGAATCCAGTTGCTAATATTTACACACAGATTGCAGGGATTAGTGCAGGAATTCCTCAAATCAATCTACAAGAATCAGAATATGTATCTCACTTACAAAATGGTTATATTCTATCAGATTTATCAGAGTTTAGTAAAGCAGGGCACTACTTTTTAGATACCTTGGAACATTGGAATCAAGCCTTAATTTACTCAATTGATAAGATTCGACAAAATACAGGTGATCAATTTGTAGATAAGTGGGAAAAATGGTTAAAGGAGGCAAAAAGTGAGCAATAAATTACAGATTTTGCAGATAGGTAGCAGAAACTGGAGCCATGACTATGAGCTTCCTGAAAATATGGATTGGCACTTCTTTTGGCCAAGATCAACGACTGCAATAAAGAAGGTCATGAAAATGAAAGGCTTAAGAACTTTTTCAGCTGTTTTGGTTGAAAATCCTGAGCATTTATCGGATTTGATTCCGTTGATAAGAAAAATCACTCCTTATACGATTTTCTACCCTGATACAGCTGAGCCTCAATCAAAAGATCTTCAAGACTTCTTGAAAAAAAACTGTGCTCAAACAGCAGACTTTTCAAATCCAGCAGAACTTTTACGACTCCTATCTAAGGCCTTATTTAGAGGACAGTATGGGGATAAGTTGGTTCCAATTGATATGATTGTCAATCCTGCTTTTACGGGAAAGGTTCGATATAACGGTTATGAAAATCTAGAACTCCTAGGAAAGTATGGTCAAGACTTTCGCCCTTTAATTAGTTGGAAGTATAATATCCGAGCTAGTGAATTCAACCCAGTTGAACTCTGGCTTGAATATGAGAAAGATTGGACTTGTGATATTCGTCTCGTCGTTCGAAATATTCAAGATGGATCTACTGCTAATTTTGTCAAAGAGCGAGTTTTCACTGTTGAAGATATGCAGTCTGCCGTGGTACTGGATGATGATTTTTCTTCATTTATCAGTGTTTCTTTAGAAGCTAGAGGGGAAGGACAACTGAAAATAGGAGCTCTTCATCAGCGTTTAACGCGTTACCAATTTGGTAAGTATGTTCTTGGTGGGGGGATTATCCATAATGACAAGCGTGAGGAGATTAATTACTTTTTCTACCCAGGAGATTTTAAGCCTCCTTTGAATGTTTATTTCTCTGGTTATCGTCGAGCGGAAGGATTTGAGGGATTTGGAATGATGAGATCCTTTGGGACACCTTTTCTTCTTTTTCAAGATCCTCGGATAGATGGAGGAGCTTTTTACTTGGGTGATGAGAGTATCGAAAATGGTGTTCGAAATGTCATTCAAGAACATTTGGATTTGTTAGGATTCTCAAATAAGGAACTAATCCTTTCGGGCATGTCCATGGGGACCTATGGCGCTATGTATTACAGCTCTTTCTTTGAACCTAAAGCTGTGATTGTTTCAAAACCCTTGACCAATCTTGGCTTGATAGCAGAGAGAGGCAGACTTGAGGCCCCAGGGCTTTTCCCAACCGCCTTTGATATTTTACGTCATCATTCTAAGGGGGAGTCTAGCTTAGATGCTATGAGAGCCTTAGATGACCGTTTTTGGACTCCTTTTAAAGAGGCCGATTTTAGTCAAACAATCTTTGGACTCTCTTATATGAAAGAGGAAGACTATGATCCACGTGCTTATGATGACTTAGTAGAGGCACTTTATCATACGGGTGCTCGTATCATGGTCAAGGGCACCTCGGGTCGCCACAACGATGATAGTAATACCAGTACTGCGTGGTTCAAGAATTTTTATAAGATGATTTTAGAGCAGGATTTTGGGAGAAAGTTTTAATGATGTTCAAACGGCATAAAGAAATATACTGGGGAGAATTTAAGGGAGCTAGTTTAGGTGATATGAGGCAAAATACATTTTTGTATGGTTCTATTGTCCTCTATCATTCAAGGGACCATGTTTATCTGGAAAATGATATGGTAAATTCTGGTACTATGATTCATGAGTGGACCTCAAGTTTTAACTTTCAAGGAAATCGCTTAACCCCAACCTTACCTCTTTTAAAAAGGGGCCATCGTTACCGTTTGTCTAGTCGGATGACTGTGCAACCTCAAAATGGTTTATACTTTAGGCTCATCTTTATGGATCGTTATGATAAGCAGGTTGGTCAAGTGATTGAAAAAGACTTGGATTTCACCTTTACTTATCCAGAAGAAGCCTATCATTACAGAGTACAGCTGTTGAGTGCGGGATTTCAAGCAGTTGACTTTCATTCATTTTCAATAGAAGAGGACGATTCTGAGCAAGATGTGGAACAAGAATAGACAATTGAGCAAGGTGAACAAAATCTTGCATCAAATCAATCTAAAAAAAGAAGAGATGGCCTCGCTAACAGATGATGAATTAGCAGGTAAAACTCAAGAATTTAAAGATAGAATTGCTGCTGGAGAAAGCTTAGATGATCTTTTAGTGGAAGCTTTTGCAGTTGTACGTGAAGCCGATAAGCGGATCCTAGGAATGTTTCCCTATGATGTACAGGTCATGGGTGGGATTGTCATCCACCAAGGGAATGTTGCGGAGATGAATACAGGTGAAGGTAAAACCTTGACCGCTACGATGCCAGTTTATCTCAATGCCTTATCGGGAAAAGGTGTTATGCTGGTGACGACTAACGACTATCTTGCCAAGCGTGATGCAGAGGAGATGGGGCAAGTATATGAGTTCTTAGGCTTGACGATTCGCATTCCCTTTTCTGAAGACGATGATGAAGAGTTAACGCCTGAAGATAAGCGGGAAATTTATAGTGCAGATATTGTTTATACTACCAACAGTGGTCTTGGTTTTGACTATTTGATTGATAATCTAGCCTCTAGTGACGATAAAAAGTACATGCCAGAATTTAACTTTGTCATTGTAGATGAGGTAGATTCAGTTTTGCTGGATAGTGCTCAAACTCCCTTGGTCATTTCAGGTTCACCTAGGGTACAGTCCAATTTTTATGGAATTATTGACACCTTGATGACAACTCTAGTTGAGGGGCAAGATTATATCTTTAAGGAAGAAAAAAAAGAAGTCTGGCTTACCACTAAGGGAGCTAAAACTGCGGAGAGCTTTTTAGGTATTGACAACCTCTATTCAAAAGAGCATAGTATACTAGCAAGACACTTGACCTTTGCTATACGAGCTCATACCTTATTTAAAAGGGATAAAGACTACATCATCCGTAAGGGTGAGAAGGACGAAGAACTCGTATTGGTAGATCAAAGTACAGGTCGTTTATTAGAAATGACCAAATTACAAGGTGGTTTACACCAAGCCATTGAGGCAAAAGAGCATGTTCCTTTATCTGAAGAAACACGGGCGATGGCCTCAATTACCTATCAAAGCTTGTTCAAGAAGTTTAAAAAAATCTCTGGAATGACTGGGACAGGAAAGGTTGCAGAGAAAGAGTTTTTAGAAACTTATGGGATGTCAGTGATTCAAATTCCTACTAATCGTAAGAAACAGCGAATTGATTATCCAGACAATCTCTATGTTACCCTACCTGAGAAAGTGTATGCATCGCTTGCTGAGATTAAATATTATCATGAAAAGGGTAATCCTTTATTGATTTTTGTTGGATCGGTAGAAATGTCGGAACTCTACTCCTCTCTATTATTACGTGAAGGAATTGCACATAACGTTTTAAATGCTCATAATGCGGCGCGTGAAGCTCAGATGATTGCTGAATCGGGTCGCATGGGAGCTGTAACAGTTGCAACATCTATGGCTGGTCGTGGGACTGATATTAAACTTGGTCCTGGAGTTGCCGAACTTGGTGGACTTGTTGTCATTGGAACAGAAAGGATGAGTAGTAAACGCATTGACTTACAGATTAGAGGGCGTTCTGGCCGCCAAGGAGATCCAGGACTGTCGAAATTTTTTGTCTCACTAGAAGACGATGTTATCAAGAAGTTTGGTCCTCCTTGGGTTCATAAGATGTATAAGGATTATACAGTAAACCAGCAGATAAGCCCTGAACCTCTAGAAGGAAGGCGTTATCGGAAATTAGTAGAAAAAGCACAGAAAGCAAGCGATAGCGCTGCTAGATCATCAAGAAGTCAAACTTTAGAGTATGCTGAGAGCATGAATATCCAAAGAGAGATGGTCTATGGTCAAAGAAATCGATTGATTGATGGAACCGAGGATCTTGATGGTTTTGTGGTAGATGTACTAGATGAGTTCATAAAAAAAAGCTTGTCAGAAGAAGCATTTGAAAGTAGAGAAGAACTCTATCATTTTATCGTTAAAAATATCAGTTTTCTCTATCATGCAGTTCCTCGAGAGTTGGATATGACGGATAAGGATGCTGTTAAACGAGTTCTGGAGATAACCGTTCAAAAGAGTTTACAGGAAAAACGAACGCTTTTGGAAACTCATGACTTCTTTTCAGATTTTCAGCGATTAGCCTTATTAAAGGCCATAGATGATAACTGGGTAGAACAGGTGGACTACCTGCAACAACTGAGTCTAGCAATCGGTGGGCAGTCAGCTGCTCAAAAAAATCCTATTGTCGAGTATTACCAAGAAGCCTATCATGGATTCGAAGAAATGAAAAGGCAAGTCAAGAAGGATATGGTTCGAAATCTATTATTGAGTCGAGTAGACATTTCACCTGATGGTGAGATTATGACTCATTTCCCATAAAAAGAGGAAAATATGACAATTTACAATATAAATTTAGGAATCGGCTGGGCCAGCAGTGGTGTTGAATATGCCCAAGCCTACCGTGCTGGTGTTTTTCGGAAATTAAATCTGTCCTCTAAGTTTATCTTTACAGATATGATTTTAGCCGATAATATTCAGCACTTAACAGCTAATATTGGTTTTGATGATGATCAAGTGATTTGGCTTTATAATCATTTTACAGACATCAAGATTGCACCGACTAGCGTGACAGTGGATGATGTCTTGGCTTACTTTGGTGGCATTGAAAGTCGTAGAGAAAAGAATGGCAAGGTTTTACGTGTCTTCTTTTCTGATCAAGATAAGTTTGTTACCTGTTATTTGGTGGATGAGCATAAGGACTTGGTTCAACATGCAGAGTATGTTTTTAAAGGAAAATTGATTCGAAAGGATTACTTTTCTTACACGCGTTATTGTAGCGAGTATTTTGCTCCCAAGGACAATGTTGCAGTCCTATACCAAAGAACTTTCTATAATGAAGACGGAACTCCAGCCTATGATATCTTGATGAATCAAGGAAAGGAAGAAGTTTATCGTTTCGAGGACAAGATTTTCTATGGGAAGCAAGCCTTTATGCGTGCCTTTATGAAATCCTTGAATTTGAACAAGTCTGATTTGGTCATTCTTGATAGAGAGACAGGCATTGGACAGGTTGTTTTTGAGGAAGCACAGGTAGCGCATTTAGCTGTAGTTGTTCATGCGGAGCATTATAGTGAAAATGCTACAAATGAGGACTATATCCTTTGGAACAACTATTATGACTACCAGTTTACCAATGCAGATAAGGTTGATTTCTTTATCGTATCAACTGACAGACAGAATGAAGTGTTGCAAGAGCAATTTGCCAAATATACTCAGCATCGTCCAAAGATTGTTACCATTCCTGTAGGAAGTATTGATGCTTTAACTGAGTCAAGTCAAGGACGTAAGCCATTTTCTTTGATTACGGCTTCGCGTCTTGCCAAAGAAAAACATATTGATTGGTTGGTCAAGGCGGTTATCGAGGCTCGTAAGGAAATCCCTGAATTAACCTTTGATATTTATGGTAGTGGTGGAGAAGATTCTCTGCTCAGAGAAATTATTGAAAATCATCAGGCTGAGAATTATATCCAGCTCAAGGGGCATGCGGAACTTTCGCAGATTTATAGCCAATATGAGGTCTATTTGACGGCTTCTACTAGTGAAGGATTTGGTTTGACCTTGATGGAAGCTATTGGCTCAGGTCTGCCCCTAATCGGTTTTGATGTGCCTTATGGTAATCAGACCTTTATAGAAGATGGGCAAAATGGTTATCTGATTCCAAGTTCATCTGACCATGTAGAAGATCAAATCAAGCAAGCTTATGCGGCTAAGATTTGTCAATTGTATCAGGAAAATCGTTTGGAAGCTATGCGGGCCCATTCTTACCAAATTGCAGAAGGTTTCTTAACCAAAGAAATTTTAGAAAAGTGGAAGAAAACAGTAGAGGAGGTGCTCCATGATTGAACTTTATGATCGTTATAGTCAGGAAAGTCGAGACTTACATGAAAGTCTAGTAGCTACTGGTCTTTCTCAACTCGGAGTGGTCATCGATGCAGATGGTTTTCTGCCTGATGGTCTGGTATCTCCTTTTACTTATTATCTAGGATATGAAAAGGGAAAACCTCTTTATTTTAATCAAGTTCCTGTTCCAGCTTTTTGGGAAATCTCAGGAAATAATCAGTCTGCTCGTATTGAAGATATGACACAAGAGAGAGCTGTCATTCATTATGCTGATGGAATGCAGGCGCGTTTGGTTAAGCAGGTAGATTGGAAAGACCTAGAAGGTCGAGTACGCCAGGTTGACCACTATAATCGCTTCGGAGCGTGCTTTGCTACAACGACCTATAGTGCAGATAGTGAGCCGATTATGACAGTTTACCAAGATGTCAATGGTCAGGAAGTCTTGCTGGAAAACCATGTGACGGGCGATATCTTATTGACTTTTCCTGGTCAGTCCATGCGTTACTTTGCAAATAAGGTTGAATTTATCACCTTCTTTTTGCAAGAATTGGAAATAGATACAAGTCAGCTTATCTTTAATACTCTAGCGACTCCTTTCTTGGTTTCCTTCCATCATCCAGATAAATCTGGCTCAGATGTCTTGGTTTGGCAGGAACCTCTCTATGATGCCATTCCAGGCAATATGCAGTTGATCTTGGAAAGTAATGATGTGCGTACTAAGAAAATCATCATTCCAAACAAGGCGACTTATGAACGTGCTTTAGAATTGACTGACGAGAAATACCATGCTCAGTTTGTGCACTTGGGTTACCATTACCAGTTCAAACGTGATAATTTCCTAAGACGAGATGCCTTGATCTTGACCAATTCCGATCAAATTGAGCAAGTAGAAGCAATCGTAGAAGCCTTGCCTGATGTTACCTTCCGTATCGCAGCGGTGACAGAGATGTCTTCTAAGCTCTTAGATATGCTTCGCTATCCTAATGTGGTCCTTTACCAGAATGCTAGCCCACAGAAGATTCAGGAGCTCTATCAATTGTCGGATATTTACTTGGATATAAACCACAGCAATGAGTTGTTGCAGGCAGTGCGTCAGGCCTTTGAACACAATCTCTTGATTCTGGGCTTCAATCAGACGGTTCACAATAGACTTTACATCGCTCCAGACCATCTATTTGAAAGTAGTGAAGTTACTGCTTTGGTTGAGACCATTAAACTGTCCCTTTCAGATGTTGAACAAATGCGTCAGGCACTTGGCAAACAAGGCCAACATGCAAATTATGTTGACTTGGTGAGATATCAGGAAACCATGCAAACTGTTTTAGGAGGCTAATATGTCAGAGGAAGATTTATTTTACAAAGACGTTGAAGGTCGCATGGAAGAGTTGAAACAAAAACCTATCAAGAAGGAAAAAGAAACCCGAGGGGAAAAGATTAGTAAGACTTTTTCACTCTTACTGGGTTTGATGATTCTGATTGGTTTGCTCTTTACTTTGCTGGGAATTTTGAGGTAGGCCTATGATTGAAATACTGATTGTTTTAGCTATTATCCTATCTCTTGCTTTGATTGTATTGGTGACCATACAACCCCGTCAAAATCAACTCTTTTCCATGGATGCCACTAGTAATATTGGTAAACCAAGTTACTGGCAGAGCAACACCTTGGTAAAGGTTCTCACTTTATTAGTGAGTTTGGCCCTATTCGTTTTACTATTAACCTTTATGGTAATAACTTACAAATAAAAGAAAACTTCAGAGATTCACTTTTTGTGATTGGTCTGAAGTTTTCTTTTTTACTGTCCATATTTTTGGTAAAAGTCAACTTTTACTTGTATGAAGGTTTTGGCTTCGCGTAGAAGTTGAAGAAGGGTGGCACGGGTTTCAAATTCTTCTCTTGTCTTGGGTAGACTGCGGTTTCGGAAGACTTCCAGATAACGTTCAATTTCATCTAGCAAATCAGAAGCAGGATTGGTCTGGCTCAGTTGGCCTGCAATTTTTGAAAAAAGTTGGGCTAAAATCAGGCTTTCACTGGCAGCAAGGTGACAGGTGTTGATCTGCTGGGCCATGTTTCGCAGGATACGACTTTGTCGCTGTCTCATCTCAAAGTAGTGAATATGGTAGTTGGTCTGGTGAAAGAGGTGGTCTGAGTGATCCAAATAGACCAGTCTGAGGGCGTCTTCCAAAAGGGTGTCCAATTCTTCAACCAACTGTGCTCGGTTGCGTCCATCCCCTCTGGATAAATAATATTTGAAGCGTTGGAGAATATCTTTCAACTTTTCTTCTACCAGCGTGTGGTAGTGCTGGATTTCTTCTTCTCGGGAAGGCATGTAGAGATTGACAAGCAGGGCAAATCCTGTACCGATAGTAAAGAGAAGGAATTCATTGACTAGAAGATCTGGAGAAGTTGACTCTTGAACCAAGAGATGACTTACCAAAACAGTGCTTGGTGTGATGCCAATTTCCCAGCCCATTTTGTAGGCTAGGGGCACATAAAGGGCCAGATAGAGGCCAAGGCTCCAGATATGAAATCCGCTCAAGTGAAAAGCCAAAACCCCAATAGCCAGAGCTAGAAGCATAGAAAAAAGACGATTGCGGGCCAGTTTTAAGGTGCTTCTACGGGTATCAGATAAGCTCAAGAGAGCGATGATTCCAGCCGAGACAGCTGAGGAGAGATTGAGAAAATAAGCAAGAAGGCAGGCAAGACAGGTAGCTAAGATGAGCTTGGTCGTACGTTGGCTAATAGACATAAGGATTTCCTAGTAAGTTAGATAAAAGCTGAAAAGACAAGACCTGAGCAGGCTTGTCTTTATGAGTTATTTTTTACGGGCTGCTGCGTATTCGGCAACGGCAGTAAAGAGGACATCTGTAGAAGAGTTGAGGGCTGTTTCACATGAGTCTTGGATGACCCCAATCACAAACCCAACCCCAACAACTTGCATGGCAATATCGTTAGAAATACCGAAAAGGCTACAAGCAACTGGGATGAGAAGGAGGGAACCTCCCGCAATACCAGAAGCACCACAGGCTGAGATAGCTGCTACTACACTGAGGACAAAGGCTGTCGCAAAGTCAACAGGGATTCCAAGAGTATTTACTGCAGCAAGGGTCAAAACGTTAATAGTAATCGCTGCCCCGGCCATGTTGATAGTAGAACCAAGTGGAATAGAAACAGAATAGGTATCTGGATCCAGTCCGAGATCGTGGCAAAGTTTCATATTGACAGGGATGTTAGCCGCAGAACTACGAGTGAAGAAGGCTGTCACACCGCTGACACGCAAACATTTCCAAACGAGGGGATAAGGATTTCTCTTCATAAAGAGGAAGGCAATCAATGGATTCACTACTAGAGCCACAAAGAACATCGTTGTTACCAAGAGGGCAAGTAAGATTCCATAGTTGGCTAGGCTTCCGATTCCCTTATCAGAGATGGTTTTGAAGACAAGACCAAGAATCCCAAATGGAGCTAGGTTAATGATCCATTCGACAATTTTAGAAGTCACATCAGCTATGGTATTCAACAATTCTTTACTATTTTTGCTGGCTTCTCTCATAGCAATCCCGAAAATCACTGCCCAAGATAGGATACCGATGTAGTTGGCAGTGACAAGGGCATTGACTGGATTGTCGACGAGTTTAAGTAAGAGATTGCTGAGGACCTGGCCAATCCCATCCGGTGGAGCAATTTCTGTATTGGCACTATTTAAGGTAATCTCAACAGGGACAATAAAGCTTGCTAAGACAGCAACAAGAGCCGCTGCGAAGGTTCCTACTAAATAAAGGAATATAACAGTTTTCATATTGCTATCTTGCCCTTTTTGATGTTGGGAAAGGGCATTAGCAACGAGGGCAAAGACTAGAATAGGTGCGATGGCTTTGAGACCGCCAACAAAGAGATCTCCGAGTAGACCAATTCCTGAAATGTTAGGAAGTGTCAGTCCTAGGGTTCCTCCAATAAGCATACCAATCAAAATCCGTTTGATTAGGCTTGCCTTATTCCAAGCATGAATGATTTTTTTCATAACAATCTCCTTTGTTGTGTAATGTTTATGATTATAGTATAAATATGAACTAAAATCAAGAATTTTCTGTCTATTTTGGCTATTATTTTTGAATATTTATGGAGATTCATCACTTGTGAAAGTATGGTATAATAAATGAAAGGAGTTTTCTATGCAAGAATTTTTTCAAACCTACCTCAACAAGCTTGATATAACAACGATTATTGAGAATATCTTAACCAAGTTAATTTCTCTGTTATTTCTATTTTTGCTATTCTATATAGCTAAGAAACTACTTCATACCATGGTGCAGAGAATTGTTAAACCTTCTTTAAAAATGTCTCGCCACGATGTCGGGCGTCAGAAAACCATCTCACGTTTATTAGAGAATGTGTTTAATTATACCCTTTATTTCTTTTTGCTTTACTGTATCTTGTCTATTTTAGGGTTGCCAGTTTCAAGTTTACTGGCAGGTGCTGGGATTGCTGGGGTAGCTATTGGGATGGGAGCCCAAGGCTTTCTGTCTGATGTCATCAATGGCTTTTTCATCCTCTTTGAACGTCAACTGGATGTGGGAGATGAGGTTGTTCTGACAAATGGGCCTATTACTGTATCGGGCAAGGTTGTCAGCGTTGGCATTCGAACAACACAACTCCGAGGAGAAGACCAGGTTCTACACTTCGTTCCTAATCGCAATATCACCGTCGTCAGCAATTTCTCTCGGACAGACCAGACCTGAAATTTTAGCAGATTTATGGTACAATAGAAAGAGTTTGGTAAAGGAGAGAAGATGTTTTTAGAAAAACAGTTGGGCAATGGTTGTACCTGGATAGACCTTGATGTGGATAAGATTAAAAATATGGAAGATCTTTCTGACATCTATGGATTGGACAAGGAAACCATTGAGTATGCTCTGGATAGAAATGAACGAGCTCATATGGATTATAACCGTGAAACGGAGACGGTAACCTTTATTTATAATGTTCTTGATTTAGAAAAAGACAAAGAATATTATGAAGCGATTCCCATGACCTTTATCGTCGAAAGACAACGAATGATTACCATCAGCAACCATAAGAATGCTTATGTCATTGATCAGATGTCAGCTTATCTGGATAGCCATGAGTCGCTTTCTATTTACAAGTTTCTCTTTGCTGGTTTAGAGATTATCAGTAACGCTTATTATCCTGTCATTGAAGAGATGGATAAAAGTAAGGACGAAATTAGTGCCTTGCTACGTCAAACTACAACAAAGAAAAATCTCTTCGCCCTCTCTGACTTGGAGACTGGTATGGTTTACTTGACAGCAGCAGCAAAACAAAATCGACTCCTCTTGGAACATATCCAGGGCCATGCTCTTTATCGGAGATTTAATGATGTCGAACGAGAGCAGTTTGATGATGCCATGATTGAAGCCCATCAGTTGGTGTCTATGACAGACTTGATTTCTCAAGTCTTGCAACAACTCTCAGCTTCTTACAACAACATCCTAAACAATAACTTGAATGATAGTTTGTCAATTTTGACTATTATCTCCGTCTTACTAGCAGTACTTGCGGTTATTACAGGTTTCTTCGGAATGAATGTTCCTCTACCATTTACAGAAGAGCCAAATGCTTGGATTTATATCTTAATGACTAGCTTGATTTTATGGGTGGCCTTATCTCAATGGCTGAAGAAAATTACTAGAAAATAAAAGAAAAGGAGCCAAAATGGCGATTGAAAATTACATGCCAGATTTTGCTGTGGAAGCAGTCTATGATCTGACAGTCCCAAGTCTGCAGGCGCAGGGAATCAAGGCTGTTTTGGTCGATTTGGACAATACCCTCATAGCTTGGAACAACCCTGATGGGACGCCAGAGATGAAGCAATGGTTACATGATCTTCGGGACGCGGGCATTCGCATCATCGTAGTCTCAAACAACACCAAAAAACGAGTTCAACGCGCAGTTGAGAAGTTTGGGATTGATTACGTTTATTGGGCCTTGAAGCCCTTCACATTTGGGATTGATCGTGCCATGAAGGAATTCCACTATGATAAAAGCGAAGTGGTCATGGTTGGCGACCAGCTCATGACAGATATTCGAGCAGCCCACCGTGCTGGCATTCGCTCGATTTTAGTCAAACCCTTGGTCCAACATGACTCGATCAAAACGCAAATTAACCGAGCTCGTGAGCGCCGTGTGATGCGAAAAATCACTGAAAAGTACGGACCGATTACATATAAAAAAGGAATTTAACTATGGAAGAAATTCTCTGTATTGGTTGTGGAGCAACCATTCAGACGACAGACAAGGCTGGTCTTGGATTTACCCCCCAGTCGGCACTTGAAAAAGGTTTGGAGACTGGCGAAGTCTATTGTCAACGTTGTTTCCGTCTCCGCCACTACAATGAAATCACAGATGTCCAGTTAACGGACGATGATTTCCTCAAGCTCTTGCACGAGGTGGGAGATAGTGATGCCCTAGTGGTCAATGTTATTGATATCTTTGACTTTAATGGCTCTGTCATCCCAGGCTTGCCACGTTTTGTCTCGGGCAATGATGTCCTCTTGGTCGGAAATAAAAAAGATATCCTGCCCAAGTCTGTTAAACCGGGCAAGATTAGCCAGTGGCTGATGGAGCGTGCCCACGAAGAAGGTCTTCGTCCAGTCGATGTCGTCCTAACTTCGGCACAAAACAAACATGCGATTAAGGAAGTCATTGACAAGATTGAGCATTACCGTAAGGGACGAGATGTCTATGTTGTTGGGGTAACCAACGTTGGAAAATCAACCCTTATCAATGCCATTATCCAAGAAATCACGGGTGACCAGAATGTCATTACGACTTCGCGCTTCCCAGGGACAACCTTGGATAAGATTGAGATTCCGCTTGATGACGGATCTTATATCTACGATACACCGGGGATTATCCACCGTCACCAAATGGCCCATTACTTGACGGCTAAAAATCTCAAGTATGTCAGCCCTAAAAAAGAAATCAAGCCTAAAACCTATCAGCTCAATCCTGAACAAACCCTGTTTTTAGGAGGTCTCGGACGCTTTGACTTTATTGCAGGAGAAAAGCAAGGTTTCACAGCCTTCTTTGACAATGAACTCAAATTGCATCGTACCAAGTTAGAAGGCGCTAGTGCATTTTACGACAAGCACCTCGGAACCCTTCTGACACCACCAAATAGCAAGGAAAAAGAAGATTTTCCAAAATTAGTCCAGCATGTATTTAACATTAAGGAAAAGACAGACCTAGTCATCTCTGGACTCGGCTGGATTCGCGTAACAGGCACTGCTAAAGTCGCCGTCTGGGCACCAGAAGGCGTCGCCGTCGTCACAAGAAAAGCAATTATTTAAACACAGAAAGGAAAGGGTTATCTGAATTCGGGCGAGCAGGGCGAGCCTATAGAGAATACTTTTCGCCGTGGTGTCAGTTGGTACAAGTGATTGTACCAACTGCGGAAAATTTGAGACCTTAGGCTCAAATTTTAGTCATGAAAGTCCGAAGGACTTTGCTGACGTCCGTCACCACTTCAGAAAAGTATAAAAAGAAACTCTTTTAAAGAAATTATGTCATTAACATCAAAACAACGTGCCTTCCTTAACAGCCAGGCACACACCCTCAAACCCATCATCCAAATCGGGAAAAATGGTCTCAATGACCAAATCAAAACCAGCGTCCGTCAAGCTCTTGACGCACGTGAATTGATCAAGGTTACTCTATTACAAAACACAGATGAAAACATCCACGAAGTCGCTGAAATTTTGGAAGAAGAAATCGGTGTGGATACAGTCCAAAAAATCGGACGCATCTTGATTTTGTTTAAACAATCCAGCAAGAAAGAAAATCGTAAGATTTCTAAAAAAGTCAAAGAAATCTAAAACTCTACTCCAAAACTGTTTTTACAGAAGACTAAAGGAGATTAGCCTATGGCAATCGAACTATTAACTCCCTTTACAAAAGTGGAGTTAGAGCCAGAAATCAAGGATAAAAAACGTAAACAATTTGGGATTTTAGGGGGGAATTTTAATCCTGTTCACAATGCCCATCTCATTGTTGCAGATCAAGTACGCCAGCAGTTGGGACTGGACCAGGTTCTGCTCATGCCTGAATACCAACCTCCTCATATTGATAAAAAGGAAACCATTCCTGAACACCATCGTCTCAAGATGCTTGAATTGGCGATTGAGGGGATTGACGGCCTAGCTATTGAAACCATTGAGTTGGAGCGCAAGGGCATTTCCTACACCTACGACACCATGAAGCTTCTAACTGAGAAGAATCCAGATACGGATTATTACTTTATCATCGGTGCCGACATGGTGGACTATCTGCCCAAGTGGTACCGAATTGATGAATTGGTTGATATGGTTCAGTTTGTGGGGGTTCAGCGCCCACGCTACAAGGCAGGGACTTCTTACCCAGTTATCTGGGTGGATGTGCCTCTCATGGATATCTCCTCCAGCATGGTGCGTGACTTCATTGCCCAAGGTCGGAAACCTAACTTTCTCCTACCTCAGCCTGTGCTGGACTACATCGAGAAGGAGGAGCTCTACTGATGGCCTATCAAGACTATATCAACTGCTCCCGTGAGTCTTTGTTGGAAAAAATGGCAGAGCTTCTACCCGAGAAACGTTTAACCCATTGCTTGGGTGTGGAGCGTGCAGCCATAGAACTGGCTCAGCGATTTGGAGTCGATACTGAGAAAGCAGGACTAGCAGGCCTTCTTCATGACTACGCTAAAAAGCTGTCAGATCAGGAATTTCTAAACTTGATTGATCGATATCAACTAGATCCTGACCTCAAAAACTGGGGTAATAATGTCTGGCATGGTATGGTTGGCATCTACAAGATTCAGGAAGATTTGGATTTGCAAGACTTTGAAATCCTGCGAGCCATTGAAATCCATACAGTCGGGGCTGACCAGATGACAGACCTAGATAAGGTCATCTATGTCGCAGACTATATCGAGCACAATCGTGCCTTTCCTGGAGTGGACCAGGCACGTGAGATTGCGAGTCTATCGCTCAATAAGGCAGTGGCCTATGAAACAGCTCGTACCGTGGAGCATCTAGCCCATCAGGGATTCCCCATCTATCCCCAAACCCTTGAAACCTATAACGCCTTTGTGCACTATTTGAAAGAGGACTAAATGAAGACGGCTTTTATTATTATTGATGTACAAAATATTTTAGTGGAAACAGGTTTTAAGACAGAGAGACTATTGGAAAAAATTTCTTATTTACAAAATCAAGCTAGAAGCAAGAATATTGAAATTATCTATGTTCAACATATTGAGAACTCTGAAGCTCAAACATCAGAAGATTGGCAGTTATCTGAGCTTTTAAATCGAAAACCTGATGAAAAGGTCTTTCAGAAGAAGTATAACAGTATTTTCAAAGAAACAGGCTTAAAAGAATACTTGGATAAACAGGGGATTGAAAAATTAGTTTTATGTGGTATGCAGACAGAATATTGTGTGGATACCTCTGTCAAGGTTGCCTTTGAATATGGCTATCAGCTTATTATTCCAGAAGGTGCTGTCACAACCTTTGATGGGGATGACATTCCAGCAGAAACGATAAATGAATTTTATGAGGACATTTGGGAGGATCGCTTTGCAGATGTCCTAGATTATAAAAATATTTTTTAAAAGAGGACTAAATGAACGAAAAAGAATTACTAGAACTAGTCGTGAAAGCGGCTGATGAGAAACGTGCAGAGGATATCCTCGCACTTGATGTACAAGATTTGACTAGTGTGACGGACTACTTTGTCATCACTAGCTCAATGAATAGCCGTCAGTTGGACGCTATCGCTGATAATATCCGTGAAAAAGTAGCGGAAGCAGGCTTTAAAGGTAGCCATGTCGAAGGCGATGCAGCTGGAGGCTGGGTACTGCTGGATCTCGGTGCTGTCGTAGTGCATGTCTTTTCAGAAGAAATGCGTGCACACTATAACCTAGAAAAACTATGGCATGAGGCGGATTCTGTAGATATTTCAGAAGCCTTAGCATAGGAGATGAACTCAGTTGCAGTCAACTGGGTTTCTTTGCTTATTTTAGAAAAAAAGGATAGAAAGGTATAGGGCGAGTGGTGTTTGCCATGGAGGCTCTTGGTATCATGATTATGGCAACTTATGAAACCTTTGCGGCTGTTTACGATGCTGTGATGGACGATAGTTTATACGACAAATGGACGGATTTTTCCCTGCGTCATTTGCCTAAGACCAAGGAGAGAAAGAAACTCTTGGAACTGGCTTGTGGGACAGGAATTCAATCTGTGCGCTTCTCTCAAGCTGGTTTTGATGTAACTGGACTTGACTTGAGTGGGGATATGTTGAAAATTGCGGAAAATAGAGCAACTTCCTCCAAGCAAAAGATTGCCTTTATAGAAGGCAATATGCTGGATTTGTCCAAGGCAGGTCAATACGACTTTGTCACGTGTTATTCAGACTCTATCTGCTATATGCAGGATGAGGTGGAAGTAGGGGACGTTTTTAAAGAAGTCTATAATTCCCTCAACGAAGATGGTGTATTTATCTTTGACGTGCACTCGACCTACCAGACAGATGAAGTATTCCCGGGTTATTCCTACCATGAAAATGCGGAAGATTTTGCTATGCTCTGGGATACCTATGAGGATGAAGCGCCTCACTCCATCGTGCATGAGTTGACCTTCTTTATCAAGGAAGATGACGGCTCTTTTAGTCGCCACGATGAAGTGCATGAGGAGCGGACTTATGAGGTTTTGACCTATGATATTTTGCTGGAACAGGCTGGTTTCAAGTCTTTTAAACTCTATGCGGACTTTGAGGACAAGGAGCCAACAGAAACCAGCACCCGTTGGTTTTTTGTGGCGCAGAAGTAGGAGAAGTCTATGACCATCACAGGTATTATCGTGGAGTTTAATCCTTTTCATAATGGGCATAAATACCTGATGGAACAGGTTGAGGGGCTGAAAATCGTGGCTATGTCTGGGAATTTCATGCAGCGTGGAGAACCAGCCGTTGTAGATAAGTGGACTCGGGCCCAGATGGCACTGGAAAATGGAGCAGATTTGGTAGTAGAGTTGCCTTTTTTAGTCAGTGTTCAGGCAGCAGATTTCTTTGGTCAAGGAGCTGTGGATATCTTGGCTAGGTTGGGCATAGATATCCTCGCTTTTGGGACAGAAGAAGTTCTAGATTATCAAAAAATCGCTGACTTATACACAGAGCTGGGGGCTGAGATGGAGAAATTTGTGGAAAATCTGCCTGATTCCCTTTCCTATCCCCAGAAAACCCAAGCCATGTGGAAGGAATTTGCAGGTCTTGATTTTTCGGGAAACACACCCAATCATGTTCTTGCGCTTGCTTATGCTAAGGCAGTAGCGGGACGCAACATCAAACTCCATCCGATTCAGCGTCAGGGGGCAGGTTATCATTCTGTGGACAAGAATGTGGCCTTTGCTTCGGCGACAGCCCTCCGTCAGCATCAGTTAGACCAAGATTTTTTAAAACGCTTTATGCCTTCTGTTGCCCTCTTTGAGCAGGCTAGTAAGGTGAGCTGGGAAGATTATTTTCCCTTGCTGCGCTATCAAATCTTGTCCAATCCAGACCTAACTACCATCTATCAGGTCAATCAAGAAATGGCTGTGCGCATCAAGGATGCTATCAAGACAGCTCAGTCTGTAGAAGAATTGGCCGAGGCTGTTGCGACCAAGCGGTATACTAAGGCGCGTGTTAGACGCCTCTTGACCTATATCTTGGTGCAGGCTAGAGAAAGTGACTTGCCAGAAGCCATTCATGTTCTTGGATTTACCGAAAAAGGCAGACAACACCTTAAGTCTCTGAAAGGGCAGGTCAATCTAGTCAGTAGAATTGGCAAAGAACCTTGGGATGCTATGACTCAAAAGGCAGACCAGATTTATCAACTGGGAAAACCAAGTATAGCAGAGCAGAATTTTGGTAAGGTGCCGATAAGAATAGAAAGAAACTAAGTCTACTGAAAGGTAGGTTTTTGAGATTTTTTACGAATAAATAGATAGAAAAGAAAATCTTGTACAAGTTTCTGACAATTTCTTTCTTTTCGTGTATAATAGTGGAAAAGAGGTAAAACGAGGTATGGTTATGGAAGCAGTTCTTTACTCAACATTCCGAAATCATTTAAAAGACTACATGAAGAAGGTCAATGATGAATTTGAGCCTTTAACGGTGGTTAATAAAAATCCAGATGAGGACATTGTAGTTCTTTCAAAGAGCGAATGGGACAGTATTCAGGAAACACTGAGAATCGCTCAAAATAAGGAGTTATCAGACAAGGTTTTGCGAGGAATGGCTCAAGTTCGTGCTGGAAGCACTCAAGTCCATGTTATTGAGGAGTGATGAATGCTACTCAAGTTTACAGAAGATGCGTGGACAGATTATTGCTACTGGCAAACTCAGGACAAGAAAACGTTAAAAAGAATCAATAAACTAATCAAGGATATTCAACGTGATCCCTTTACAGGAATAGGTAAGCCAGAACCACTCAAGTATGACTACCAAGGAGCCTGGTCACGTCGTATCGACGCAGAAAATCGCTTGATTTATATGATGGATGGAGATAGCGTGGCTTTCTTGTCCTTTAAAGATCATTACTAAGTCTACTGCGAAGTAGGCTTTTTAAATAACAAGTTTATTTTAGCAATCGTATTCCAAATTCCCTAAAACATATTCTATTTTAGGTTTGTGAAAATCACTTTTTTATGGTAGAATGTAAAAGAATGTATGTCATTCGGAATAACAATAAAATGAGGTAAAAACATGGAAATCATGTCACTTGCGATTGCTGTTTTTGCCGTCATCATTGGTTTAGTCATTGGATATGTCAGCATCTCAGCTAAGATGAAATCATCTCAGGAAGCTGCAGAGTTGATGCTTTTAAATGCTGAACAAGAAGCAACTAATTTACGTGGACAAGCTGAGCGTGAAGCGGATTTACTTGTTAATGAAGCTAAACGTGAAAGTAAGTCTCTTAAAAAAGAAGCACTATTGGAGGCCAAAGAAGAAGCCAGAAAATACCGTGAAGAAGTGGACGCTGAATTTAAATCAGAACGTCAAGAACTCAAACAAATCGAAAGTCGTTTGACAGAGAGAGCTGCTAGCCTTGATCGTAAGGACGACAATTTGACGAGTAAAGAACAAACACTTGAACAAAAAGAACAAAGTATTTCTGATAGAGCGAAAAACCTTGATGCGCGTGAAGAGCAATTAGAGGAAGTCGAAAGACAAAAAGAAGCAGAACTAGAGCGTATTGGTGCCCTGTCTCAGGCAGAAGCACGAGATATTATCTTGGCACAGACAGAGGAAAACTTGACCAAGGAGATTGCTAGTCGTATTCGTGAGGCTGAGCAAGAGGTCAAGGAACGTTCTGATAAAATGGCCAAGGACATCCTGGTTCAAGCTATGCAACGTATTGCTGGTGAATATGTAGCGGAGTCAACCAACTCAACAGTTCATCTGCCAGATGATACTATGAAGGGACGCATTATTGGTCGTGAAGGTCGTAACATTCGTACTTTCGAAAGTTTGACAGGGGTTGATGTGATTATCGACGATACGCCAGAAGTGGTGACCTTGTCAGGTTTTGATCCTATTCGTCGTGAGATTGCCCGTATGACTATGGAAATGTTGCTCAAGGATGGTCGTATTCATCCGGCTCGTATCGAAGAGTTGGTTGAGAAAAACCGTCAAGAGATTGACAATAAGATCCGTGAATACGGTGAGGCTGCTGCCTATGAGATCGGTGCGCCGAACCTTCATCCAGATTTGATGAAGATTATGGGACGTTTGCAGTTCCGTACTTCATATGGACAAAATGTCTTGCGTCATTCGATTGAAGTTGCTAAGTTGGCTGGTATTATGGCTAGTGAGCTTGGTGAGAATGCGGCTCTTGCCCGTCGTGCTGGATTCCTTCACGATATCGGGAAAGCCATTGACCGTGAGGTTGAAGGTAGCCACGTTGAAATCGGTATGGAATTAGCTCGTAAGTACAAGGAACACCCAGTTGTGATCAATACGATTGCTAGTCACCACGGAGATGTCGAAGCAGAAAGCGTGATTGCAGTGATTGTTGCTGCAGCAGATGCCTTGAGTGCGGCTCGTCCAGGTGCTCGTAGTGAGTCTCTTGAAAGCTACATCAAGCGTCTCCACGATTTGGAAGAAATTGCTAACGGCTTTGAAGGAGTACAAACTAGCTTTGCCCTTCAAGCAGGACGTGAAATCCGCATCATGGTCAATCCAGGAAAAATCAAGGACGACAAAGTTACAATCTTGGCTCACAAAGTTCGTGAGAAAATTGAAAACAATCTCGATTACCCAGGAAATATCAAGGTAACCGTGATTCGTGAGCTTCGAGCAGTAGACTATGCCAAATAAATAAGAAAGAGCAGTTGAAAAATTACTGCTTTTTTGTTACACTAGATAGAAAGACTGTAAAGGATAATCTGGCTTTTTGCCATTATTCTAGAGAAATGTTATTTCACAGACTGACTAAAAGGAGACACAATGGCAGACCGAGGCTTACTAATCGTTTTTTCTGGTCCTTCAGGGGTTGGAAAAGGAACGGTTAGAAGAGAGATTTTTGAGAGTTCTGAAAATCAATTTCAATACTCTGTATCGATGACGACACGCGCACAACGTCCTGGAGAAGTGGACGGTGTTGACTATTTCTTCCGCACTCGAGAAGAGTTTGAAGAGCTGATTCGTCAAGGACAGATGTTGGAATACGCAGAATATGTCGGCAACTACTATGGAACTCCTCTGACCTATGTCAATGAAACCTTGGACAAGGGAATCGATGTTTTCCTTGAAATTGAAGTTCAAGGTGCTCTTCAGGTCAAGAAAAAGGTTCCAGATGCTGTCTTTATCTTCCTGACACCACCAGATTTAGATGAATTGCAAGATCGTTTAATAGGACGTGGAACAGACAGTGCAGAAGTGATTGCCCAACGAATCGAAAAAGCCAAGGAAGAAATTGCCCTCATGCGTGAGTATGATTATGCGATTGTCAACGATCAGGTGCCCCTAGCTGCTGAGCGTGTCAAACGTGTAATCGAAGCAGAGCACTTCCGTGTGGATCGTGTCATTGGTCACTATCAGGAGATGTTACCAAAATCTCCAACTACCCGATAAAATTTAGAAAATAGGTACAAGCAAATGATGTTAAAACCCTCTATTGATACCTTGCTCGACAAGGTTCCTTCAAAATATTCACTCGTAATCTTGGAAGCAAAACGTGCCCACGAATTGGAAGCAGGTGCGCCAGCAACTCAAGGTTTCAAGTCGGAAAAATCAACTCTTCGCGCTTTAGAAGAAATTGAATCAGGAAACGTTACAATTCACCCAGATCCAGAAGGAAAACGTGAAGCAGTGCGTCGCCGTATCGAAGAAGAAAAACGCCGCAAAGAAGAAGAAGAAAAGAAAATCAAAGAGCAAATCGCTAAAGAAAAAGAAGATGGTGAAAAAATTTAAGGTTGGGGGGACTCAATCTTATTTTTTCTATTGCAAGAATGTACTGACAAAGAGGAGGTGAGAAGATGGCCATAGCCAAGATTATCGTTGATGTGCCCTTGATGCAGACGGACCAGCCCTATAGTTACAGGATTCCTGAGGAATTTGAGGGAATGCTGGAAGTTGGGATGCGGGTTCATGTGCCTTTTGGTAAGGGCAATCGCCTGATTCAAGGGATTGTTCTTGGTTTGGAGTCCCAATCAGATGAAGAAGAGATGGCGCAAGATTTAAAAGATATTGTCGAGGTACTGGATTTTTCTCCTGTACTCACGCAAGAACAACTCTGGCTGGCTGAGGAGCTTCGCAAATCTGTCTTCTCCTACAAAATCTCCATCCTCAAGGCCATGTTGCCGGGATTTCTAAATTCCAGCTATGACAAGATTCTCTATCCTCTGGCAGGTCTGAGTCAGGAAGATCGAGAGCGTCTGTTTGGTTCAGAGGATTCACTAGCTTTTTCTTCTCTGGATTTGGCTAAACAAGCTGAAATGATGCGGTTGACTAGAAAAGGTTTGCTTGGTCTGGAATATCAGGCAGTCGATCAAAAGAAGGTCAAGACCCAGTCCTGGTATGAAGTCGACCTTGTTCAGTTAGAAGGTGTTGAGATTTCTGCACGCGCCAAGAAAAAGTTGGAATTGAGAGACTATTTGCTGTCTCATCCGGAGAGTGCTTCCTTGGCTAGCCTGTTAGAGTCCTACTCGCGGGAGCAAGTCAACTTCTTTGTGGAACAAGGAGCTGTTACCATAGTCCAAAAGGAAGTTCAACGCTCGGCTGCTTATTTTGAAGGCATTGAGGCAAGTCGACCTTTGGAGTTGAATCCAGAACAAAGACAGGCGCGGGATGCGGTTGTCAGTGCGATTGGCAGTCATCAACCTCCCTTCCTCCTTCAAGGGATTACAGGAAGTGGGAAGACCGAGGTTTACTTGCAGATTATTCAAGGAGCTTTAGATAAGGGCAAGACAGCTATTTTGCTGGTACCTGAGATTTCCTTGACCCCTCAGATGACGGAGCGTTTTATAGCACGTTTTGGGGACAAGGTTGCCATTCTTCACTCTGGCCTGTCTAATGGTGAAAAGTATGATGAATGGCGCAAGGTAGAACGAGGAGATGCCCAAGTTGTTGTTGGTGCCAGATCGGCTATCTTTGCTCCGCTGAAAAATCTGGGTGTCATGATTATTGATGAAGAGCATGAAGCGACTTATAAGCAAGACAGCAATCCCCGTTACCATGCCAGAGAGGTGGCTATTTTACGGGCCCAGTATAATCAAGCGGCTCTGGTGCTTGGGTCTGCGACACCGAGCTTAGAGAGCCGTGCGAGGGCTGGAAAAGGTGTCTATCAACACTTACGTCTGACCCAACGGGCTAATCCTTTAGCTACGATCCCTGAGGTTCAAGTGATTGATTTTCGAGACTATATTGGACAGAATGAGACATCAAACTTTACGCCTCCTTTGCTAGAAGCGATTCAGGACCGTCTGGCTAAAAAAGAGCAGGTGGTTCTCATGCTCAATCGCCGTGGCTATTCTAGCTTTGTTATGTGTCGGGAGTGTGGGACCGTGGATACCTGTCCCAACTGTGACATTTCTCTAACCTTGCACATGGATACCAAGACTATGAATTGTCATTATTGTGGTTTTTCTAAAGAGATACCTCATGTCTGTCCAAACTGTCAAAGTCGTAGTATTCGCTATTATGGAACAGGGACTCAGAAGGCTTACGATGAGCTAGCGGAGCTTTTTCCCCAAGCCCGCATTTTGCGGATGGATGTGGATACCACTCGTAAGAAAGGCAGTCACCAATCCTTGCTTGATCAGTTTGGAAAAGGCGAGGCTGATATTTTACTCGGAACCCAGATGATTGCCAAGGGCTTGGATTTTCCAAATGTGACCTTAGTCGGAGTTCTAAATGCGGATACAGCTTTGAATCTGCCTGATTTCCGTTCTTCTGAAAGAACTTTCCAGCTTTTGACTCAGGTTGCAGGCCGTGCAGGACGGGCTGAAAAAGCAGGTCAGGTCTTAATCCAGTCTTACAATCCACAGCACTATGCTATAAGATTTGCCAAAGATCAGGACTACGAAGGATTTTATACCTATGAAATGGGCATTAGACGACAACTTGGCTATCCACCTTACTATTTCACCATTGGCATTACCCTTTCTCATAAGAAAGAAGAAGAGGTGGTCAAACGTGCCTATGAAGTCATAAATATTTTGCGGTCAGGATTATCAGAGAACAGTAACATTCTCGGGCCGACGCCAAAACCCATTGCTCGTACCCACAACCTCTATCATTACCAGATTTTGATTAAATACCGTTTAGAAGATGAGCTGGGGCCAACCCTCAACCAGGTCTTGGCCTTGACTCAAGAACGGGAAAATAGTGAGCTCCGTCTCAGCATTGACCATGAGCCACAGCAATTTTTATAAGAAGGAGAAGATATGACAAAATTAATCTTTATGGGGACACCCGACTTTTCAGCAACAGTTTTAAAAGGGCTTTTGACAGATGACCGTTACGAAATTCTAGCCGTTGTGACCCAGCCAGACCGTGCTGTTGGGCGTAAAAAAGTGATCCAAGAAACCCCAGTCAAGCAGGCTGCCAAAGAAGCAGGTCTTCCAATCTACCAACCTGAAAAATTATCTGGAAGTCCAGAGATGGAAGCTATTATGCAGCTAGGAGCGGATGGGATTGTGACAGCTGCTTTTGGGCAGTTTCTCCCAAGTAAATTCCTTGATAGCATGGACTTTGCGGTCAATGTTCACGCCTCTCTTCTTCCTAAACACCGTGGTGGTGCGCCTATCCATTATGCCTTGATTCAAGGGGATGAGGAAGCTGGTGTGACCATTATGGAAATGGTTAAGGAAATGGATGCAGGAGATATGATTTCTCGTCGCAGTATTCCGATTACGGATGAGGACAATGTCGGCACCTTGTTTGAGAAATTAGCTCTTGTTGGTCGTGATTTGCTTTTGGATACTTTGCCTGCCTACATTGCTGGTGACATCAAACCTGAACCACAGGATCCAAGTCAGGTTACTTTCTCGCCAAATATTAAGCCAGAGGAAGAAAAACTGGACTGGAATAAAAGCAATCGTCAACTTTTCAACCAAATCCGTGGCATGAACCCGTGGCCTGTGGCCCATACTTTCCTCAAGGGAGACCGCTTTAAGATTTATGAAGCCCTACCAGTAGAAGGTCAGGGAAATCCAGGTGAAATCCTCTCTATCGGCAAGAAAGAATTGATTGTCGCAACGGCAGAAGGAGCTTTGTCTCTCAGACAAGTGCAGCCAGCAGGCAAACCTAAGATGGGTATTGCTTCCTTCCTTAACGGAGTTGGACGTACATTGACTGTAGGAGAACGATTTGGTGACTAAAGTAGAAACGGCTAGAAGTTTAGCCCTAGCAGTATTAGAGGATATCTTTATCAATCAAGCATACTCAAATATTGCCTTAAATAAGCATCTCAAGGGAAGCCAGCTTTCAGTAGCAGACAAGGGCTTGGCAACAGAGCTGGTCTATGGAACAGTAGCTCGCAAACTGACTCTGGAATGGTACCTATCTCACTTTATCGAAGACAGAGACCAGTTAGACAGCTGGCTCTATGTTCTGCTTCTTATGAGTGCCTACCAACTCCGCTATTTGGACAAAATTCCAGACCATGCTGTGGTCAATGAAGCGGTGGAATTAGCCAAATTCCGTAAAAAAGGCAGTGAAAAATTGGTCAATGCTGTCTTGCGCCGTATCCTGCGTGAAGGATGGCCAGATATTGCCAGCATCAAACGAAAAAACAAGCGTGATTCTATTGCCTATTCTCTCCCAGTTTGGTTAGTTTCCAAACTCAAGGAAGAATACGGTGAAGAGCGAGCACAAGCCATCTTTGAAAGCCTTTTGGTGCGCAACAAGGCCAGTATTCGTGTAACAGACCTAGGTCGAAAAGAAGAAATCAAAACCTTGTTAGAGGCTAGTGATTCACCTTTGTCTGTTTCTGGTCTGGTCAAGGAGCAAGGGCACTTTGCAGGCCATGATTTGTTTGCAGAAGGTGCTATAACTATTCAAGACGAGTCCAGTCAATTGGTTGCGCCAACTCTTGATCTACAAGGTGATGAGCAGGTTCTAGATGCTTGTGCGGCTCCGGGTGGGAAAACAGCCCATATAGCCTCTTATCTCACGACAGGCCAGGTTACTGCTCTGGACTTGTATGACCACAAGTTGGACTTAATCCAAGAAAATGCCCAACGTCTAGGCGTTGCAGAACGGGTTCAAACTCAAAAATTGGATGCCAGAAAGGTGCATGAGCTTTTTGGTCAGAATTCCTTTGACAAGATTTTAGTAGATGCTCCTTGTTCAGGAATCGGTCTTTTGCGCCGAAAACCAGATATCAAATACAATAAGGAAACATCAGATTTCGCGTCCTTACAGGAAATTCAGCTAGAAATATTAGGTAGTGTTTGTCAAACACTACGCAAAGGTGGTATAATAACTTATAGTACCTGTACTATTGTCTCAGAGGAGAATTTTCAAGTCGTTGAGGCGTTTTTAGAAAGTCATCCCGAGTTCGAGCAGGTAAAACTAGAACATGAATGTAAGGATATCATGAAAGACGGCTGTATCCTCATTACACCTGAGTTGTATGGAAGTGATGGATTCTTCATCAGTCAATTTCGCAAGATATCGGATTAGGAAGGAACTGACACATGGAAATTTCATTATTAACAGATGTTGGTCAGAAACGAACAAATAACCAAGACTATGTCAACCACTATGTCAATAGAGCTGGGCGTACTATGATTATTTTAGCTGATGGGATGGGAGGTCATCGCGCAGGGAATATCGCTAGTGAAATGGCGGTAACAGACCTAGGTATAGCTTGGGTCGATACCCAGATCGATACAGTCAATGAAGTGCGTGAATGGTTCGCCCATTACCTAGAAATTGAAAATCAAAAGATTCATCAACTTGGACAAGATGATGCCTATAAAGGAATGGGAACAACTCTAGAAGCTGTTGCTATTATTGGTAATCAGGCTATCTATGCTCATATTGGAGATTCTCGTATCGGTTTGATTCGTGGGGAAGAATACCACCAGTTAACGAGCGATCATTCCTTGGTCAATGAATTGCTTAAGGCAGGTCAATTGACACCAGAAGAAGCTGCTAGTCATCCACAGAAAAATATTATTACTCAATCTATCGGTCAAAAAGATGAAGTTCAACCTGATTTTGGAATGATTACCCTTGAGCCAGGTGACTATCTCTTGCTCAATAGTGATGGTTTGACTAACATGATTTCAGGCAGTGAGATTTGTGATATTGTAACCAGTGATATTCCTTTGGCAGATAAAACAGCGACGCTCGTGCGTTTTGCTAACAATGCAGGAGGTTTAGACAACATTACGGTTGCCCTTGTTTCTATGAACGAGGAGGATGCAGAATGATCCAAATCGGCAAGATTTTTGCCGGACGCTATCGGATTGTGAAACAGATTGGCCGAGGAGGTATGGCAGATGTCTATTTGGCCAAGGATTTAATTCTAGACGGAGAAGAAGTGGCAGTGAAGGTCCTGAGGACCAACTACCAGACGGACCCGATAGCTGTAGCTCGTTTTCAGCGTGAAGCGAGAGCTATGGCAGATCTAGACCATCCTCATATCGTTCGGATAACAGATATTGGTGAGGAAGACGGTCAACAGTATCTTGCAATGGAGTATGTTGCTGGACTAGACCTCAAACGCTATATCAAGGAACACTATCCTCTTTCTAATGAAGAAGCGGTCCGTATCATGGGGCAAATTCTCTTGGCTATGCGCTTAGCCCATACTCGAGGAATTGTTCACAGGGACTTGAAACCGCAAAATATCCTCTTGACACCAGATGGGACTGCTAAGGTCACAGACTTTGGGATCGCGGTCGCCTTTGCAGAGACGAGTCTGACCCAGACCAACTCTATGCTGGGGTCGGTTCATTACTTGTCACCTGAGCAGGCGCGTGGTTCGAAGGCGACGGTACAGAGTGATATCTATGCCATGGGGATTATTTTCTATGAGATGTTGACAGGCCATATCCCTTATGACGGGGATAGCGCGGTGACCATCGCCCTTCAGCATTTCCAGAAACCACTGCCGTCAGTTATTGATGAAAATCCATCTGTGCCTCAGGCTTTGGAGAATGTTGTTATCAAGGCAACTGCCAAGAAATTGACAGATCGTTATCAGTCAGTTGCAGAGATGTATGTGGACTTGTCTAGTAGTTTGTCTTACAATCGTCGAAATGAGCCTAAACTGGTATTTAATGATACTACTAAGGCAGACACCAAGACTCTACCAAAGGTATCCCAGAGTACCTTGACCTCGATTCCTAAGGTACAAACACAAAGTCCGAAGCCACAGGTTGCGAAGCCTAGTCAGCAGGTTTCAGAAGACGATTACGCAAGCAAGCCAGTTAAGAAACGGAAATTTAGAGTTCGTTATATGATTTTGTTGGCCAGCATTGTATTGGTGGCAGCCTCTCTGGTTTGGATATTATCCAGGACTCCTGCAACTATTGCCATTCCAAATGTGGCAGGTCAGACAGTTGCGGAGGCCAAGGAAACTCTCAAGAAAGCCAATTTTGAGATTGGCGAAGAAAAATCAGAAGCTAGTGATACAGTAGCAGAAGGACGTGTCATTCGAACGGATCCTGAAGCGGGTAGTAGCCGAAAAGAAGGAACGAAAATCAATTTGGTTGTCTCATCGGGTAAGCAATCTTTCCAATTGAGTAATTATGTCGGTCGGAAGTACACAGATGTTGAAGCTGAACTGAAGAAGAAGAAGGTTCCCGAAAATCTAATCCAGAAGGAAGAGGAAGTGTCCAGCGAATACGAACCTGGAACCGTCCTCAGACAGACTCCTGCTTCAGGTTCGACCTATGATCTCTCAAAAGTTACTACGATCACCTTAACAGTTGCTACGAAGGGCATGCCTAGTTACATTGGTTCAAATCGCGAATTTACTAAGACTAATCTGATTAGGATTGTCGGAGTAAATGAGGCTAATATTGAGGTTGTCGAGGTTTCGACAGCTCCTGAAGGAACAGCAGAGGGCACGGTTGTAGATCAAACACCAAAAGCTGGAGAAAAGGTTGACCCTACTTACACACGTATAAAAATTTCAGTTTATAGACCGAAAACACCGCCGTCAACTTCATCCTCTAATCCTACTCAACGTGGAAACCAAGGTTCTACAACAACACCAAATCAAGGGAACCAACAAGGTAGTCAGCGAGGTAATCAACAAGGTAATCAACAAGGTAATCAACAAGGTAATCAACAAGGGAATAATCCTCCAACGAATCAACCAAATAGTGAAGGAAACCACGAAAATTCTCGTGATTAAACAAATCTTTGTCATGATTTCATGGCAAAGATTTTTTTTGACTCCAGATTTGTGATAGAATAGAAGGAGTTGATAAAAGGAGGAAAGCATGGAAGAATCAAGAGAATTAAATGCGGTCATCGACGTGATTATGTTAGCTGGGACCATTCTCCTTAAAAGTGGTTCAGAAATCCATCGTGTAGAAGATACCATGATTCGGATCGCGCATTCGCAGGGGATTGTGGATTGCAATGTTCTTGCCATGCCTGCTGCCATCTTTTTCTCGATTGAAAATACCAATATTTCGCGCATGAAGCGCGTGACCTCCTCTTCTTATAACATCGAAAAAGTCTGCGATGTGAACCAGATTTCTCGTCAGCTGGTTGGGGGGCAGATTGATTTAGAAACAGCCTTTAAGCAATTGAAGGCTTTGCAAGCCCAACCCCTTCCCTATACTAAGTTGCAGGTAACTTTGGCTGCGACCTTTAGTGCCCCTTTCTTTTCAATTATGTTTAGTGGAAATATCTATGACGCACTCGGGGCAGGAGTGGCTACCTTATTTGGTTTTGCCTTTTCCCTCTATGTAGAAAAGTTTATCCGAATTCCCTTTGTAACAGCCTTTGCTGGGGCCTTTGTCTTTGGGATGATAGCCCAGTTTTGGGCTCGCTACACGGGCTTTCCTTCAACAGCAGATTTGATTATAGCTGGTGCCGTCATGCCTTTTGTACCTGGAATTGCCTTGACCAATGCGGTTCGGGATATTATGACCAACCACATAAACTCTGGTATGAGTAAAATGTTTGAATCCCTACTCATTACCCTTGCTTTAGGGGCAGGAACTTCTGTCGCCTTGGTATTGATGAACTAATATGACACTAACTACCTTTTTATTACAAGCAGTAGCAAGTCTTCTTGCTATCATCACTTTTTTAATCGTACTCAATGTTCAGCGGTCTATGCTCTTACCAGGAGGGATTTTGGGCATGGCTGTCTGGCTAATTTATCTTTTGCTCAAGGAACCGACCAATGTTATTGTGGCTACTTTTATTGCAGCCATTATCGGTTCTTGTGTCAGCCAGATTTTAAGTATTCTTTATAAGACACCTGCTGTGGTATTTATCTTAGCCATCTTGGCACCTCTGGTTCCGGGATACCTTTCTTATCGGACAACAGCCTTTTTTGTGACAGGTGATTACAGTCACGCCATTGCTAGTGCAACCTTAGTTGTCATGTTGGCTCTGGTAATTTCCATTGGAATGGCTAGCGGAACAGTGATTCTCAGACTGTATTCCTACTTACGAAAACAGCAAAATCGTTAGACTAACAAGAGACTTGATTTGGTGAATCAAGTCTTTTTTCTCTCTTTTACTGCCATTTGTGATAAAATAGTATAGAACGATTTTTTACATGAATGATAAAACAGAGGTAAATATGACAATCGGTATTGATAAGATTGGTTTTGCAACCAGTCAATATGTCTTGAAATTACAAGACTTAGCAGAAGCGAGGGGAATTGACCCTGAAAAATTAAGCAAAGGACTCTTGCTCAAGGAATTGAGTATTGCGCCTCTAACTGAGGACATCGTGACCTTGGCGGCTAGTGCAAGTGACTCTATTTTAACTGAGCAAGAGAGAGCAGAAATTGACATGGTCATTGTGGCTACCGAGTCAGGAATTGACCAGAGTAAGGCTGCGGCCGTCTTTGTGCATGGCTTGCTTGGCATCCAGCCCTTTGCTCGTAGTTTCGAGATTAAAGAAGCCTGCTATGGAGCGACAGCTGCCCTTCATTATGCCAAATTGCATGTGGAAAATTCTCCAGAGTCCAAAGTTTTGGTTATTGCCAGTGATATTGCCAAATATGGTATTGAAACTCCAGGAGAACCAACTCAGGGTGCCGGAAGTGTGGCAATGTTGATTACACAAAATCCACGCATTATGGCCTTTAATAATGACAATGTAGCTCAGACTCGTGACATCATGGATTTTTGGCGTCCAAATTACTCAACAACTCCTTATGTAAATGGTGTCTATTCTACTCAACAATATTTGGATAGTTTGAAAACAACTTGGCTTGAATACCAAAAACGCTACCAGCTTACTTTGGATGATTTTGCAGCTGTTTGTTTCCATTTACCTTACCCTAAATTAGCCTTAAAAGGCTTGAAAAAAATCATGGATAAGAACTTGCCTCAAGAGAAAAAAGACCTCTTGCAAAACCATTTTGACCAGTCTATTCTCTACAGTCAAAAGGTGGGGAATATCTATACAGGTTCCCTTTTCCTTGGACTTTTATCTCTCTTGGAAAATACAGATAGCTTGAAGGCTGGGGATAAAATCGCCCTTTATAGTTACGGAAGTGGTGCCGTGGCTGAGTTTTTCAGTGGTGAATTGGTTGAAGGATATGAAGCTTATTTGGATAAAGACCGTTTGAACAAGCTCAACCAACGAACTGTCCTGTCTGTTGCAGACTATGAAAAAGTCTTCTTTGAGGAAGTAGACTTAGATGAAACAAACTCTGCCCAGTTTTCTGGCTATGAAAATCAAGATTTTGCCTTGGTTGAAATTGTGGACCATCAACGCCGTTATAGCAAGGTTGAAAAATAATGAAGATAAGTTGGAATGGATTTTCTAAAAAATCATACCAAGAGCGCCTCGAGCTGTTACAAGCTCAGGCGCTCCTTAGTCCTGAGAGACAAGAGAGTTTGGAGCAGGATGAACAGATTAGTGTGACTGTGGCAGACCAGCTGAGTGAGAATGTAGTGGGAACTTTTTCTCTGCCTTATTCGCTGGTCCCAGAGGTTCTCGTTAACGGTCAGGAATACACAGTTCCCTATGTGACAGAAGAACCCTCAGTGGTTGCTGCGGCTTGCTATGCAAGTAAAATCATTAAGCGAGCAGGTGGCTTTACTGCTCAGGTTCATGAGCGCCAGATGATTGGGCAGGTAGCTCTTTATCAAGTTGCTAATCCTGAACAAGCGTTAGAGAAGATTTCCAGCAAGAAAGCAGAACTCTTGGAGCTTGCTAATCAAGCCTATCCTTCGATTGTTAAACGCGGGGGTGGGGCGCGTGATCTACATGTAGAAGAGATTAAAGGCGAAACAGACTTTCTCGTTGTTTATCTCCATGTCGATACCCAAGAAGCTATGGGTGCTAATATGCTCAACACCATGCTAGAAGCCTTGAAACCAGTCTTAGAAGAACTCAGCCAGGGACAGAGCCTCATGGGAATTCTGTCTAATTACGCGACCGATTCTCTGGTGACTGCAAGTTGTCGCGTCGCCTTTCGATACTTGAGCCGTCAAAAGGATCAAGGACGAGAGATTGCGGAGAAAATTGCGTTGGCTAGTCAGTTTGCGCAGTCTGATCCTTATCGAGCAGCTACCCATAATAAAGGAATTTTTAATGGTATTGATGCCATTTTGATTGCCACTGGTAATGACTGGCGTGCCATCGAAGCAGGGGCTCATGCTTTTGCCAGTCGAGATGGACGCTACCAAGGTCTTAGTCGATGGAGTCTAGATACGGACACAGAAGAATTGGTCGGTGAGATGACCTTACCTATGCCTGTAGCGACCAAGGGCGGTTCTATTGGTCTCAACCCTCGTGTAGCCCTCAGTCACGAACTACTGGGAAATCCTTCTGCCAAAGAATTAGCTCAGATTATCGTGTCTATCGGTCTTGCCCAAAACTTTGCAGCTCTCAAAGCCTTGGTGAGTACAGGGATTCAGCAAGGCCACATGAAATTGCAGGCTAAATCCTTGGCACTCCTAGCAGGTGCCAGTGAATCCGAGCTATCTCCCCTAGTTGAGCGCCTTATAGCAGAGAAAACCTTTAACTTAGAGACTGCCCAGCGTTATCTAGAAAATTTAAGATCATAAAAAACTCAGACGAATTCGGTCTGAGTTTTCTTGTGCTTATACTCAATGAAAATCAAAGAGCAAACTAGGAAGCTAGCCGCAAGCTGCTCAAAGCACTGCTTTGAGGTTGTAGATAAGACTGACGAAGTCAGTTACATATATCTACGGTAAGGCGACGCTGACGTGGTTTGAGGAGATTTTCATTGAGTATCAAATACTTTTTCCTGGTAATAGGGTGACTGGTAAGAAGTAACCTGTTGTTGCGACTTCCTTGCCTTCGATCTTTTGTAATAGGAGGTCAACAGTGAGTTGAGCAATCTCTTGCATAGGTTGCTTAATCGTTGTTAAATGAGGGTAGTAGTTCTCGATAAAGTAAGTCCCATCATAGCCGATGACTTTGAGATCTTCTGGGACAGAGATTCCCAGTTCTTGAGCAATTTTAATGACCAGAATGGCAGTCAAATCATCCGAAGCAAAGATGGCATCTGGTTTTTGTCGCGTCAAGATATTCTTGATTTCCATTTCTTTTCTGACAGGAGAAAAGTCACTGGAAACATTGATAATAGGAGCTTTTGGGAGTACGGATGCAAAACCAGCGTGGCGCAGTCCAGTTGGCGAATTAGAATTGTCATTTCCTGTAATCATGATGATAGACTGGGCGCCTGTCTTAACCAAGGTCTGGGCAGCAAGGACCCCGCCAGCATAGTTGTCAGAGGAAACGACAGGGATGTCTGGTGACAAGTTTCGGTCAAAGGAAATAATCGGTGCGGTCACACGATTGTAGTCTTCGATTCCTAAGTTGTGACTACCAGAAATGATGCCGTCCACCTGATTGGCTTCTAACATTTCGATGTACTCGCGTTCCTTTTCAGAATCGTGCTCGCTGTTACAAATGATGGTCTTGTAACCATTCTTAAATAGTTGGTGTTCCAGCTTATCAATCAATTCTGCATAGAAAACGTTGGAAATATTTGGGAAAATCAAGCCGATTAACTTAGCTGATTTTCCTTGCAGACTACGAGCCAGATTATTGGGTTTATAGCCCAATTCTCGCATGGCTTCATTGACCTTTTGAATGGTTTTCTCAGAGAGATAGCCTTTTTTATTGATAACTCGAGAAACGGTAGTAGGGCTGACGCCTGCAAGTTTGGCGACATCAGTTAGTTTTGCGACCATAATCTAATTCATAGTAAGTTCCAGTTGGGTTTCCAGATTTGATCAGGATCCCATTTTGGTCTGCATGTGGGAAGACACGACCAGAAAATACTTTTTCTCCTTTATTGATGAAAATTTCAAAGACAGAGTTATCGATGAAGATTGTAGCAGTAGTAGCCTGGTTATCGATTGGGCAAGAACGAGTTGTCCCAAATTCTTGGGCATACTGTTCACCAGCCTGGCTACGATCTACTGTCACTTGACCATTTACAAGGTCAAAGTTGATGGAAAATCCCTTGCCTTCTTTATCAGCCAGTAAGACAATCTCGCTCTGGCTATTAGCTTCCAAGTTGAGTTCGAGTTCGTAAGTGTTCTTGGTTTGGGCACGGTTTGAGAAAGGTTCTTCAGAAGCACGAAGATCCTTGATAGCTGTGACTGGGTATTGGTAGAGTTTACCGTCTTTGATAGTGAGTTCTTTGACCAAAGAGAAGGTTCCTTGGTGGTCAAAACGGTCAGATGGGTAAGAAACATCTGGTAATCCAAGCCAACTAACTGCTAGAGCACGACCGTCAGGAGAGTTGAAGGCTTGAGTTGCATAGGCTTCGAAACCATAGTCCATGTTTTGAAGTTGAGATACATCTACCATTTTAGCATTTTCAGGGTCAAAGGAAGCCCCAATCTTATACATATTTGGATAGATATTATCGTAGTCTAGAACTTTCTTATCCAATCCTTGTGGACAGTAGAGGAGGACAGGTTGCTCATCTACAAAGACCAGATTTGGGCATTCTATCATATAGGCAGTGCGGTCGTTAGCAAAGTCAAGGTTGCCAACAGCTTGCCAGTTTGTGTAGTCGTTGTCAACAGCCTTGTAGAGACGGACGAAACCTTTTTTCTCCAAGTCCTGTCCACCGACGATAGCATAGTATTGGCCCTTGAAGTTAAAAATTTGCGGGTCGCGGAAGTGGTCAGTAGAGTCTGCTGGTTGGTCAATCAAAATCTTGTCAATCTTTGTAATCTTGCCATCCTTATCCATCAAAGCCCCAATCTGGTAGGGGTGACGGATCCAGTTTTCATCGCGAACATTTCCTGTATAAAATAGGAACAAGTTATCGCCAAACTGCATAGCAGAACCAGAGTAGGCACCGTGGCTATCTAATGGAGTATCAGGCAAAACTTTGACTCCAGTTTCTCTAAAGTGAACCAAATCATCACTTTCAAGCTGCACCCAAGATTTTAAACCGTGGGCTGCACCAAAAGGGAAGTTCTGATAAAAAACAATCCACTTGCCATCAAAGTAAGAAAAGCCATTTGGGTCATTGAGAAGTCCTGTTTTTGGCTCAACATGGTAATGAGTATGCCATGGAGATTGTGCCATATTTTCTTTTATATGTTGAATTTCTTCTTGCGTCCAATCTTGATAAAGTCTGTAACGACGCTCAGTTGTCCATTCCATTCATTCATTCCTCCGAAAATCTTATCACTTTTAATAGTAACCGTTTTCGAGCAAAAATGCAAGCCTTTTATGTTAAAAAAGAGAAAAAACTGTCAAACGTTTATCATAAAATAAAAGCAGGAAATCAATCATCTATCTACAGTAAATTGAAAGAAAGTGAAATAAAACCCTTTTTAACTCAGATTTTAAACTATTTTTTTAAAGAATACTTTCAAAAAACTCTCACAATCTATCAAAACAAAAGACCTTACTCTAAGAAACAAATATTTTTTCTGCAAAACGCTTGACATATTTTTGAAACATGATAAAATAATAGTCGTAGGGCGAATAAAATCGCTTTCAAACAATAACAAAATTTTATATAAGGAGATTTTTGCAAATGAACAATCAGGAAATTGCAAAAAAAGTCATCGATGCCTTAGGCGGACGTGAAAATGTCAACAGTGTAGCTCACTGTGCGACTCGTCTTCGTGTCATGGTCAAAGATGAAGGAAAAATCAATAAAGAAGTGATTGAGAACTTGGAAAAAGTTCAAGGTGCTTTCTTTAACTCAGGTCAATACCAAATCATCTTTGGTACAGGTACAGTTAACAAAATGTACGATGAAGTTGTTGCACTTGGTTTGCCAACATCATCTAAAGATGACATGAAAGCAGAAGCTGCTAAACAAGGGAACTGGTTCCAACGTGCTATCCGTACTTTCGGTGACGTTTTCGTTCCAATCATCCCAGTTATCGTAGCGACAGGTCTCTTCATGGGTGTGCGTGGTCTCTTGACTGCTCTTGGAATGACACTTCCAGCTGATGTGACAACTTACACTCAAATATTGACAGATACAGCCTTTATCATCTTGCCAGGTTTGGTTGTGTGGTCAACCTTCCGTGTATTCGGTGGAAATCCAGCCGTTGGTATTGTTCTTGGTATGATGCTTGTTTCTGGCTCACTTCCAAACGCTTGGGCAGTCGCTTCAGGTGGTGAAGTAACAGCTATGAACTTCTTTGGTTTCATCCCTGTTGTTGGTTTGCAAGGTTCCGTTCTTCCAGCCTTCATCATCGGGGTTGTCGGAGCTAAATTTGAAAAAGCTGTCCGCAAGGTTGTTCCAGATGTGATTGACCTCTTAGTAACGCCATTCGTGACACTTTTGGTTATGTCTATCCTTGGACTCTTTGTCATCGGACCAGTCTTCCACGTCGTTGAAAACTACATCCTTATTGCTACAAAAGCGATCCTCAGCTTGCCATTTGGTCTTGGTGGTTTCTTGATCGGTGGGGTTCACCAATTGATTGTTGTGTCAGGTGTGCACCATATCTTCAACTTGCTTGAAGTGCAATTGCTTGCTGCTGATCATGCTAACCCATTCAACGCGATCATCACAGCTGCTATGACAGCTCAAGGTGCTGCGACTGTTGCGGTTGGTGTTAAAACTAAAAATCCAAAACTAAAAACACTTGCTTTCCCAGCTGCTCTTTCTGCCTTCCTCGGTATTACAGAGCCTGCTATTTTCGGGGTGAACTTGCGCTTCCGTAAGCCATTCTTCCTTTCATTGATTGCTGGTGCAATCGGTGGTGGATTGGCTTCTATCCTTGGACTTGCTGGTACTGGTAATGGTATCACCATCATCCCTGGTACAATGCTTTACATCGGTAACGGACAACTTGCACAATACCTTCTTATGGTAGCCGTATCATTTGCCCTTGGTTTTGCTCTTACTTACATGTTTGGTTACGAAGATGAAAAAGAAGTTGCTTCTGAAGTAGCGACAGAACGTTTGGTCCAAGAAGAAACAACTGGTAACATTCCAGCAACTCTTCAAAATGAAACACTTGTAACTCCTATCGTCGGTGATGTTGTCGCTCTTGCTGATGTTAATGACCCTGTTTTCTCAAGCGGAGCTATGGGACAAGGTATCGCTGTGAAACCAAGTCAAGGTGTGGTATATGCACCAGCTGATGCTGAAGTTTCAATTGCCTTTCCAACAGGACACGCTTTTGGCTTGAAAACAACTGATGGTGCTGAAGTTTTGATCCACGTTGGTATTGACACTGTATCTATGAACGGTGAAGGTTTTGAAGCAAAAGTTGCTCAAGGTGACAAGGTTAAAGCTGGCGATGTTCTTGGAACATTTGACTCAAACAAAATCGCTGCAGCTGGTCTTGATGATACAACAATGGTTATCGTTACAAACACAGCTGACTATGCTTCAGTAGCTCCAGTCGCAACAGGTTCAGTTGCGAAGGGGGATGCTGTGATTGAAGTGAAAATCTAATCAATCCTCTCTAATGTGAAAACGAACAAATGACATGTTTGTTCGTTTTTGCTTGAATGGTAAGATTTACAGAGGAAAATCTAAAAAATAGAGAAATTTAGACTTTCGAAATATGCTATAATAAAGAAAATAAAAACAAGAGGTTTATCATGACAAAATTATATGGAAGCTTGGAAGCGGGCGGTACAAAGTTTGTCTGTGCTGTCGGTGATGAAAACTTTAACGTTGTAGAAAAAACACAATTTCCAACAACAACTCCAATCGAAACAATCGATAAAACCATCGAGTTCTTCTCGAAATTCGATAACCTTGCTGGTCTTGCAGTTGGTTCATTTGGTCCGATTGATATTGATAAAAACTCAAAAACTTATGGCTTTATCACAACGACTCCAAAACCAAACTGGGCAAATGTGGACTTGCTTGGTGCCCTTCGTCGCGCCCTAAACGTGCCAATGTACTTCACTACAGACGTAAACAGCTCTGCTTATGGTGAAGTGGTTGCCCGTAATAATGCTGGTGGCCGTATCGAAAACTTGGTTTACTACACAATCGGTACAGGTATCGGTGCAGGTGTCATCCAACGTGGTGAGTTTATCGGTGGTGTGGGTCACCCTGAAATGGGTCACTACTATGTTGCTAGACACCCAATGGACATTGAAAAAGAGTTTAAGGGTGTTTGTCCTTTCCATAAGGGATGTCTGGAAGGCTATGCAGCTGGTCCAAGTTTGGAAGCTCGTACAGGTGTTCGTGGGGAAAACATTGAACTCAACAACCCTGTTTGGGATGTTCAAGCCTACTATATCGCTCAAGCTGCGGTTAATGCGACAGTGACTTTCCGCCCAGACGTGATTGTCTTTGGTGGAGGGGTCATGGCTCAACAACACATGCTGGACCGTGTCCGTGAGAAATTTACATCTCTTCTTAATGGCTACCTACCAGTACCTGATGTGCGTGAATACATCGTGACACCAGCAGTCGCAGGAAATGGTTCTGCTACTCTTGGGAACTTTGTACTTGCAAAAGAAGTTTCAAAATAAAGCACAAAATCCGCTTGGGAAACCAAACGGATTTTTTATGTGTCAAAGCATTTGCCAGAAGAAGTCAATAATATAGGTTAGACCGTAGGTATAAACCACGAGGGTAAAGGGCTTGGTCAGAATGATGATAGTCATATAGCGCTTGAAACTCATCTTGGTCAGGGCAGCCAGCATACAGAGAAAGTCAGCTGGACTAATGGGCCAAATCATCATAAAGATAAAGAAACGGTCAAAACGATTACCCTTATCCAACCAACCGATATACTTGTCATAGGTGCGTTTGCTGACGACAGACTGGACAAAGGCAGCCCCATAGAGGCGCACCAGATAAAAGATAATGGCACAGCCAATCACGATGCCGATATAGTTGTAGATCGTACCGATGATGTGCCCGTAAATAAAGACCCCTGCCACCGAGGTCAAGGCCCCAGGAATGATAGGGACGACCGTTTGTAAAATCTGTAAAAAGATAAAGAGAGGTGGCCCCCAGATGCCTGCCTGCTGGATAAAGGCAGAGAGGGTTTCCTTAGACTGTAAAATCCCAGCCTGATAAGCCCAAATACAGAAAATCAAACTCCCAACCCCGCCGACAATCGATGAGATGTTGATAACTTGCTGTAGAAGGGGAGAAACAGCTTTCATTTGTTTATTATGTGACATGTAAACTCCTCGTAGATAGTATATTTCTACTATACCATATTTTGGAGGAGAAAGGGGGAAGATTGCTTTTACAATGGGAAGAGTGATGGATTTTGAGCCTAAACATGCTATAATAGACCTAGTATAAAATTTGGAAATTTCAGGATATGAATAGTTCAAATGAAGCGTAAGGAAGGTTTGCGATGGCAAGACGAAAAGATTTTTCTGAATTAACAAGAGTACAAATCCCAGCAGCTCTGCATTTGATGCGAATGGGTTATACCTATCTTTCTCGTAATAGTAAAGAAATTGAAGAAAGAGACCCAGATACCAATATTCTTGTATCTGTTTTTAAGGAGCAATTTTTAACATTTAATAATTATTTGACAGATGAAGATTTTGAGAGAGAATTGGCCAATATTAAGCTGGAACTGGATCAAAATGATTTAGGGCGCTCCTTCTTTAAAAGGATACAGGGACAAGAAGGTGCTGTTTATATCGATTGGGAAAATCCTGAAGCCAATACCTTCCATCTGGCTCTTGAAGTCACTTGTCAAAATGGACAAGATGAATTTCGTCCGGATATAGTTGTGTTTATCAATGGACTTCCCCTTTCTTATATCGAAGTTAAACAACCCAATGCTATCCGTGATGGAAAGACAGGGATTCAGTCAGAACAGGACAGAACCAGATACCGTTTTGAAAATCGTAAGTTCCGTCGTTTTAACAATATTACCCAGTTGATAGCTCTATCTGATAATTTGCCTTATATCAGTGGCCAAGGTCAACAAAAACAGGGTTCTTACTATGGTTCAAATGCCTATTCAAAAACCAAGTTTAATGCTTTCAAGGAAGAAAGAGAAGTAGATTTTCTTGGTTCAATTGTACCTTTAAGAGATGAACAAATTGACTTTGTCCTTGAGGATGTGAAGCGTTTTGTTCTCAAGTCTCAACCAGAATTTGCAACAAACTTACAGCCCGACACTCCTTGCAATACTTTCCTATCTTCTTTGTATCAAAAAGAACGCCTGCTTTTCATGCTTCGCTTTGGGCTGGTTTATGTAGAAGAAGAAAGCAAAGAAGGTCAGATACAATTGCAGAAGCATGTCATGCGTTATCCGCAATACTTCGCTACAAGAGCTATAGAAGAAACCATCGCAAAAGGTGTCAAAAAAGGTGTTATCTGGCATACACAGGGCTCAGGTAAGACAGCCTTAGCTTTCTTCAATATTCGCTATCTGACTAATTATTTCTCAAAGCAGGGAATTGTTCCTCAGTTTTACTTTGTCGTTGATCGCTTGGACTTGGCAGACCAAGCCTTTAAGGAATTTACCAAAAGAGGTCTAAAAGTTAAGCGCATCAACAATCCTAGAGAACTCAACCAAAAGCAAGATGGTTATGATGTCGCTGTTGTCAATATACAGAAGTTCAAAGATGATTCAGACCTGACCGATCGCTCTGGCTATGATCTCAATCGTCAAAATATCTACTTTATCGATGAAGCCCACCGCTCTTATAACGAACGAGGTTCCTACCTGCCAAATCTCTATCAGGCAGATACCAATGCAATCAAGATTGCTTTGACTGGGACCCCCTTGATTACCTACAAGAAAGATGGTAAGACAAAGGAAAGCCATGCGACTACACGTGATATTTTTGGGGATTATATCCATAAATACTACTACAACCAGTCTATAGATGATGGTTTTACCTTGCGTTTGATGCGAGAAGATATCGAGACGTCCTATAAAGATAATCTCAGAGCAATCAATGAAGAAATCCAACGTGGAGATCTGTCAAAAGAAGATATTTTTGCTCATCCGCACTATGTGGAACCTATGCTTGATTTTATTCTGGAGGACTTTAATCGTGCGCGTGATCTGGTTTTTGATGACCAGACCATTGGTGGTATGATTGTCTGTGATTCATCCAAGCAGGCGCGTGAGCTTGAAAAGCAGTTAGAAGAACGACGAAAGGCTGGAACAACCAACTTGACCTCTGCTCTCATCCTCCATGATGAGGGAGACAAGGAAGAGAAAAAGGAAAAGGTGGATGCCTATAAAGAAGGTAAGATTGATCTCATTATCGTCTATTCGATGCTCCTGACAGGTTTTGATGCGCCTCGCCTCAAGCGTCTCTATCTAGGTCGCAAGATTAAGGCTCATAACCTTCTCCAGACTTTGACTCGTGTGAATCGTCCTTACAAGGACTATCTCTTTGGCTATGTAGTTGATTTTGCGGATATTTCTAAGGAGTTTGACAAGACTAATCGTGCTTATCTAGAAGAACTCAATCAAGAGTATGATACAACCCTGACTGGGGAAAATGGAGAGGATGTGTTTGGTTCGCTCTTTGTGCCAGCTGAGGAAATTTCTCAGGAACTCAGAAAGACAGAGCGCATCCTCATAGACTATCCAACCTCTAATCTAGAGTTCTTTTCTCAATCAATTGATGATATTAAGGATAGAAAGCAACTAAATGAACTCCGAAAGGCTTTAGAATCGATTAAGCAATACTATAATATCGCCCGCTTACTTGGTCATGCCCATTTGCTCGAACAGATTGATATTGCTCAGATTGCAACTCTGCTCAATGTCATCTCAAGACGTTTGTTGACCTTGTCACTGATAGATAAGCCAGATGACTTTTCTAGTCGCACTCTTTTAAATCTTGCCATGTCTGAGACCAGTTTTAGTTTTGTCAAGATTGCGGAGGAAGAACTCCGTCTAGCGGCCAATGACCTAGAAGATTTGAAGCGTCGAGTTGCTGGAGGAATCATAAAAGAGCGTGATGAGAAAGATCCTGAGTGGGTTTCTCTTTACGAAGAATTCCAACGCATCATGAAAAAACATCTGATTCATGGGCAAGAAGGCTATACTATGGAAAACATCAAAAAAATTCAAAAAGAGTACGAAGAGCTCTTTAAGTCAGTGGAAGATTATCATACTCATATGAGACGTTTGACTATGAATTTTGACGGAGATGAAATGGCAGCACGTTCCTACAAACACGTAACCAATTCGACTATGGTCAGTGATTTTCCTGCTATTTACCATGTTATCAAGGAATCGAAAATCAGACTAGACCGTAAAATCGGTCAAAATCAAGGAGTACTAGATAACGAGGACTTTCTCAAGAAAATGATTCGAGAAGAAGCTCGGATTGAAATGAAAACCAACCAATCTGCAAGTAGTTTGACAAGACAGGATTTTAATTATATCGTCGAGTCGTTATTTGAAGGATATGAAGAGGAATATCAACACTAATGAATGAAACATATAAAGTCCAAGTCCAAGACTTGGTAGATGATTTGAAAGCGGTCTTTACCCATGCGGGACTAGGAGGAGAAGCGGGTGAGTACAAACTCCTCACCCAGTCTTTCCTCTACAAGTTTTTAAATGATAAGTTTTTATATCAAGCCAAGGTGCTGGATGAATCCAACACTTATGAAAACTTGTTGGTAATGGGTGAAGATGATTATGACTGGCTCTTGGAGGATATCGGTACAAGTACGGCTTGGCTCAAGCCAGACCAGTTGATCGAAACGCTTCACCGTCAGCAAAATGAAGCGACTTTTTACGAGAGTTTTGAAAATACTCTTAATCAGATAGCTATTGACAATAACGATATTTTCTCTGTGCATACAGACGGCGACACAGCTATTCGTCTATTTGATGAACGCTTGATTACCGACACAATATCAGATAGCAGTAAGCGTAACGAAGTGGCAAAAGCCATCATCAATCTCCTTGCACGCGTCAAGTTTGATGAGACCATTTTTTCACAAGGATTTGACTTTTTCTCTACTCTCTTTGAGTACATGATCAAGGACTACAACAAAGACGGTGGTGGCAAGTATGCCGAGTACTACACGCCTCACTCAGTTGCTAAGATTATTGCTGATATTCTTGTGGGGAATGACCAACCATCAAACGTGCGCATCTATGACCCTTCTGCTGGTTCTGGAACCTTGCTAATGAATCTGGCTAGTCGTATCGGTGTGGATAAGGCCACTGTCTATAGTCAGGACATCTCGCAAAAGTCATCCAATCTCCTCCGTCTCAACCTCATCTTGAATGGCCTCCAACACTCCATTCATAATATCGTACAGGGGAATACAATTATCGCCAATCGCCATCCTGAGAAGATGGACTATATCGTGTCTAATCCTCCTTTCAAGCTGGACTTTTCAGAGTGGCGTGACCGAGTGGAGACTTTGCCAGAAGCTAGTGAGCGTTTCTTTGCAGGTGTGCCAAAGGTTCCAGCCAAATCTAAAGATAAGATGGCGATTTATGAGCTCTTTGTCCAGCATATCATCTACTCCCTGAAACCAGACGGTCAAGCAGCCGTTGTCTTGCCGACAGGATTTATCACTGCCCAGTCAGGGATTGATAAGGCAATCCGTCAACACTTGGTGGACAATCAAATGCTGGCTGGTGTTGTTTCCATGCCGTCCAATATCTTTGCGACGACAGGTACCAACGTTTCCATCCTCTTTATCGATAAGAAAAACAAGGGCGATGTCGTCCTTATCGATGCCTCAAACCTCGGAACCAAGGTCAAGGAAGGTAAGAACCAAAAGACTGTGCTCTCTCCTGAGGAAGAGCAAAAAATCGTCGAGACCTTTATCAAGAAAGAAGCCGTCGAGGACTTTTCTGTCACTGTCTCTTATGAGGATATCAAGGGGAAAAACTACTCTCTCAGCGCAGGCCAATACTTTGACATCAAGATTGACTATGTGGATATCACAGCAGAAGAGTTTACTGAAAAAATGAATGATTTTGAAGCTTCTCTGACAAACCTTTTTAAGAAAAGCAATCAGTTAGACAAAGAAATTTTAGATAATTTTAAAAAGTTGAAATTTAAAGGGTAATTGGTGATGAAAAAGCTTAAATTAAAGGAAGTATCTGAGATATATGGTGGATACGCATTTAAAAGTAAAGATTTTGGAGTAGGAGAAAATTTGGTTGTTAAAATTAAAGATATAAAACCACCTATAATAGATGTTGAAAATGCTGATAAAGTAGATGTATCAAAATACTCCACCCAAAAATTGGAAAAATTTAAAGTATTTCCCGATGATATTGTTATTGCAATGACAGGAGCAACAATAGGGAAAGTAGGTAGAAACAAAAGTGGAAGAACTGTCTTCCTAAATCAACGAGTTGCAAAAATTAATCCAAATTTTAAAGAAGACCTTGATTTCATTTATTACTGCATAAATAATACCGTTTTTTTAGAATATGTGTTGAATAATGTAGATAGTAAAAGTGCACAAGCGAATATTAGTCATTTTGGAATAGGTAATTTTGAAATTAATTGGTATGACAGGGAAACAAGACAAAAAATAGCTAAAGTATTGACCTGTTTGGACGATAAAATTTTTATCAACAGCCAAATCAACCAAGAGTTGGAAGTCATGGCTAAGACCCTCTATGACTACTGGTTTGTGCAGTTTGATTTCCCAGACCAGAATGGCAAACCCTACAAATCATCAGGCGGAAAGATGGTCTATAACTCAGAACTTAAACGCGAAATCCCTGAGGGGTGGGGAGTGGAGAAGTTGGAAAAAATTGCTAATATAACTATGGGACAATCTCCTAAAGGAACTTCTTATAATGAAGTTGGAGAGGGGATGTTATTTTTTCAAGGTTCTACAGATTTTGGATGGAGATTCCCTGTAGCAAGACAATACACAACTGAACCGTCTAGGATAGCAGAAGAAGATGATATTTTGTTAAGTGTTAGAGCACCTGTGGGGACTTTGAATATCGCTGATACAAGATGTTGTATAGGTCGAGGTTTAGCGGCTATTAATAGTAAAGTAGGAGCAAATAGCTATATTTTTAATGTTATGCAAGATTTTAAAAAGCTATTTGATATGATTAATTCTGTAGGAACTACATTTGGTTCAATTACGAAAGATGATCTTTACTCATTACAATTAGTCTATCCGCCAACTGAACTATTGATGGAATTTGACCAATTAGTAAAATCATTTGATAGAGAAATCAAAAATAGAAGTAGACAAAACCAAGAACTTAACCAACTTCGCGATTGGCTCTTGCCAATGTTGATGAATGGGCAGGTCAAGGTGGAGTAGGGGAAAGAGGCATAAATTGATTCCAATAAATATTAATAATGAAAAAAACGGGTTGGCTTCTTTTAGTCAACAACCAGATTTTGATGAATATGTTAAGATTTTTCTAATTAAAATTAAGAAAAATGAGATTTTTTTATATAAACAAGATGCTGATAAAAAAACTAAAGAAACTGTGGTAAAATCAATTATTGAAAGTATGGGTCAATCTATTTTTAGTAATCGAGAAATAAAACCATATGATCCGGTCGTAACGCATAAGAATGTACATGAGCAAGTAGAGGTGTCGAACTACGGAAATATTCAATCTGTAATTTCAAAATTTAATGATGAACAACAACATCTACTTAGTTCGAGTAGTGAAACTGAAAAAACATTACACAATTATTTGGTTGTCATAAAAAAGGATGATTTAATTAATCTTAAATTCATTGGTTCGTTTGTCAATGCATTTCAGTTAGAAAAAAAGTGGATTATTGGTAATTTTACGGATAGTAAAATTGAATTAAGGGAACAAAATAATCTGTTTGGTTTAAACAAGAAGATTGATTTGATGATCGTAAATGATGAAAAAATTTTAATCAATCAAGCAGAATCAAAATTTGATTCTATATTTGGAATGAATCAAAAATTTGCTGAGCAAGCAACAGAAATTCTAAATACTGATGCAAATATAAAAACTATATTTGAACAAGCTTCGATTAATTTTTTGAAAACAAAAGTGATCAATGGTAAAAGACTTGCTACGAGGTTAATTAAAATTGTTTCTGATACGAATCGTTTTACAGAAACAGTTAGACATATTGACAAAATACAAACTATAAAAAATGACCCTAATCATAAATTTTATAAAGAAATTGAAGATGTTACGTTCAGTAATGGAAAGTTAAGTATTACTGATGAGAAAAATTGTGTTCAATTGATTAATGCTATATCAGATGCATTTGTGAAAGCTTACATTTCTGAGATTGAAACTGTTGAAGAAGGACGTATGTAATGCAACGAGATCTTTTTTCTAAGTGGACATTGTTTATCACCTCATATCTACCACTATACTTATGGCTTCTTTGTAGTAATATTAATTATTCCAAATTCTCATTTGAGAGATTAATAGCTCTTGATTTCAATCATAAATTGATTCGTGAAGTTTTTGTTGTTCTAATTTTTATTTCAATTATTAAATTATGGAAATTATTTAAGTTTGATGGTAAGGAAAGTATCAAAATACCGAGAAAAATGGAAATATCACCGGAAAGTGATTCATTGATGAACTACATTGTTACGTATTTTACTCCGTTACTGTCTTTTGATATGAATAATACAACTAGTATTATCATGAATTTATTGTTATTTCTTTTAATTGGATTGATGTATGTTGGCAGTAATGCAAGTTATCTAAACCCTGTTCTAGGAGTTTTTGGGTTTAAGATATTTGGAGTTACAGGTTTTCCTCACGCTCATCATATCATAACAAATCTCTCGTTTGATGATATAGAAACAGCGAGAGCAACAGATGTAGAATTAACTAGTTATAGATTAGGTGATGGAATTTACATTTTAAAAAGAAAATAGGTAACATTTCTTATTCTAAATTAATAACTACAATCCCAGCCAAATTAACTTTTGGCTGGTTTTTATTTTCTAAAGATGGTATAATTAAATTACCTATTAGGTAATTTAATTTGAATAGAAAGGGACACATGAAGCTTATCTATACAAACAAAACTGTTAAAAAGCAGTGCACAGAGCTGAGACAGGCGAAAAAAGATTTTTCGGATAAGATTGCTGTAAAGTTACATCAGTTGATCAACTTTTTGGAAGCGGCGGATTCTTTGGCTAGTGTGAAAGCTTTTCCTAAGTATCACTTTCACCAACTCAAGGGAAAGAGACAAGGGCAGTTTGCTTTAGATATAGATGGTCGAAGGAGTTCCTATCGGTTGATTGTAGAATTTCGTGAGGAGGATTTAGAAAAGGTGTTTCCAAGTCCTGTTGAAATCGAAATCCTAAAAATAGAGGAGGTCAGCAATCACTATGACTAATAAAATTGTTGAATACAAAGACCTGATTGCTTTTCATCCAGGTCAGTATGTTGAAGAGTTGATTGAAGAGTATAACGTAACGCAGAAAGAATTTGCGGAGCGTTTGGGGGTTTCAGCAAAAACTGTCAGCAAGCTGGTCAATGCTGAGGAGTCCATTAGTAAAGAAACAGCTCATAAGCTTGCCAAGCTAAGCGGAGTTTCCATGCGAACTTGGCTCAATCTTCAAAATGCTTACGATGTAAAAGTGGCAGAGATTGTAGAACAAAGAGAGCTAGAAGAAGGTAGCGAGAAAGACATTTGTGAGATGATTGATTTCAAGTATTTTAAGGAAGAAAGCTACGTTCCAGACAAACGCTATACTTTGAAAGAAAAGATCGTCGAGCTTCGCAAGATTCTAGGTGTGGCAAGTTTAGAAAACCTTACATCTTTTAACCATTTAGTCAGCTATCGGAATACGCGTGAGTTTACAACTAAAAGTATAGTAAACTCTAATATCATGCTGGAGTTGGCATCTAAAAAAGCACGTGATGTAACAACTACCAAGCTCAACCGTAAAAAGTTAGAGAGAAGCCTACCTGAGTTGAGAAAGTTGACGAGACAAAATCCAGAAGTTTTCCCTCAATGCTTGTATGATATCTTGCTAGACTGTGGTGTTGTCCTAGTAGGTCTACCTGCTTTGCCAAATGCCAATCTAAATGGAGCGACTAAAAAATTCAGTAATGGTAGTGCCTTGCTTTTACTTACGGATCGAAACAAAGCGTCAGATATTTTTTGGTTCTCACTATTTCATGAGATTGGGCACATTCTGGAAAATGATTTTTCATCTGATGAAGGAAACAGTGAGTCCTATCTTCGTTCTGAGGAACAGGCAGACCAGTTTGCAAAAGATTTCTTGATTAGACCAGAAGATTATCAAGCTTTTGTTGAAAAAGGAAACTTTGATAAGATGGATATCATACATTTTGCTGAGGAGATAGATATTCATCCTAGCGTCGTTTTAGGTAGATTACAAAATGATAGTATTCTCGGTTTTGACCGTTTCCGAGAATTAAAAGAAAATTATTACTTTGTTTCCTAAGTGTCAGAAAATTTTTAGAAGATGAAAAATCATACAGTCAGTCAAGTGAAGTCATTGATTCGCTCATTTTTTAGATACAACTTTGTTTCCATATTTCCTGGAAACTGATAGAAAGCAAGGAGAAACATGGAACAAACTAACCAAAAATCCCAATGCCAACAACTCTGGGCTAGAAACAAATACCTTGTCTTGAGCCATTCCAGCAATATTTACAATGAGATTCGTCAGTATCTCAAGCAAGAAGCGGTGGAGGTGAGTAAGGTTCAAGAGATGATTGATCGTGCTTGCCAGATTCCAGAGCATAGGGGTCAGGTTTGCAATGCTTTTCAGCATATTTGGGGCTATTTCAAAAAGAAAGCGACAGATGTTGAGCGTAAGGACTATATGATCTTGCTGGATCGCTACCGCTATGGTCAGGCTTCTAAGGAAGATGTGATTGATAAGACTAGAGATTTGCTTGAACGCTATCCAAATACCTATTTGCAGCATTCGACTTTACTGAAAGGAGACTCCCATGAGACTTTGGCATGAGGCTTTGATTTCACAACTTCCGCGTCCTCAACTTTTGGGGCAACATCGAGAGTGTTGCGCCCTACGTGGCAATGGCTGGGGCAGAAAGCATGCGACGGTGGACTATGTCTTTACTCACTCGCCCTATTGTCTATATGCCTATCATCGCTTGATCATGGAGGAGATGGCTAACCGTGGCTATAATGTCAGTCAAGAGTGGCTGGACAAGAACTATCGTGGCAAGACCTGTCCTCTCTATGAAGATTTAGCAGAGGAGAAGTTGACTAGTCCTATATATAGCGAACATGACGATGCCTACTATGAGGAGTGTTTGGATAATCTCCGAGAGAAGGGGATAGAGCTGGAATAATAGTAAGGATTGTCTTCGATTTATAACTCTTCCAGTAATTTTTTTCGAATAATAAAGATGAGACCTTTGGAATTTTTCTAAGGTCTTTTTTATGAGTGTTAGGATTTACTTTTAATAACTTTTGAGTTATAATTTGATTAGAAAGAGGTTGCTTGGTGCATACGATTTACTTCTATAAGGACAAAAATGGAAATGAGCCAGTCTTGGATTATATGAGAGAATTAGCTAGCCAGAAAAGTAAGGATAGTCGCATCAAACTCAATAAATTAAATGACTATATCCAGTTGCTTAGTCAACATGGGACGAGAGCTGGTGAACCCTATATCAAACATTTGGAAGATGAGATTTGGGAACTAAGACCTCTAAGAGATCGAATTTTATTTGTAGCATGGCTTGATGGGAGTTTTGTCCTTTTACATCATTTTGTTAAAAAGACTCAGAAAACTCCTAGGAGAGAGATTGAAAAAGCCAAGCGTGAACTGAAAGACTTAAAAGAAAGAGGTGTAAGTGATGAAGAATAGTGCTATTGGAAGTAACTGGAAGGATGTACGCTCTGAACTCTTTACCAAGGAGGAAATCCTTGAAAGTGATATGCGAGTGGCTATTATGAGTGAGCTGATTGAGGCTAGGCATGAACAAGGAATCAGTCAGAAAAAGCTAGAAGAACTTAGTGGAGTAAGCCAGCCTGTCATAGCTAGAATGGAAACAGGCAAGACTAGCCCCCAGTTGGACACAGTCTTAAAACTCCTAGCCAGTTTAGGAAAGACACTAGCAGTCGTCCCACTTGAACAGGGGAAAAGTTGATAGGGATGAAATTACTTGGTTGGCTAAAATCATCCACTGGATAATTTTACCTCCCGTCCGCACTTTTCAGGGAAATATCAGAATTACAAAAGAAAAATCAACCTATAGTCTTTTCTAATAACAAGTCATAGTCACGTATAAGAATTACTAATAACACGTTTGACCAGTCTAACTAAAATACAGCTATAAAACAAGCTACACAAAGGATTTGAGGCAGTTGTCTCAGGTCCTTTTCTTTTGTCTAAAACAGAGATATAGTTTCAAACTATAACAAAGCCTAATTTTTTACAATTATACAGACGCATTCTTTTCTGTTAAGATAGTTTCAACAACAAATTTTGGAGGACACATCATGTCAACTACAATTATCGGTTTCCCTCGTTTGGGCGAATTCCGCGAATTAAAATTTACAACTGAAAAATACTTTAGAAAAGAAATCTCAGAAGAAGAACTCTTGGCAGCAGCAAAAGAATTACGCGCTAAACACTGGAACATTGTCAAAGACAAAGGCATTACTGAAATTCCATCAAATGACTTTTCTCATTATGACAACTTCCTAGATGCAGCTTTCCTTTTCAACGTGGTACCTGCTTCAGTTCAAAACTTGGACTTGTCTGACCTTGAGCGCTACTTCGCTTTGGGTCGTGGTTACCAAGGAGAAAAAGGGGACGTTCGAGCTCTTCCAATGAAGAAATGGTTCAACACCAACTACCACTACATCGTTCCTAAATTTGAAAAAGACACTCAAGTTAAACTTGCAGGTCACAAAATCTTTGATGAGTTCCAAGAAGCAAAAGAACTTGGATTGAACACTCGTCCAGTTCTTGTAGGTCCATTCACTTTCCTTCAATTGTCAGACTTTGAAGAAGGTGTGAAAGCAGAAGACTTCGTAGACAGCTTAGTGGCTGCTTACCAAGAAGTTTTTGCTAAATTGGCAGAACTTGGTGCGACTCGCATCCAATTGGATGAAGCGGCTCTTGTAAAAGATTTGACAGCTGAAGAAAAAGCTCTCTTCTTGAACCTTTACAACAAACTTTTGGCTGACAAAAAAGGTCTTGAAGTCTTGCTTCAAACTTACTTCGGAGACGTTCGTGACGTTTACGCTGACCTTGTAAACTTGCCAGTAGATGCTATCGGTCTTGATTTCGTTGAAGGTAAGAAAACTCTTGAATTGGTTAAAGGTGGTTTCCCAGCTGATAAGACTCTTTATGCAGGTATTGTCAATGGTAAAAACATCTGGCGTAACAACTACGAAAAGAGCTTGGCTGTTCTTGAGCAAATCCCAGCTGAAAACATCGTATTGACTAGCTCATGCTCACTTCTTCATGTGCCATTTACAACTGCTAATGAAGAATTTGAACCAGCAATCTTGAACCACTTTGCCTTTGCAGTTGAAAAACTAGACGAAATCCGTGACTTGGATGCTATCCGCAATGGCCAAGGCGAAGAAGCACTTACAGCCAACAAAGAACTCTTTGCGACTGAGCGTGTTGGTGTTAATGCTGAACTTCGTGCGCGTATCGCTGGATTGACAGATGCAGACTACACTCGTTTGCCAGCCTTCGCAGAACGTGAAGCTATCCAAGAAGAAGCATTCAAACTTCCAGCTCTTCCAACAACAACTATCGGTTCATTCCCTCAAACTAAGGAAGTTCGTGCCAAACGTTTGGCTTACCGTAAAGGTGAATTGTCTCAAGAAGAGTACGACGCTTTCCTTGCTGAAACGATCGATGAATGGATCAAATGGCAAGAAGACATCGACTTTGATGTCCTTGTTCACGGTGAATTTGAGCGTAATGACATGGTTGAGTACTTCGGTCAAAACTTGTCAGGATACCTCTTCTCTAAAAATGGTTGGGTACAATCATACGGTATGCGTGGGGTGAAACCACCAATCATCTGGGGTGATGTCACTCGTCTTAACCCTATCACTGTTAAATGGTCTAGCTATGCACAAAGCCGTACAAACAAACCTGTTAAAGGTATGTTGACTGGACCTGTTACCATCCTCAACTGGTCATTCCCACGTGAAGACATCTCTATCAAGGATTCTACTCTTCAAATCGCCCTTGCTATCAAGGATGAAGTGCTTGACCTTGAAGCTGCTGGTGTGAAAATCATCCAAATCGATGAGGCTGCTCTTCGTGAAAAATTGCCACTCCGTCGTAGTGACTGGTACGAAGATTACCTTGACTGGGCTATTCCAGCCTTCCGCTTGGTACACTCAACAGTAGCACCAGACACACAAATCCACACTCACATGTGTTATTCAGAATTTACAGATATCATCCCAGCTATCGACAACATGGATGCAGATGTTATTTCCTTTGAAGCTAGCCGTTCAAACCTTGAAATCTTGGACGAGCTCAAAGCGAAAAACTTCCAAACAGAAGTGGGACCTGGGGTTTACGATATCCACTCACCTCGTGTGCCAAATGAAGGCGAAATCGACAATACAATCGAAGCCATCCTTGCTAAAGTGCCAAGCAAGAAAGTTTGGATCAACCCTGACTGTGGTTTGAAAACACGTGGTATTCCAGAAACAAAAGAAAGCTTGATCCGCCTTGTTGAAGCAGCTAAAGCTGCGCGTGAAAAATTGTAAGATAAGGATTTCTCAAGCAGCACTGTTTGGTCAATCTGCCTGTTTCACTTGGATTCTAGGAATCCAGCTAACGAAAAAATTAACTAGAAAAGGATAATGACTATGTCACGCCAAACACCGTCACTCTCATTTGAAGTGTTCCCTCCAAACCCAGCAGTGGGTAATGATAAAATTATTTCTGCTCTTCAAGATATGCAGGAGTTGGCTCCTCACTTTATTAGTGTAACTGCCAGCAATAATAAATTTAATATCAAGGAAACGACGGTTCGTTTGGCTGACTTTATCCAAAATGATTTGGCGATTCCGACTATTGCTCACTTGCCAGCTATCTATTTGAACAAGGACAAGGTTGCTGAAACTATTGCAGACTTGGACAAGGTTGGGGTACAGAAAATCTTGGCTCTTCGTGGGGATATTATTCCAGATGTGGAACCACAAAAGGATTTCCGCTACGCAACTGACTTGATCGAGTTCATTAAGGAGCAAGCCCCTCACTTTGATATTGTTGGTGCTTGTTATCCAGAAGGTCATCCAGATTCACCAAATCAGATTTCAGATATTCAAAATCTTAAGAAGAAAGTGGATGCAGGTTGTTCGAGCCTTGTAACTCAGCTTTTCTTTGACAATGAGCGCTTCTATGATTTCCAAGACAAGTGCATCTTGGCTGGGATTGATGTTCCCATTCATGCAGGGATTATGCCAATTCTGAATCGAAGTCAGGCTCTCCGCCTCTTGAAGACTTGTGAGAATATCCATCTTCCACGCAAATTTAAAGCCATCTTAGACAAGTATGAGCATGACCCTGAGTCGCTCAGAGCAGCAGGACTTGCCTATGCGGTGGACCAAATCGTGGACTTGGTAACTCAGGATGTTGCAGGTGTGCATCTCTACACCATGAACAATGCAGAAACAGCAAAATACATCCACCAAGCAACCCATGCCTTGTTTAATCATCAGTCTTTAGGATAATAAAAAGCAAACCATTCTTCTCAAGTGAGGGGAATGGTTCCTTTTTAATGGTAAAGACCGCACTTTTTAAGAAAAATATGATAAAATAAACTCTGTACGTACTTGATACAAAGATGAGGGTATAAACAGATTCCTAGCTATTCAAATCTGCTATAAAAAGGATAAATACTAAAGAATAATATTTTTAAACTTTTCAAAGTATCTAGGTAGTTGAACACGGGCTAAATCCCTAGTGAAAAAGATAGATTTCCTGGTGTGCATCGCACACTGCGTCAATCTCCTATTTTCATACGGGATTCTTTACGCCCTTTGTATCCTGATCTTTGTAGGCAAGGCGTATAATTTCATCAATCCAAAGGGGATTAAAATGACAAAACAAGTGTTTCAAACGACTTTTGCGGGTCGTGAGTTAATTGTAGAGACTGGTCAGGTTGCTAAGCAAGCAAATAGCTCTGTTATCGTACGTTACGGTGAGTCAACTGTCTTGACTGCAGCCGTCATGTCTAAGAAAATGGCAACTGGGGATTTCTTCCCCCTTCAAGTCAACTATGAAGAAAAAATGTATGCGGCTGGGAAGTTTCCTGGTGGCTTTATGAAACGTGAAGGACGTCCTTCAACAGATGCGACCTTGACAGCGCGTTTGATTGACCGTCCAATTCGTCCTATGTTTGCGGAAGGTTTCCGTAACGAAGTCCAAGTCATCAACACAGTTCTTTCTTATGATGAAAATGCATCTGCACCAATGGCAGCTATGTTTGGGTCATCCTTGGCGCTTTCTATCTCAGACATTCCATTTGACGGACCAATCGCTGGGGTACAAGTGGGTTATGTCGATGGCCAAATCATCATCAATCCAAGTCAAGAACAAGCGGAGCGTTCGCTTCTTGAATTGACAGTAGCTGGTACCAAACACGCTATCAACATGGTTGAGTCTGGTGCCAAAGAATTGTCAGAAGAAATCATGTTGGAAGCCCTTCTGAAAGGGCACGAAGCAGTTAAAGAATTGATTGCCTTCCAAGAAGAAATCGTTGCTGCTGTTGGTAAAGAAAAAGCTGAAGTAGAATTGCTTCATGTAGATGCTGAATTGCAAGCTGAAATCATCGCAGCCTACAACAGCGACCTTCAAAAAGCGGTTCAAGTAGAAGAAAAATTGGCTCGTGAAGCTGCAACTCAAGCAGTTAAAGACCAAGTAACTGCTGTTTACGAAGAAAAATATGCAGACCACGAAGAATTCGACCGCATCATGCGTGATGTAGCTGAAATCTTGGAACAAATGGAACACGCAGAAGTGCGCCGTTTGATCACAGAAGACAAGGTTCGTCCTGATGGTCGTAAGGTCGATGAAATTCGTCCTTTGGATGCGGTTGTTGACTTCCTTCCTCGTGTGCACGGTTCAGGTCTCTTTACTCGTGGACAAACTCAGGCCCTTTCAGTTTTGACCTTGGCTCCAATGGGGGAAACTCAAATCATTGATGGTTTGGATCCAGAGTATAAGAAACGCTTTATGCACCACTATAACTTCCCTCAATATTCTGTAGGGGAAACTGGTCGTTACGGTGCGCCAGGTCGTCGTGAAATTGGTCACGGTGCCCTAGGTGAGCGTGCTCTTGCTCAAGTCTTGCCAAGTTTGGAAGAATTCCCATATGCTATCCGTTTGGTAGCAGAAGTCTTGGAATCAAATGGTTCTTCCTCTCAAGCTTCTATCTGTGCGGGAACTCTTGCCCTTATGGCTGGTGGTGTGCCAATCAAGGCGCCAGTAGCAGGTATTGCTATGGGACTTATCTCAGATGGAAATAACTACACAGTATTGACAGATATCCAAGGTTTGGAAGACCACTTTGGAGATATGGACTTCAAGGTAGCAGGTACTCGTGACGGGATTACAGCCCTTCAAATGGATATCAAGATTCAAGGAATTACTGCAGAAATCTTGACTGAGGCTCTTGCCCAAGCCAAGAAAGCTCGTTTTGAAATCCTTGATGTGATTGAAGCAACCATTCCAGAAGTTCGTCCAGAATTGGCTCCAACTGCACCGAAAATTGATACTATCAAGATTGATGTGGATAAAATCAAGATTGTCATTGGTAAGGGTGGAGAAACCATTGACAAGATTATCGCTGAAACAGGCGTTAAGATTGATATCAACGAAGAAGGAAATGTGTCTATCTACTCGAGCGACCAAGATGCTATTAACCGTGCTAAAGAAATTATTGCTGGTTTGGTTCGTGAAGCTAAGGTGGATGAAGTTTACCATGCTAAGGTTGTTCGTATCGAGAAGTTTGGTGCCTTTGTCAACCTCTTTGATAAGACAGATGCCCTTGTTCATATCTCTGAGATGGCTTGGACTCGTACCAATAATGTCGAAGACTTGGTAGCAATCGGTGATGAAGTCGATGTTAAAGTTATCAAGATTGATGAAAAAGGACGTGTAGATGCTTCTATGAAGGCACTTCTTCCTCGTCCTCCAAAACCTGAACGTGATGAAAAAGGTGAAAAATCAGAGCGTTCTCACCGCCCACGTCATCACAAGGATCACAAACCTAAGAAAGAATTGACAGAAACACCAAAAGATTCAGAATAAGAAAAGGAGAAATGTATGGGATGGTGGCGCGAAACCATTGATATCGTAAAAGAAAATGATCCAGCGGCCCGCACCACTTTGGAGGTTTTGCTGACTTATCCAGGTGTCAAGGCCTTGGCGGCCCACCGTCTTTCACATTTTCTCTGGAATCACGGCTTTAAACTCTTGGCTCGTATGCACAGTCAGTTTTGGCGCTTTTGGACTCAGATTGAGATTCATCCGGGTGCTCAGATCGATTCAGGTGTCTTTATCGACCACGGTTCAGGCTTGGTGATTGGAGAGACGGCTATCGTTGAGACGGGAGTTCTCCTCTATCATGGGGTGACTCTTGGGGGAACAGGGAAAGACTGTGGCAAACGCCATCCGACCGTTCGAAAGGGAGCACTCATATCAGCCCATGCCCAAGTTATCGGACCAGTAGAAATCGGTGAAAATGCCAAGGTTGGTGCTGCAGCAGTTGTTGTAGCAGACGTACCTAGTGATGTGACGGTTGTCGGTATTCCTGCTAAGATTGTCCGCCTTCATGGTAAGAAAGATGAGCCTATCATTCACGAAGTCGAAGAAAAACGAGAGTACTACGTCAATAAACTCGAGCAGGCTAAAGATGCCAGTCACAGATCGTCTGGTTTGTAGAGGATGGCTATATGATTCAAGCAAGAAATAAGTTAAGCCATGAGGAGCTATCTGAGGCGAAAAAACTAATTAACTGTTGTCAAGCCTATGATGGAACTTATCGTGACCCCTATCTTTCTAACATGCTTAATTTTGACCCAAACATGCCCGCATTTTTCCTTTATTATGAAAAAGGCGAACTTGTTGGTTTGTTAACTGTATATGCTGATGACCAAGATGTGGAAGTGACGATACTGGTTCATCCAAATCATCGCCGTCAGGGAATTGCGCGTGCTTTGTTTACGAGTTTTGAGAAAGAAACGGCTGCTTTTTCTATTCGTTCAGTTACTTTTCAGACAGAACGTATTTTTCTAGAGCGTCATCCTGATTTTGTCAACAACTGGGGACTGGTTGAGGATGAAGAGACAGAAACCTGGTTAGGTAAGGATAGAAGCCCTTATGCATTAGATTCCCGTTCGGATGTCGATGTGCTCTTGGCGGAACCTTCTTATCTTGAAGCCATTGCCAGGCTCCATCATGAAACGTTTTCAGATGAAACGGAATCGCCGGAATTAAGCCACAGATACATTTCTGAGGCCTTGAAGGATCCCGACAGCCTACTTTATATTTTACTCAAGGATGGTCAAGTCATTGGAATTTGTACTGTCGATGTATCTGGAACTAGCAACTACCTCTATGGACTTGCAGTAGTAGAAGATTATCGTGGCAAAGGTTATGGGAGCTACTTAGCAAAATCCCTTATCAACCAACTGATTGAGCAAAATGACAAGGAATTTCAGATTGCAGTGGAAGATAGCAATGTAGGTGCCAAACGCTTATATGAAAAGATTGGCTTTGTCAAACAGACTCAGGTGGTTTATCTGAATGATAAAGGAGCAAGGGATTCCGAAGTGTAGAGACATTCGAACTGAAATTCAATTGAACTCTTAGTGATGAAACTAACTGTGCTCGGATTTTAGTTTTCCTGACTATTATTTTATGATTAAAATCTATGACACCTTGAGCCGGAAGTAGACAGGAGAGGCGCTTGAATGTTTAAGAATGAACCGTTCTGCTACAGATTGGAATTGCTGTTTTCTGGCTTATTTTTCTTGTCCAGCAAGGATTTTACTGAGTACTTTGATTAGCTTAGGTCCAATCATCTGGGTCTATCCCGCTAAGTGAAGGCGGAGCAGAACTAGAAAGGAAACTACAAGAATGGCAGTATATTTTTACGGCTGTATCACCATGGATGGCTACTTGGCAGACAGCCAGCACAGGATAGACTGGCTGCATCAGCTTGGTTCTGTAGAGGATACAGGTTATGATGATTTTTACAGGCAAATGGATATCACCATCATGGGCAAGCGGACCTTTGAGGAAATCCAAGATTTGCAAGATGTAGAAAGTTTTTATCAAGCTACGGAAAACTATGTCTTTACGCATGATAGGCACCTGCCTGTCAGCAATTACCAGCCAGTAGCTGGGGATGTGGTGGACTTTGTTCGCCAGATTGACAAAAGCAAAAATGTCTTTGTGATTGGTGGTAATTCCTTAGTAGGACCGCTTTTGGATGCGGATCTTTTCGACCACCTCATTATTCAGATAGCACCCCTTATCCTAGGAAAGGGGGTTCCCCTCTTTACCCAAGAGGAAGGGCAACGCTTTTACCAACTGGAGAGCCTCAGACAATTTGGTCCTTTTGCAGAGCTGGTTTTCAGCCGAAAAAGTCAGAAATAGAGAAGGGAGTGGACCGCATGATTAAAATTTACGATACCATGTCTCGTGATTTGCGAGAGTTTGTCCCGATTGAGGATGGTAAGGTTAAGATGTATGTTTGTGGGCCAACCGTGTACAACTATATCCACGTGGGGAATGCCCGTTCAACGGTGGCTTTTGATACCATTCGTCGCTACTTTGAATACCGTGGTTATGACGTCGCCTATATTTCCAATTTCACGGATGTGGATGATAAGATTATCAACCGTGCCAAGGAAGAAGGCATTACGCCTCAGGAGGTTGCGGACAAGTACATCGCTGCCTTTCGTGAGGATGTGACGGCCTTGGGCGTGAAACCTGCGACTCGCCATCCGCGTGTGGTGGAATTTATGGCAGACATCATCCGATTTGTGGAAGACTTGATTGAAAAAGGCTTTGCCTACGAGAGTCAAGGGGATGTCTATTTCCGTGTGGAAAAATCCCACAACTATGCTAAATTGGCTAACAAAACCTTGGAAGACTTGGAGCTAGGTGCTTCAGGTCGTACCGATGAAGAAACGGCTCGCAAGGAAAATCCGGTAGACTTTGCTCTATGGAAAGCTGCTAAACCAGGCGAGATTTCTTGGGACAGTCCTTGGGGACCTGGTCGTCCGGGCTGGCACATCGAGTGTTCAGTCATGTCGACAGAGATTTTGGGCGATACTATTGATATCCACGGTGGTGGAGCTGATCTAGAGTTTCCTCATCATACTAACGAGATTGCCCAGTCAGAAGCCAAAACAGGCAAGACCTTTGCTAACTACTGGATGCACAATGGCTTTGTCAATATCGACAATGTCAAGATGTCCAAATCCTTGGGCAACTTTATCACTGTGCATGATGCCCTTAAAACTCTTGATGGTCAGGTGCTTCGTTTCTTCTTTGCGACTCAGCATTACCGTAAACCTATCAATTTTACGGAAAAAGCGGTGTGTGATGCAGAGACTAATCTCAAGTATCTGAAGAATACTTATGAGCAACCATTTACAGGAACTGTAGATACTCAAGAATTGCAAGCCTTTAAAGATAAGTTTGTGGCTGCAATGGATGAAGATTTTAACGCTGCTAACGGTATTACAGTAGTCTTTGAAATGGCCAAGTGGATCAATTCAGGCAACTATGATGCAAGTGTCAAGCAAGCTTTTGCGGATATGTTAGAAGTCTTTGGGATTGTCTTTGTTGAGGAAGTTTTGGATGCGGAGATTGAAGCTTTAATCCAAAAACGCCAAGAAGCGCGTGCAAATCGTGATTTTGCGACAGCTGACCAAATCCGTGACCAATTGGCTGCTCAAGGGATTAAGCTCCTTGACACCAAGGATGGAGTGAGGTGGACACGTGATTGATGTCAATCTCATTAACGGGATTGCGTTAGCCTTTGAAGGAGATGCAGTATATTCTATGTATATTCGTCGCCATCTCATTCTCAAAGGCATGACCAAGCCCAATAAACTCCACCAAGAGGCAACCAAGTATGTATCAGCTAAGGCTCAGGCACATTTGATTTCCCTCATGCTGGAAGAAGAAATCCTAACGGAAAAAGAGGAAGAAATCTATAAACGTGGTCGCAATACCAATAGCCATACCAAGGCTAAAAATGCTGATGTGGTGACTTATCGTATGTCTACGGGCTTTGAAGCGGTCATGGGCTATCTTCATATGACTGAAAATGTGGAACGCCTCGAAACTTTGATTTCTTGGTGCATCCAAAAAGTGGAGGGCTAGAAATGATTGCAAAAGAACTACTGGATTGGTTTCCTGATGGTAAAATCTTAGATCAACCAGTAGAGAAAGAGGGGTATCTTACTCTTCCTTTGGCTTCTCAGCAGTGGATTTTGCTGGAGGAAGCTGGTCTCAGTGAGCGTGAAAAGCAGTTGATTGCCCTTTTGACCCAGCAGGAGAAGGCTAGTTCACTTAATCCTTGGTATCCCTATCTGATTGAGGGGAAGGGGCAGGCACCGCAAGCTTTTAAAAAGATTCAGCTGGTTTATTGCCATCTTTCCTATTTTCAACAGGAAAATCTAGCCTCTTGGTTAGACATGATGCGAACTCTTTTTCCTAACTGTCAGACGGTGCTTCAGGTCGGAGCTCAGGATTATGTTTTCGTGCTTCAACAAGATAAGTATACCTCTGTCCGCTCAATCTTATCTGATACGATTGAAGCGGTTGAGTATGACTTTGGACTGCGTTTGTCTATCATGTTAGGCCAAGTTTGGTCTCAGGCAGCACATCAAGCTCTGTCAGACTTAATCAAAGCGGAGCGGGATTTGTTTAAGACTTGGTGGCGTCAGGGTCACCAAGGTGTTCATACCTTTTCACAACTCTATCTGTGGAGTATGGGGGAAAGACTTGTGGAACTGAGAGCTATTAAAGAATGCCTACACCAGATGATCTTGGATCAAGACCAGATTCAGGAAATCATTCTTTCTCTTTGGGAAAATAGTGCTGTCCTAACCAAAACAGCCCAGCAACTCTATCTGCATCGCAATTCTCTCCAATACAAGATTGACAAATGGGAAGAATTGACAGGGCTTCAGTTGAAGGAATTAACCGACCTGACTCTGTGTTATCAATTGATTTTACCAGACATTCTCTAAAGTTTTGTGCAAGTTGCACAGAACTTTTTTATTTTTTTGGTCACCTTGCCATAGAAATGTAAAGCGTTTTCATCTATAATAAAACTATCAAAAGACAAAAGGAGTTCACCTCATGGTAGAATTGAATCTTAAAAACATTTACAAAAAATATCCAAACAGCGAACACTACTCAGTTGAAGACTTCAACTTGAACATCAAAGACAAAGAGTTCATCGTTTTCGTAGGACCTTCAGGATGTGGTAAATCAACTACTCTCCGTATGATTGCAGGTCTTGAAGACATCACAGAAGGAACTGCATCTATCGATGGCGTGGTTGTCAACGACGTAGCTCCAAAAGACCGTGACATTGCCATGGTATTCCAAAACTACGCTCTTTACCCACACATGACTGTTTATGACAACATGGCTTTCGGTTTGAAATTGCGTAAATACAGCAAGGAAGACATCGACAAACGTGTACAAGAAGCAGCTGAAATCCTTGGATTGAAAGAGTTCTTGGAACGTAAACCTGCTGACCTTTCTGGTGGTCAACGTCAACGTGTTGCCATGGGTCGTGCCATTGTCCGTGATGCAAAAGTGTTCTTGATGGACGAACCTTTGTCAAACTTGGATGCTAAACTTCGTGTATCAATGCGTGCTGAAATTGCTAAAATCCACCGTCGTATCGGAGCTACAACTATCTACGTAACTCACGACCAAACTGAAGCGATGACACTTGCAGACCGTATCGTTATCATGTCAGCAACTAAGAACCCTGCTGGTACAGGTACTATCGGACGTGTAGAACAAATCGGTACTCCTCAAGAAGTTTACAAAAACCCAGTTAACAAATTCGTTGCAGGATTTATCGGAAGCCCAGCAATGAACTTCATCAACGTGAAATTGGTTGGTAGCGAAATTGTTTCAGACGGTTTCCGCTTGAAAGTGCCAGAAGGAGCATTGAAAGTTCTTCGTGAAAAAGGCTACGAAGGTAAAGAATTGATCTTCGGTATCCGTCCAGAAGACGTGAATGCAGAACCTGCTTTCCTTGAAACATTCCCAGAATCAGTTGTAAAAGCGACTATTTCTGTATCTGAATTGCTTGGTTCAGAATCTCACCTTTACTGCCAAGTTGGTAAAGACGAATTTGTTGCCAAAGTGGATGCTCGTGACTACTTGCAAACAGGTGCAACAGTTGAACTTGGATTTGACTTGAACAAAGCACACTTCTTCGATGTAGAAACTGAAAGAACAGTTTACTAAGATAAATGAAACTCAAAACACTGCTAGAGAAATCTGGCAGTGTTTTTAAGTATTTGCGTAGAAAAAAATTCCTGGGAAATTCCAGGAGAATGTGATTGATTATTTGAACTTGAATCCTTCGTAAATAAGCTCTGCTTTTGGATTTTGTTTCTTAATCTGTTTGGCAAGTGACTTCATCATAGAAAGAGGGCCGCACATATAGACGGTTGCATGTTCAGGTACTTCTTCTTGATCAAAATTAAGATAGCCGTCTTTTATACTGTCTACTAGATGGAGTTCAAAATTAGGATTTTTCTGAGCATAGTCACGGAGCAAATCCAGATAGACTGCATTTTCCTCTCCTCGGAAGCTATAGTAGAAGTGAACCCGTTTATCCAAAATAGGATGTTCACGGATGTAAGAGATGAAAGGGGTAATCCCAATACCTCCAGCAATCCAAACCTGATTTTCTTGTCCTTCTTCTATAATCATGTGTCCATAAGCTCTATCTACGCTTACTTTGCTGCCGACGTGAAGATTGTCATAGATATTCTTGGTATGGTCGCCTGAATTTTTGACAGTAAAGTAAAGAGTTTGGCCGTGACCTCCTGAGATAGAAAAGGGGTGCGGAGCACTTTCAAAGCCTTCTTGGAAAATCCTTAGGAAGGCAAATTGTCCTGATTGGTAGTTGAAAGGTCTGCTAAGATGGATTTGAATTTCTCTAGTATCGTGATTTAAGCGTTTGAGATTGGTGATTTTCCCTAGATAGGGGAAGCCAATCTTTTGATATAGAAAAATGATATAAAAACCAGCTAGCAAGCCTAAAAGGGCATAGCTACCAACAACAAAACTTAGAGGATTAAATGTAAGGAGACGATTTCCCATGATCATGTAGACGTGAAAGAGTCCAAAAATATAAGCTAGATAAACCAGGCGGTGAATCCATCGCCAAGCTTCGTATTGGATGTATTTGCCTAAATAGGCGACAAGGATGATGCTGACAAAAATATAGATGGCAAGGTTGCCAAACTGAGCAGCTAAGCGAGTGCCCCACAGACCGCCCATACTAAAGTTATGAAAGATTAGTAGGATGATGGAGAGAAAGGCAGTGAATTTGTGGACGGTGTAGACCTTCTCCAAACCGTGAAACCAGCTTTCTATTATCGGGAGACGAGTAGCTAGGATAAAAGTCAGAGATAGGCTTGTTAAAGCTAGTCCTGGAATCATGAATTGGGGAGAAGTGTTCATCCAAGTCAACATAGTCAAGACAAAACTAGCTATGATAAAGAGTAGTCCTTTGAGTGATTTCATAAAAAATTCCATTTCATTTAGATTTCGATTTGTTGTAAATAAATTTGTTACATTTTATCATAGAAAAACTATGGTGTCAAATTGAGCTCTATAAGTATATACTATCATCAAAAAACTCTCCATATCGCATGGAGAGCTAATTTGCTATTCTGCAGCTTGTTGCCAACGTTTGGCTAGCATATGAGACAGGCTAGAAATTGCTAGATTGAAGCTGAAGTAGATGAGGGCAATTAGGATATAAAGACTAAAGACTTGCTCTGGTTCGAAATAACGGCCCATGAGAATTTGGCTGGCTCCAAAGAGCTCTTGTAGGGCGATAACAGAGTAGAGAAGACTGGTATCCTTAATCACGGTTACAAACTGAGAAATGATGGCTGGCAGCATTTTACGGATTGCTTGTGGGAGAATGATGTGATAGAGGATTTGTATAGAGGTAAATCCTTGTGACATTCCTGCTTCGTATTGCCCCTTGTCCACAGCGTTGAGACCACCTCGGATAATCTCAGCCAAGGCTGCTGATGTAAAGAGGGTAAAGGCGGTGATACCAGCTGGTGTGGACTTCATCTTAAATACCAAAAAGATAGTGAAAATCCAGAGGAGGTTGGGAACATTACGCACAAATTCGATGTAAATGCTGGAAATAATACGCAAGATAGGATTTTTGCCATTTCTCATGACCGCTAGAACTGTACCGATAAGTGTAGAGAGGACGATGGCGATCAGAGAAATATAGAGGGTCAAGCCAAATCCTTTAAAGATAAAGATTAGGTTATCTGGGGTCAAAACTTCTAAAATGGATTCCATAGTAATCTCCTAAAGCGAATAGGCTTTTTTGTTGGCTTGCTCCATCTTGCGACCAAACTGGGCAACAGGGAAGCAGAGAGAAAAGTAGAGAAGGGCAGCGCCTAGAAAGGCTGGAATGTAGTTTCCGTTAAGTGCCGACCAAGACTTGGTCACAAACATCAAGTCCACTCCAGAGATGATAGCGACTGTAGAGGTGTTTTTGATGAGGTTGACGATTTGGTTGGTCAAAGGAGGGAGAATGATACGGAAGGCCTGAGGCAAGATAATCAAGCGCATAGCACTGATATAGGTAAAACCTTGCGACAAGGCGGACTCCATCTGACCGCTAGGAATAGACTGAATACCTGAGCGAATAACCTCAGCGATATAGGCACCGTGATAGAGTCCCACGCAGAGTACAGCTGTCCAATAAATCGGAATCATGATGATATGGTCACTGATAAGAGGTAGGCCATAAAAAACAATAACAAACTGCACCAAGAGAGGAGTGTTTTGGTAAAATTCCACGAAGATACGAGCTAAAATGCGCAAAATTGGACGTTTACTGGTCGACATAGCTCCGAAGAAGATGCCCAAGACCATAGCTAGGATAAAGGATCCGATAGCTAGGGCAAGGGTGAAGAGGAAACCATTGAAAAATTGTCCAAAATCCTGAAAATAGGCTGTCCAAGATGATAAATCTGTCATGGGGTGTCCTCCTTAATCTGCAGTATGGCTAGATGGTTTGAGCTTGTAACGGTCATAGAGTTTCTGCAAACTGCCATCCTTGCTCCATTTAGTAACCAAGTTATCAAGATAATCGTTAAGTTCTGTATTTGATTTCTTGGTAACGATACCGTAGTCAGATGGCTTGAAACTATCATTTAGCAGTTCTGTCCGTTTACTGATATAGCCAGATAGAATAGAGCGGTCAACGGAAAAGGCATCAATACGGTGGGCGTGTAGAGAAGTGATCAATTCTGGGTAGGAACCAAGTTCGACGAATTTAAAGGTCAGGCCTTTCTTTTTACCCAGTTCGGTAATCAGGCGTTGGGTAATGGAACCTTGGGCAACACCGATGGTTTTTCCGTTTAGATCCTCAATGCTTTTGATTTTGGCAGATTTATTGACCAAAAAGCCAGATGCGTCCGTGTAGTAGGGACTGGTAAAGTTGTAGAGTTTTTTGCGTTCATCTGTGATGGTAAAGGTCGCGATATCCATATCAACCTGTTCATTATCTAGGAGGGGTCCACGAGTTTGCGCTGTAACAGGTACATAGCGAACCTTGACCTTAAGCTCATCTGCTACCATCTTGGCTAAGTCAGTTTCAATACCAGAATAGGTCCCTGTCTTGGGATCTTTGTAGCCGAAATTGGGAACGTCTTGTTTGACACCGACAACCAGCTCGCCTCTCTTTTGAATATCTGCGACGCTGGTATCAGCCTGAACTGGTTTTGCAGCAGCAAGGCCGAAAAGGCTAATCAGTAATGCTGATAAAAAGAATTTCTTTTTCATAGGTGCCTCCTTATTTGACTTTGTCACTTTCGTGGTTGATGATTTTGCTGAGAAATTGTTGGGCACGAGGTTCGCTTGGATTGTCGAAAAAGTCATCGACGTCTGTCGTATCCACCAACACTTCTCCATCAGCCATAAAGATAATGCGGTCCGCAACCTCTCGAGCAAAGCCCATTTCATGGGTCACGATAATCATATTCATACCATCACGGGCCAATTTTTGCATAACCGCTAGAACATCGCCGATGGTTTCAGGGTCTAGGGCAGATGTTGGCTCATCAAAGAGGAGGAGCTCCGGATGCATGGCGAGTCCACGCGCGATGGCAATCCGTTGTTTTTGTCCACCAGAAAGCATGGCTGGATAAGAATCTTTCTTGTCCCACATATTTACAAATTTCAGATATTTTTGGGCTGTTTTTTCAGCTTCTTTTTTATCAATTCCTAGAACTTTTATAGGTGCTAGTGTTACGTTTTCTAACACTGTTTTGTGCGGATAGAGGTTAAAATGTTGGAAAACCATGCCGACTTCCTTGCGAAGAGGTACCAAATCTTTCTGGCTAGCACCAGCAACTTGGTGACCATTTACTAGAAGACTTCCCTTGTCGACAGCCTCCAAACCATTGATGGTACGGATAAGAGTGGATTTCCCAGAACCAGATGGTCCGAGTAGGACAACGACTTGCCCTTTTTCAAAACGGAGATTGATATCGCGGAGTGCATGGTAGTCTCCGTAATATTTTTCGACGTGTTCAAATTCTACTAAAGCCATAAGAAATCTCCTTTGTGTTAGATTTTATAACATGATTCTACACCAAAAGATTTTTCTTGTCAAATCATATCAGAAAAAAGTTAGTAAAATTTTTGTAGAAAGCAATCTGGATAGAGAAAAAGCCTAAATCATGTTATAATGAAGCAATAGAATTCTTAGAAAGAGTGGATGTCTTTTTGATAACACCTACTTATGAATGGCAGTTTGCCCCGCAGGTTGAAGATGCGGATTTTACAAAGATAGCCAAGAAGGCTGGGTTGGGTCCTGAGGTGGCTCGGTTATTATTTGAAAGAGGGATTCAGGACCAAGAAAGTCTGAAGAAGTTTTTAGAACCTTCCTTAGAGGACTTGCATGACCCTTATCTGCTCCATGATATGGACAAGGCAGTGGAACGGATTCGTCAGGCCATTGAAGAAGGGGAAAATATTCTCATCTATGGAGACTACGATGCGGATGGCATGACTTCGGCTTCTATTGTCAAGGAAAGTTTGGAACAGCTTGGTGCGGAGTGCCGTGTTTACTTGCCCAATCGTTTTACCGATGGCTATGGCCCTAATGCCAGTGTCTATAAGTACTTCATCGAGCAAGAAGGAATTTCCTTGATTGTGACAGTGGATAATGGAGTTGCTGGTCACGAGGCTATTGAACTGGCCCAGTCGATGGGGGTCGATGTCATTGTGACTGACCACCATTCTATGCCTGAAACCTTACCAGATGCCTATGCCATTGTCCATCCTGAGCATCCAGATGCGGACTATCCTTTCAAATATTTGGCTGGTTGTGGAGTGGCTTTCAAGCTGGCTTGTGCCCTTTTAGAAGAAGTACAAGTGGAATTGCTTGATTTGGTCGCTATTGGTACCATTGCGGATATGGTTAGTTTGACAGATGAGAACCGTATCTTGGTTCAATATGGTCTGGAAATGTTGGGGCACACTCAGCGCATTGGTCTACAAGAAATGATGGATATGGCTGGGATTGCAGCCAACGAAGTGACAGAAGAGACAGTTGGTTTCCAGATTGCCCCTCGTTTGAATGCCTTGGGGCGCTTGGATGATCCTAATCCTGCCATTGATTTGCTGACTGGGTTTGATGATGAGGAAGCACACGAGATTGCCCTTATGATTCATCAGAAAAACGAAGAGCGCAAGGAAATCGTGCAATCTATCTATGAAGAAGCCAAGACTATGGTGGATCCTGAGAAGAAGGTCCAAGTCTTGGCTAAGGAAGCCTGGAATCCTGGGGTTCTAGGAATCGTGGCAGGACGCTTGTTGGAAGAACTAGGGCAGACAGTCATTGTGCTTAATATAGAAGACGGTCGTGCCAAGGGCAGTGCTCGTAGTGTGGAAGCGGTCGATATTTTTGAAGCCTTGGATCCTCATCGAGACCTCTTCATAGCCTTTGGTGGCCATGCTGGTGCAGCTGGCATGACGCTGGAAGTTGAGAAACTTTCAGATTTATCTCAGGTCTTGGAAGATTATGTCCGTGAAAAAGGTGCAGATGCTGTTGGCAAGAACAAGTTAAAACTAGATGAAGAACTGGATTTGGAGACACTTAGCTTGGAAACGGTCAAAAGTTTTGAACGTTTAGCTCCCTTTGGAATGGACAATCAGAAACCAGTCTTTTATATCAAGGATTTTCAGGTCGAAAGTGCCCGTACTATGGGAGCAGGTAACGCCCATCTCAAGCTGAAAATTTCTAAGGGTGAGGCGAGTTTTGAAGTGGTAGCCTTTGGTCAAGGCAGATGGGTAACAGAGTTTTCTCAAATCAAGAATCTAGAGTTGGCAGTCAAATTGTCTGTCAACCAATGGAATGGCCAAACTGCCCTCCAGTTGATGATGGTGGATGCGCGTGTGGAGGGTGTTCAACTCTTTAACATTCGTGGGAAGAATGCAGTCTTGCCAGAAGGAGTTCCAGTCTTGGATTTTGCTGGAGAATTTCCGAATCTAGTAAATAGTAATGCTGTGGTTGTAAAAACCATTCCAGAGGATATTACTCAGCTGAAGATCATTTTTCAGGAACAGAATTTCTCTGCTGTCTATTTTAAAAATGATATTGACAAGGCCTACTATCTAACGGGGTATGGAACTAGAGAGCAGTTTGCTAAATTGTACAAGACCATCTACCAGTTCCCAGAGTTTGATATTCGCTATAAGCTGAAAGATTTGGCAGCTTATCTCAATATCCAACAAATCTTGCTGGTCAAGATGATTCAAGTATTTGAAGAGTTAGGCTTTGTGACGATCACAGATGGTGTCATGACAGTGAATAAAGAGGCGCCAAAGCGGGAAATCGGAGAAAGTCAGATTTACCAAAATCTCAAACAAACCGTCAAAGATCAAGAAATGATGGCGCTAGGTACCGTGCAAGAAATTTATGACTTTTTAATGGAAAAAGAGTAGACGTAGGAAAGAGTTGGGCAACCAGCTCTTTTTTGAAAACGAATCTTCATTTTGAAAATCATCAAAAAAATGGTATAATGGTAGGAAAAGATTCGGCTAAAAGTAATAGTGCTTTTAGAATAAAAGGGTAAGAAACCCTATAATCAAGATAAATTAAGCTTTCGGAGGAAAAATGAGTAATATCAGTTTAACAACACTTGGTGGTGTACGTGAAAATGGGAAAAATATGTATATCGCTGAAATCGATGGATCTATTTTCGTTTTGGATGCAGGTCTGAAATACCCTGAAAATGAACAACTAGGGGTGGATGTCGTTATTCCCAATATGGATTACCTTTTTGAAAATAGCGACCGTATCGCTGGGGTTTTCTTGACCCACGGGCATGCGGATGCCATTGGTGCATTGCCTTATCTCTTGGCTGAAGCTAAGGTACCTGTATTTGGGTCTGAGTTGACCATTGAGTTGGCCAAACTCTTTGTTAAAGGAAATGATGCGGTTAAGAAATTCAATGATTTCCATGTCATTGATGAGAATACGGAGATTGATTTTGGAGGGACTGTGGTTTCCTTCTTCCGTACGACCCACTCTATCCCAGAGAGTCTGGGTGTGGTCTTGAAGACGGCTGAGGGCAGCATCGTTTACACAGGAGACTTCAAATTTGACCAGACAGCTAGTGAATCTTATGCGACAGACTTTGCTCGTTTGGCAGAAATCGGTCGTGACGGAGTTCTGGCTCTTCTCAGTGATTCAGCCAATGCAGACAGTAATGTTCAAGTGGCTAGCGAAAGTGAAGTTGGGGATGAAATCACCCAAACCATTGCGGACTGGGAGGGACGTATCATTGTTGCGGCGGTAGCCAGCAACCTCTCTCGTATTCAACAGGTATTTGTCGCTGCGGATGCAACAGGCCGTCGTGTGGTCTTGACAGGATTTGATATTGAAAATATCGTCCGTACTGCTATTCGCCTCAAGAAATTGTCTCTAGCTAACGAGAGCCTTTTGATTAAGCCAAAAGATATGTCTCGCTTTGAGGACCATGAGTTGATTATCCTTGAGACGGGCCGTATGGGTGAGCCTATCAATGGTCTTCGCAAGATGTCGATTGGTCGCCACCGTTATGTGGAAATCAAGGACGGTGACCTGGTCTATATCGTAACGACTCCATCTATCGCCAAAGAAGCAGTCATGGCGCGTGTGGAAAACATGATTTACCAAGCTGGCGGGGTTGTCAAATTAATCACCCAAAGCTTGCGTGTGTCAGGTCATGGAAATGCACGTGATTTGCAGTTGATGATCAATCTCTTGCAACCCAAGTATCTCTTCCCAATTCAAGGTGAATACCGTGAGTTGGATGCCCATGCCAAGGCTGCTATGGCAGTTGGGATGTTGCCAGAACGCATTTTCATTCCTAAAAAGGGAACCAGCATGGCTTATGAGAATGGGGACTTTGTCCCAGCTGGTGCAGTTTCGGCAGGCGATGTCTTGATTGATGGAAATGCTATCGGTGATGTTGGCAATGTAGTCCTTCGTGACCGTAAGGTATTGTCAGAGGATGGTATTTTCATCGTAGCAATTACCGTTAACCGTCGTGAGAAGAAAATTGTGGCCAAGGCCCGTGTTCACACGCGTGGATTCGTTTATCTTAAGAAGAGCCGCGATATTCTCCGTGAAAGTTCAGAATTGATTAACCAAACGGTAGAAGACTATCTTCAAGGCGATGACTTTGACTGGGCAGATCTCAAAGGGAAGGTTCGTGATACTCTGACCAAGTACCTCTTTGATCAAACTAAACGTCGTCCAGCCGTTTTACCAGTGGTCATGGAAGCAAAATAATCGTTGAAATAAACAGAGAGAAAGTCGAATTTCGGCTTTTTCTTATCGGAAAATAAAAGGAAAAAATTATGGCAGTAATGAAAATCGAGTATTACTCACTGGTATTAGATATGGAGTGGGGGGTGAATGTTCTTTACCCCGATGCCAATCGAGTGGAAGAACCAGATTGCGAAGATATCCCTGTTTTGTATCTTTTACACGGGATGTCTGGCAATCATAACAGTTGGCTCAAGCGAACCAACGTAGAACGCTTGCTTCGAGGAACCAATCTCATCGTTGTCATGCCCAATACCAGCAATGGTTGGTACACTGATACTAAGTATGGTTTTGATTACTACACAGCTCTAGCAGAGGAATTGCCACAGGTTTTGAAACGTTTCTTCCCTAATATGACTAGCAAGCGTGAAAAGACTTTTATCGCTGGTCTTTCTATGGGAGGTTATGGCTGTTTCAAATTGGCTCTTGCAACAAATCGTTTTTCTCACGCAGCTAGTTTTTCAGGCGCCCTTAGCTTTCAAGATTTTTCTCCTGAAAGCCAAAATTTGGGAACACCAGCTTATTGGAGGGGTGTGTTTGGGGAGATTAAGGATTGGACAGCTAGTCCTTATTCTCTTGAAAGTCTGGCTAAAAAATCAGATAAACAGACCAAGCTTTGGGCTTGGTGTGGCGAGCAAGATTTCTTGTACGAAGCCAATAATCTCGCAGTGAAAAATCTCAAAAAACTGGGCTTTGATGTGACCTATAGCCATAGTGCTGGAACTCACGAATGGTACTACTGGGAAAAACAATTGGAACGTTTTTTAGCAATCCTACCAATTGATTTCAAATTAGAAGAGAGATTGAGTTAGCTTTTTATAAATGAACCACTATTTATAGTTATTCTTGGCTTAAAAACAATGATGGAAGTCTATTTTCGCTAGACTTTTTAATCGAAAATAGTAAAATAGTAGAGAGATACTAGTTGAAAGAGAGAAAAATATGTATCGTTATCAGCTTGGGATACCATTATCAGAGTATGATGGTTTTGTAAAAGAACATCCCATGGTTAATCTATTACAAAGCAGTGCTTGGGAAAAAGTAAAATCTGATTGGAATCATGAGAGACTTGGTGTCTATGAAGGGGAGAACTTACTGGCTGTGGCTAGTATTCTCATAAAGTCCCTCCCTTTGGGGTATAAAATGTTTTACATCCCAAGAGGACCTATATTGGATTATAGGGATACAGAACTTTTAAAGTTTGTCCTGCAGTCTATTAAGTCTTATGCTCGCAGTAAGAGAGCGGTTTTTGTGACTTTCGATCCAAGTATTTGTCTATCTCAACATTTGGTCAATCAAGATAAAAGAGAATATCCTGAAAGTCTTGCTATTGTTGATATTTTAGGGCAATTAGGAGTGGAATGGTCTGGGCAGACAATCGAGATGGATGACACCATTCAGCCTCGTATTCAGGCGAAAATATATAAGGAAAATTTTGAAGAAGATAAACTTTCTAAATCAACGAGGCAAGCTATCCGAACAGCACGAAACAAAGGGCTTGAGATTCAATATGGTGGACTGGAACTATTAGATTCATTTTCGGAGTTGATGAAAAAAACTGAGAAGCGAAAAGAGATTCATTTAAGAAACGAAGTTTATTATAAGAAATTATTAGATAATTTCAAAGAAGATTCCTATATCACGCTAACAAGTTTGGATGTTTCTAAGCGTTTAAGAGAATTAGAAGAACAATTAGAAAAAAATAGAGTAGTTGCAGAAAAATTTAATGATGCAACCAAACCTTCAAAAGTTCAGGAAAATATAAAAGAAAAAGAACGTTTAGAAGAGGAAATAGATTTCTTGCAGGGATATATGAATATGGGAAAATCAAACATTCCTTTAGCGGCTACTTTGAGTTTGGAATTTGGTAATACCTCTGTCAATCTATATGCTGGTATGGATGATGATTTTAAACGTTACAATGCACCAATTTTAACTTGGTATGAAACGGCTCGCTATGCCTTTGAGCGAGGTATAGTGTGGCAAAATTTAGGTGGTGTTGAAAACTCTCTCAATGGTGGACTTTATCATTTTAAGGAAAAATTTAATCCAACGATTGAAGAATATTTGGGTGAATTTACAATGCCCACTCATCCTCTCTATCCTCTGTTAAGACTTGCTCTTGATTTCCGTAAAACATTAAGAAAAAAACATAGAAAGTAAGTATATGGCACTAACTACACTCACGAAAGAAGAGTTTCGTACTTATTCTGATCAGGTTTCTTCTCGTTCCTTTATGCAATCTGTCCAGATGGGGGACTTATTAGAAAAAAGAGGGGCTCGAATTGTTTACCTTGCTTTGAAACAAGAAGGAGAAATTCAAGTTGCAGCTCTGGTTTATAGCTTGCCCATGCTAGGTGGTCTGCATATGGAGCTCAATTCGGGGCCTATTTATACGAAAAAAGAAGCCCTTCCTATTTTTTATGCGGAGTTAAAAGCATATGCTAAGCAGAATGGTGTATTAGAGTTGCTTGTAAAACCTTATGAAACTTATCAAACTTTTGATAGTGAAGGTGATCCAATAGATGCTGAGAAAAAAAGTATTATTCAAGATTTGACTAATTTAGGTTATCAATTTGATGGATTAACAACAGGTTATCCAGGTGGAGAACCAGATTGGTTATACTATAAAGATTTGACTGAATTAACTGAAAAGAATTTGCTTAAAAGTTTTAGCAAAAAGGGTAAACCCTTGGTGAAAAAGGCTGAAACGTTTGGCATTCGGTTGAAAAAGTTAAAACGTGAAGAACTATCGATTTTTAAGAATATAACAAAAGAAACCTCTGAACGTAGAGAATATAGTGATAAAAGTTTAGAATATTATGAGCACTTTTATGATTCATTTGGAGAACAAGCGGAGTTTCTCATAGCAAGCTTAAATTTTTCGGAGTATATGAGCAAATTGCAAGGTGAACAAAGTAAACTAGAAGAAGTCTTAGACAAGTTGCGACTTGATTTGAGTAAAAATCCTCATTCTGAGAAAAAACAAAATCAACTGAGAGAATATTCTAGTCAATTTGAAACTTTTGAAGTGCGAAAAGCAGAAGCGAGAGACTTGATTGAAAAATATGGAGAAGAAGATATTGTTTTAGCCGGGAGTTTATTTGTTTATATGCCTCAGGAAACGACTTACCTCTTTAGTGGTTCCTACACTGAATTTAATAAGTTCTATGCCCCTGCGCTACTTCAAAAATATATTATGTTGGAAAGTATAAAACGTGGAATACCTAAATACAACTTCCTAGGGATTCAAGGGATTTTTGATGGTAGTGATGGCGTTTTGCGTTTTAAACAAAATTTTAATGGCTATATTGTACGTAAAGCAGGAACTTTCCGTTATTATCCATCGCCTTTAAAATACAAAGCTATTCAGTTACTCAAAAAAATATTAGGACGTTAAGATGGGAAAGCCAGTATTTAGTTTTCTTTCAGCTTGTTTTAGTAAAATAGTCTTTATTTGCTAGAAAGGTGGAGAGACATGCGCTGGCTTTTTCGTTTGATAGGGGCTTTCTTTTCTTTTATTTGGCGTTTGTTTTGGCGCTTGGTTTGGATTGTTTTGTTTTTATGCACTCTTGCTTTTGGATTTCTCTGGTATCTGAACGGGGATTTCCAAGGAGCGCTGAAGCAGGCAGAGCGGTCGGTAAAGATTGGTCAACAAAGCATTGACCAATGGGAAAAAACAGGGCAACTGCCTAAGTTAAACCAGACAGATAGCCACCAGCATTCTGAAGGAAGGTGGCCACAGGCTTCTGCTCGTATTTACTTGGATCCTCAGATGGATTCACGCTTTCAAGAGGCTTATGTAGAAGCAATTCAGAATTGGAATCAAACTGGTGCTTTTAACTTTGAACTTGTGACTGAGTCCAGCAAGGCGGGTATCTTGGCTACTGAGATGAACGACGGAAACACTCCTGTGGCAGGAGAGACGGAAAGTCAGACTAATCTCTTGACGGGGCAATTCTTGTCTGTAACGGTGCGTCTGAATCATTATTATCTGTCCAATCCTGACTATGGCTATTCCTATGAGCGCATTGTCCATACGGCAGAACATGAGTTAGGCCATGCGATTGGCTTGGATCATACAGATGAGAAGTCTGTGATGCAACCTGCAGGTTCCTTTTATGGTATTCAGGAAGAGGATGTTGCAAACCTTCGAAAAATATATGAGACCAATGAGTAGGGGACTATCTTTCCCTACTTTTTTGCTATAATGGAACTATGAATAACTTGATTAAATCAAAACTAGAGCTCTTGCCGACCAGCCCTGGTTGTTACATTCACAAGGATAAAAACGGCACCATTATCTATGTAGGAAAGGCTAAAAATCTGCGCAATCGCGTGAGATCCTATTTCCGTGGAAGTCACGATACCAAGACAGAGGCTCTGGTGTCTGAAATTGTGGATTTTGAATTTATTGTTACTGAGTCTAATATTGAGGCACTTCTCCTAGAAATCAACCTGATTAAGGAAAATAAGCCCAAATACAATATTATGCTCAAGGATGATAAGTCCTATCCCTTCATCAAAATCACCAATGAGCGCTATCCTCGTTTGATTATCACCCGTCAAGTCAAGAAGGATGGTGGTCTTTATTTTGGTCCTTATCCAGATGTGGGGGCAGCCAATGAAATCAAGAGACTTTTGGATCGAATTTTCCCTTTTCGCAAGTGTACCAATCAACCTTCTAAGGTCTGTTTTTACTACCATATCGGTCAATGTATGGCCCACACCATCTGTAAGAAGGATGAGGCTTATTTCCAGTCCATGGCTCAGGAGGTTTCTGATTTCCTAAAAGGGCAGGATGACAAAATCATCGATGACCTCAAGGGGAAGATGGCAAAGGCAGCTCAAAGTATGGAGTTTGAACGTGCTGCGGAATACCGTGACTTGATTCAGGCCATTGGAACGCTTCGAACCAAGCAAAGGGTTATGGCCAAGGATCTCCAAAATCGGGATGTCTTTGGTTACTATGTGGACAAGGGCTGGATGTGTGTTCAGGTTTTCTTTGTTCGTCAGGGCAAGCTGATTGAACGTGATGTCAATCTCTTTCCCTACTACAATGATCCGGACGAGGACTTCTTGACCTATGTAGGACAATTTTATCAAGAAAAATCTCATCTGGTTCCTAATGAGGTGCTGATTCCGCAGGATATTGATGAAGAAGCTGTCAAGGCTTTGGTGGATACCAAGATTCTCAAACCCCAGCGTGGAGAGAAAAAACAACTGGTCAATCTAGCCATAAAAAATGCTCGTGTTAGTCTGGAGCAGAAGTTCAATTTGCTAGAGAAATCTGTCGAAAAGACCCAAGGGGCTATTGAAAATCTAGGACGCTTGCTCCATATTCCGACTCCAGTTCGTATCGAGTCCTTCGATAACTCCAATATCATGGGCACCAGTCCTGTTTCAGCCATGGTGGTCTTTGTCAACGGCAAACCAAGTAAAAAAGATTATCGTAAATACAAAATCAAGACTGTGGTTGGACCGGACGACTATGCGAGTATGCGTGAGGTTATCCGCAGACGCTATGGTCGAGTTCAACGTGAGTCTTTGACTCCGCCAGATTTGATTGTCATTGATGGGGGACAAGGTCAAGTTAATATTGCCAAACAGGTCATCCAAGAAGAACTGGGTTTGGATATTCCAATTGCAGGTCTGCAAAAGAATGATAAGCACCAAACTCATGAATTGCTCTTTGGAGATCCGCTTGAGATGGTGGAGCTGTCTCGCAATTCTCAAGAATTTTTCCTCCTCCAACGCATCCAAGATGAGGTCCACCGCTTTGCCATCACCTTCCACCGCCAATTGCGCTCCAAAAACTCCTTTTCTTCACAACTGGATGGGATTGACGGTCTGGGACCTAAACGCAAGCAGAATCTCATGAAGCATTTCAAGTCTTTGACTAAGATCAAGGAAGCCAGTGTGGATGAAATTGTCGAAGTTGGGGTGCCAAGAGCGGTCGCAGAAGCAGTTCAGAGGAAGTTGAATCCGCAGGAAGAAGTGGAGTTGGCTCAAGTGGCGGAAAAGAGTGTAGATTACCAAACGGAAGGAAACCACAATGAATCATAAAATCGCAATTTTATCAGATATTCATGGCAATATAACGGCGCTAGAAGCAGTTATTGCGGATGCTAAAAATCAAGGAGTCAGTGAATACTGGCTTCTGGGAGATATTTTTCTTCCTGGTCCAGGCGCAAATGATCTGGTCGCTCTGCTGAAGGGACTTCCTATAACGGCAAGTGTTCGAGGTAATTGGGATGATTGTGTCCTTGAGGCCTTGGATGGCGAATATGGTTTGGAACATCCACAAGAAATCCAGCTCATGCGATTGACCCAGTTTTTGATGGAGCGAATGGATCCTGCAACGATTGTTTGGCTACGAAGCTTGCCTTTGCTAGAAAAGAAAGAAGTTGACGGACTGCGCTTTTCTCTCTCTCATAATTTACCTGACAAAAACTATGGGAGTGACTTACTGGTTGATAATGATACGGAGAAATTTGACCAACTCCTAGATGCTGAAACCGACGTGGCAGTCTATGGTCATGTTCACAAGCAGTTGCTTCGTTATGGCAGTCAAGGGCAACAAATCATCAATCCAGGTACGATTGGCATGCCCTATTTTGATTGGGAGGCGTTAAAAAATCACCGTGCCCAGTATGCCGTTATAGAAGTTGAAGATGGGGAATTAGTAAATATCCAATTTCGTAAAGTCGCTTATGCTTATAAAGCGGAGTTAGAATTGGCCAAGTCCCAGGGTCTTCCCTTTATCGAAATGTATGAAGAACTACGTCGTGAAGATAATTATCAGGGGCACAATCTGGAACTATTAGCAAGCTTAATAGAAAAGTATGGGTATGTAGAAGATGTGAAGAATTTTTTTGATTTTTTGTAAGAGTTCCCTAAGATAATCAATGCAAATTAAAAACGATTGGCTGGTCCAATCGCTTTTAGTATATCTTATACTCAATGAAAATCAAAGAGCAAACTAGGAAGCTAGCCGTAGGTTGCTCAAAGCACAGCTTTGAGGTTGCAGATAAAGCTGACGTGGTTTGAAGAGATTTTCGAAGAGTATTATTGTAATTGAGATTGATCTGGAAGGTAAGAACCACCTAGATAAGTATTGCTAAGTTTTTCAAGTGTTCCATCTTGGTAGATTTCTTTGAGCGCTTTATCAAATTTCTCTTTAAACTCTTTTTGATCGCTTGAGAAAACGATGTAATTGCTGGGACTATCGGCAGAAGGCAAATCAACAAGAGAAAGATCCAAACCGCGATCCTTGATAATCTTTTGAACGGATACCTTGTCAAAGACTAGGAAATCAAATTCACCGTTAGAGAGGTCTAGGATTCGTTTACCGATATCCTCACCAGAAAAATCAATTGTAGCGGGATTATCAGTGTGTTTTTGATTCCAGTTATTGATGAATTGAGCGTTTGAAGTTCCGGTATCCTCTTGAGTTGTTTTGCCAGCGATTTGGTCAAGTGAAGTCAGAGGATTTTTCTTGTTGCTGACGAGGACGAGGGGATTATTCGAAATTGGAAGTGAGTAAAGGTATTTTTCCGCACGTTCTTTTGTATAACTCAAGTTATTAGCTGCAGCCTGATAGTGGCCAGAATCAAGTCCTGGGAAGATACTCTCCCAGGCAGTTCTTTGGAATTGAATCTCATAGTCGCTGAGTTTTTCATCCACTGCTTTTAGAACTTCGATGTCGAAGCCTGTCAGATTTCCCTTGTCTTCGTAGTCAAATGGTGGCACATCACCAGCTGTTGCAACGACGATTGTCTTTTGAGAACTAGTCTCTTTAGGTGTAGCTTGATTTCCACAGGCAACCAAAAATGGTAGGATGGCTAGTAATAGGCTAAATTTTTTCATAATGTCTCCATTCAGATGTAAGATATCTGCTAGTTTATCAGAAATTTTCCTGATGAACCAATATATATATTTTATGCCTGTGATAAAAAAAACTTATACTCTTTGAAAATCAAATTCAAACCACGTCAGCTTCACCTTGCCGTACTCAAGTACAGCCTGCGGCTAGCTTCCTAGTTTGCTCTTTGATTTTCATTGAGTATTAATCATGAAAAATCCCTGCAAGCTCTTTCAAAATATGGTAAAATGGAAGCAGTAGAATTAGAAAAGGAAATCGATTATGAAATTTCTTGAATTAAACAAAAAACGTCATGCGACCAAGCATTTCACTGACAAGCCAGTGGATCCCAAAGATGTGCGTACGGCTATCGAAATCGCAACCTTGGCACCAAGCGCCCACAACAGCCAGCCTTGGAAATTTGTGGTGGTTCGTGAGAAAAATGCTGAATTGGCAAAATTGGCTTACGGTTCAAACTTTGAACAGGTATCATCAGCGCCTGTAACTATTGCCTTATTTACAGACACAGATCTTGCTAAACGTGCTCGTAAGATTGCCCGAGTTGGTGGTGCTAATAACTTTTCTGAAGAGCAACTTCAATACTTTATGAAGAATTTGCCAGCTGAATTTGCGCGTTACAATGAACAACAGGTTAGTGACTACCTAGCCCTCAATGCAGGTTTGGTTGCTATGAACTTGGTTTTGGCTCTTACAGACCAAGGAATCGGATCAAATCTGATTCTTGGTTTTGACAAGTCAAAAGTCAACGAAGTTTTGGAAATCGAAGACCGTTTCCGTCCAGAACTCTTGATTACAGTGGGTTACACATACGAAAAATTGGAACCAAGCTACCGCTTGCCAGTAGATGAAATCATCGAGAAAAGATAGAAAGAAGAAAAAAATGATAGCAATTGATTTTACAGCAGAAGTAGAAAAACGCAAAGAAGACCTCTTGGCTGACTTATTTAGCCTTTTGGAAATCAACTCAGAACGGGATGATAGCAAGGCTGATGCTGAGCATCCATTTGGGCCTGGTCCAGTAAAAGCCTTGGAGAAATTCCTTGAAATCGCAGATCGCGATGGCTATCCAACTAAGAATGTCGATAACTACGCAGGACATTTTGAGTTTGGTGAAGGAGAAGAAGTTCTCGGAATCTTTGCCCACATGGACGTGGTGCCAGCTGGTAGCGGTTGGGACACAGATCCTTACACACCAACTATCAAAGATGGTCGTCTTTATGCGCGTGGTGCTTCGGACGACAAGGGGCCTACAACAGCTTGCTACTATGGTTTGAAAATCATCAAAGAATTGGGCCTTCCAACTTCTAAGAAGGTTCGTTTCATCGTCGGAACAGACGAAGAATCAGGCTGGGCAGATATGGACTACTACTTTGAGCACGTAGGTCTTGCCAAACCAGACTTTGGTTTCTCTCCAGACGCTGAATTCCCAATCATCAATGGTGAAAAAGGAAACATCACAGAATACCTCCACTTTGCAGGTGAAAATGCAGGTGCTGCCCGTCTTCACAGTTTCACAGGTGGTTTGCGTGAAAACATGGTACCTGAATCAGCAACAGCAGTTGTTTCAGGCGACTTGGCTGACTTGCAAAGTAAACTAGATGCTTTTGTTGCAGAACACAAGCTCAGAGGAGAAATTCAAGAAGAAGTAGGCCAATACAAGGTGACCATCATTGGTAAATCAGCTCATGGTGCTATGCCTGCTTCAGGTGTCAATGGTGCGACTTACCTAGCCCTCTTCCTCAGCCAGTTTGACTTTGCAGGACCGGCAAAAGACTACCTAGACATCGCTGGTAAGATTCTCTTGAACGACCATGAGGGTGAAAATCTCAAGATTGCCCATGTGGATGAAAAGATGGGTGCCCTTTCTATGAATGCGGGTGTCTTCCGTTTTGATGAAGCAAGTGCTGATAATACAATTGCCCTCAATATCCGTTATCCAAAAGGAACAAGTCCAGAACAAATCAAGTCAATCCTTGAAAACTTGCCAGTTGCCTCTGTTAGCCTTTCTGAACACGGTCATACGCCTCACTATGTGCCAATGGAAGATCCACTTGTTCAAACCTTGTTGAATGTCTATGAAAAACAAACTGGACTTAAAGGTCATGAACAAGTCATCGGTGGTGGTACCTTTGGTCGCTTGCTGGAACGTGGGGTTGCCTACGGTGCCATGTTCCCAGATTCTATTGATACCATGCACCAAGCCAATGAATTTATCGCCTTGGACGATCTCTTCCGCGCAGCAGCAATCTATGCTGAAGCTATCTATGAATTGATCAAATAAAACGATAGAAGTCTGAGATCTTATGCTTAGACTTCTTTTTGGAGGGAAAGTAGATGTCTCAAATCGAAAGAATTAAGCAGGCTATCATGGCGGATCCGCAGAATGCTAGCTATACAGAACGCGGTATTGAGCCTCTCTTTGCGGCGCCAAAAACTGCTCGTATCAATATCATTGGTCAGGCACCGGGACTTAAAACTCAAGAAGCAGGTCTTTACTGGAAAGATAAGAGTGGTGACCGCTTGCGGGAGTGGCTAGGTGTGGATGAAGACACCTTTTACAACTCAGGTTATTTCGCAGTTCTGCCCATGGATTTCTACTTTCCAGGGCATGGCAAGTCGGGCGATCTTCCACCTCGTACCGGTTTTGCAGAAAAATGGCATCCGCAGCTCTTGAAAGAATTACCAGATATCCAGTTGACCCTCTTGATTGGGCAATATTCCCAAGCCTACTATTTACAGGAGAAAATCAGCGGCAATGTGACAGAACGGGTAAAACATTACCAGAACTACTTGCCAGACTATTTTCCTCTAGTTCACCCTTCACCGCGAAACCAAATCTGGATGGCTAAAAATCCTTGGTTTAAGGCAGAAGTGGTGCCAGATTTGAAAAAAAGAATTAAAGCTATTTTAGGAGAAAAGAATGAAAGAAATTACCTTTGACACATTTTACCAGCTTTATCAAAATGACCAACTTTCTCTAGTGGATGTGCGAGAAGTGGATGAGTTTGAAACGCTTCATTTAGAAGGTGCCCACAACCTACCGCTTAGTCAATTGGCTGATACCTTTGATCAGTTGGACAAGGACCAGTTGCATTATGTTATTTGCAAATCTGGAATGAGATCGGCGCGTGCTTGTCAATTTTTAGCTGAACAAGGTTATGAAGTTATCAATGTTCAAGGTGGTATGACTGCCTTTGAAGAACTTTAAAAATTTGCATTTCTCCTACTTGGTGTGGTCTGGGTAGGGGATTTTATTTTTAGACAATTCTCATTTTTAAGAATCTTGAAAACATTCAATATTTACTTCGTGAAGCTTTTTTCATACTCGTATTCATGATATACTAGGTCAGTATTTTATAAATATGAAGGAGATTTTCATGGCTAAAAAAGGTGCCCTAACAGGCTTGCTCCTGTTTGGAATATTTTTTGGTGCGGGGAACTTGATTTTTCCGCCTTCTCTAGGTGCTCTATCTGGAGAACATTTTCTTCCTGCCATCGCAGGTTTTGTCTTTTCAGGTGTCGGTATCGCCGTCTTGACTCTTATTATTGGAACGCTCAATCCTAAAGGATATATCTACGAGATTTCAACAAAGATAGCGCCTTGGTTTGCGACTCTTTACCTCTCAGTTCTTTACTTGTCAATTGGCCCATTCTTTGCCATCCCACGTACAGCTACAACAGCTTACGAAGTAGGGATTAGCCCCCTTCTGTCGGATGCGAATAAAGGTCTAGGTTTGATTGTCTTCACTCTTCTTTACTTTGCGGCAGCCTATTTAATTTCGCTTAATCCATCAAAAATTTTGGACCGTATCGGCCGTGTTTTAACACCAGTCTTTGCGATTTTGATTGTTATCTTGGTTGTTCTGGGAGCTATCAAATACGGTGGAACAAGTCCTCAAGTTGCTTCAGATGCTTATCAAGCTTCTGCCTTTGGTACAGGTTTCCTAGAAGGTTACAATACCTTGGATGCCCTTGCCTCAGTTGCCTTTAGCGTAATCGCAGTTCAAACCTTGAAGCAACTTGGATTTTCAAGTAAGAAAGAATACATTTCGACTATTTGGGTTGTTGGTATCGTTGTTGCCCTTGCCTTCAGCGCTCTTTACATCGGTTTAGGTTTCCTTGGAAATCATTTCCCAGTACCAGCTGAAGCGATGAAGGGTGGAACGCCAGGTGTTTATATCTTGTCACAAGCGACTCAAGAAATCTTTGGTTCAACAGCTCAACTCTTCCTTGCAGCTATGGTTACTGTAACCTGCTTCACAACAACAGTTGGTCTAATTGTGTCAACAGCGGAGTTCTTTAACGGACGTTTCCCACAAATCAGCTACAAGGTTTATGCAACAGTCTTTACCTTGATTGGATTTGCCATTGCAAATCTTGGTTTGAGTGCAATTATCAAGTACTCAATTCCAGTACTAGTTATCTTGTACCCAATCACGATTGCCATCGTCATGATTGTCATCGTCAACAAATTTGTCGCTCTTTCAAAACCAGGTATGCAGTTGACAATTGCAGTCGTTACAGCTATTGCTATTGCAAGCGTATTAGGAAGCTCATTTAAGGTTGATTTTCTTGTAAATCTTGTCAGCGCTCTTCCTTTTGCCAAGGCATCTCTCCCATGGTTGGTACCAGCCATTGTCGGAATCTTGCTCTCATTGGTTCTACCAAACAAGCAAGAAAGCGATGTTTTTGAAATGGAATAATCATTAAAATCACTTTTGTAGCTAAGTCTACAGGAGTGATTTTCTTTTTTTATCCGATGATAAATGTGTTATAATAGGTAGCAAAAGAGGTGAAGAAATGAATCAAACAGTAGAATATATCAAAGAACTGACAGCCATCGCATCGCCAACGGGCTTCACTCGTGAGATCTCAGACTATTTAGTCAAGACACTAGAAGCTTTTGGTTACCAGCCAGTTCGTACAGCCAAGGGCGGTGTCAATGTGACTATCAAAGGTCAAAATGATGAGCAACAACGCTATGTGACTGCTCATGTAGATACGCTGGGGGCTATTGTCCGTGCTGTAAAACCAGATGGCCGTCTCAAAATGGACCGTATCGGTGGTTTTCCTTGGAACATGATTGAAGGAGAAAACTGTACTGTTCATGTAGCTAGCACAGGTCAAAAGGTATCAGGAACCATCCTTATCCACCAAACTTCTTGCCATGTCTACAAGGATGCAGGAACTGCAGAACGCACGCAGGACAATATGGAAGTGCGTTTGGATGCAAAAGTAAGCAATGAAAAAGAAACTCGTGCTCTTGGGATTGAGGTTGGTGATTTTATCAGCTTTGATCCACGAACTGTCGTGACAGAGACAGGATTTATCAAGTCTCGCCATTTGGATGATAAGGTCAGCGCAGCGATTTTGCTCAATCTCCTTCGTATTTATAAGGAAGAGAAGATTGAATTGCCAGTAACAACCCATTTTGCTTTTTCAGTTTTTGAAGAAGTAGGTCACGGTGCCAACTCTAATATTCCTGCCCAGGTAGTAGAATATCTGGCTGTGGATATGGGAGCTATGGGCGATGACCAGCAAACAGATGAGTACACAGTGTCTATCTGTGTCAAGGATGCTTCAGGCCCTTATCACTATGACTTCCGTCAACACTTGGTTGCCTTGGCGAAAGAGCAAGATATTCCATTTAAGCTGGACATCTATCCATTTTATGGTTCTGACGCTTCAGCAGCCATGTCTGCAGGGGCAGAGGTCAAACATGCCCTTCTCGGTGCTGGTATCGAGTCTAGCCATTCTTATGAGCGCACTCATATTGATTCGGTGGTCGCAACGGAGCGTATGGTCGATGCCTATCTTAAGAGCAGTCTGGTAGATTAATATGTGTCTGATTTGCCAGAGAATTGAGTTCATTAAAGTTGGAAAAAATCCCTACTTTGTGAGAGAACTAGAAACAGGCTATCTTGTGATTGGAGATCACCAGTATTTTGTAGGCTATAGTCTCTTTCTAGCCAAGGAACACGTCACCGAATTGCACCATTTAGAAAAGGAAACGAAACTCCGTTTTCTAGAAGAGATGAGTGTGGTCCAAGAGGCAGTTGCCAAGGCTTTTGCTGCTGAGAAAATGAATATCGAACTGCTAGGAAATGGTGATGCCCATCTTCATTGGCATCTGTTTCCTAGACGAACAGGTGATATGAATGGTCATGGACTCAAGGGACGTGGGCCAGTTTGGTGGGTTCCTTTTGAAGAAATGACAGCAGAAACCTGCCAAGCAAAACCGGATGAGATTAAAAGATTAGTCGAACGTTTATCATCAGAAGTAGATAAACTATTAGAATAAAGGAGTAGAAATGAAGAAAAGATACCTTATCTTGACAGCCTTGCTAGCCTTGAGTCTAGCAGCTTGTTCACAAGAAAAAGCAAAAAATGAAGATGGCGCAGCTAAGACAGAACAAACAGCCAAAGCTGATGGAACAGCCGGCAGTAAATCTCAAGGAGCTGCCCAGAAGAAAGCAGAAGTGGCTAACAAAGGAGACTACTACAGCATCCAAGGAAAATACGATGAAATCATCGTAGCCAATAAACACTATCCATTGTCTAAAGACTATAATCCAGGGGAAAATCCAACAGCCAAGGCTGAGTTGGTCAAACTCATAAAAGCTATGCAAGAGGCAGGTTTCCCAATCAGCGATCATTACAGTGGCTTTAGAAGTTATGAAACTCAGACCAAGCTCTATCAAGATTATGTCAATCAAGATGGGAAAGAAGCTGCCGACCGTTATTCTGCTCGTCCTGGCTATAGCGAACACCAGACAGGCTTAGCCTTTGATGTGATTGGGACAAATGGTGATTTGGTGACAGAAGAGAAGGCGGCACAATGGCTCTTGGACCATGCTGCTGATTATGGCTTTGTTGTCCGTTATCTCAAAGGTAAGGAAAAGGAAACAGGCTATATGGCTGAGGAATGGCACCTTCGTTATGTCGGAAAAGAAGCTAAAGAAATTGCTGAGACTGGTCTCAGCTTGGAAGAATACTATGGGTTTGAAGGTGGAGATTACGTCGATTAATACTCTTCGAAAATTAAATTCAAACCACGTCAGCGTCGCCTTACCGTACGTATGTTACTGACTTCGTCAGTTTTATCTGCAACCTCAAAGCTGTACTTTGAGCAGCCTGCGGCTAGCTTCCTAGTTTGCTCTTTGATTTTCATTGAGTATAAAAAATAAACTTTTCTCTTGCAATTCTAGATAAATAGTGTATAATAGATGGGTATGTGAAAAGCATACTTGTGGGAGGTAAAAATCTCTAATTACCGCCAAAACCACAAAGGAGGATTTAAAAATGGCTAAAAAAGTCGAAAAACTTGTAAAATTGCAAATCCCTGCTGGTAAAGCTACACCAGCTCCACCGGTTGGACCTGCTCTTGGTCAAGCTGGTATCAACATCATGGGATTCACAAAAGAGTTCAACGCTCGTACAGCTGACCAAGCTGGTATGATCATTCCAGTTGTTATCTCAGTTTACGAAGATAAATCATTTACTTTCATCACTAAAACACCACCAGCTGCTGTTCTTTTGAAAAAAGCTGCAGGTGTTGAAAAAGGATCAGGTACACCTAACAAAACTAAAGTTGCTACAGTTACTCGTGCGCAAGTACAAGAAATTGCAGAAACTAAGATGCCAGATTTGAACGCAGCAAACGTAGAGTCTGCAATGCGTATGATCGAAGGTACTGCTCGTTCTATGGGATTCACTGTTGTTGACTAATCAATAACACCCCCAATATAACCCGCAAGACTTCATCATTTCGAGAAGTGACGTGGGAGATGAAAATCGATTGAACCACTTACAAGGAGAATAGAAAATGGCTAAAAAAAGCAAACAACTTCGTGCTGCTCTTGAGAAAATCGACAGCACAAAAGCATACAGCGTAGAAGAAGCTGTAGCACTTGCAAAAGAAACTAACTTTGCAAAATTTGACGCAACTGTAGAAGTTGCTTACAACTTGAACATCGACGTTAAAAAAGCTGACCAACAAATCCGTGGAGCAATGGTATTGCCAAACGGGACTGGTAAAACTTCACGCGTTCTTGTTTTTGCACGTGGTGCAAAAGCTGAAGAAGCAAAAGCTGCTGGTGCAGATTTTGTTGGTGAAGATGACCTTGTTGCTAAAATCAACGACGGTTGGTTGGACTTCGACGTAGTTATCGCTACACCTGATATGATGGCTCTTGTTGGACGTCTTGGACGTGTCCTTGGACCACGTAACTTGATGCCAAACCCTAAAACTGGTACTGTAACAATGGATGTTGCTAAAGCAGTTGAAGAGTCTAAAGGTGGTAAAATCACTTACCGTGCTGACCGTGCAGGTAACGTTCAAGCAATCATCGGTAAAGTATCATTTGAAGCTGAAAAATTGGTTGAAAACTTTAAAGCTTTCAACGAAACAATCCAAAAAGCAAAACCAGCTACAGCTAAAGGAACTTACGTAACAAACTTGACTATCACAACTACTCAAGGTGTTGGTATCAAGGTTGACGTGAACTCACTTTAATTAGTAGTTTATAAACAAAGGCGAGTACGAAAGTGCTCGTTTTTGTGTGTGAGTTATAGTTTAGATAAAAATAGTTATCTTCATTTAGCTCATAGAGTGAGTAGCAAATGAAATACTGTTTTCTCTTCCTTCTTTACTAGAAAATATGGTATAATAGAGAGTAAAAACTTTGAAAGAAAGAAAAAGATGAATTTAAAAGATTATATTGCAACAATTGAAAATTATCCTAAGGAAGGCATCACCTTCCGTGATATCAGTCCTTTGATGGCTGATGGAAATGCTTATAGCTACGCTGTTCGTGAAATCGTTCAGTACGCTACTGACAAGAAAATCGACATGATTGTAGGTCCTGAAGCTCGTGGATTTATCGTGGGTTGTCCAGTTGCTTTTGAGTTGGGAATTGGTTTTGCCCCTGTTCGTAAGCCGGGTAAATTACCACGTGAAGTCATTTCTGCTGACTATGAAAAAGAGTACGGTGTTGATACCTTGACTATGCACGCGGATGCCATTAAGCCAGGTCAACGTGTTCTTATCGTAGATGATCTCTTGGCAACAGGTGGAACTGTTAAGGCGACCATCGAGATGATTGAAAAACTTGGCGGTGTTGTGGCAGGTTGTGCCTTCCTTGTTGAATTGGATGAATTGAACGGCCGTGAAAAAATCGGTGACTACGATTACAAAGTTCTCATGCATTATTAATGAAAAACAGTCCCTAGGGCTGTTTTCTCTACATTAGGATATAAAAATAGACTATAGCTAGTTAGAGAAAAACTATAATTGAAAACTATATCTTCTTGCAGTATAATAAAAGGACTAAGTGTTTGAGATTTAGTTTCATACTCAATGAAAATCAAAGAGCAAACTAGGAAACTAGCCGTAAGCTGCTCAAAGTACAGCTTTGAGGTTGCAGATAGAATTGACGAAGTCAGTAACATATACGTACGGTAAGGCAACGTTGACGCGGTTTGAAGAGATTTTCGAAGAGTTTCAAACACATGCAATTATTCCTGAAAGAGTACAGTTAGGAGAGGGTTATGCCGATTCGAATTGATAAAAAATTGCCAGCTGTTGAGATTTTACGGACAGAGAATATCTTTGTCATGGATGATCAACGTGCTGCCCACCAAGATATCCGTCCCTTGAAGATTTTAATCTTAAATCTCATGCCACAAAAAATGGTCACAGAGACTCAATTGTTGCGCCATTTGGCCAATACACCCCTGCAACTGGATATTGATTTCCTCTATATGGAAAGCCACCGTTCTAAAACAACTCGCTCAGAGCACATGGAGACTTTCTATAAAACTTTTCCTGAAGTCAAGGATGAGTATTTTGACGGGATGATTATCACAGGGGCTCCAGTTGAGCATTTACCATTTGAGGAAGTGGACTATTGGGAGGAATTCAGTCAGGTGCTTGAGTGGTCCAAGACCCATGTCTATTCGACCCTTCATATCTGTTGGGGGGCTCAGGCTGGGCTTTATCTGCGTTATGGGGTTGAAAAATACCAGATGGACAGTAAGTTATCGGGTATCTATCCTCAGGACACCTTAAAGGAAGGTCATCTTCTCTTTAGGGGCTTTGACGATAGTTACGTATCTCCTCATTCTCGGCATACGGAGATTTCTAAGGAAGAGATCTTAAACAAAACCAATCTCGAGATTTTATCAGAAGGACCTCAGGTTGGGGTTTCGATTTTGGCCAGTCGTGATTTACGTGAAATTTATAGTTTTGGGCATTTGGAATATGACCGTGATACCTTAGCAAAAGAGTATTTCCGAGATCGTGATGCAGGTTTGGATCCTCATATTCCAGAAAATTACTTTAAGGATAATGATGTCAACCAGACACCTTGTCTTTGTTGGTCTTCATCAGCAGCCCTATTTTTCAGTAACTGGGTAAACTATGCTGTCTATCAGGAGACGCCTTTTGACTGGAGAAAGATAGAAGATGATGCATCTGCATATGGGTATTTATAAGAGGAATTATGACATATTTAGACGCTTTTAAATCAGGGAACTTGGTTTTACCGAGTGCCCTGCTCTTGCATTTTAAGGAACTCTTTCCTTCCAGCGACGATTTTCTGGTCTGGCAATTTTTCTATTTGCAAAATACGACAGGTTTGGAAGAAATGTCGCCAAGTCAGATTGCTGAAAGGATTGGCAAGGAAATTTCGGATGTCAACCAATCCATTTCCAACTTGACAGAGAGGGGACTTATCCAATATCGTACTATCGAATTAAATGGCGAAATTGAATTGCTCTTTGATGCTAGTCTAGCCTTGGAACGTTTGGATGACTTGCTTGGAGCTAGCTCTTCGAGTTCAGACCAGTTGACCCCTCAAAATCAACTCAAGGATTTGGTGGAAACCTTCCAGCAGGAGCTGGGACGCTTGTTGACGCCTTTTGAAATCGAGGATTTGACTAAGACCCTTAAGGAAGATGGAACCAGTGCTGACTTGATTAAGGAGGCTCTTCGTGAAGCTGTTTTGAATGGAAAAGCAAACTGGAAGTACATTCAGGCGATTTTGAGAAATTGGCGCCATGAAGGTATCAAAAGTGTGGCTCAAATTGAGGCCAAGCGGGCAGAAAGAGAAGCAAGCAATCCTCAGTTGACACAGGTATCTGCAGATTTTAGAAATGCCATGGATCTTTGGAAGGATTAATCCACGTAAGCAGGCTTGAAATCCGAGTAAGATTTGCAAGCTGTGTCTAATTGTGATAAAATAAATAGAAAATAAATTGAAAAAAGAGGTATGTGAAATGTCACGTAAACCATTTATCGCGGGTAACTGGAAAATGAACAAAAATCCAGAAGAAGCTAAAGCATTTGTTGAAGCAGTTGCATCAAAACTTCCTTCATCAGATCTTGTTGAAGCAGGTATCGCAGCTCCAGCTCTTGATTTGACAACTGTTCTTGCTGCTGCCAAAGGTTCAAACCTTAAAGTTGCTGCTCAAAACTGCTACTTTGAAAATGCAGGTGCTTTCACTGGTGAAACTAGCCCACAAGTTTTGAAAGAAATTGGTACTGACTACGTTGTTATCGGTCACTCAGAACGCCGTGACTACTTCCATGAAACTGACGAAGATATCAACAAAAAAGCAAAAGCTATCTTTGCAAACGGTATGCTTCCAATCATCTGTTGTGGTGAATCACTTGAAACTTATGAAGCTGGTAAAGCTGCTGAATTTGTAGGTGCTCAAGTATCTGCTGCTTTGGCTGGATTGACAGCTGAACAAGTTGCTGCATCAGTTATCGCTTATGAGCCAATCTGGGCTATCGGTACTGGTAAATCAGCTTCACAAGACGACGCACAAAAAATGTGTAAAGTTGTTCGTGACGTTGTAGCTGCTGACTTCGGTCAAGAAGTCGCAGACAAAGTTCGTGTTCAATACGGTGGTTCTGTTAAACCTGAAAACGTTGCTTCATACATGGCTTGCCCAGACGTGGACGGTGCCCTTGTAGGTGGTGCATCACTTGAAGCAGAAAGCTTCTTGGCTTTGCTTGACTTTGTAAAATAATTAGTAAGTAGCAAAAGCTAGGTGGAACAGCATTGAGATGTCTGTTCCATTTTTTATAGGAGAGGAAAGATTGAAAACAAAGATTGGAAAAATTGGATTAGCAAGTATCTTTTTACTAGGATTGGCAGTTAGTCATGTCGCTGCAAATGAAACTGAAGTAGCCAAAACTTCGCAGGATACAAAGACAGTTTCAAGTAGTTCAGAGCAGAATCAGTCTTCTAATAAAACTCAAACGAGTGCAGGTGTAAAGACCAATGCTTCTGCCCACTGGGATGGGGACTATTATGTAAAGGCTGATGGTTCCAAAGCAAAGAGTGAGTGGATTTTTGATAACTACTATAAGGCTTGGTTTTATATTAAGTCAGACGGTCGTTATACTCAAAATGAGTGGCAGGGCAATTACTATTTGAAATCAGGTGGTTATATGGCCAAGAATGAATGGGTTTATGATAACGCCTATAAGAATTGGTTTTACCTGAAGTCTGATGGTTCTTATGCTAACCAGGAATGGCACTCTGTTGGAGGTAAATGGTACTATTTTAAGAAATGGGGCTATATGGCTAAAAGCCAATGGCAGGGAAGTTATTTCCTAAATGCTCAAGGTGTCATGATGCAAAATGAATGGCTTTATGATCCAGCCTATTCGTCTTACTTCTATCTTAAGTCAGATGGTTCTTATGCAAATCAAGAGTGGCAAAAGGTAGATGGCAAGTGGTACTATTTCAAGAAGTGGGGATACATGGCTAAAGATGAGTGGCTGGGTAACTACTATTTGACAGAAAGTGGTGCTATGGCAACAGGTGAGTTAATCATGGATGATACTCGCTATACTTTTGCTGATTCAGGGGAACTGAAAGAAAAGAAAGCCTTGAATGTTGGTTGGGTTTATCGAAATGGCCACCGTTACTTCTTTAACCATCGTGAAGAACAAGTTGGGACTGATCAAGTTAAAAAGGTCATCGATGTTAGTGAGCACAATGGTCGTATTAGTGACTGGAAAAAAGTCATCGACGATAATGGCGTTGATGGAGTTATTGTTCGCTTGGGATATAGTGGTGTAGAAGATAAGGAATTGGCTTATAATATTCAAGAATTGAATCGACTAGGCATTCCTTATGGTGTTTATCTTTATACCTATGCCGAAAATGAAACAGATGCTGAGAATGATGCCAAACAGACTATTGAACTCTTGAAGAAATACAAGATGAACTTGTCTTATCCAATCTACTATGATGTTGAGAACTGGGAATATGTCAATAAAACAAAGAGAGCTTCAAATGATACTGGAATCTGGGTCAAGATTATCAATAAGTATATGGCAACAATGAAGCAGGCTGGTTATCAAAATGTGAAAGTTTATAGCTATCGTCAACTCTTACAAACTCGTTTGAATCATCCAGATATTTTACAACATGTCAACTGGGTTGCAGCCTATACGGATGCGCTTGATTGGAATAATCCTCATTATTCAGGTTCAAAAGGTTGGCAATATACTTCATCTGAATATTTAAAAGGAATCCGTGGTCGTGTCGACGTCAGTGTTTGGTATTAAGATGTAGATTTAAGAAAGCTAGGTTTCAAGTTAACTAGCTAAAAGAAATTTTACCACCTATTTGTAGTCAAAGTATTTTATGCTACCTATTGATACAATTTTTTATGATGGAGATTTCGATATAGAGATCTTTGTCAACTGTAAAAGTATTGGAAGCTGGGAAAAACTGGCCTCTAAACATAAAGCAAGCGAGTATTTCCACATTTGGAGATGCTCGTTTTCTATAGTAGATTGAAATAGAATGTGAACAAGTTGATTGAGAAATTCAAACTGATTTTTCATAATATAGCAAACTGAACCAAAAATAGTACATAATGTGGCATCAGTTTCTTATAGCATATTCAATAGATTTTCGTAAAAAAGTTCTCTCTTATTGTGAGCGAACTATAACAGAAGAATCACACTTTTTCCAAATCTCACGTAATACCATTTATGGCTGGTTAAAGCTAAAAGAGAAAACAGGAGAGCTAAACCATCAAGTAAAAGGAACAAAGCCAAGAAAAGTTGATAGATATAGACTCAAAAACTATCTTACTGACAATCCAGACGCTTATTTGACTGAGATAGCTACTGAATTCGGATGTCACCCAACTACCATCCACTATGATCTCAAAGCTATGGGCTACACTCGAAAAAAAAGAACCAAACCTACTATGAACAAGCCCCAGAAAAAGTAGCCTTATTTCTTAAAAATTTTAATAGTTTAAAGCACTTAGCACCTGTTTATATTGATGAAACAGGATTCGATACTTATTTTTATCGAGAATATGGTAGCTCATTAAAAGGTCAGTTAATAATAGGTAAAGTATCTGGAAGAAGATATCAGAGGATTTCTTTGGTTGCAGGGCTAACAAATGGTGAGTTAATCGCTCCAATGACTTACGAAGAGACGATGACGAGAGACTTTTTGAAACTTGGTTTCAGAAGTTTCTCTTACCAACATTGAGTACACCATCAGTTATTATTATGGATAATGCAAGATTCCATAGAATGGGTAAGCTAGAGCTCTTATGTGAAGAATTTGGGCATAAACTTTTACCACTTCCTCCCTACTCACCTGAGTACCATCCTATTGAGAAAACATGGGCTCATATCAAAAAGCACCTCAAACAAAGTATTACCAAGTTGCAATACTTTGTTTGAGGCTCTTTCATCTTGTTCTTGTTTCAATTGACTATAACAATAAGGGCGTACTATTCTAGATTCAAAATACTATATAATTTCGAAAAATACTTTAGAAGCAGCATTGCAGCGTTCTGGATTCACTCTACTATAGTTTTAAAAAAGCATTCTAAACATTCAAAAATATTTGGTATTTCACTTAAGAAAGGCGTTCAATTCCTCTAAAGGAATCTTCCACTTTTTGATGCCTCGTTTTTTCCGCTCTAAGTGTTCTTGTTCACGTAATTTCTTTTCCCACGTGAAGAGAGTTCTGACGCCAACATCAAAAACTTTAGCTACTTCGACAGGGCTGTGTCCCTCTTTGATGTAATCGAATGCTCCTTGTTTAAAACCAAGAAAATATAATATATTTTTTATTTTTCTGTTTATTCAGTGTAAATTGTACAATGTGGAGAAGTTCATTATTTTGTATATTTTCACAATTATATTAAGAAAATTTAAAAAGCTTGTAACTTGGTATTATGTTGTTTAAAAGTATTTTCAAACTGAAAAAAATTTACCAAAAATTTGAATAATTAACTATAATTGGGTAAAATAGATAGTATGGCATATTATATTTAAGAGGAAAAAATTAAAATGAAACAATGGTTTTATGGAGAAAAACGTCAGCGTTTTTCTTTTAGAAAATTGTCAGTTGGATTAGTCTCGGCTACTATAGGAAGTTTCTTTTTTAGTAGTTTTATAGCTGGAGATTTATCCCCTGTTAAAGCTACAGAGATTTCACATGGACAGTCAGCTCAAGTGAGCTACTATTATGTAATGGAATCTGAATTAACTGAAGCAGAGAAGTCTATCTTGATCAGAGAGATTCCAAAGCATGTTGAAGAGATATCAGAAAGCTATTACTTAGTTTATCGTCCCAAAGACCAAAAATTAGGATATGGAGCATTACCTCAGACCGGCTACTCTGGGGTCTGGGAGTCAATTTTTGCAGTTGCGGGTTTTACATTCTTGGTGTTAATATTTGCTAGGGCTAAGAGTGGCAAGAGATATTTATCGTCTATCTTATTGGTGACAGGAATGGGGTCTGTATTACTATCTCCGACTGCCTTGGCTGTGACCAACATTGAGCTTGCTGCGTATAATCAAAGTATAAATTTAGGTGTTGGAGAATCTCTTCCAAAACCTTTGCAGATTGATGGCTTTGAATATATTGGTTATCTAAAGAATGAGGATAAAAAGAGAAATAACCTTTATTCTTCTCATAAGGATAAATCATTAGTAGACTATGGCACAAATCCAGATACAGCTCCAGTTCACGAAGTTCCAGAGTTAGTTGAGTATGGTACAAGTCCAGACACAGCTCCAGTTCACGAAGTTCCAGAGTTAGTAGACTATGGTACAAGTCCAGACACAGCTCCAGTTCACGAAGTTCCAGAGTTAGATGAGTATGGCACAAGTCCGACTACAGCTCCAGTTCACGAAATTCCAGAGTTAGATGAGTATGGCACAAGTCCGACTACAGCCCCAGTTCACGAAGTTCCAGAGTTAGATGAGTATGGCACAAGTCCGACTACAGCACCAGTTCACGAAATTCCAGAGTTAGATGAGTATGGCACAAGTCCAGATACAGCTCCAATTCACGAAGTTCCAGAGTTAGATGAGTATGGTACAAGTCCAGACACAGCTCCAGTTCACGAAGCTCCAGAGTTAGATGAGTATGGCACAAGTCCGTCTACAGCTCCAGTTCACGAAGTTCCAGAGTTAGATGAGTATGGCACGAGTCCGTCTACAGCTCCAGTTCACGAAGTTCCAGAGTTAGATGAGTATGGTACAAGTCCAGACACAGCTCCAGTTCACGAAGTTCCAGAGTTAGATGAGTATGGCACAAGTCCGTCTACAGCTCCAGTTCACGAAGTTCCAGAGTTAGATGAGTATGGCACAAGTCCGTCTACAGCTCCAGTTCACGAAGTTCCAGAGTTAGATGAGTATGGTACAAGTCCAGACACAGCTCCAGTTCACGAAGTTCCAGAGTTAGATGAGTATGGTACAAGTCCAGACACAGCTCCAGTTCACGAAGTTCCAGAGTTAGATGAGTATGGCACAAGTCCGTCTACAGCTCCAGTTCACGAAGTTCCAGAGTTAGATGAGTATGGCACAAGTCCGTCTACAGCTCCAGTTCACGAAGTTCCAGAGTTAGTAGACTATGGCACGAGTCCGTCTACAGCTCCAGTTCACGAAGNTCCAGAGTTAGATGAGTATGGCACAAGTCCGTCTACAGCTCCAGTTCACGAAGTTCCAGAGTTAGATGAGTATGGCACAAGTCCAGACACAGCTCCAGTTCACGAAGTTCCAGAGTTAGTAGACTATGGCACGAGTCCGTCTACAGCTCCAGTTCACGAAGCTCCAGAGTTAGATGAGTATGGTACAAGTCCAGACACAGCTCCAGTTCACGAAGTTCCAGAGCTAGTAGACTATGGCATGAGTCCGTCTACAGCTCCAGTTCACGAAGTTCCAGAGTTAGATGAGTATGGCACGAGTCCGTCTACAGCTCCAGTTCACGAAGTTCCAGAGTTAGTAGACTATGGTACAAGTCCAGCTACAGCTCCAGTTCACGAAGTTCCAGAGTTAGTAGACTATGGTACAAGTCCAGCTACAGCTCCAGTTCACGAAGTTCCAGAGTTGAAATTCAGTATAAATGACATTATCAGAATGGAAAAGATAGATTTTTCTATCGTCGAGCTGTATACAGATGAGATTACAGAAGGCAGTCGTAATATTGTAACCCCGGGAGTTCCAGGTGAGCGTAGGATTAAGACCCGTATCTACAGCTCTAATGGTCAGGAAATTGACCGTCAAGAGTTGTCAAATGAGGAGACCTTATCCCCAGTTACCCAGGTTGTTAAAGTTGGAACAGCTAATCCGACTATGGTTCCGAAAGAAGCACCGACATCGGACACTCTTCCAGAGTACCCGTTAACCTTCACTGACGAAATTCGAGTAGATAAAATCAACTTCGCAGTTCGTGAAGAAGAAACGGACGAACTTGTTCAAGGCAGTCGTAATATTGTAACCCCGGGAGTTCAAGGCGAGCGTAGGATTAAGACTCGTATCTACAGCTCTAATGGTCAGGAAATTGACCGTCAAGAGTTGTCAAATGAGGAGACCTTATCCCCAGTTACCCAGGTTGTTAAAGTTGGTACAGCTAAGCCGACTATGATTCCGAATGAATCACCGACAGCAGAATCTCTTCCAGAGTACCCGTTAACTTTCACTGACGAAATTCGAGTAGATAAAATCAACTTCTCAGTTCGTGAAGAAGAAACGGACGAACTTGTTCAAGGCAGTCGTAACATTGTAATACCGGGAGTTCACGGTGAACGTAGGATTAAGACTCGTGTCTACAGCTCTAATGGCCAGGAAATTGACCGTCAGGAGTTGTCAAATGAGGAGACCTTATCCCCAGTTACTCAGGTTGTTAAAGTTGGAACAGCTAAGCCGGCTATGGTTCCGAATGATGCACCGCAAGCAGCTTCTTTAGAAGAGTTCGACTTAATTACACTGCATAATTTATTGACAGAAGCAACTCAAATTAAAGCAGAGGCACGTTATTTCAATGATGATCAAAGTCATCAATCTAACTATGATTCTGCATTGATGGCAGCTCAGGCGATTCTTACTCAATCCCAAGCCAGTCAAGCGGAAATCAATCAACTGGTGGAACAAATCAAACAGGCTAAGGCGCAATTAAGCGGTCTTGAGGTTGTCAAAACGGATCTTCAGACTGAGTACGATTTAAATGTCACTGTTAAAACTTCTGCTAAATATAAGAATGCTGATTCAGATAAGAAGACAGTTTATATAGAGCAATTGGCTAAGTCAGAAATAGTTCTAAATAGTCAAACGGCTACACAAGTACAAGTCAACCAAGTTCTTGCTAGTCTGCAAGCCGCCAAAGAAGCACTCAATGGAGTGCAGAAAGTCAAGCCAACAGTTTCGATTCTAAGTCTGACTGAAAATGCAGATGATAAGTCTGTTGCGATCCAATATAGCTTGGAAGACCAAACAAAATCCTTCCGTTCAGCCACTGCAGAATTATATCAGGGGGATAAGCTTGTTCGTACTCTTCCAATCACTAATTTCGATGATAGTCTAAAAATTGGAGAGTTGGATTACTACACAGCTTATACTTTGAAAACCAAGCTGACCTATGAACTGGACAATGGTAGTGTCACTGAATTTGAAACAGACAGTCGTGAATTTGAACTCGAATATAAGAAGATCTCTTTCCGAGATGTTGATTCAGTTGAGTTTTACAGTAAAGATAATGGCCAATATAAGCGATTGGTATCAATGAGTTCCATGCCTAAAGATCTGTCAAACTACTTTGTCAAAGTCAAATCAAGTGAAGCTAAGGAAATGCTTCTCCCAGTTCATAGTATTTCTGAAATCCAAAAAGACGGAAAAGATGTTTATAGGGTAACAGTCTCGTTGCCTGAGCTTGTTCAAGAAGGTGAGACAGGCTACAAGTCTGGCTACGACTTCTATATTAGTAAATCAGTTTCTAGTCAGCAAAATGTTTACACTAGCTTTTCTGGATTGATAGATGCTATGAAGAAAAATATGGCTAGTAATTATGTTTTGGGAGCTGATTTGGATGCTAGTGAGGTTAGTCTGGCACCTGCGGATTATGTCTATCTCAGAGGGAACTTCACAGGCAGTCTGACTGGAAATCATAATGGTAAGCAGTATGCTATCTATAATCTAGCTAAGCCTTTGTTCGAAAACCTCAAGAGTGGTTCTTCTGTTTCTGGTATAGATTTGAAGGATGTCAATATTGTGGGTAGCTATGACTCTGCTGCCTTAGCTCGGAGTGCAGAAAATGCTCGAATTACAGATGTTTCTGTCCAAGGTAAAGTATCGGTGATAGGCAATGCTTCTAATGTGGCAGGACTGGTTGTTAGTGCTACAAACACACAAATTTCCAACAGTTCCTTTACTGGTGTCATCCAGGCAAACGAGAAACAGGGCAAAGAATATAATGTTGGTGGTTTGGTTGCTAACCTTAAGGGAGGAGATTCCTTGCTCAGTCAAAGCAGAGCAGATGTGACCATCTTAGCAGGCGCTAGAGCCAACAACCAACGATTCGGCGGTTTGGTCGGTCGTTTGGAGAACAATGCCCGTATCAGTCGTTCTTATGTAACTGGAAAGATTCAAAATACTACTAAGAATGGTCAGATTGGCGGTATCGTAGGATCCAATTACTTCAATGGCTTGGTTGACAATGTTATCAGTAATATTAGTGGTACGAATGTTTATAGTATTTCTGGAGATCAAGCTTACAATAATGACCGTATTACGGAAGCTTATGTCGTTGAAGGGAATCAAACGCTGGAAAATGACAAGTTTGTCACTTCAACACTGACTCTGAACGAGGCAGAAGAGAAGCTAGCTAGTTTAGATATTACGACAAATCTAGAAGACACGAATCTTAACCTTTATTCTGTTAACTATGCTCAAGAGAAGAATGCTCGAGAAAATCGTTTGATAGCTTATTCCAATATGGAAAAACTCCTTCCGTTCTATAACAAGGAGACAATCATTAGCTATGGAAATAAACTCCCAGATCATCATAAGCTCAATACAGAATATTTGTTGGATGTTGTTCCGATGAAAGGTGACCAGATTATCACTGATATTAATACTAATAAGGCATCTATTGACCGTTTGATGTTACACTTCGAGGATAATACGGTTGATTACTTGAATTTGACTTATAAAGGAGAGTTTAAGAACCAAGCAATTGCAGAATACAGTGTAAATGGCTTAGATCTCCTTTATACACCTGAAGCTTTCTTATCAGACTATAGCAGAGTTCTGAATCAAGTACTGCCAGAGTTGAATAAGGTAGTTCTTGACTCACCAGCCATGCGAACTGTTTTAGGTGTAAATGCTGACACTTCCTTGGATGATCTTTATCTTGATACATCCTTTGAACAAGTCAAGACCAAGCTCTCAGAAGAGTTACGCAAAGTTCTGGCTATGGATAAGTCAATCAATACTGAAGGCAATGTTGTGGCTGACTATGTAGCTCATAAGATTACAGCCAATAAGGAAGCCTTCTTGCTTGGGCTTACCTATCTTAACCGTTGGTATAATATTAATTATGATAATATTAATGTCAAAGATTTATCTGCTTATAAGTTTGATTTCTTTGGAAATCATAGTGCTTCAACGATAGATACCATTATTTCACTAGGTCAGTCAGGAATGAATAATCTTAAAGCTAAGAACAATCATTTAGCTTATGATGCTTCGCTCTCTGAAGCGACTGGTAAGCGTGGACTTTTCAATTATTTGGAAAATTACCGTCAAATCTTCTTGCCATACAAGACAAATAATGAATGGCTCAAGACCAATACAAAAGCTTATATCGTAGAGTCTAAGTCAGATATAGCAGAGGCTAGAAAACTTCAGGATACAGCTGAAGGCAAGAGTAAGTATTCTGTCGGCGTTTATGATAAGATCACTGCTGATAATTGGGAATATAAGGGCATGCTTCTACCACTCTTGACTATGAGTGAGAAGGGTGTCTATGTTATCTCCAATATGTCCACCATCTCCATGGGTGCTTATGATCGTTACAGAGATGTTGTCGATGGTAAGGTAAGGACAGATGCAGAGTTGGTAGAATACGTAGAAGATAGAGTTAGAAAATCAGCTGAGTATCAGCGCGATCATTATGATTTCTGGTACAAGATTCTAAGTCCAGAAAGCAGGGACAAGCTTTTCCGTTCCGTACTAGTTTACGATGGATTCCTAATGAAAGATAGTACTGGTCAAAGATATTGGGCTCCAGCTAATGATAAGAAATCGCTAGCTATGCAGGAGTTCTTTGGACCAGCAGGCAAGTGGTATCCAAGCAAGGGCTACAATGCCTATGCTACAGGAAGTGTAACCCACTTTGACGCCGCTCGTTTATTGGAAGACTATGGTAACTCTGTTTATACGCATGAAATGACCCATAACTCTGACGGCGGCATCTACTTTGAGGGAAATGGTCGTCGTGAAGGTCTGGGAGCTGAACTCTATGCTCGAGGACTCTTGCAATCTACTCCAACTCCTGACGAGCCAACTATTACTCTTAATACCCTCTTCAAGGTGGATAAAGATTCTAAGACACGGATGCATACCTATAATTTCAAAGAGCGTGTTCAAAATGCAGCAGACTTGCAACATTATGTTCATGGTATGTTTGATATGATCTATACACTCGATTACTTAGAAGGTACTTCTATGCTTAAGCAGAGTGATGATGCTAAGCTTCAGTGGTTCAGAAAGATGGAAAATTACTACATTACAGATAAGTATGGTAAGGAAACCCATGCTGGTAACCAGACACGAACCTTTACTGCTGAAGAAATCAAGCAGTTGAAGACCTTTAACTCTCTGATTGAAAATGATGTGATCACTCGTCGGGAGAACAAGGATAGTGGGAAATATGGCCGAAATGGCTACCTCAGTCTCAGCCTCTTCTCACCAATCTACTCAGCTTTGAGCAATCCAAATGGAGCGCCGGGTGATGTCATGTTCCGACGTACGGCTTATGAGTTACTGGCAGCTAAGGGATATCATGAAGGATTTGTTCCTTATGTTTCTGGTAAGTACTCTAAGGAAGCCTTTGATGAAGGTAAGAAAACGTGGGACGGATGGTCCGGAAGGGATGTAGGTCTAGTGACAGACCAAAAAGTCCTGGAAAATGTATTTAAAGGCGAATATGACTCTTGGGTAGCTTTCAAGAAGGCTATGTATAAGGAGCGGATTGATCAGCTGACCAAGCTCAAGCCGATCACTATTGAGTACGAACTTAGAAATCCAAATAGTACTAAGAAAGTAACTATTCGTTCTTACGCACAGATGCAGAAACTGATGGATGAAGCAGTAGCAGAGGATGTAGGTAACATTACCAATGCTACCAGCCGCGTTGATGCTAGCTGGGTCAACCTGCTCAAGAAGAAGATATATAATGCTTATCTTCGTGAGACAGATGATTTCAGACAGTCTATATTTCAGAAATAAGGAATCTTATGTTTCTTCAATTAAATTTTATGGTAGTTTTCTCAGTTTTTAAGTGATGAGTATCTGATATCTATCGAGACTGTGATGGATAAGAGCGCCATGGAATGACTGATGAGAAAAAGCATTAGCTAAAAAGTTTCCTAAAAATGAAATCTCTAGAAGAAAACAGTTTTTTATCAAGTGAACGATGAAATAAAAAAAGATTAAGTAACGGCCTTGTTCCTCATTTTAAGAGGGGTAAGGTCGTTCTTGTGCTGTTTAACACTTTGTTAGTATTCGTTTCCTGAGTCAATACTCTCCAAAAATCTCTTCAAACCACGTCAACGTAGTCTTGCCGTGCGTATGGTTACTGACTTCGTCAGTTCTATCCACAACCTCAAAACAGTGTTTTGAGCTGACTTCGTCAGTTTTATCTACAACCCCAAAGATGTACTTTGAGCAGCCTTCGGCTAGTTTCCTAGTTTACTCTTTGATTTTCATTGAGTATAAGATGCTGATCAAGATGATAATGTCGTAGTTGAAGACACTTCCCCTACTTTTAAGTTTCTATAAAATAAAAATAGATTTTTTGTTGACAGTCTATTTAAGAAATATCGTAGTTCAATAATACACTGTACAATTTAATAATTCTTATTCAGTTTGCTAGAAGTTTGTATATTCTTTTTCTTTTCTTTATTAAAAAATAGACATGAAATTGACTCTAATATTCTCTAAAAAATTCTTAAATTATCAGTCTATTGCAACTTTTCTCATGTGGTTCATTTGACTTGCTATTTGTTTTCCTTAGTAGTATACTAAGGTAGTAATCATTAAGAAGTGGTTACAAAAAATAATGAATGAGGTAAAGAAAATGGTAGAATTGAAAAAAGAAGCAGTAAAAGATGTAGCATCATTAACAAAAACAGCGCCAGTAGCATTGGCAAAAACAAAGGAAGTATTGAATCAAGCTGTTGCTGATTTGTATGTAGCCCATGTGGCATTGCACCAAGTGCACTGGTACATGCGTGGTCGTGGTTTCCTTGTATGGCATCCAAAAATGGATGAGTATATGGAAGCTCTTGATGGTCATTTAGATGAAATCAGCGAACGATTGATTACACTCGGAGGTAGCCCATTCTCTACATTGACAGAGTTCCTTCAAAATAGTGAAATCGAAGAAGAAGTTGGAGAGTTCCGCAATGTAGAAGAAAGTTTGGAACGTGTCCTTGAAATTTATCGTTACCTCATCACGCTTTTCCAAGAAGCTTTGGATGTGACAGATAAAGAAGGCGATGATGTAACCAATGATATCTTTGTTGGAGCTAAGGCTGACCTTGAAAAAACAGTCTGGATGCTTGCAGCAGAACTTGGACAAGCACCTGGTTTGTAAGAAATAATAGTAATATATATAAATCTGTAGGAAATTTCTTACAGATTTTTTCTATCTTATAAGCTATTCCAAACCAGTCTTTTTTCGAGTTTTTTGATAAAATAGTACTATCAGTGAAAAGGATGGAAGCATGACTAAGAAAATCGTAGCTATTTGGGCCCAGGATGAAGAGGGTGTGATTGGTAAGGACAATCGTCTGCCCTGGTATTTACCAGCAGAATTGCAACACTTCAAAGAAACAACTCTGAATCATGCTATCTTGATGGGGCGTGTGACCTTTGATGGGATGGGACGTCGCTTGCTTCCAAAACGGGAGACACTGATTTTGACTCGTAACCCAGAAGAAAAGATAGACGAGGTTGTTACTTTTCAGGATGTCCAGTCTGTTCTTGACTGGTATCAGGGTCAAGACAAGAATCTCTATATTATCGGTGGGAAGCAGATTTTTCAGGCTTTTGAACCCTACCTTGATGAAGTGATTGTTACTCAAATTCATGCTCGGGTGGAAGGAGATACCTATTTTCCTGAAGAGTTTGACTTGTCTCTTTTTGAGACGGTTTCAAGCAAATCTTATACCAAAGATGAGAAAAATCCTTATGATTTTACCATCCAATACCGCAAGAGAAAGGAAGTCTAATGGAACGTAGTATATTTGGTTTTTTCACAGCCATGCTGTGTTTGGTCTGCTTGCTTGCAGGAGCACAGGCTTTTCGTAAAAAGCGCTATGGACTTTCTGTCCTGCTCTGGTTAAATGCCTTTACCAATTTGGTCAATAGTGTCCATGCTTTTTACATGACCTTATTTTAGATAGAATGATAGTATAGTATAGAATAGAATAGAACGGAAGGAAATCATGCCTACAACTAGGAATAATGATATGATGGTTTATTGCTCATTTTGTGGCAAAAGCCAAGAAGAAGTACAAAAAATAATCGCAGGCAACAACGCCTTTATCTGTAATGAATGTGTGGAGTTAGCCCAGGAAATCATTCGGGAGGAGTTGGCTGAGGAAGTCTTGGCAGACTTGTCTGAAGTTCCAAAACCAATCGAACTTCTTCATATCTTGAACCACTATGTAATCGGTCAAGATCGTGCCAAGCGTGCCTTGGCTGTGGCGGTTTACAACCACTACAAACGCATCAATTTTCACGATACGCGTGAAGAGTCAGAAGATGTGGATTTGCAGAAGTCAAACATATTGATGATTGGCCCAACTGGTTCAGGGAAAACATTCCTTGCTCAGACCTTGGCTAAGAGCTTGAATGTGCCTTTTGCTATTGCAGATGCGACTGCTCTTACTGAGGCTGGTTATGTGGGTGAGGACGTGGAAAATATCCTCCTCAAACTCTTGCAGGCTGCTGACTTTAACATCGAACGTGCAGAGCGCGGGATTATCTACGTGGATGAAATTGACAAGATTGCTAAGAAGAGCGAGAACGTATCGATAACACGTGACGTTTCTGGTGAAGGGGTGCAACAAGCCCTTCTCAAGATTATCGAAGGAACTGTTGCCAGCGTACCGCCTCAAGGTGGACGTAAACATCCACAACAAGAGATGATTCAAGTGGATACCAAAAATATTCTCTTCATTGTGGGTGGTGCTTTTGATGGCATCGAAGAAATCGTCAAACAACGTCTGGGTGAAAAGGTTATCGGTTTTGGTCAAAATAACAAGGCGATTGACGAAAACAGCTCTTACATGCAAGAAATCATCGCAGAAGATATTCAAAAATTCGGGATTATCCCTGAGTTGATTGGACGTTTGCCTGTCTTTGCAGCTCTTGAACAATTGACGGTTGATGACTTGGTTCGCATCTTGAAAGAACCAAGAAATGCCTTGGTGAAACAATACCAAACCTTGCTTTCTTATGATGATGTTGAGTTGGAATTTGATGATGAAGCCCTTCAGGAAATTGCCAATAAGGCCATCGAACGGAAGACTGGGGCGCGTGGTCTTCGCTCGATCATCGAAGAAACCATGTTGGACGTCATGTTTGAAGTACCGAGTCAGGAAAATGTGAAATTGGTCCGCATCACAAAAGAAGCTGTCGATGGAACGAATAAACCAATCCTAGAAACAGCCTAGAGGTGACTATGGAAATCAATACACACAATGCTGAAATCTTGCTCAGTGCGGCGAATAAATCCCACTATCCGCAGGATGAACTACCAGAGATTGCCCTAGCAGGGCGTTCCAATGTTGGCAAGTCTAGCTTTATCAACACCATGCTGAACCGTAAGAATCTGGCTCGTACATCAGGGAAACCTGGTAAAACCCAGTTACTCAACTTCTTTAACATTGATGACAAGATGCGCTTTGTGGATGTACCTGGTTATGGTTATGCCCGTGTTTCTAAAAAGGAACGTGAAAAGTGGGGGCGCATGATTGAAGAGTATCTAACGACTCGGGAAAATCTTCGTGCGGTTGTCAGTCTAGTTGACCTCCGTCATGATCCATCAGCAGATGATGTGCAGATGTACGAATTTCTCAAGTACTATGAGATTCCGGTCATCATCGTTGCGACCAAGGCGGACAAGATTCCTCGTGGTAAATGGAACAAGCACGAATCAGCAATCAAAAAGAAATTAAACTTTGACCCAAGTGACGACTTTATCCTCTTTTCATCTGTCAGCAAGGCAGGGATGGATGAGGCTTGGGATGCAATCTTAGAAAAATTGTGAGGAAAAGAAAATGGCAAAAACAATTCATACAGATAAGGCCCCAAAGGCTATCGGACCATATGTTCAAGGAAAAATCGTTGGCAACCTTTTGTTTGCTAGCGGTCAAGTTCCCCTATCTCCTGAAACTGGGGAAATCGTTGGAGAAACGATCCAAGAACAGACAGAACAAGTCTTGAAAAACATCGGTGCTATTTTGGCAGAAGCAGGAACAGACTTTGACCATGTTGTCAAAACAACTTGCTTCTTGAGCGATATGAACGACTTTGTTCCTTTTAATGAGGTTTACCAAACGGCCTTTAAAGAGGAATTTCCAGCTCGTTCAGCAGTAGAGGTAGCTCGTCTTCCTCGTGATGTAAAAGTCGAAATCGAAGTCATCGCAGAGATTGGATAAGCTAGTTGAAGTTTGGTGTTGCCAAACTTCTTTTTATATAAGGAGAAAAAGATGACAAAGAAACAACTTCACTTGGTGATTGTGACAGGAATGAGTGGGGCAGGCAAAACTGTTGCCATTCAGTCTTTTGAGGACCTGGGATATTTCACTATTGATAATATGCCACCAGCTCTCTTGCCTAAGTTTTTGCAGTTGGTGGAAACAAAGGAAGACGACCATAAGTTGGCCTTGGTAGTAGATATGCGTAGCCGTTCTTTCTTCTCAGAGATTCAAGCTGTTTTGGATGAGCTGGAAAACAAGGAAGAACTGGACTTTAAAATTCTCTTTTTGGACGCAGCAGATAAGGAATTGGTCGCGCGTTACAAGGAAACTAGACGGAGTCACCCACTAGCTGCAGATGGACGGATTTTGGATGGAATCAAGCTGGAACGTGAGCTCTTGGCACCTTTGAAAAATATGAGTCAAAATGTGGTGGATACGACTGAACTCACTCCACGTGAGCTGCGTAAAACCCTTGCAGAGCAGTTTTCGGATCAAGAACAAGCCCAGTCTTTCCGTATCGAAGTCATGTCTTTTGGCTTTAAGTATGGTATCCCGATTGATGCGGACTTGGTATTTGATGTCCGATTCTTGCCAAATCCCTATTATCTACCAGAATTGCGTAACCAAACGGGTGTGGATAAACCAGTTTATGACTATGTCATGAACCATCCTGAGTCAGAAGATTTTTATCAACATTTGTTGGCCTTAATTGAGCCAATTTTGCCAAGTTACCAAAAGGAAGGTAAGTCCGTTTTGACCATCGCCATGGGTTGTACGGGTGGTCAACACCGTAGTGTGGCCTTTACTAAACGCTTGGCGCAGGACTTATCCAATACTTGGCCTGTTAATGAAGGGCATCGCGACAAAGACCGAAGAAAGGAGACGGTAAACCGTTCATGAGAAAACCAAAGATAACGGTGATTGGTGGAGGGACTGGGATTCCTGTCATTCTTAAAAGTTTGCGTGAAAAAGATGTGGAAATCGCTGCTATCGTAACGGTGGCAGATGACGGTGGTTCATCAGGTGAACTCCGAAAAAATATGCAACAATTGACACCGCCAGGTGATCTTCGTAATGTCCTGGTAGCTATGTCAGATATGCCTAAGTTTTATGAGAAAGTCTTTCAGTACCGCTTTTCTGAGGATGCAGGAGCTTTTGCTGGTCATCCATTGGGTAATCTCATTATAGCTGGCCTGTCAGAAATGCAGGGTTCAACCTATAATGCCATGCAGTTATTGAGCAAATTTTTCCATACAACTGGGAAGATTTATCCTTCCAGTGACCATCCTTTAACCCTGCACGCAGTTTTTCAGGATGGGACAGAGGTAGCTGGAGAGAGCCATATTGCACACCATCCAGGTATGATTGACCACGTTTATGTGACCAATACCCTCAACGATGATACGCCTCTGGCTAGCCGTCGAGTAGTGCAGACCATTCTTGAAAGTGATATGATTGTCCTTGGACCCGGTTCCCTCTTTACCTCTATTTTGCCCAATATTGTGATTAAGGAAATCGGGCAGGCGCTTTTGGAAACCAAGGCAGAAATCGCCTATGTCTGCAATATCATGACCCAACGTGGGGAGACGGAACACTTTACAGATAGTGACCACGTGGAAGTCTTGCATCGTCACCTTGGTCGCCCTTTTATCGATACTGTTTTAGTGAATATCGAAAAAGTGCCTCAGGAATACATGAATTCCAATCGATTTGATGAATACTTGGTGCAGGTGGAACACGATTTTTCTGGTCTTAGTAAGAAAGTTCCGCGCGTGATTTCATCTAACTTCCTTCGTCTGGAAAATGGAGGTGCCTTCCACGATGGGGATTTGCTCGTGGATGAGTTGATGCGGATTATACAGGTGAGAAAATGAGTTTCACAGTAGCAGTAAAAGAAGAAATTCTAGGTCAGCACCATCTGAGCCGGCATGAATTATCAGCCATTATCAAGATGTCTGGTAGCATCGGTCTCTCGACCTCGGGCTTGACCTTGTCCGTCGTGACAGAAAATGCCAAGCTGGCTCGTCACCTCTATGAGTCCTTTCTCCATTTCTATGAAATCAAATCGGAAATCCGACACCATCAGAGGAGCAATCTCCGCAAGAATCGGGTCTATACCGTTTTTACAGATGAAAAGGTGCAGGACTTGTTAAGTGATTTGCACTTGGCAAACTCTTTCTTTGGCCTGGAAACAGGTATTGATGAGGAGATTTTATCGGACGAGGAAGCAGGGCGTGCCTATCTATGTGGTGCTTTCTTGGCAAATGGAAGCATTCGTGACCCTGAGTCAGGCAAGTACCAGTTGGAAATCAGTTCTGTTTATCTAGACCACGCGCAAGGGCTTGCCTCCCTTCTCCAGCAATTTTTACTGGATGCCAAGGTGCTTGAGCGCAAGAAGGGGGCTGTGACCTATCTCCAGCGTGCCGAAGACATTATGGACTTTCTTATAGTGATCGGAGCTATGCAGGCGCGTGATGATTTTGAGCGAGTTAAGATTTTGCGAGAAACCCGTAACGACCTCAATAGAGCCAATAATGCCGAGACAGCTAATATCGCTCGGACAGTTTCTGCCAGCATGAAGACTATCAACAATATCAGCAAAATCAAAGATATTATAGGCTTAGAAAATCTGCCAGTGGATTTGCAGGAAGTAGCGCAGTTGCGGATTCAGCACCCAGACTACTCTATCCAGCAGTTGGCAGATAGCCTCAGCACCCCTCTGACCAAAAGTGGTGTCAATCATAGACTCAGAAAGATAAATAAATTAGCCGATGAACTATAAAACCAGGCTCTTGTTTTGCGAGGTTCTTTTTTGAAATAAAAAGAGGTTGGGCAAAAAGCAATGTCATTAAGTTAAGAAATTTGGCTCTTTAAAATCAAAAACGCATAATATCCGGTGTTGACTTGAACCGTAATACTATGCGTTTTATTGTGAGAAAATTTATTTCATTTTCTCCTGAAATTGAGTTTTTACCCAGTCTCTAATGAGTTATTTCCAAGTGATCAGTTCGCTCCAAACGCTAACATTCGATATAGTAGAGGTTTCACCAGCTGGAACCCATTTGTTGGTGCCTAAGTATCTAACTTCTAGTTTACGAACGTTTACTGTGTAAGATGCTTTTAGTCTAATATAACCATAAGTGTAGGGTGGTACGTTATGGGAGACTGAGTGATTTAAACTAAGTCCAGCTCCAGACTCCGGAGCAGAAAAGCTAACACCTGCACCTACAGTCAGAGTAGCTCCAGCTTTTCCACCATAGGCAGTTGAACTTACAGGACCTGATGTGGTGCTTTTCTTGTAAGAGTGAGAGTATTTAGTTCTATAGTCTGCAACACCAGTTGCATTAGAACGAGTCTGATACGTAGATTTAGACTCTAAATAGGCGTCTCTAAGTTCAGTCGTATAAAATGACAATAACTCTCCTGTGTTGATATCTTTTACAATACGATTAGATACAATTTCATAATTTGTACCAGGATAGACATCAGCAAAAACCGTAGATGTTGTGACTAAGAATAATAGACTTGATAGTAGAGAGAAAAACAATAGTTTCAGTTTAATAATAACAAATTTCCTTTCTTCATGAGTAAAAGATTATTTTTTCAATCCTTTGAAAGTTATAATGCAACCCGAAATAATACTGAGAGTTCCTACAGGTCTCCAATATAGTTGCCAAAAGAATAAATTTATTCTTTCTTTCAGTGTCGCATAGGGTTCGGCATAATAGGGGTTGATGTGAAATAATAAAAAACCAAAACATAAAACTATGATTCCAGTTAAGAATAAAATGTCCTTATTTACTTTCCTCATAAAACCTCCTTTTATTTTATTTAAAGCGCTTTCTATTATTAGTATACGTCAAAAAAAGAAAAAAACAAGTCTATTTATTTATTTTTTTATATGGTATAATAGAATAGTTGGAGAGTTTTTATATAGCTTTAAAAGGCTGATATGAATACTTTGTATAATCTAATGATTCTTCAAAAAATTTCTTATTCAAACAAGAGCAAAGAGAAGGTGGGCTGCATATCAGAAGTTAGATGTATTTCTGTCTAACTTTTGAGGTGTAGTTCATTTTAAAACCACGAATCCTATGTGACTCGTGGTTCTTTTTTATAAACTAGTAGAGTGTTTTGGTTGTACTTTTTGCTCAGGGTCGATGTAGTTGATAGCATTATTGACAGCAGTTGGAGCTTCTCCGAGGCCTGTCGCAATCAAGTCAATTTTTCCGTCATAGTAGCAACAGTCACCGATAGCATAGATACCTGCTTGGCTAGATTCCTGTTTGCTGTTGACAATAATCTTGTGACGGTTGAGGTTCAGACCCCAGTTTTTAAGGTTACCAACAGAAGATTTGAAACCATAGTTGACAAAGAGGTGGTCTAAGTCAATCGTTTCTGCTTCATCAGATTTTACTTTTGTTATTTCTAACTTGTCAAGTGTTTTTCCATCTCCAAGTAGTTGGCTAGGGACGAATGGTGTCTTGATGGTTACAGATGATTCTTGCAAGGCTTGGACACTATGTTCCAAGGCACGAAAATTATCTCTGCGGTGGACAAGGGTAGTTGGTGCAATTTTCTCAAAAGCCAGAGCCCAATCCACAGCTGAGTCTCCCCCACCAAGAATCGTCACTTTCTTACCAGCATATTGCTGAATGTTGGAAACGTGGTAGTGGATATTTTCATAGCCCTCAACGCCTTCTAGTTCCAACGGACGTGGTTTAAAGGCACCGCCACCCATAGCGATGATAACTGTTTTAGTCAGGTGACTACCTTTAGAAGTTGTAATGGCAAATCCTTCTTCTTGTTTTTCAATCTCAAGAACCGTTTCATTGAGATGAATAGGGGTATCAAAGCCGTTTAGTTGTTCAATCAAGCGGTTGGTCAACTCTTCGCCAGTCAAATTTGGGAAACCTGGTACGTCTAGGATTTCCTTTTCAGGGTAGAGAATAGCAGGTTGTCCACCTAGTTGTGGAAGAGAGTCGATGATTTGGACCTTAGCTTGGCGTAGGTGGGCATAGAAGGCTGCAAAAAGCCCGACGGGACCACCACCTACAATGGTAATATCATAGAGTTGAGACATGGTTTCTCCTTTGTTTTTTCTAGTCAGTTTATTTTATCATATTTTTTCTTTAATTTAAAATGAAGTAGGATAGGGAAAAAAATGCTAGAAAAATGGTATAATAGAAAGGAACGTGTTTGGACAGAGAGGAGACAGCAGATGAACTTTCAACAATTATCCAACCTGCAATATTGGACTAGCTTGTTTTCTAGTCCTTGGAGTATTGCCGTCAATCTGTTTGATATTTTGATTGTGACCTATGTTTTGTATCGTTTTACAAAAGCGATAGCTGGTACCAAGATTATGATTTTGGTGCGTGGGGTCCTGATCTTTGTATTAGCCCAGGTTGTGGCCAATATTCTTGGTTTAACAACGATTTCTTGGTTGATTAATCAGATTATCACCTATGGAGTTATTGCTGCGGTTGTTATCTTCTCTCCAGAGATTCGGACTGGTTTGGAACGCTTGGGAAGGGCGACAGATTTCTTTTCTACTAGTCAAATTAGTGCGGAAGAGAAAATGATTCGTGCTTTTGTTAAGTCAGTTGAATATATGAGTCCTCGTAAGATTGGTGCTCTGGTTGCCATTCAACGAGTTCGGACCTTGCAAGAATATATTGCGACAGGAATTCCTTTGGATGCCAAAATTTCGGCAGAACTCCTCATCAATATTTTTATTCCCAACACCCCCCTACATGATGGAGCTGTGATTATCAGAGAAAATCGGATTGCGGTGACTTCTGCCTATTTGCCCTTGACAGAAAGTACAGGGATTTCCAAGGAATTTGGAACCAGACACCGGGCGGCTATCGGTTTATCAGAAGTATCCGATGCCTTGACTTTCATCGTCTCAGAGGAAACAGGTGGTATCTCTATTACCTACAATGGTGTCTTCAAGCATGATTTGACTCTTGAAGAATTTGAAGCAGAGCTACGAACCCTTCTTTTGCCAGCAGTTGAGGAAAAAGTCAGTTTCAAGGACCGTTTGCTAGGAGGTTGGAAATATGAGAAAAAATAGTCTATATATCATTTCATCTCTCTTTTTTGCTTGTGTCTTATTCATTTATGCAACGTCGACCAACTTTCAAAATAGTAATACCACAAGGCAGGTCAAATCGGAGACCTACACCAATACGATAGCAAATGTTCCCATCGATATTCACTATGATAATGACCAGTATTTCATTAGCGGATTTGCATCAGAAGTTTCAGTTGTGTTGACAGGTGCCAATCGTGTGACCTTGGCCAGTGAAATGCAGGAAAGTACTCGTAAGTTTAAGGTGACAGCGGATTTGACAGATGCTAGTATTGGAACGATTGAAGTTCCTTTGAACATTGAAAATCTTCCTAGTGGATTGACCGCTGTGGCAACGCCTCAAAAGATTACAGTGAAAGTTGGGAAGAAGGTTAAGCGAGATGGGATGATTGTTGTGCCACAAGTTGACCAAAGCCAGATTGATCCCAAGCTACAACTTGATAGTGTAACTGTATCAAATGAACGAGTTTCGGTCACAACTGACCAGGAAACATTAGCTAAGATTGACAAAGTTATTGCGCTTTTACCAACCAGCGAACGGATTACAGGTAATTACAGTGGTTCGGTACCTTTGCAGGCAATCGACCGCAATGGGGTTGTTTTACCAGTAGTTATCACTCCGTTTGACACAACCATGAAGGTCACTACAAAGCCTGTGGCACCAAGTTCAAGCACATCAAATTCAAGTACAAGTAGTTCATCGGAGACATCTTCGTCAACGAAAACAACTAGTTCAAAAACTAATTAAAAATAGGAAAAGGATTTTATAAAAATGGGTAAATATTTTGGGACTGATGGAGTCCGTGGAGAAGCTAATGTAGAACTAACACCAGAATTGGCCTTTAAGTTAGGACGTTTTGGAGGCTATGTCCTTAGCCAACATAAAACGGAAGCACCGAAAGTCTTTGTAGGACGTGACACACGTATTTCAGGGGAAATGCTAGAATCAGCCTTGGTGGCAGGTCTCCTTTCAGTAGGAATTCACGTTTATAAACTCGGTGTTCTTGCGACGCCAGCAGTAGCTTACTTGGTCAAAACAGAGGGAGCAAGTGCAGGTGTCATGATTTCTGCTAGTCATAATCCAGCCCTTGATAATGGAATAAAGTTCTTTGGTGGGGATGGCTTCAAACTAGATGACGAAAAAGAAGCAGAAATTGAAGCCTTGCTAGATGCTGAGGAAGACACTCTTCCTCGTCCAAGTGCAGAAGGCTTAGGAACCTTGGTAGATTATCCAGAAGGCTTGCGTAAGTATGAAAGCTATCTGGTTTCAACTGGAACTCCCCTTGAAGGAATGAAGGTTGCCTTGGACACAGCCAATGGTGCAGCATCTACAAGTGCCCGTCAAATCTTTGCAGACCTTGGAGCTCAATTGACTATTATAGGGGAAACGCCAGACGGTCTTAACATCAACCTTAATGTTGGTTCAACCCACCCAGAAGCCCTTCAAGAAGTGGTTAAAGAAAGCGGGTCAGCTATCGGTCTGGCCTTTGATGGAGACAGTGACCGCTTGATTGCTGTTGATGAGAATGGAGACATCGTTGATGGTGACAAAATCATGTACATTATCGGGAAGTACCTTTCTGAAAAAGGACAATTGGCTCAAAATACAATTGTGACAACTGTGATGTCTAACCTTGGTTTCCACAAGGCCTTAGACCGCGAAGGCATCAACAAGGCAGTCACTGCAGTTGGTGACCGCTACGTTGTTGAAGAAATGAGAAAATCAGGCTACAATCTTGGTGGTGAACAGTCTGGTCACGTCATCTTGATGGATTATAATACAACAGGTGATGGTCAATTATCTGCTGTCCAATTAACAAAAATCATGAAGGAAACTGGAAAGAGTTTGTCAGAGTTGGCAGCAGAAGTAACCATCTATCCACAAAAATTAGTCAATATCCGAGTGGAAAATGCCATGAAGGAAAAGGCTATGGAAGTGCAAGCTATCAAAGCTATTATCGAGCAGATGGAAGCTGAAATGGCAGGGAATGGCCGTATCCTTGTTCGTCCAAGTGGAACAGAGCCCCTCTTACGTGTTATGGCAGAAGCGCCTACAACAGAAGAAGTGGACTATTATGTTGATACCATCGCTGACGTAGTGCGAGCTGAAATCGGGATTGACTAAATCCGAGAAAACTAGATGAAAATAAAAAATTATGGTACAATAGCTTATAATATTGTAGCCGAGGGAGAAAGACATGAATCTTAAACGTGAACAAGAATTTGTTAGTCAGTATCATTTTGATGCGCGTAATTTTGAATGGGAAAATGAAAATGGAGCTCCTGAAACTAAGGTGGATGTGAACTTCCAATTGATTCAACATGACCAAGAAAATCAAGTGACTTCCTTGATTGTCATCTTGAGCTTTATGATTGTATTTGATAAGTTTGTCATCAGTGGAACCATTTCACAAGTGAACCATATCGATGGTCGTATTGTTAACGAGCCAAGTGAATTGAACCAAGAAGAGGTGGAAACTTTGGCTCGTCCATGTTTGAACATGCTCAACCGTTTGACTTACGAAGTAACTGAAATTGCATTAGACTTACCAGGAATCAATTTGGAGTTCTAATATGAAACTAGCTGTTATCACAGATTCCTCTGCTTATCTCAGTGCAGAGACCTTGAAAAGAGAAGATTTATTTGTCTTGGATATTCCTGTCAATATTGATGGTGAGGAGTATGTCGAAGGCATCAATCTGACTGCTGAGGAATTTTACCAAAAAATGGCTCAGGCTTCTGAATTGCCTAAGACTAGTCAACCAAGTATTGCTAAGTTAGATGAAATATTAACTTCGCTCAAAGAACAAGGCTATACCCATGCCTTGGGGCTTTTCCTATCTTCTGGAATTTCAGGTTTTTACCAAAATATCCAGTATATGATAGATGAATATGAGGGCTTAACCATTGCTTTTCCAGACACTTTGATTACAAGTGCTCCTCTGGGAATCATGGTTGAAAGCGTCTTTAGCTGGCAAGACCAAGGCGATGATTTTGCCATCATTCAGGATAAGCTAGCTATTCAAATCAGCCGTACGTCAGCCTTTATCATGGTAGATGATTTGGACCATTTGGTTAAAGGTGGACGCCTTTCAAATGGAGCTGCGATTTTGGGCAATCTGCTAAGCATTAAGCCAATCCTTTATTTTAACGATCAAGGTGTGATTGAAGTTTACGAAAAAGTTCGTACTGAAAAGAAAGCAACCAAGCGCTTAATTGAAATCATTAAGGAAACAACAGCTTCAGGCCAATATCGGGTCATTGTCATTCATGGAAATGCTCCTGAAAAGGCTGAAGAATTGCGTCAACACTTGCTTGAATCTGGAGTGGGTACGGATATTTCACTAGCTACATTTGGTAGTGTCATTGGAACTCACCTAGGAGCAGGAAGTATTGCTCTGGGTTATATTCCAGTGATTTAGTTGGCACTTTTAGACTAGTTAAGAAGTTAGCAGTTGAACACGCCTGGAACCCCGTGTGAAAAAGATAGTTCTTCCAAGGAGTAGACGCTCCTTGATCAGAACTCCTATTTTCACTTTGTGTTCCTACAGGCTTTGTATCTTAAATAGGAGTAGAGATGAGTATTCGAGTAATTATTGCTGGTTTTAAGGGAAAGATGGGCCAAGCTGCTTGTCAGATGGTCTTGTCTGATCCAGACTTGGACTTGGTAGCAGTTTTGGATCCTTTTGAGTCTGAGTCAGAATGGCAGGGAGTTCCTGTTTTCAAGGATAAGGCTGATTTAGCCGGTTTTGAAGCGGATGTCTGGGTAGATTTCACAACTCCAGCTGTTGCCTATGAAAATACACGCTTTGCTCTTGAAAATGGCTTTGCTCCAGTAGTTGGAACGACTGGTTTCACAAGTGAAGAAATTGCAGAACTAAAAGCATTTTCCCGTACCCAAGATTTGGGTGGTTTGATTGCCCCTAACTTTGCCTTGGGTGCTGTCTTGCTTATGCAATTTGCTACGCAGGCTGCCAAATATTTCCCAAATGTGGAGATTATCGAGCTCCATCATGACAAGAAAAAGGATGCTCCGAGTGGAACAGCTATTAAAACAGCTGAGTTGATGGCAGAAGTTCGTGAATCAATCCAGCAAGGTGCGCCTGATGAGGAAGAATTGATTGCAGGTGCCCGTGGTGCTGATTTTGATGGCATGCGCATCCACTCAGTTCGTTTGCCAGGCTTAGTAGCCCATCAGGAAGTCATCTTTGGCAATCAGGGAGAAGGATTGACCCTCCGTCATGACTCCTATGATCGCAGCTCCTTCATGACAGGAGTGAATTTGGGAATTAAAGAAGTTGTCAAGCGTCATGAGCTTGTCTATGGATTAGAACACTTATTATGAGATTAACGAAAATGCCTTCTGAATTTCAGAAGGCTTTACCAGTATTAGAAAAAATTAAAGAAGCAGGCTTTGATGCTTATTTTGTTGGAGGCTCTGTTCGAGATGCCCTTCTCAATCGTCCCATCCACGATGTGGATATAGCGACGTCTTCTTATCCTGAAGAGACCAAGCAGATTTTCCCACGAACAGCCGATATCGGAATTGAACATGGAACTGTCTTGGTCTTATATGGAGACGAGGAGTATGAGGTGACTACTTTTCGGACAGAGGATGTCTATGTGGACTATCGTAGGCCTAGTGCGGTTTCCTTTGTGCGTTCGCTAGAAGAAGACCTCAAGCGTCGTGATTTTACAGTCAACGCCTTTGCCTTGGACGAGACAGGGGAAATCGTTGACTTGTTTCATGGTTTAGAGGATTTGGAAAATCAAGTTTTGCGAGCAGTTGGAGTGGCTAGTGAACGTTTCAACGAAGATGCTTTGCGGATTATGCGTGGTTTCCGTTTTCAGGCCAGTCTTGGCTTTGAACTTGAGCCAGAAACATTTAAAGCTATGAAGATCTTGACGCCGCTTTTGGAGAAAATTTCTGTAGAGCGTACCTTCGTCGAGTTTGATAAACTCTTGCTGGCTCCGTTTTGGAGAAGGGGTTTGTCTTCCATGGTTGAGAGTCAAGCTTATGACTATCTCCCTGATCTGGCAGATAGCCAGGACAAGCTCAACAGCCTATTTGATTTGGAGACTGATTTCACTTTTGAATCTTCTGAACAAGCCTGGGCAGCTCTTTTGTGGGCTTTGGAGATTAAAGATACACAGCCATTTTTGAAGGCTTGGAAGACCTCTCGTCAATTTGCCAAGCAGGTACAGGATTTACTGACTATTTTGGCTCTGCGTGAAAAGGGAGAATTGAGCAAGCGCGATTGTTACCGCTTTGACTTGGATTTACTTTTACAGGCTGAAAATCTTCGTCAGGCTCAAGGAAAAGAAGTCAACCCACAAGCTATCACAGAAACTTACCAGAGTTTGACAATTCATGATAAGAAAGAAATCCAAATCAACGGTGGTATTTTAATCAAGGAATATGGTTATCATCCGGGCCCAGACTTGGGAGAGATTTTAACAGATATTGAATATGCTATTGTCGATGGAGAATTGGAAAATGACCGTCAAGCCATCCATGCTTATCTGAGGGAGAAAAAATGAGTGATTTTATCGTTGAAAAACTAAGTAAATCCGTCGGTGACAAGACCGTTTTTAAGGATATTTCCTTTATCATCCATGATCTAGACAGAATTGGTTTGATTGGTGTCAATGGGACTGGCAAGACCACCCTTTTAGATGTTCTTTCCGGTGTTTCTGGCTTTGATGGGGATGTTAGTCCTTTTTCAGCTAAGAATGATTACCAGATTGGTTACTTGACTCAGGATCCTGATTTTGATGATAGCAAGACTGTCTTGGATACGGTTCTATCTAGTGACCTCAAGGAAATCCAGCTCATTCGTGAGTATGAGTTGATCATGCTCAACTACAGTGAAGACAAACAGGCTCGTTTGGAACGTGTCATGGCTGAGATGGATTCTCTTCAAGCTTGGGAAATTGAGAGTCAGGTCAAGACCGTTCTCAGCAAGCTAGGTATTCAGGACTTATCAACTACTGTTGGGGAATTGTCAGGTGGTCTGAGAAGACGGGTCCAGTTGGCGCAAGTTTTACTTGGCAACCACGACCTCTTGCTTTTGGATGAGCCGACTAACCATCTGGACATTGCGACTATTGAGTGGCTGACCCTCTTTTTGAAAAATTCTAAGAAAACCGTCCTTTTTATCACCCATGATCGTTATTTCCTAGACGCTTTATCAACACGTATTTTCGAGTTGGACCGAGCGGGCTTGACAGAATACCAAGGAAATTACCAGGACTATGTTCGCCTTAAGGCAGAACAGGATGAGCGCGATGCGGCTCTTCTCCACAAAAAGGAACAACTTTATAAGCAAGAATTGGCCTGGATGCGCAGGCAACCGCAGGCGCGTGCGACCAAGCAGCAGGCTCGTATCAATCGTTTCCATGACTTGAAAAAAGAAGTTTCAGGTGGAGTTGCTGAGACGGACTTGACCATGAACTTTGAAACCAGTCGGATTGGCAAGAAGGTCATCGAGTTTCAGGATGTTTCCTTTGCCTATGAAAACAAGCCAATTTTACAAAATTTTAATCTCTTGGTGCAGGCCAAAGACCGTATCGGAATCGTTGGGGACAACGGTGTTGGAAAATCAACCCTGCTCAACTTGATTGCAGAAAGTCTTGAGCCGACAGCAGGGCAAGTTGTGATTGGGGAAACAGTTCGCATTGCCTATTTCTCTCAGCAAATTGAGGGCTTGGATGAGAGCAAGCGAGTTATCAATTATCTGCAGGAAGTGGCAGAAGAAGTCAAGACCAGCGGTGGTTCTACGACTTCCATCGCTGAGTTGCTGGAGCAGTTCCTTTTCCCACGTTCGACGCATGGAACCTTGATTGAGAAATTGTCTGGGGGAGAGAAAAAACGACTTTACCTCCTCAAATTGCTCCTTGAAAAACCAAATGTTCTTCTCTTGGACGAGCCGACCAACGACTTGGACATTGCGACTTTGACAGTCTTGGAGAGTTTCTTGCAAGGCTTTGCAGGTCCTGTCTTGACAGTTAGCCACGACCGCTATTTCTTGGACAAGGTGGCGACCAAGATTCTCGCTTTTGAGGATGGCAAGATTCGTCCATTCTTTGGTCATTACACTGATTACCTTGATGAAAAAGCCTTTGAAACAGATATGGCCAATCAAGTGCAAAAGGCTGAAAAGGAAAAAGTAGTCAAGGTCCGAGAAGACAAGAAACGCATGACCTACCAAGAAAAGCAGGAGTGGGCAAATATTGAAGGCGATATTGAAGCCTTGGAAGATCGTATCGCTGCGATTGAAGAGGAGATGCAGGCCAATGGCTCTGACTTTGGTAAGCTAGCGACTCTTCAAAAAGAACTGGATGAGAAAAACGAAGCACTCCTTGAAAAATACGAACGCTATGAGTATCTAAGTGACTTTGATAGCTAGAAGAATAGAAAAATCCCGTCTCATGACAGGATTTCTCTATTCTTTTTTGGTTTCTTGATGAAAGATATTTTGCCAAGTTTCATGGCGACGCCAGATACTGGTATGGACGATACCATCTAACTCATAGCAGATGAGTTTGGTTTTCTGACTGATAGAAGTGATCTGAATATCCTTGATAGCAGAGTTCAATTCTTTTTCAGCCTTATAGGCCTCTTTATCCATCTGATTTCCGTCTTGACGAATATAGACAAAATCGTCAGTCAAGAGTTCTTCCAGTTGATTTCCCTGGTCAATCAATTGTTCACGCATGAGCAATTTTTTATAGACATTGTCTAAAATCTCATCCTCAGGTATAGGTGCTGGCTCGATATGGACATCGGTATCAAAGACTCCAAAACGCTCTTCCAGCATAGACTCTACCTGATCCGCAATCTCGTGACTTTCAAAAACAGACAAGTCAGGGTTCATTTCTAGCGTAATATCAAGGTAAATATTGCTACCGTAGGTGCGCCCTCTTTGGGACTTAACCTTGCTGATTTTGGGAATTTCCATGATAGCCTTTTGATAGTCCTCAAGCAGACGGTCGTCGAAACCATCTGAAAGACTAAAGGAAGACTCGATGAAAATATCATAGGCAGTCTTCAAAATAAAGAAAGTGATGATGATAGCGACCAATTTATCTACAATCGGATAATTAAAACTGCTAGCTAGGATGGCAATGGTGGTGCCAAGTGAAGTAACAGCATCGGAAAGATTGTCCTTAGCAGCGGCCTTCAGTGCCTTGGAGTTAGATTTCTTACTAAGGCGAGTATTGTAGAGATAGACCACAAACATAATTGTGGCAGAAATGATTCCTAGAGTTGCACCCAGAGGATCAATGACCGATTCTTCCCGACTGAGAATCTTTTGAATAGTGTCCCTTAGCACATCGAAACCGACATAGAACATGATAATGGAAGTGATTAAGCTAGCCAAATCTTCAATCTTCCAGTGACCAAAACGATGGTCACGGTCTGCAGGCTGGCGCGCCATCCGAATCCCAATCAAGAGGGCAACATTTCCAATGATATCTGAGACGTTGTTAAAACCATCGGCCACCAAACTGGATGAATGAAGGAGATGACCAGTTGCCAATTTTGCTGCTGATAAGAGGAGGTAGGTCGAAATGCTGATAATGGCCCCACGCTCAGCTAACTTGAGATTTGAGATAGATTGCTTCATTCAACTTCCTTTCTAGTCACATAGCATTCTACCATTATACTGGTTTTCAAGGGAAAATTCAAATAACTATGAAGTGATTGTAAATTGTAATTAGCGTAATTATAAATACTTTTGTTTTAATTAGAAAAATATGATAGACTTAATAACGGAAGAATATATTGAAAAAAAGAGGTAATAGTATGAAGAAAGAGAAAATGATTGCCTTCAGTTTCTCATTATTTTTAGGAATCATAACTTGGTTTACATTGGCGACAAGTGTTCGTAAGGGGTTACCCTTATTAGATGCAAGTATATTTGAATATTTTGGATATGCAATGAGTCATGGACAGAGAATGTATTTAGATTTATTTGATCATAAGGGACCAGTGATTTTCTTGATTAACTATTTGGGATATAGTATTGGAGCGTCTTTAGGAATTAAAATACTATATATTGCTAGTCTGATTGTTTTCTTCTACATTGGATATTATATTTCGAGACTTTTTACAGGTATAAGAAATTCATTTGTTGTTCTTATAATCACTTTTATAATTCTTGAATCGTTTTTTGAAGGAGGGTGGGGCCTAGAAGGTTATATATTACCTTGTTTAGCTTATTCTCTTTATATTTTTATTAAGTATTTTTTAACAGATAAAGTAAAAGGTTATGAAATTGTATTGACTGGATTTTCTTTTGCAGTTGTATTGTTTACTAAAGCAAATATGATCGGTATGTGGTTAGTTTTTTCACTTCTTATTTCAATAAAGCTTATTTACCAAAGAGAGGTTATCTCTTTATTAAAACATATCGGTCTCTTTATAATTGGAAGTATTGTATTTATCCTCCCCTTATGTTGTTATTTATTGTTTCAAGGTTCATTAGAAGAGATGTTTTATCAGTCTATAGTAATGAATTTCATATATTCAAAAGAGAGTAGTGAATTGAGTGTTAGAGAAATCTTAAAATGGTACATGGATCAAGCTAATTATTTACAGATAAATTTTATGATAGTCATTGCAATCATTACAGGATGGAAACGTTATGGAATGAAAACTCTAATTTATACCATCACATTTCTCTTTTGTTTAATCCTTGCATTAATATCTAAGAGAACTTATTTACATTACCTCTTAGTACTTATTCCTTTATTTATCCCTTATATTAGTGTAACTATTAATAAATTAATAAATAAAGATGCTTCAAAATATTTTTTGCTATTGTTAGTGGGTTTACTGGGCATTTATTGGGGCTCTCTCTCTGATATCAAAAATAAAGTTGATAATCGTTACAACGATTTATCTTTAAATGAAAAAGAAGTTGCGAATTATATAAGTGCTCATACAGATAAACAAGATAAAATCTATACCCATAGGCTTAATGGAATTATTTATCTATACAGCGATAGACTATCTAGTACAAAATTCTTCTTTGTTCCATCATTGAAGAATGAAACTCCAATAATAGATGATTTTAAAACATCAATTGAAAAAGTCCCTCCTAAATATATTGTATTTGATAGCAAGTGGGACTATGGAAGATTAACGGATTCGTTTATTAAAGAATATATTATTAAGAATTATCAATTGGAAAAACAAATAGATACTATGAAGATTTATAAGGATATTAGGAGTAATACATGAGCAGGAAAAATCCAATTTTATATATAGTTATTCCGTGTTACAACGAAGAGCAGGTCCTACCACATACTAATCCAATGTTCGTTGAAAAAATTGAACAATTAGTAAAGAAAGAAGAAATACATCCCCATAGTAAAATCATGTATGTAAATGATGGAAGTAAGGATCGGACTTGGGAACTGATAGAAAGTTATGCTAAATCCATCTCTTCTGTGGTTGGTGTATCACAAAGTCGTAATAGGGGGCATCAAAGTAGTGTCCTTGCAGGGATGTATGAAGCTATTCAGTTTGCTGATATTGTCATTACCATTGATGTCGATGGACAGGATGATATTAACTGCATGGATAAGATGATTGAAGAATATAAAAGTGGTTCTGAAATTGTATACGGTGTACGTGATAACCGTGATACGGACTCTGCTTTTAAACGAATTACAGCCGAAGGTTTTTATAAAGTGTTACACCTATTTGGAGCAGAAGTTGTTTTTAATCATGCTGATTATCGCTTGGTTTCTAAAAGATTTTTGAAGGAATTAGAAAAATTCACTGAAGTGAATCTATTTCTTCGTGGTTTAATGCCTTTAGTTGGTTTTAAATATTCTTACGTTTTATATAAGCGCCATGAACGAATTGCTGGTGAGAGTCATTATCCACTATCTAAAATGCTTGGTTTAGCTATGGATGGTATTACCAGTTTATCAATCAAACCGATTCGTTTGATTACAAGTCTTGGTGTTTTGACGTCACTCTTTAGTTTTCTGTTAATTATTTGGGTTATATGGAGTAAGTTTGCTGGTACGGTTGTGGCTGGTTGGGCAAGCACCTATGCAATAGTTAGTTTACTTGGCGGAGTACAATTGATTAGTTTGGGAGTAATTGGTGAGTATATTGGAAAGATTTACCTAGAAACGAAACGTCGTCCTAGATATATTATTAGTGAACGTACTTTTGATAAGGATAGCATTTTATAGAATCTTTACTCTTTGAAAACTTTCCAAAATTTGGTATAATAGTACCACTCAAGGGAGTAGCTGGCAGAAACCTGTGATAGTGTCGTCATTCCGAATTTTATACTGAAAAGTATGTTTTCCGGCACTATCTTAAACAGCGAGACTTGTTATGATTAACAGGTCTCTTTTTGTTTGTCGTGAAAAGATACGATGGGAAAAGAGAGTCTGTTTTGCACACAATGTCAAGGAGGAGACACATGTCAAAAGAACAAAAACGCCAAGCGTTTTACACTCAAAGTCCTGAAGAGGTCTTGAAGGCTGTGGATGCGACCGAGCAAGGTTTGTCATCAAGCGAGGCAGAAAAACGCCTTGCCGAATTTGGCCACAATGAGCTCGAAGAAGGCGAGAAACGATCAATCCTGGTCAAATTCATCGAGCAATTTAAGGATTTGATGATTATCATCCTAGTCGCGGCGGCTATCTTGTCAGTCGTAACTTCTGGTGGGGAAGATATTGCAGATGCCATCATCATTTTAGCCGTGGTTATCATCAACGCTGCCTTTGGTGTTTACCAAGAAGGAAAAGCAGAAGAAGCTATCGAAGCCCTCAAATCTATGTCAAGTCCAGCTGCCCGCGTTCTTCGTGATGGTCATATGGCTGAGATTGATTCAAAAGAATTGGTGCCAGGAGATATCGTTGCCCTCGAAGCTGGTGACGTGGTACCAGCAGACCTACGTTTGCTAGAAGCCAACTCTCTTAAAATCGAAGAAGCAGCTCTTACAGGTGAGTCTGTGCCAGTCGAAAAAGACTTAACAGTCGAACTTGCGGCAGATGCTGGTATTGGTGACCGTGTCAACATGGCCTTCCAAAACTCAAACGTGACCTATGGTCGTGGTCTTGGTGTTGTTGTCAATACAGGTATGTACACGGAAGTTGGTCACATCGCTGGCATGCTTCAAGATGCGGATGAGACAGACACACCACTTAAACAAAACTTGAATAACCTTTCTAAGGTCTTGACCTATGCTATCTTGGTTATTGCACTTGTTACTTTTGTAGTGGGTGTTTTCATTCAAGGCAAAAATCCACTCGGTGAGTTGATGACCTCTGTTGCGCTTGCCGTTGCAGCCATTCCAGAAGGGCTCCCAGCTATCGTAACTATCGTTCTTGCTCTTGGTACTCAAGTTTTGGCCAAACGTAACTCTATCGTTCGGAAGTTACCGGCAGTTGAAACACTTGGTTCAACAGAAATCATTGCTTCTGATAAGACTGGTACGCTGACTATGAACAAGATGACGGTTGAAAAAGTCTTCTACGATGCAGTCCTACATGATTCAGCTGATGACATTGAACTGGGTCTTGAAATGCCACTTCTTCGTTCTGTTGTCTTGGCAAACGATACGAAAATCGATGCGGAAGGCAACCTAATTGGTGACCCAACCGAAACAGCCTTTATCCAGTATGCCTTGGACAAGGGCTACGATGTTAAAGGTTTCTTAGAGAAATATCCGCGTGTGGCTGAGTTGCCATTTGATTCTGAACGTAAGCTCATGTCAACGGTTCACCCATTGCCAGATGGTCGTTTCCTTGTAGCAGTCAAGGGTGCGCCAGACCAACTCTTGAAACGTTGTGTTCTTCGTGATAAGGCTGGGGATATTGCTCCGATTGATGAGAAGGTTACAAATCTCATTCACACAAACAACTCTGAAATGGCTCACCAAGCCTTGCGTGTCCTTGCAGGTGCGTATAAGATTATCGATAGCATTCCAGAAAACCTCACTTCTGAAGAGCTTGAAAATGATTTAATCTTTACTGGTTTGATTGGGATGATTGACCCTGAACGTCCTGAGGCAGCTGAGGCTGTTCGTGTGGCTAAGGAAGCTGGAATCCGTCCAATCATGATTACGGGTGACCATCAAGACACAGCAGAAGCTATTGCCAAACGTTTGGGAATCATTGACGCAAACGATACCGAAGGCCACGTTTTAACTGGTGCTGAGCTCAACGAACTATCTGATGAAGACTTTGAAAAAGTAGTTGGTCAATACTCTGTTTATGCCCGTGTGTCTCCAGAACACAAGGTTCGTATCGTCAAGGCTTGGCAAAAACAAGGTAAAGTCGTTGCCATGACAGGTGACGGTGTCAATGATGCTCCGGCTTTGAAAACAGCAGACATCGGTATCGGTATGGGAATCACTGGTACAGAGGTTTCTAAGGGGGCTTCTGACATGATTCTTGCGGATGATAACTTTGCGACTATTATTGTTGCAGTTGAAGAAGGACGTAAGGTCTTCTCAAACATTCAAAAGACCATTCAATACCTGCTTTCTGCCAATACTGCTGAAGTATTGACCATCTTCCTATCAACCTTGTTTGGTTGGGATGTTTTGCAGCCAGTTCATCTCTTGTGGATCAACTTGGTAACCGATACCTTCCCAGCTATCGCTCTCGGTGTTGAACCAGCTGAGCCTGGTGTCATGAACCATAAACCACGTGGACGCAAGGCAAGCTTCTTCTCAGGTGGTGTTTTCAGTTCTATCATCTATCAAGGTGTACTCCAAGCAGCTATTGTTATGAGTGTTTATGGTCTTGCGATTGCTTACCCAGTTCATGTGGGTGACAATCATGCCATTCATGCAGATGCCCTTACTATGGCCTTTGCAACCCTTGGTTTGATTCAGCTCTTCCATGCCTACAATGTCAAATCTGTTTACCAATCCATCTTGACAGTTGGCCCATTCAAGTCTAAGACCTTCAACTGGTCCATCTTGGTATCCTTTATCCTTCTCATGGCAACAATCGTTGTAGAACCGCTTGAAGGAATCTTCCACGTAACCAAACTAGATTTATCACAATGGGCAATTGTTATGGCAGGAAGTTTCTCAATGATTATTATCGTCGAAATTGTTAAGTTTGTTCAACGCAAACTCGGTTTTGATAAGAATGCGATTTAAGGGAGGTTTCTGATGTCAGCTTATCAATTACCGACCGTATGGCAGGATGAAGCTAGTAATCAAGGAGCCTTTACAGGACTAAATAGACCAACAGCAGGTGCGCGTTTCGAACAAAACTTGCCAAAAGGAGAACAACCTTTTCAACTTTATTCGCTGGGAACACCAAATGGTGTGAAGGTCACTATCTTATTGGAAGAATTACTAGAAGCTGGTTTTGAGCAAGCGACTTACGACTTATATAAGATTGCTATCATGGATGGGGATCAATTCGGTTCAGACTTTGTAAAGCTAAATCCAAATTCAAAGATTCCAGTCTTGCTGGACCAGTCAGGGACTGAAAATGTAAGAGTCTTTGAATCTGCTCATATTCTCCTTTATCTTGCTGAGAAATTTGGAGCCTTTTTATCAAGAAATCCTATGGAAAAGGTAGAAGTTTTGAATTGGTTATTCTGGCAAGCAGGTGCTGCACCTTTTCTAGGTGGGGGATTTGGACATTTCTTTAATTATGCCCCTGAAAAATTGGAATATCCAATTAATCGTTTTACGATGGAAGTGAAACGCCAGTTGGATTTGTTGGATAAGGAATTGTCTAAGAAGCCTTATATTGCTGGCAATGACTATACGATTGCAGATATTGCTATCTGGTCTTGGTATGGACAGTTAGTTCAAGGAAAACTTTACCAAGGTTCTGCAAAATTCTTAGATGCCTCAAGTTACCAGAATTTAGTAAAATGGGCAGAAAAAATTGCCAATCGTCCAGCTGTTAAGCGTGGCTTGGAAGTAACTTATAAAGAAATCAAATAGCAAAAAAGTCATCTTCGGATGGCTTTTTGCTACAGTTGAGGGAAAGGGCTTGCAGTTATCAGCTTTTGTGCTATAATTGCTATAATATAGTAAAGATCAAGAGGAGTGTGAGGAAGTGGAAAAGAAAATTGTGAAGGATATTTTGTTTTTATCTCAGGTATCTCAGCAGGCAAGTCAGGAAGACCTTTATCTTGCCAGAGATTTGCAGGATACACTCTTAGCAAATCGTGCGACTTGTGTTGGTCTAGCTGCCAATATGATTGGGGTGCAGAGGCGCGTGATTATCTTTAATCTTGGCTTGGTTCCCATGGTCATGTTTAATCCAGTGCTCCTGTCCTCTGAAGGACCTTATGAGACAGAAGAGGGCTGTTTATCTTTGACAGGTGTGAGACCTACTAGGCGTTATGAAACCATAAGGGTTGCCTATCGTGACACCAAGTGGCAGGAACAGACCATTACATTGACAGGATTTCCAGCCCAGATTTGTCAACATGAGCTGGATCACTTGGAAGGACGAATCATTTAGGAGGAAAGCAAATGAAACGAATAGTCTTTGAACTTATTTTTATCGCAACGACCTGGTATATCTTTTTACCGCCCCTTAACCTGACCAGCTGGGAATTTCTCTTTTTTCTCTGTGGGCATTTGCTACTTGTAGCAATCTTATTTGGCTTTGGCAAGGGAATCAATCTGGTCAAAACAGTTCATGTGCGCCACGGAAAGGCGGAAGCTGCCTTAAATCTAGAGGGTTTCAAAATTAATCGGTTGGGGAAAATTCTTTTAGCTTCCATTGGAGGAATTCTTCTCTTGGCAGCTTTGGTTTCCTTGGTGACTTCTAGCATTTTTCAGGCTAAAAATTATGCCAATGTAGTCACGGTTACGGAAAAAGATTTTACTGAATTTCCTAAGACTGATACCAGTAAGGTTCCTATTCTAGATAGAAGTACTGCTGAAAAAATTGGCGACCGCTACTTGGGTTCCTTAACGGATAAGGTGTCGCAGTACGTAGCGGCAGACACCTATACCCAATTGACGATTGATGGGAAGCCTTATCGGGTTACGCCACTAGAATACGCAGACCCTATCAAATGGTTTAACAATCAGGCCAAGGGAATCGGCGAGTATATCAAGGTAGATATGGTAACAGGCAATGCTGACTTGGTGGACTTGAAGACACCAATCAAGTATTCGGATTCAGAGTATTTTAACCGCGATGTCAAACGTCACCTGCGCTTTAAGTATCCAACCAAGATTTTCAAGACTCCATCATTTGAGGTGGACGATGAGGGCAATCCTTTCTATGTAGCAACGGTTTACCAAAAGCAATTTGGACTTGCGGTTCCTCGTCCTGTTTCAGTCATTATCTTGGATGCCACAAATGGAGAAACCAAGGAATACAGCTTGGCAGATGTTCCAGAATGGGTGGACAGGGTCTATCCAGCTGAGGAAACTATTGAGCAAATCAACTACAACGGCAAGTACAAGGACGGTTTCTGGAATGCCATGATTTCCAAGAAAAACGTGACCCAGACTACCAAGGGATATAATTACTTGTCTATCGGCAATGACATCTACCTCTACACAGGTGTGACGTCGGCTAATGCAGATGAAAGTAATCTTGGTTTCATCCTTGAAAATATGCGAACAGGAGAAATCACGAAGTATAGCTTGGCTTCCGCGACCGAAGAATCAGCCCGTGAATCAGCCGAAGGTGCTGTTCAGGAGAAATCCTACAAGGCAACCTTCCCAATCCTCATCAACCTCAATGACAAGCCTCTCTACATCATGGGCTTGAAGGACAATGCTGGCTTGGTTAAAGAGTACGCCCTTGTAGACGCAGTAGAGTACCAAAATGTTATCGTTGCTACGACAGTAGAAGAACTGCTCAGCAAGTACGCCAATAAAAACGACCTTGAAATTGACAATGCAACGACAGAAAGTATCAAGGGTGTGGTAGCAGACCTCAAGTCCGCTGTCATTAAGGGCGACACCGTCTACTTCTTTAAAGTAGACGGCAAGATATACAAGGTCAAGGCCTCAGTATCAGATGACCTTCCTTACCTTGAAAATGGTAAAGCTTTCGAAGGTCAAGTAGGAAAAGACAATTATCTCAAGACCTTTAAAGTACAGTAAAAACAGCTTTATTTAAGAAATATATGTTATAATAAGGTAAATTAAGACTAATGGAGGACAAACAAATGGGTTTTTATGTGATGCTTGCTTCAATGCTACTTGGATTGTTTGCTTTGAAGATAGGTTTTTCTCAGTTCAAGGAGAAAAAAGATAAATTCTTATCTATCTTAACAAGTTTAGCTGGCATAGCCCTTGTTCTCGTGGCTGTCTGGTTAGGATGGCCCAAATAAACAGAGAAACCTCGGTTAAACCGAGGTTTTTCAGATGAATTTCTTGGTAGCGGCAAAAAAATATGCTACACTATTAATATGAAAATTTTAATCCCAACAGCAAAAGAAATGAACACAGATTTGCCAAGTATTGAAACCGCTCCTTTAAAACCAGAAAGCCAGGCAGTGCTTGATGCCTTGGCTCTCTATTCTGCTAGTCAATTGGAGAGTTTTTACAAAGTTTCAGCTGAGAAGGCTGCGGAAGAATTTCAACATATCCAAGCTTTAAAAAAACAAACATCTCAACACTATCCAGCCTTGACACTTTTTGATGGGCTCATGTATCGCCATATCAAGCGAGATAAGTTAACCGAGGCAGAACAAGCCTATTTTGAAAATCATGTCTTTATTACATCAGCTTTGTACGGTGTTGTGCCAGCCTTGTCACCCATGCCTCCTCACCGTTTGGACTTTTTGATGAAGTTAAAAGTCGCTGGTAAGACTTTGAAGAGCCATTGGAAGGCAGCCTATGATGAAGCTGTGAAGCAGGAAGAAGTGATTTTCTCCCTCTTGTCATCTGAGTTTGAGACCGTATTTTCTAAGGAAATCAGAGAAAAAATGGTGACCTTCAAATTCATGGAGGATAGAGGCGACCAGCTGAAAATTCACTCAACCATTTCCAAGAAAGCGCGTGGTGCCTTCCTAACAGCCCTGATAGAAAATCAAGTTCAAACAGTGGAGGAAGCTCGTTGCTTAAGCTTTGCAGGATTTAACTACCGAGAAGATTTGTCACAGCAGCAGGAATTGGTTTTTGTTAAGGAAGTATGAAAGAGAACAATTCAAATTGAGGCTCAACTTCTTCGTTTCTAAAACGCATGAGATTGGATAAAAAGTCTTTAAAATCAGAAAAATGCATATTATCAGATATTGAAAAAATTTGATGATATGCATTTTATTTTTCTAGAGTATTTTGGAGATTTTATACTTTAATTTTACTAGGATTGAAAGAAAAAATTAGTCATTTCCTATCTTTTCTATTGCTTTATTGCCTATCATTTGTTATATTAAAAGTGTAATTATTTTTTATTTAATGACGTAAGCGTTACACTTTTTAGACAGAAAGGAGTATTTTTTTGAACAGCAGTTGTAAACGCTTACGTATATAGTGAAAGGATTTAGGACTTAATGGATAAAGGATTGTTTGAAAAACGTTGTAAATATAGTATTCGAAAATTTTCATTAGGGGTTGCTTCTGTCATGATTGGTGCAGCTTTCTTTGGAACTAGTACTGTTCTCGCAGATTCTGCTCAGGCTGGTTCTACAGCAAATATGCCAGCAGATTTGGCTGCAGCTCTTGCTAATGCTAAAGAGGACGGTGGGCGCGACTTTGAAGCACCAAAACCTGGTGAAGACCAAGGTTCTCCTGAAGTAACTGAAGGCCCAAAGACTGAAGAAGAATTGCTGGCAAAAGAAAAAGAAACTGCAACAAGCTCAGCAGTTTCAGATACTCTTCCTGAAGAACTACGTGGAAAACTTGATAAGGCTGAAGAAAATGGGCACACTGCCTCAAAAGAAGAACTAGAAAAAGAAGATAAAAGCCTAGTCCCAGAAGATGTTGCTAAAACAAAAAATGGGGTATTAAACTACGGTGCGACTGTCGAAATTAAAAGTGCTGCAGGGCTTGGTAGTGGTATCGTTATTGGGGAAAATCTCGTTTTATCTGTTTCTCATAATTTTATCAAAGATGTTCCAGATGGTAATAATCGTAAGGTAGCTGATAATGTTGAGAGTGATGGAGATGTCTATACAGTTTCTTACAAAGGGGCACCGGACGTCAAATTCAGTAAGAATGATGTGAAACACTGGGATCGTGAAGGGTTCCTCAAAGGATATAAAAATGATCTGGCAATTGTTAAGCTTCGTACACCTCTTGCAAATGCACCTGTTGAAGTGACTGAGAAGCCTGCAACAACTAAGGTAGGAGATAAGGTTCATGTATTTGGATATCCAAAAGGAGAGCTTGATCCAATTTTGAATACTACCGTTGAGGATATTAATAATCACGGAGAAGGTGTTCGTGGAATTAGCTATCAAGGAAGTGAACCAGGTGCCAGTGGTGGCGGTATTTTCGATGAAAATGGGAAATTGATTGGTATCCACCAAAATGGTGTCTCTGGTAAACGTAGTGGTGGTATACTCTTCTCACCTGCTCAGCTAGAATGGATTCAAAACTATATCAAGGGTATTGAAACAACGAAACCAGCTGGTCTAGATGCTCTCGATAAACAAGTGGAAAGCAAGGAAGAAAAACCAAAAGAGGAGAAACCTCAAGAAGAAAAACCAGCTGACAATAAGCCGGCAGAAAACAAACCAGCAGAAAACAAACCAGCAGAAAACAAACCAGCAGAAAACAAACCAGCAGAAACTAAACCAGCCGAAAACAAACCAGCAGAAACTAAACCTGCTGAAAACAAGCCAGCAGAAACTAAACCGAGTGAATCAAAAGAAGTCACTCCAGAATGGAAAACAGTTGAAAAGAAAGAACAACAGGGAACAGTAACTGTCCGTGAAGAAAAAGGAGTTCGTTACAACCAACTAGCTTCAACTGCCCAAAATGACAATGGTAAAAAACCAGCCTTGTTCGAAAAAGATGGTTTGACAGTTGATGCTAATGGAAATGCTACAGTTGATTTGACCTTTAAAGAAGAATCTGAAACAGGTAAGTCTCGCTTCGGTGTCTTCATGAAATTTAAAGACACAGATAACAACGTTTTTGTAGGATATGACCAAGGTGGATGGTTCTGGGAATACAAGACAAGTGGAAGTGGACTTTGGTACCAAGGTAATCGTGTTGCAGCTCCTGTTAATGGCTCAACCAACCACTTGACGATTAGTCTCAAATCAGATGGACAACTGAATGCAACTAATAATGATGTGAAACTTTTTGACACAGTGACCTTGCCATCTGCAGTAAATGACAAACTAAAAGATGAAAAGAAAATTGTTCTTAAAGCTGGAACCTACAATAGTAGTGAAAGAACAATTGTCAATGTCAAAACTGACAACCAAGAAGGAGTTAAAACAGATCAAGAATCCACTAAAAAAGAAAAGGGCGATACAGTAGATGATAGCAATGTAAAATACGACACTATTCAATCCACAGTATTGAAAGCAGTTATCGACCAAGCCTTCCCACGTGTGAAAGAATATGTTCTAAATGGGAACAAGCTCTCAGGACAAGTGCAACCAATTAATCAAGTTGTGATCAACAAGCACGCTGTGACTCCTGAAGTTACCTATAAAAAGGTCAATGCAACGACTGCCGAGTATGACATGAAACTCCGTGATGAGAAAAATCTCATCAATGCGGATATGACTGTTCGTTTGCAAGTAGTGGATAACCAACTTCACTTTGATGTGACTAAGATTGTCAACCATAACCAGGTAACACCAGGACAGAAGATTGATGATGAACGTAAATTACTTTCTTCAATCAGCTTCCTAGGAAATGCCTTGGTATCTGTTTCCAGTGACCAAGCAGGAGCTAAGTTTGATGGGGCAACCATGTCAAACAATACTCACGTCAGTGGTGATGACCATATCGAAGTAACAAATCCAATGAAAGAATTAGCCAAAGGTTATATGTACGGATTTGTTTCAACAGATAAGCTTGCAGCAGGTGTATGGAGCAACTCACAAAACAGCTACGGTGGTGGTTCTTACGACTGGACACGTTTGACAGCTTACAAGAATACGATTGGCAATGCTAACTATGTGGAAATTCATAGCTCTGAATGGCAATGGGAAAAAGCCCACAATGGAGTTGTCTTCCCAGAATATACAAAGGAACTTCCTAGTGCAAAAGTTGTTATCACTGAAGATGCCAATGCTGATAATAAAGTAGACTGGCAAGATGGTGCAATCGCATACCGTAGCATCATGAACAACCCTCAAGGCTGGGAAAAAGTTAAAGACATTACAGCTTACCGTATCGCTATGAACTTTGGTTCACAAGCGCAAAACCCATTCCTCATGACCTTGGATGGTATCAAGAAGATTAACCTTCATACAGATGGTCTTGGTCAAGGTGTACTTCTTAAGGGATACGGAAGTGAAGGACATGACTCTGGACACTTGAACTATGCAGACATCGGTAAACGTATTGGTGGTGTTGAAGACTTTAAGACTCTTATTGCGAAAGCTAAGAAATATGGTGCCCACCTCGGTATCCACGTTAACGCTTCAGAAACCTATCCTGAGTCTAAATATTTTAATGAAAATATTCTTCGTAAAAATGCAGATGGCAGCTACAGCTACGGTTGGAACTGGCTTGACCAAGGTATCAATATTGATGCTGGTTATGACTTGGCTCATGGGCGTCTAGCTCGTTGGGAAGAGTTGAAGAAAGAGTTGGGTGAAGGCCTAGACTTCATCTACGTCGACGTTTGGGGTAACGGTCAATCAGGTGACAACGGTGCCTGGGCAACTCACGTTATTGCGAAAGAAATTAACAAACAAGGTTGGCGCTTTGCTATTGAGTGGGGCCATGGTGGTGAATATGATTCTACCTTCCAACACTGGGCAGCTGACTTGACCTACGGTGGCTATACAAATAAAGGTATTAACAGTGCCATCACTCGCTTTATCCGTAACCACCAAAAAGATTCTTGGGTTGGTGACTACAGAAGTTACGGTGGTGCAGCTGACTACCCACTTCTAGGCGGTTATAGCATGAAGGACTTTGAAGGATGGCAAGGACGTAGTGACTATAACGGTTATGTAACAAACTTGTTTGCTCATGACGTTATGACTAAGTACTTCCAACACTTTACAGTCAGCAAATGGGAAGATGGCAAACCAGTAACCATGACTGACAATGGTAGTACCTATAAATGGACTCCAGAAATGAAAGTCGAATTGGTTGATGCTGCAAATAACAAGGTTGTGGTAACTCGTAAATCCAATGATGTCAACAGTCCACAATATCGTGAACGTACAGTAACGCTCAACGGACGTGTCATCCAAGACGGTTCAGCTTACTTGACTCCTTGGAACTGGGATGCAAATGGTAATAAGCTTGAAAGTGACAAGGAAAAAATGTACTACTTCAATACTGAAGCAGGTGCAACAACTTGGACACTTCCTAGCGACTGGGCAAATGGTAAGGTTTACCTTTATAAACTAACTGACCAAGGTAAGACTGAGGAAAAAGAAGTTGCCGTGAAAGACGGTAAGATTACCCTTGATCTTACTGCAAATCAGCCATATGTTCTCTATCGTTCTAAACAAACAAATCCAGAAATGTCATGGAGTGAAGGAATGCACATCTATGACCAAGGATTTAACAGTGAATCTTTGGATCATTGGAAGATTTCAGGAGATGCTTCTAAGGCTGAAATCGTGAAGTCTCAAGGTGCAAACCAAATGCTCCGCATCCAAGGTAATAAAGAAAAAGTTAGTCTCACTCAAAAATTGACTGGCTTGAAGCCAAATACTAAATACGCAGTCTATGTCGGTGTAGACAACCGTAGTAATGCTAAAGCAAGTATTACTGTTAATACTGGTGAAAAAGAAGTAACCAACTACACCAACAAGTCACTCGCTCTCAACTATGTAAAAGCCTATGCTCACAATACTCGTCGAAGCAATGCAACAGTTGATAACACAAGTTACTTCCAAAACATGTATGCTTTCTTTACAACAGGTTCAGATGTATCAAATGTAACCTTGACCTTGAGTCGTGAAGCAGGCAATGAAGCAACTTACTTCGATGAAATTCGTACCTTTGAAAATGAATCAAACATGTATGGTGATGGTCACGACACTGCAACAGGTGTCTTCAAACAAGACTTTGAAAATGTCGGTCAAGGTATCTTCCCATTTGTCATCGGTGGTATCGAAGGCGTTGAAGACAACCGTACTCACTTGTCTGAAAAACATGGTCCATATACACAACGTGATTGGAATGGCAAGAAAGTTGATGACGTTATCGAAGGAAATTGGTCACTCAAGACAAATGGTCTCGTAAGTCGTCGAAACTTGGTTTACCAAACAATTCCACAAAACTTCCGCTTTGAAGCAGGCAAGACCTACCGTATTACATTTGACTATGAAGCTGGTTCTGACAACACTTATGCCTTTGTAGTCGGTAAGGGAGAATTCCAATCTGGTCAAACGAGCAATATGGAAGTGCATGAATTGCCAAATACTTGGACAGATTCTAAGAAAGCGAAACGAGCAACCTTCCTTGTGACAGGGGCTGAAACTGGTGATACATGGGTAGGTATCTACTCTACAGGAAATGCAAGTAACACTCGTGGAGATTCTGGTGGTAATGCTAACTTCCGTGGCTACAATGACTTCATCATGGACAGACTTCAAATTGAAGAAATTGTTTTGACAGGTAAGATGATGGCAGAAAATGCTGTCAAGAACTATCTTCCAACTGTTGCTATGACCAACTACACCAAAGAAACGATGGATGCTTTGAAAGAGGCAGTCTTTAACCTTAGTCAAGCAGATGATGATATTAGTGTAGAAGAAGCTAAAGCAGAAATCGCTAAGGTCAATGCTCTTAAAGATGCTTTAGTGATGAAGAAAACAGCTCTTGTGACAGATGACTTTGCAAGCCTAAGCGCTCCTGCTCAGGCTGGTGAAGGTCTTGCAAATGCCTTTGATGGCAACGTGTCAAGTCTATGGCATACATCATGGAGCGGAGGAGATGTTGGTAAACCAGCTACAATGGTCTTGAAAGAACCGACTGAAATTACTGGTCTCCGTTATGTTCCACGTGGTTCTGGTTCAAACGGTAATTTGAGAGATGTGACTCTTGTCGTAACTGATGAAACAGGTAAGGAACATACCTTCAATGCAACCAATTGGGCTGACAATAACAAACCTAAAGATATCAACTTTGGCAAGACGATCAAAGCTAAGAAGATTGTTCTAACAGGAACACGAACTTACGGAGATGGTGGTAATCAATATCAATCAGCTGCAGAATTGATCTTCACTCGTCCACAAGTGACTGAAGCAGGTCTTGATACTACAACCTATGAAGCAGCCTTGGCTAAAGCTCAGAAATTGACTGATAAGAGCAATCAAGAAGAAGTAGCAAGTGTTGTTGCCAGCATGAAATTTGCAACAGATAACCATCTCTTAACAAATAGAATGATTAAATACTTTGCAGATTATCTTGATCAATTGAAAGACCAAACACCTACTCCAGCTCCAGAACCGAAACCTGAAACTCCAACATCAAGCAAGGGTGACCAAGTAGCACCAGTCGTTGAAACTCCGGAATTCACAGGTGGTGTAAACGGTGGCGAATCAGCTATCCATGAAGTTCCAGAGTATACAGAACCAATCGGTACAGCAGGAGATGAAGTGGCTGTAAAAGAAGTTCCAGAGTTCACTGGAAGTGTAAATGCGGTAGAATCAGCTGTACATGAAGTTCCAGAGTATACAGGTGTAATAGGAACAGCAGGTGACCAAGTAGCACCTACGGTAGACAAGCCAACTGAGGATGTTCGTATTCTATCAGATAAGGCTACAGGAGTTGTAGTTGCAGGATTATCAAGAGATTTGACAAAAGATATGCACCTTCAAGTTCAAAAAGTAAGAGACCAAAGTCTACAAGGTATGGAATTTGATGCTTATGCTCTTCATTTGGTAGATAAGGATAATCATAAAGTTCAGCCGAAAGGTGCAGTCCTTGTTAGAGTACCGGTTTCTGGTGAAGTGGCCGGGGTATACTATACTGCATCAGGTGAGGCAGTAAACTTTACAAATGGTCAGGGAACAATTGAATTCACAACTAGTCAACTAGGACATTATGATGTTGTTTATAAACAAGTTTCTAAACAAGAGTCACCATCAACTGAAGAACCTGGAGCTAAGGCGCAGACTTCATCTACTGAGGAAGCAAGAGGTGAGGTACAGACTTCATCAACTGAGGAAGTTGGAGGTAAGGCACAAACTCCATCGACAGATCAATTCAATCAGAAGCAGCAGGATCCAGCAGTACAGGCATTTGAATATCAATCGGTTGATGGTTCTAAACCAGGAATGAAGATAGAAGAAGCAAAAGAAGAAATGAAGGCTAAACTTCCAGAAACTGGTACTAGCCAGTCAGATAAGCTCTTCTTCCTTGCCAGCCTCAGTCTAGCAATGTCTGCTCTATTTCTTGCAAAGAGAAAAGAAGATTAGAATATACAAGAGTTTTCATTAAAAGGGAGCTCAAACTCTCTGCTTGTTCTAGTGGAGAAAAAAGAATACCCAGAGAGGACCTCTAGGTCCTCTCTTTTTCTAAAGGGAAATGAGAACGTTTACGATTGTGAGCGTATGAAAGGAAATAGGAAAAAATGGGAAAACATTTTTTTGAGAAACGGTGTCATTATAGTATTCGTAAATTTACGATTGGTGCAGCTTCTGTTATGATTGGTGCCAGTATCTTTGGTGCTGGCATGGTTCAAGCAGCTGAAACAGAAGGACCTGCTGAGACAGAAGGAACAATAACACAGGCTCATCCTCTGGATAAACTGCCAGCAGATATAGCAGCAGCAATTGAAAAAGCAGAAACTGCTACTACGACGGAGGATACTGAAATTCAACCAAGTGAGACAGGAAGTCAGCCTGAAAATACTGGAGAAACAGTTACAAAACCAACTGAAACTCCTGCTCCTAAGGAAGAAACAACTCCAAAACCAGCAGAAACTCCCAAAGAAGAAGTAGCTCCAGCAGCTAAACCTGCTGAAAAGCCAGTGGCCAAAGATTTGGTCGAAACTCCAGATGTCAATCATTTAGAAAAAGCTTCTGCTACAGCATCAAACCATGAAGCAAACACACAGTACACAGCAGAAAAGGCAATTGACGGAAAACCTGATACTCGCTGGGCTACTGATCAAAATGTTGAAAAACCAACCATCGAATTTACACTTGAAAAGACAACAGTGATTAAGCATGTGGAGATTGATTGGGATCGCCGTGTTCGTGGTGAAAAAAATGATCCAAATATCAAGTCATGGAATCTTTATTACGCTGGCCAGGATGATGTGAATGGTTCGGGAGTTAAAGAATGGAAGTTAGCTTATCAAAGAACAGGCACTCCACTTCTTGATGAAAAAGTTGATTTGAAAGAGGCTATTCAAGCCAAGTACCTTAAACTTGAAATCACAGATTACCAAGCTGGTACTATGAACTGGAAAAATGTTGGTATTCAAGAAATTCGTGCCTATTCAAACATTCCGGATGCAAGCAAACCAACAGATATTCGTCAGGTGACAGAACTAGAAGTTGCTAAAGATGGAAAATCACTTGTTTTACCTAAATTACCAGGTCAAGTAAGCTTAATTGGTAGCAACAAACAGGGTGTTGTTGATCTCAATAACAAAATCTACAAACCTTTAACAGATCAAACTGTTAAGGTCATGGTCCAACAAGTCAAAGATACTCATACCTTCACAAAAGAATTTGAAGTTCTTATTAAAGGCTTGCATGCAGACGAAGGTGTTGGAACTAAGCCAGCAGTTGCTCCAGCAGTTCAACAATGGTATGGAACTGAAGGAAAAACTTCTATTACATCATCTACTGTTATTTCAGTCGGAGATTCTGGATTTGGTCAAGAAGCCAAATTCTATCAGACTGACCTTGAAAGTCGTGGCTTAGAAATTGCAACAGGCAATCAGACAGCTCAAAAACGAATTGAATTTAAGAAGGTTGAAGACAAGGGATATGGCAAGGAAGGCTATGGTATCACTGTAAAAGATGGTGTTATCACTGTAGAAGCTGCAACAAATGCAGGTGCCTTTTATGCTACACGTACACTTCTTCAAATGGGAGAAAAAGATCTACAGAACGGTGAGATCCGTGACTTCCCAAGCTTCAGCCACCGTGGCTTTATGCTAGACACAGGTCGTAAGTTTATCCCTTATGATACGCTTGTAGACATCATGCTAAACATGGCCTACTACAAGATGAATGACTTGCAGTTGCACCTAAATGATAACTATATCTTCCTAAAAGAGCACTTGGCAGGTAAGAACTTAAGTCCAGAAGAAGAACTGAAGTATGTTCTAGAGCATGCCAAGACAGGCTTCCGTGTGGAGACAGATATTGTTGGTAAGGATGGCCAAAAATTAACATCAGATGAGCACTATACCAAGGAAGAAATGCAAGAAATCATCAAGTTAGCAAAAGCTTTGCATATCAACCTTGTTCCTGAAATTGACACACCAGGTCACGCCCTTTCATTCGTTAAAGTTCGTCCAGACTTGATGTACAAGGGTCAACTTAGTGCGAGAAAACACAATGTAGAACGTGTAGCTATGTTGGACTTGGATAACAAGTACGAAGAAACACTTGCTTTTGTTAAATCAGTCTATGATAAACTTCTTGATGGTCCAGATGCACCCCTTCATGGCGTTTCTACCGTTCATATCGGTACAGATGAGTATTATGGAAGTCCAGAAAGCTATCGTCGCTATGTCAATGACCTCATCAAGTATATCAAAGGAAAAGGTTATACACCACGTATTTGGGGATCACTCAGTGCCAAACAAGGAAAAACGCCAGTTGATTGGAAAGATGTAGAAGTGGATATCTGGAGCCTTGGATGGCAACGTCCAGCAGCTGCAATTGCTCAAGGCGCCAAGATTATCAATATCACAGATGTTCCAACCTATAGTGTCCCAAGTGGCAGCAATAGTCAAGCTGCTTATGGAGATTATGCTAACTATGAAACTCAGTACAATCGTTGGGCACCAAATGACTTCTCAACAGGTGGAGGACTACGTCTAGAAGCCTCTAATCCTAATATCATTGGTGGTGGTCATGCAGTTTGGAATGATAACATTGACCTTCATGAAACTGGACTTACTTCTTATGATATCTTTAAACGCTTCTTCAAGAGTATGCAATCCACTGCAGAACGCACTTGGGGTTCCGATCGTGCAGCTAAGACCTATGCAGACCGTATTCAACCAGCAAGTGTCTATGCACCACAATCTAATCCAGAAAAGACCGTAACTGAAGAAGATTTGTTTAAGATCAATCCTGATACTGTCAAAGATTACCTTGCTAAGAAAGTGAAGACAAGTGAAAAAGGATTGAATTTCGATAAAGACAGTACAATCGAAGGTCTAGTTGGTGAGGCAGGACCAAGTCATGTCCTGAAAATGGATGTTACTGTAACTGGTGACGGTGAACAGACCTTCTCAACAAGTGGCAATAATCAACTTTATCTTGCAGATAAGGATGGCTACCTTGCCTATACTTTTGAACAATTCCATATTCAATTCAACAAGAAACTTGAAAAGAACAAACGTTATCAAATCTCTGTTGTAACGAAACCACAATCTACAGAAGTTTATGTAGATGGTGAAAAGGTTGAACGTATTGCAAATCCAGCTAATCCTCGTTTTGCTCATAATAGCTTGGTTCTACCACTTGAAACGATCGGTGGTTTCAAAGGAATCTTGCATAGTGCTGAGTTGTCAAATGAACCATTTGTAAATCCACGTTTGATTCCAAATGATCATTTTACAGTTTCTGCAACTAGTCAAGAATTACCAGGTACCAATGCAGAAGGTCCAGTAGAAAAAGCCTTCGACAATGATCCAAATACCTTCTGGCATTCAAAATGGTCTGGACATCAAGCACCATTCACAGTTGCTATGAACTTGAAAGCAAGTGAAAAAGTCAATGGTTTGACTTATCTTCCACGTCCAGGTGGTGGTAATGGTGTCGTGACATCTTATGAAATATATGCTCAAAAAGATGGTCAGATGGTTAAAGTTGCTTCAGGAACTTGGGAAAACAATGCCAAAGAGAAAACAGTGAACTTTGATGCAGTTGAAACGGATAAGGTAGAGTTAAAAGTTCTAGCAGGTGTTGCAGGATTTGGTAGTGCTGCAGAAATTCAACTTCTGAAACCAGTTTCTACTACCAATGCAGAAGAGCCAGTTAGTCCAGAGAAACCTGTGACTCCAGAAAAACCTAAAGTTGAAGAAGTAAGCGATGGTACAACTGAACTTGCGGATAACTTTGTAGCTACGAAACCTACAAGTGACGAGGCGGTTGCTGCAGCATCGAAAAGTCAAGATTACCTTAAGAAAGAGTACAAGGTCTTCCCAACGCCACAAAAAGTAACTTACGATGAAGGTGTTACAAAACTCCATAAACAAGTTAATCTTGTTATGGGGGATAATTTGGATATCTATACTCGTAACCGCTTGAAGAGTGTTTTACAAGATCATCAAATCTCATATACAAGCAGTCAATCAGCAGTGGCAGGTGCTACCAACATCTACCTTGGTGTTCATGGTCAAAATTCCCAGGCTGAAAAAGAAGTGTCTGGAATTTCTCAAGGACTCTTTGATAAGATTGATGCCTACGCCTTGTCAATCAAGAACAATACAATCTCTATCGTCGGTAAAGATACAGATGCTGTCTTCTACGGTTTGACAACTCTCAAACACATGCTTAATGAAAGTGAAGCTCCAGTCTTGCGTAACGTAACAGTTGAAGACTATGCTGAAATTAAGAACCGTGGCTTTATCGAAGGATACTATGGTAACCCTTGGAGCAATGCTGATCGTGCTGAGTTGATGCGTTATGGTGGTGACTTGAAGTTGACCCAATACTTCTTTGCACCAAAAGATGATCCATTTCACAACAAGAAATGGCGTGAACTTTATCCAGAAGAAAAACTAGCTGAAATTCGTGAATTGGCGCGTGTCGGAAATCAAAATAAGACTCGTTATGTATGGACCATCCACCCATTCATGAATAACCGTATCCGTTTTGGCAACGATGCTGACTACCAAAAAGACCTTGAAACTATTAAGGCTAAATTCACTCAATTGATGGATGTCGGTGTTCGTGAGTTCGGTATTTTGGCCGATGATGCCCCAAGTCCAGTTGGTGGCTACAATAGCTACAACCGCTTGATGAAGGACATGACAGACTGGTTGACTGAAAAACAAGCAACTTATGGTGGCCTTCGTAAGGAAATGATCTTTGTCCCAGGTCAATATTGGGGTAATGGCCGTGAAGATGAGTTGAAAGCACTCAATGAAAATCTTCCAACTTCAACCTCTATGACCCTTACTGGTGGTAAGATCTGGGGTGAAGTATCCGAAAGCTTCCTCTCTAACCTTAAGAACAACCTGACTGCAGGTGGTAAGACCTATCGTCCAGTTTCTCTATGGGTCAATTGGCCTGTTACAGATAACTCTAAACAACACTTAATCTTAGGTGGTGGTGAGAAATTCCTTCATCCAAATGTTGATCCTAGTCTTCTTTCAGGTATCATGTTGAATCCAATGCAACAATCTGAGCCTTCTAAGATTGCCCTCTTCTCTGCAGCTCAATATGCATGGAAACAATGGAAGTCAGAAGAAGAAGCTAAGAAAGTAAACGATATTGCCTTCAACTTTGTTGAAAATGGTAAGTTTACAGATAGCGAAGCATCTCTTGCCTTCCGTGAGCTTGGTAAACATATGATCAACCAAAACATGGATGGTCGTGTTGTGAAGTTGGAAGAGTCTGTTGAACTTGCACCGAAATTGGCGGCCTTCATGTCTAAGTTGAAAGCTGGTCAAGATGTTGGTGCAGAGCGTGAAGGCTTGCGTGCAGAATTTGCGAAACTAAAAGCTGCAGCTCAACTTTATAAAGCATCTGGTGATGAAAAGATGCGTGCTCAAATCCATTATTGGTTGGACAATACCATTGACCAAATGGATGCCTTGAGTGCTCTCCTTGATGGTACAGAAGCTATCGAAAAGAACGATTCTGCAAAACTTTGGGATAGCTACTATAAGGGATTGAAACTATATGAACAGTCTCAAACTTATACCTTCCATTATGTAGACCATGACGAAAAAGCTGAGTTGGGTGTTCAACATATCCGTCCATTCTTGCTTGAACTGCGTGAAATCTTGGCAACAGAAGTTCAAAAAGCCTTGCATCCAGACCAAGTTATCAGTACATTTATCACAAACCGTACAGGTGTAGAAGGCGGACTTGCTGAGGTAACTGATGGAGATTTGGGAACTCATGCATTAATCAAATCGCCAAACAGTATCAAGACTGGTGATTACATTGGTTTGAAATTTAACAAAGCTGTTCCACTCCAAAACTTGACCTTTGCAATGGGAACTCAAGCAAATCCTCGTGATACCTTTAACAATGCTAAGGTTGAGTATCTTAATGAAAATGATGAGTGGGTAACACTTTCAGAACCAAGCTACACTGGAAATGAATCTCTTATTAAATATGAAAAACTCAATATTCGTGCCAAGGCTGTTCGAATGATTGCGACTTCAGATCGTGATAATACTTGGTTTGCTGTAAGAGAAATTGCTGTTAACCGCCCTGTGGAAGTTACTCGTGCTAAACAGCCAGCTACTGTGACGATTAGTCCAAATCTTATGTACAAGTACAATACGACAGTTGGTCAGATTACAGACGGTCGTGACAATACTGAAGCCATGCTTGCGAATGCTGATCGAACTGATACAACTCCAGTAAATAGTTGGGTACAACTAGACTTAGGCGAAGTCAAACCTGTGACTAAGGTTCGTCTCCACCAAGGTTCAGGAGATAAATTAGCAGAAGGTGTTCTTGAATATTCTGCAGATGGTAACTCATGGCAAGAATTGGATCGCTTGACTGGTGAACAAACCAAAGAAATCGAAACTCCAATTTCAGCTCGCTATGTTCGTATTCGCAATACTAAGAACATCAACCTATGGTGGCGTATCGCTGACTTCTCAGTTGAAACACGTACAGGCAATAGCCAATTGACTGATACAAACGTTGAAAGCTTGAAGTCAACTCCAGTTGATGATAGCCTAGGCCGTTATAATATGCAAATTCCGAGCGGAACAAAACTTCCAGCTAAGAGTTATTTGGGTATGAAACTTGATCGTCTTCACCAAGCTGAACTCATTCAAGCAGTTGGTGCAGAAAATCCATCCCTCAATTTGGAATACTCTCCAAATGCCCAAGAATGGTATCCAGCTGATCAAGTGACAGATAAGTCTTTGGTACGTTATGTTCGTTTGGTCAACAAGACTGACCAAGAACAAGCAGTGACAGCAACCTCTCTACTTGTTCAGACAAAAGAAGTTCAACCAACCACACTTGATTCGACATCAATGGGCATCCATCCAACATATGGTCGCAATGACGTTCGTAAGATTAAGAACTTGGATCAATTGTTCGACGGAGTTTACAATAACTTTGTAGAGTTTTCAGACTATGCGCGTAAAGATGGTCATATCACCTTGAAGCTTGGTAGTGAACGTGCAATCAAGAAAATTAGAGCTTACATTCAAGACGGCACTCAAAACTATCTCCGTGATGGTAAGATTCAAGTCAGTCAAGATGGCAAGACTTGGACAGATCTTGTGACAGTTGGTGATGGTGTTGCCAATGAGACACGTGATGATTCCTTGACAGATGGTTGGACACATGATTCTAAGATGCCAGGAAACCGCTACATCGAGGGTGAACTTGCAAGTCCAGTTAAAGCCAATTATCTCCGTGTTCTATTTACAGCTAACTATGATGCTCGTTTTGTAGGCTTCACTGAGTTGGTTATCAATGATGGCGAATTCGTGAAACCAATTAATGACCCAACTGTTCAAGGAAACAGTGGTGAAAGCCAAGGTAATCTCTACACCAACCTTGTAGATGGTAAGGTATTGACTAGCTATAAGGCTGAGAAAGAACAAGGTGAGCTGGTCTACCACTTGTCAGAACCGACAGATGTGAACCATATCCGACTTGTTTCAAGTCTTCCGCAAGGAGTGAAGGCTCGAGTATTGGCTCGAACTCTTAAATCAGATAAAAGAGATTCTTGGTCAGAAATAGGTGAGATTACCTCAAGCTTCCAAACATTTGCTGTCCGAGATAAATCTCCATTATTGGATGTGAAACTTGTTTGGGAAGGAGGTAAACCAGAGTTCTACGAAATGACGACATTCCACCAAGAACTTCCAGAGGAACCAGCCAAACCGGCTCCAACTACAAGTAAGGGTGACGAACCATCACCAGTAGTAGAAGCCCCAGAATTTACTGGTGGCGTAAATGGTGTCGAAGCAGCTGTTCATGAAGTTCCAGAATACACTCAAGCCATTGGAACAGCAGGTGATGATGTGGTTCCAGTAGTAGAAGGGCTAGAATTCAAAGGCGGAGTAAACGCAGTTGAGGCAGCTACCCATGAAGTTCCAGAGTATACTGAATCTATGGGAGACTCAAGCAAGCTACCATCACCAGTAGTAGAAGTCCCAGACTTCAAGGGTGGCGTAAATGGCACTGAAGCAGCTGTCCATGAAGTCCCAGAATATAAAGAAACAGCAAGCCCTCAAGCCACTCCAACAGAGGAAAACTTGAAAGATTCGGTTGATAAAGTCGATGGAGATAAGATGAGCAGTGGCAATCGTGATGTTGAAACTACTGTTGAAAAGTCCGATGAATTTGCAAGTGCATCAGTGAAAACAGATCAAGCACAAAAACAAGAACAACCACAAACATCGGTTGCTAAAATTAAAGATCAACTTCCAGCAACAGGTGGAGAAGAATCAGCTACTTTAGCCTTGTTAGGTGGTCTTGGACTAGTTCTCTCTGCCGCTTTTATCAAAAGAGGGAAAAAAGATTAAGAATTCGAAAAAGAGTTATTCAATAATCCTGGATAAACATTAATGTCACAATAAAACCACACAGTGATTTCAGTATTGAGAATCATCAAGCTGAAAGCAATACTGTGTGGTTTTTGAATAGTTGATAGTTTCGGACCAGATTCTTTATCCATTGTTAAGCTTCTCGTTATAGGATGTTGCCTCAATCTTTTTTGTTATATTAAAATCATAAAAAAGATTGCAATTTTTTGTTCATTTTGATATATTCAATATATATAAAAAACAAACTTGATGCTTAGTTGTGTATTCTGAAGGAGGTTATTTTTTCTAAAAAGTAAACGCTTACTTAGTGTCAAGAAAAAGAAATGAGGATTTTAATGAACAAAAGAATTTTCGACAAACGTTGTCATTATAGCATTCGTAAATTTGCTATAGGTGTGGCATCTGTGATGATTGGGGCTAGTATATTTGGTATTTCAGCTGTACAAGCTGAGGAGATGGCTTCATCCAATACTCAAACAGAAGAAACAACGGTTCATCAAGCTCAGCCTTTAGATAAGCTTCCTGATGATGTGGCAGCTGCTATCGCAAAGGCTGATGAGAATGGTGGACGTGAGTTTGTAAAGCCAAAATCTGAAGTAGCAGAAGAAAATGAGATTAAGGATACTGAAACTACTACACCTGCTAACGAGGGCAGTCATGAATTGGCTGGTCCTAAAGTTGAAACTCCGAATAAAGTAGGAGAAGGAAACGAAGCTGAGGAGAAGCAAAAATCTGAAGAGACAAATCTAAAGACTGTGGAAGATGGTCCGAAATCTACAGCAGCAGTTGAAACAGATGTAAAAGAGGATGCTAAGAAAACTTCAGAAAAGGATCAGGTAAAACCGACTACAGATCTCAAATCTTCTTCTGAAAAAACGCAAGCGCTTTCTAAAGAGTCAAGTAAAGCGGATGTTGAAAAAGAGAAGCAGCTATTATCAGATCGAAAACAAGACTTCAATAAAGATTGGTACTTTAAACTAAACGCCCAAGGAGATTTTTCAAAAAAAGATGTGGATGTTCATGATTGGTCTAAATTGAATCTTCCACACGATTGGAGTATTTATTTTGACTTCGATCACAAGTCTCCTGCTCGTAATGAAGGTGGACAGTTAAATGGTGGAACAGCTTGGTATCGTAAGACTTTTACATTGAATGAAGCAGACAAGAACAAGGATGTTCGTATCAATTTTGATGGTGTTTACATGGATTCTAAGGTTTATGTAAATGGTAAATTTGTAGGCCATTATCCAAGTGGTTACAATCATTTTTCTTATGATATTACAGAATTTTTGAACAAGGATGGCAGTGAAAATTCCATTACCGTTCAAGTGACCAATAAGCAACCAAGTAGTCGTTGGTATTCTGGTAGTGGGGTTTATCGTGATGTAACCCTTAGTTATCGTGATAAAGTCCATGTTGCGGAAAATGGGAACCACATTACAACACCAAAATTAGCTGAACAAAAAAATAGCAATGTTGAAACACAAGTTCAAAGTAAGATTAAAAATACAGATAAAAAAGCTGCTAATGTCTTTGTGGAGCAACAGATTTTCACTAAGGAGGGTAAAGCTGTTTCAGAACTAGTTCGTTCTGAAACTAAGAGTTTGGCAGAAAATGAAACAGCACAATTTAATCAGAATATCCTGGTTAATCAGCCAACTCTTTGGACAACGAAAAGTTACCATCCTCAACTTTATGTTCTAAAAACAAAAGTCTATAAAGAAGGCCAGTTAGTTGATGTAACAGAAGATACATTTGGTTACCGTTATTTTAACTGGACAGCTAAGGAAGGATTTTCTCTCAATGGTGAGAGAATGAAATTCCATGGGGTAAGTATTCACCATGACAATGGAGCCTTGGGTGCAGAAGAGAACTATAAGGCTACTTATCGTAAATTAAAACTTCTGAAAGATATGGGAGTGAACTCCATTCGTACCACTCACAACCCGGCGAGCCCTCAGTTGCTAGATGCTGCGGCGAGTCTAGGACTTTTGGTTCAAGAGGAGGCTTTTGACACTTGGTATGGTGGCAAGAAGACTTACGACTATGGACGTTTCTTTGATCAAGATGCGACTCATCCCGAGGCTAAGAAGGGAGAGAAGTGGTCTGATTTTGATCTTAGGACAATGGTAGAACGTGATAAGAACAATCCGTCTATTGCGATGTGGTCTCTTGGAAATGAGGTAGATGAAGCGAATGGTAGTCCTCGTTCTATTGAAACTGCTAAACGTTTGAAGGCTGTTATCAAAGCGATTGATACCGAGCGTTACGTAACCATGGGTGAAAATAAATTTAGTCGTGCGTCTACAGGTGATTTCTTGAAAGTTGCAGAAATCATGGATGCTGTGGGTATGAACTATGGAGAGCGTAATTATGAAGCTGTTCGTAGAGCTCATCCAGACTGGCTCATCTATGGTTCTGAAACTTCTTCAGCTACTAGAACGCGTGATTCTTATTACAATCCTGCTCAAATCCTTGGACATGATAACCGTCCAAATCGTCACTATGAACAATCTGACTATGGTAATGACCGTGTTGGATGGGGAAGAACAGCTACTGAGTCATGGACTTTTGACCGTGATCATGCTGGCTATGCTGGACAATTTATCTGGACAGGAATTGACTATATCGGTGAGCCAACTCCATGGCATAACCAAGATAATACACCCGTAAAAAGTTCTTACTTTGGTATCATCGATACGGCTGGTTTACCCAAGAATGATTTTTACCTTTACCGTAGTGAATGGTATAGTGCTAAAGAAAAACCAACTGTCCGAATTTTACCACATTGGAACTGGACTGATGAGACACTTAGGGATCGTAAGATGCTGGTCGATGGAAAGGTTCCGGTTCGTACCTTCTCAAATGCAGCAAGTGTCGAATTGTTCTTAAATGGAGAGTCACTTGGTAAAAAGGAATTTACTAAGAAAACGACAGAAGATGGACGTCCATATCATGAGGGAGCTAAACCAAGTGAATTGTATCTTGAATGGCTCGTTAAATACCAACCAGGCACACTGACTGCGATTGCTCGAGATGAAAATGGCAACGAAATTGCGCGTGATAGTGTGACAACTGCTGGGGAGCCAGCAAGAGTTCGTCTGACTAAAGAAGAGCATGTTATCACAGCAGATGGTAAAGATTTATCTTACATCCATTACGAAATTGTTGATGGCGAAGGGAATGTTGTTCCGACAGCTAACAATCTTGTTCATTTCAATCTTCATGGTCAGGGACAAATCGTTGGTGTGGATAATGGAGAACAAGCTAGCCGTGAGCGCTACAAAGCTCAAGCAGATGGGACATGGCAAAGAAAAGCCTTCAATGGTAAAGGGGTTGTCATTGTAAAATCAACAGAAAAAGAAGGTAAATTTACTCTTTATGCAGATTCTGCTGGTTTAACATCTGATAGTGCAACAGTTGCAACCGTGTCTGGTAAGAAAGAAAACCGTCACTTTATAGCCTATGCTCCTGTGAAGGCCACAACTGATGTGAGTACCACTCCTGAATTACCACGAACAGTAACAGCTATTTATAGTGACGGTAGTGTTGAGGAAAAGACTGTAACATGGGACGTGCCATCTGACTTGCTTACAAGCGCAGGTGAGAAAAAAGTATTTGGTAATGTAGAAGGTATCGAAGCTAAGGCTGAAGTCCTTGTCAAAGTAGTTGCACTTGATAAGTGGTTGCCTAAGGTAGCGACAGTTCCAGTTGGTACAACGGCAGCTGATTTGGATAAAACGGTTACTGCTGTTTTGTCAGATGGTAGCTTGATTGATACAGATGTTGTGTCTTGGACCTTGAAAGATCCTGCTGCTTTGAACAAGGAAGGTGGACGTACGGAGGCTACTGGTAAATTGGTAGATGACGATCGTGAAGTAACTGCAACCTTTATCGCAAGCGACAAGGAAACAGAAAGTACTGTTACAGGTCTCACGGTTGGAGATAAGACTCTTGAAAACTTTGAGCCTGGAAAGACTTATTACCGAGTATCCCTTCCTTACAGTGCTAAAATCCCAAGTGTTGGAGCACAGACTACAGGCTATCAGGTAACAGTTCAGCAAGCTTCTGCTGATAATGGTTATCAGGCTTCTGTCTTTTTGAGTGACCAGAAGGGTGACTTGGTTCAAACTTACTTGATTCAATTCGTGAAGGAAGCACCTGCTTTGACTCGTTTGGAAGTAAGCGTTGAAGGAAAAGAGAAAGCAACAGAAGATCAAGTTCTCCCTTATCATGTGATTGGGCATTATGAGGATGGTTCACAGACGGAATTTGCAGCGTCAGATGTCCACTTGGAAGCCAAGTCAGCTGATGGTGGTCATCTTGAAGTGAATGGACAGAACTTGTTGCTCTATACTAAGGGTCGTGTTACTCTAACTCCTCGTATTGACAATCAAACAGAAAAAACGCAATCTGTCGCAACTGAATTGGTGATTAAAGAAAATAAAGTAGAGAAGAAAATTGTCAAACTTCATCCAGTTTCTATCTCTACCGATATCAATCAGCAACCTAATTTACCTAGTCAAGTTGGAGCAGAATTTGATAAAGGCTTGCCTCGTAAGGTAGCTGTAACTTGGGACAAAGTAGCTGAAAAAGAATTGGGGCACTATCATAGCTTTACCCTTAAAGGACATGTAGAAGGTACAGATATTGAGGCTCAAGCAACGGTGACGGTTGAAGGCTTGCAAGTTGCAGAGGAAATCAGCCTTACTCTTCCTAAGGGTGAGACAGTTCAATTGCCAGCTAGTGTACGTGCTTACCATTCTAATGGAACCACTATCTACAAAGATGTGGTTTGGGATCAGGTACCAGCTAACTTTAGTCAAACTGAAGGGGTGTATGAAATCAATGGTCATTTAGTTGGTAGCAATCTGACCACCAAGGCTCATGTCCGTGTTTCTAGTCAAGTGGTTGCTGGAAATAATATCTCTAAACAATGGACAGGTTCACAATTGCCAGCAGCTATTGTATCTAATACAGGAGGGGATGATTCAGCTAATGCTTTGAACGACCTGACTGTGTCAAGAACGCCTACAGATGCTAAAAATAGATGGACTACTTGGAGAACAAATACTGATAATGACTGGGCATCAATCTTGTTTGGAAACTCTGGTGATTTGACCAAGCGCTTTGTTGATAATCTTTCAGTTGATTTCTATACTGATGGAGCGATTGGTCTTCCAAAAGAATATGTTATTGAATACTATGTCGGTCAAGAAGTTCCAGATCTTCCGAATGATGTCAATAATGCTCAACGTGATAGCAACCATCCATTTAATAATGCAGCTAACTGGAAAGAGGTGGAACACCTCAAAGCTCCTGGACAATTATCTGCAGGTAAAACCAACCACTTTACATTTGATAAGGTAGAAACTTATGCTGTTCGTATGCGCATGAAGAAAGCAGATGGAACTGCTGGTATTGGTTTGACAGAGCTAACTGTCCTTGGAAATAAGGTAGTGAGCTCTACAAGTTCAGAGATTTCTATCAAGGTAGATGGAAAGGATCTTGAACACTTTAATCCATCTAAGACTGATTACTATATTCCTCAATCTAGCAAAGAAATTACTGCAACAGCAAGCAACAATGGCTTGGTGACAGTTGTTCCTGCAACAAGTGAAAAAGGTGCGACACGTCTTATCTTGAAAGCTGAGGATGGAACTGTTCTTAAAGAATATCGTATCTTCCGTGATGACGAAAAAGAATCAACACAACCAGCAGCTGCAGAAAATAGTGCCAAGACCCTGAATGTTGGTGATCAACTTCAATTGCCTGCTGAAGTGACAGTCTATTATCCTTCACAAGCTGGCTGGGTTAAGGCTAACCTTGCAGTTCAATGGGATGCCATTCCTGAACATGCGACAGAACAGGAGGGAAGTTTTGAAGTAACTGGTCATGTCATTGGTACAAATCTAACAACTAAAATACAGGTGACAGTTGTAGCTAAGGGTAACCAAGTTCTGTCAGAAAATCCAAGCAACAATGAAACGGATTCTAAAGCCTTTGCTTCGACAACGAACGATACACAAGCAGCTTCACATGATAGAATTTTCTATATCAATGATGGAAAATACAATGAAGATGGACGTTGGACAAACTGGTCTCGTACTCCGAAAAATCAAGAAACTTCTGTCGGCCTACTCTTTAAGAAGGATGGAAAAATTGCCTCTCAATCCATTGGAAAAGTAGCTATTCAGTTCTTTAAAGATAGTGGAACAGATGCTCCAGAGAAAATGGTTCTAGAAAGATATATTGGTCCTGCCTTTACGGAACCAAGTACGATTTCTCGTTACGAAGAAAATGCTGACCATCCATTCAACAAGGCAGAGAATTGGCAAGAAATTCCTTACAAGGTATCTGGAGAAATCGTAGCTGGTAAACCAATAGAATTTAACTTTGATCCGATTCAAACGACAGCCATTCGAGCACGTATGACTCGTAAGTCTACTACTAATGGTTTGGCAGTTGTAGAATTTACAGCCTACTCTGCAGGAAAAGGAGTAGAAGTGGAAACACCATCAGCCACTATTTCGGTTGATGGAAAAGCATTGGAAAACTTTGATCCAAATGTGACAGATTATACATTAACAGCAATGAGTTCCCAACCAAAAGTTACTGCGACAACTAGTGGACATGGAGTAGTCACAGTTGTGAATCCTGGAAATATCAATCTTCCAACACTCGTGCGTCTTGTTTCCAAAGATGGAAATCTTGTGAAAGAGTATCGTTTACACTTTAATACAGCCTTCCAAACAACTCCGACAGAAGGAGTTAAAAACTTAGTAGCAGAAACTCCAAGCTTGGAAATTGAAAAGACTCCGCTTCCATTTAAAGAAGTTATTCGTAAAAATCCTGAACTTGCTCAAGGTCAACGTCGTGTTGTTTCTGAAGGACAAGATGGAGAAAAAGTTGACTATATTCAAGTTGTGGGAACTACTAGAACTCTTGTTCATACTGAACAAAGAAAGGCTCAAGACCGCATTATCGAGGTAGGAGTAAAACCATCTATTTCAAATAGCAAGGGCGAGGAGCCTGCACCAGTCAACGAAGTTCCAGAATTCAAAGGAGGGGTCAACTTTGTAGAAGCATCGGTTAATGAAGTTCCTGAATTTAAGGGAGGGGCTAACTTTGTTGAAGGAGCAGTTAACGACATTTCAGAATACAAAGGGAAACAATCAACTGTAGGTAATCAGGTAGCACCAGTCGATGAGAAGCCTGACTTTAAAGACAGGGTAAATCCAGGAGTGCCTCAAGATAGTAAACTTCCAGAGGATAAAGCTGCTCCAGAAACAGTGGGAAATCAGGAAGTACCAGTTCGTGAGAAAACAGAGCATCCAGTACAGAACATAGCTAATAACCAGACTGCAGAAAGAAAGGCTTCAGCAGTCAAAGGAGATCAAAATAGCTTACCAGAAACTGGTGAGAGAGAATCTGATACAGCCATCTTCTTAGCAGGTGTTAGCTTGGCCTTGTCAGCAGCACTATTGGCTACAAAACGTAAAGAAGATTAGACTTTATCTCTAAAGCATTCTGATTTTTATAAATTGATCGAGGATTAAAATTGAATCGATGAATGAGTAGAGTTACTATGATATAGAACCTCAATTTGAGGAGAAATATAGTAGATTCTTGCATGATAAAACGCATCGTATTAGAGTTTTGATTGAACTGCACCCCAAAAGTTAGACAGAAAAAATCTAACTTTTGGGGTGTTTTTATTATGAAATTAACTTATGATGGTAAAGTTCAGATCTATGAACTTAGAAAACAAGGATATAGCTTAGAGAAGCTTTCAAATAAATTTGGGATAAATAATTCTAATATTAGGTACATGATTAAATTAATTTTTATAAATATTTTAGGAGTCATAGTGCACTATTCTAGTTTTAATCTATTATAATTTATAAAAATGATTGGCAACATTGTACTATTCTAGATTAAATATCTTATAAAGGACCTTCTAGAATTCCATGCTTTAGACAGGACTGTTAAGTTATACTCAATGAAAATCACAAAGCAAACTAGGAAGCTAGACGCAAGCTTTACTTGAGTACGGTAAGGCGATGCTGACGTGGTTTGAAGAGTATTAGGTATGAAAAAAACCACCCAAATGGGTGGAAAAGAGTCATAAAGCATCTTTATTTGATAGCATTAAGCAAGTCTTCCGCTTGTTTTTCAAGTGAATTTAGGACTGTTTCTTCAAGAACCAATTTTCCGTCTGCCCAAGCAGAGTCATTAACACGTGCAGCAGTGAAATCACCAACGACTTGTGTACGGATAAATGGCAAGAGGTCTTTGTAGATAGCGAAAAGTTGATCGTGACCTGCATTGGCTACAGATGATACGGTGACAAACTTGTCTTGAAGGGCAGAAGCGCCACGTGTATCAGATAAGTCAAGGGCACGAGATAGCCAGTCAAGCAAGTTTTTCACTGTACCAGGGATAGAGAAGTTGTAGACTGGAGAGAAAATCCAGATAGCATCAGCAGCTAGAACCGCTTCACGAGCAGCAGCTACAGCTGGGTGAATTGGAACTTCCAAATCTTGGCTGAAGAGAGGAATAGCTGAATAATCGAGGTAGCTAACTTCTGCTTTACCAGCAAGTGCTTTCTCAGCTTCGAGGGCCATTTGGTGGTTGAAAGAACCTTGGCGTAGGGATCCGACGATAAATAATACTTTTTTAGACATGATGTGTCTCCTTTTTCTTAAATTTCCGAGAACTCTCTCGTTGTTATAAAATATATTACAACAAAACAAAACAACTTGCAAGAAATTTGCTCAAAGATTATTTGAAAACTATAAAATTGCAGAAACTCAAGCCACTTGTGACTGGAATGCACTTGGTTTTCGCAGAGCATTCCTATATTCTCTTGTAATATGATGACACAAGTGCTAAAATAAACGAGAAAACTCGAAATAGAAACCGTAGAACGGCTATTTTCCGATATCATTTCATAAAAAATTAAAGGAACAATAATGGCATTGAAGAATGCTTCTAAAAGGGGTGGAGATCATGTAAGGAACAGATTAACAAGTGACGGACAAAAGAAATAATAATACCCTTGTTAAAGGAGAAAAGATGCTAATAAGAAATTATCGGAGAAATATTGGCCTGATGGCCGGAGTTGAGTTTTTTGCATTTTTAGGGATTACCAGTTTTTGGATTCTCTTTCTCAGTCAAAACGGAATGTCTCTTTGGCAGATTGGACTTCTGGAAAGTATTTTTCATACGACCAGTCTTCTCTGTGAAATTCCATCTGGTATGTTAGCTGACCGCTATTCCTATAAGACTAACCTTTATTTAAGTCGAATAGCAGGGATTGTGTCTTCCATTCTCATGTTGGCTGGGCAGGGAAATTTTTGGATTTATGCACTAGCTATGGCGGTAAGTGCCTTGTCTTATAATTTTGATTCAGGCACAAGCGCAGCAATGGTCTATGACTCGGCTGTAGAGGCTGGACTAAAGGAGCGTTACCTATCCATTTCAAGCTTCCTATCAGGAGTGGCAGAAGGAACTCGGTCTTTGGGGACCGTTTTGGCAGGATTTTTTGTCCATGGTCAATTGCACCTGACCTACTATATCATGATTGCCACTTCTATCATAGTTCTTTTCCTGATTTGGATGCTGAAAGAACCTAGTGTAAAGCTAGAAAAAGCTGATAGTGTGACTATGAGACAGATTATTTGGACTGTTAAGGAAGAGTTGGAGCGAAATCCCATGCTTTTCAACTGGATGATTTTGTCTCAGATTGTCGGAGTACTCATGTGCATGTTTTATTTTTACTATCAAAATCAGTTACCAGATTTAAGTAGTTGGCAAATTTCAGCAGTTATGCTACTTGGTAGTCTCTTGAATATCGTCGCAGTATATCTAGCGAGTAAGATTGGAAAGAAATATGCCGCCTTGAAGCTTTTCCCTATCCTTGTCTTGCTGACTGGAGTCACCTATATGCTGTCCTACTTTGGAACACCTCTAATCTATATTTTGATTTACTTGATTAGTAATGCTCTATATGCTCTTTTTCAGCCGATTTTTGACAATGATTTGCAAGAGCGCCTTCCAAGTGAAGTAAGGGCAACCATGCTGAGTGTCTACTCTATGATGTTTAGCCTTAGTATGATTGTGTTCTTTCCACTGACAGGCTGGTTGATTGACCATTTAGGCTTTGTGCTAACATTTCTTTATCTAGGCTTCTTTTTAGTCATGATTAGCCTTCTACTGCCTGTCTTTTTAGGAAAAATGGCTAAAAGAATGGATGATAAAGTGATTCTATAAAGTAAAGAACTTATGAAAACTTGAGTGTCAAGCTCAGGTTTTTTAATACGTTATAGTAGATTGGAACCAGAATAGTACGTTACAACTGCTAAAAATATTTCTAGAAATTAATTTGACTTTCCTAATCCATTTGTTCACCTCTTATTTCAATCTACTATAATTTTAGAGCTGTCTTTACTTTTCTTGCTCGGTTTTAACCAAGAAAAATCTGTTTCCTTTGAAGGAAGAAATAGAATTGGTTTCTTATACTCAATGAAAATCAAAGAGCAAACTAGGAAGCAAGCCGCAGACAGTACTTGGGTACGGCAAGGCGACGCTGACAAAGTTTGAATTGGATTTTCGCAGAGTATTCTTATATTCACTTGTAATAAAGCTTAATAGATGGTAAAATAGACGAGTGAAAAAAAGACAAAACAAAGCAAAAAATAATCTACTGTGGCAGTATGGTCTAGGGATGACGATTTTGTTTGTGGTTATCAGTGCTTCCTTTCTGTATCTGGTTTATCTCGGGATGAAACCCTACCAAACAGCTAAAAGTGAAGGAGAAAAATTAGCTCAGCAGTATGCAGGATTAGAGCAGGCTGATCAGGTTGATTTATACAATGGCTTGGAATCCTATTACAGCGTTCTTGGTCGTAATAAACAGCAAGAAGCACTTGCTGTCCTGATCGGAAAAGATGACCATAAGATTTATGTTTATCAGCTAAATCAGGGTGTTTCACAAGAAAAAGCAGAAGCTGTTTCTAAGGAAAAAGGAGCTGGCGAGATTGACAAGATTACCTTTGGCCGTTATCAAGACAAGCCAATCTGGGAAGTCAAGTCAGGTTCTGATTTTTATCTAGTAGATTTTGAAACAGGAGCATTGGTCAAAAAGGAGGGCCTATGAAACTATCCAAGCGTGTTTTAGAAATGGAAGAAAGTGTCACTTTAGCTAGTGATGCGAGAGCAAAAAAATTAAAAGCTCAAGGTAAGGATGTCCTTTTCTTGACCTTGGGACAACCAGATTTTCACACTCCTGAAAATATTCAGGATGCAGCAGTTAAAGCTATTCGGGAAGGACAGGCTTCCTTCTATACAGTAGCTTCAGGTCTACCAGAATTAAAAGCTGCAGTGAATACCTACTTCGAGCGCTACTATGGCTATTCTGTCGCAAGTAATGAGGTTACCTTTGCTACAGGTGCCAAGTTTTCCCTCTATACCTTCTTTATGGCTGTAATTAATCCTTTAGATGAGGTTATTATTCCCACTCCATACTGGGTTAGTTATGGAGATCAGGTCAAGATGGCAGAAGGGCTTCCAGTTTTTGTTCAAGCCAAAGAAGACAATGATTTTAAAGTTACGGTGGATCAACTAGAACTAGTTAGGACAGATAAGACAAAGGTTTTGGTTCTCAATTCACCATCTAATCCGACTGGTATGATTTATACTCGTGAAGAATTACTAGCTATCGGAAATTGGGCAGTTGAACATGACATTCTCATCCTAGCAGATGATATTTATGGTCGTTTGGTTTATAACGGGAATGAGTTCGTACCAATCTCTAGTCTATCAGAAGCCATTCGCAAGCAAACCATTGTTATTAACGGTGTATCAAAAGCTTATGCCATGACAGGTTGGCGGGTAGGTTATGCAGTGGGTGATCCAGAAATCATTGCTGCTATGAGCAAATTGACAGGTCAAACAACTTCTAACCTAACTGCTGTTTCACAATATGCAACTATCGAAGCCCTAACTGGACCGCAAGATTCTGTGGAAGTTATGCGTCAAGCATTTGAAGAACGTCTCAATACCATCTATCCACTCTTGTGTGAAGTCCCTGGTTTTGAAGTGGTCAAACCGCAAGGAGCCTTCTATCTCTTCCCAAATGTTAAAAAAGCCATGGAGATGAAAGGTTATACGGATGTTACTGACTTTACAACAGCTATTCTTGAGGAAGTTGGCTTGGCACTCATAACAGGAGCAGGTTTTGGAGCACCAGAAAATGTTCGTCTCAGCTATGCGACGGACTTAGACACGCTTAAAGAAGCAGTTAATCGCTTAAAAGCATTTATGGAAAAATAATAGAAAAAGAAAAGGAAAAATAATGACAAAACGTGTAACGATTATTGATGTAAAAGACTATGTTGGTCAGGAAGTGACGATTGGCGCTTGGGTTGCCAACAAATCTGGAAAAGGGAAAATTGCCTTCTTGCAATTGCGTGATGGAACAGCCTTCTTTCAAGGTGTAGCCTTTAAACCAAACTTTGTAGAAAAATTTGGTGAAGAAGTAGGACTTGAAAAGTTTGATGTCATCAAACGCTTGAGCCAAGAAACTTCTGTTTATGTGACAGGAATTGTCAAAGAAGATGAGCGTTCTAAGTTTGGTTATGAGTTGGATATCACAGACATCGAAGTGATCGGTGAATCTCAAGACTACCCAATTACTCCAAAAGAACACGGGACAGACTTCTTGATGGACAACCGTCACTTGTGGCTACGCTCTCGTAAGCAAGTGGCTGTGATGCAAATTCGTAACGCGATCATTTATGCAACTTATGAGTTCTTCGACAAGAACGGATTCATGAAATTTGATAGCCCAATTTTGTCAGGAAATGCAGCAGAAGATTCAACAGAACTCTTTGAAACGGACTACTTCGGAACTCCAGCATACTTGAGCCAATCAGGTCAGCTTTACCTAGAAGCAGGGGCTATGGCTCTTGGTCGTGTATTTGACTTTGGTCCAGTATTCCGTGCTGAAAAATCAAAAACGCGCCGTCACTTGACTGAGTTCTGGATGATGGACGCAGAGTACTCATACTTGACACATGATGAGTCACTTGACTTGCAAGAAGCTTATGTAAAAGCTCTTCTTCAAGGTGTTCTTGACCGTGCTCCTCAAGCCCTGGAAACATTGGAACGTGATACAGAGCTCTTGAAACGCTACATTGCAGAGCCATTCAAACGGATCACTTACGATCAAGCCATTGACCTCTTGCAAGAACATGAAAATGATGAAGACGCTGACTACGAACATCTTGAGCATGGTGATGACTTTGGTTCACCACACGAAACGTGGATTTCAAACCACTTTGGTGTGCCAACTTTTGTCATGAACTATCCAGCAGCCATCAAGGCATTTTACATGAAACCAGTTCCTGGAAATCCAGAGCGCGTGCTTTGTGCAGACTTGCTTGCTCCAGAAGGCTATGGAGAAATCATCGGTGGTTCTATGCGTGAGGAAGACTACGATGCTCTTGTAGCTAAGATGGATGAACTTGGTATGGATCGTACAGAATATGAATTCTACCTTGACCTTCGTAAATACGGTACAGTTCCACACGGAGGATTTGGTATCGGTATCGAACGTATGGTAACCTTCGCAGCTGGAACAAAACACATCCGTGAAGCCATTCCATTCCCACGTATGTTGCACCGTATTAAACCGTAAGAATAGGAAAACGCCCATGTGGCGTTTTTCGAATTCCAGAGTTTTTACTTGCGTAAAAAATTATTTTCTAGTATAATAGTTTATTGTGAGCGAACCTCACTTACCCCTTGCAAAGTCTTGGGGTCATTAGACCAAAAGGAGGAACATATCAATGGCTAAATACGAAATTCTTTATATCATTCGTCCAAACATTGAAGAAGAAGCTAAAAACGCTTTGGTAGCACGTTTTGACTCTATTTTGACTGACAACGGTGCAACTGTTGTTGAATCAAAAACTTGGGAAAAACGTCGTCTTGCATACGAAATCAAAGATTTCCGTGAAGGACTTTACCACATCGTTAACGTTGAAGCAAACGACGACGCTGCTCTTAAAGAGTTTGACCGTCTTTCAAAAATCAACGCTGACATTCTTCGTCACATGATCGTCAAAACTGACGCGTAAGAAGGTAAACTATGATTAACAATGTTGTACTTGTAGGGCGTATGACACGTGACGCTGAGTTGCGTTATACCCCATCAAATGTAGCAGTTGCGACTTTTACTCTTGCAGTAAACCGTACATTTAAGAGTCAAAATGGCGAACGTGAGGCTGATTTTATCAATGTCGTTATGTGGCGCCAACAGGCTGAAAACCTTGCTAACTGGGCTAAAAAAGGCTCACTTATCGGGGTTACAGGTCGTATCCAGACTCGTAGTTACGATAACCAGCAAGGACAACGTGTCTACGTGACAGAGGTCGTGGCTGAGAATTTCCAAATGTTGGAAAGCCGTAGTGTGCGTGAAGGTCATACAGGTGGAGCTTACTCTGCACCAACTGCAAATTATTCAGCACCTACAAATTCAGTACCAGACTTTTCACGTGATGAAAATCCATTTGGAGCAACAAATCCATTGGATATTTCAGATGATGATTTACCATTCTAATGGACAACTAAGATTATAAAGGAGAAAAAACATGGCTCAACAACGTCGTGGCGGATTCAAACGCCGTAAAAAAGTTGATTACATCGCAGCAAACAAAATTGAATATGTTGATTACAAAGATACTGAGCTTCTTAGCCGTTTCGTTTCAGAACGTGGGAAAATCCTTCCTCGTCGTGTAACAGGAACTTCAGCTAAAAACCAACGTAAAGTAACAACAGCTATCAAACGCGCTCGCGTAATGGCTTTGATGCCTTTCGTAAACGAAGATTAAAAAAAGGGGTCCAGTGGCCCTCTTTTTCATGAGCTAGAAAATAAGAAAGCGAATTAAGACCCGGTTGGGTCTTTTTTTCACGAGCCTTGAAATGAGAGAGCGAGTTGGGGTCCAGTGGACCTTTTTTCACGAGATCGTTTTTTCTGACCTTGGCGTGCTATAATGGTAATAAAAAGAGTAAAGGTGGGTAAGTCAAAGATGAATTGTACGATTAGAAATATGATTAAGTCTGATATTGAATCCTTATCTCATGGATTTATGACTCAAGGTTGGCCTGGTAGAGAGAAAATTTTGGCTAGATATTTTCTGGAACAGGAAAGTGGGGAGAGAGAAGTCTTAGTTGCAGAGATTGATGGTGCTGTAGCGGGCTACGTTACCATTTTGCCCTCTGCTAAACATGGTCCTTTTGCAGAAGTCTATCCAGAGTTATCAGATTTTAATGTGTTTGAGCCTTTTCGAAATCAAGGGATTGGGAATCAACTGCTAGAAGAAGCAGAAAAACGAGTCAAGGTTGTTTCGAGTAAGGTCACTCTTGGTGTAGGTTTGCACTTAGGCTATGGCCCTGCCCAGAGATTGTATATCAGACGGGGCTACATGCCAGATGGGACAGGTGTCTGGTATCGAAATCAACCCTTGGAAATGAATGCAACTAGCCAAAATAATGATGATTTGGTTTTGTATCTAGTAAAGGAATTCGGATAAGAGATAAGGATTTTATTGGGGATGTGGGATTTAGCTACTTTATGGTATAATGGAAAGAGTTAGATTGAAAGAGGTAGTGAGATGGATGCCAAATTAAGATACAAGGCAAAGAAAATCAAGATTGTCTTTTTTGATATTGATGATACATTGAGGAATTCAAAGACAGGTTTTATTCCAGCTTCAATCCCAACTGTTTTTAAGCAATTACGTGAGAAAGGAATTTTGACAGGTATTGCTTCTGGACGAGGGATTTTTGGTGTTGTGCCAGAGATTCGTGATCTCAAGCCTGACTTTTTTGTAACTCTGAATGGGGCTTATATCGAAGATAAAAAAGGTCAGGTTATTTATCAACATCAGATCGAGAAGTCAGATGTTGAGGAGTATATTTCTTGGGCTAAGCAAGAAGGAATTGAGTATGGTTTGGTTGGGAGTCATGATGCCAAGTTGTCGACTCGCACCGATATGATTAGTGAAGCTATTAATCCAATTTATCCTGATTTAGATGTGGATCCAGATTTTCATGAGAAAGAAGACATCTATCAGATGTGGACTTTTGAAGATAAAGGAGATAACTTGCACTTGCCTGACAGTCTCTCAGACAAACTTCGCATGGTTCGTTGGCATGAACATTCGTCAGATGTGGTACCAATTTCAGGTTCAAAAGCAGCTGGTGTAGCAAAAGTTGTAGAACATTTAGTTCTTAAACCAGAGAACGTCATGGTTTTTGGAGATGGGCTCAACGACTTGGAACTCTTTGATTATGCTGGAATCAGCGTTGCCATGGGAATTTCTCATGATAACATCAAAGAAAAAGCAGATTATATAACAAAAACATTAGAAGAAGATGGCATTTTTGATGCCTTAGAAGGATTTGGTATGGTAGAAAAAGAATTACATTTTCCGCAAGTAGACATTGAAGCAGTAGAAGGTCCGATTGCCACTATTAAAACAAATCATGGAGATATGCGTATTAAGCTTTTCCCTGAACATGCACCAAAAACAGTAGCCAACTTTATCGCTCTGTCAAAAGATGGTTACTATGACGGGGTCATTTTCCACCGTATTATCAAAGACTTTATGATTCAAGGTGGAGACCCAACTGGTACTGGTATGGGTGGCGAATCAATCTATGGTGAGTCATTTGAAGACGAATTTTCAGAGGAACTTTACAATATCCGCGGAGCCCTTTCTATGGCTAATGCTGGACCAAATACAAACGGTAGCCAGTTCTTTATCGTGCAAAATCAACACTTGCCATACTCTAAGAAAGAAATTGCTCGTGGTGGTTGGCCAGAACCAATTGCAGAAATTTATGCGGAACAAGGTGGAACTCCTCACCTTGATCGTCGTCACACAGTTTTTGGACAGCTTGCAGATGAAGCTTCTTATGAAGTTCTGGATGCAATTGCAGGTGTAGAAACAGGTGCGATGGACAAGCCAGTTGAAGATGTCGTTATCGAAACGATTGAAATCGAGGACTAAGATGAAAATAGGTGATAAGCTAAAGGGTCGTATTACAGGAATTCAGCCCTACGGTGCCTTTGTTGAGCTAGAAACGGGTGATACGGGGCTGATTCACATTTCAGAGATTCGGACAGGCTTTATTGAAAATATTCATGACGCCTTGAAAGTCGATGAAGAGGTTCAGGTTCAGGTAGTGGATTTAGATGAATTTACAGGGAAAGCTAGTCTTTCTATTCGCACTTTGGAGGAAGAAAAGCACCAGTTTCCGAGAAGGAGACGCTTTTCAAGCGACCGCTTTAACTACGGCTTTGCGCCTCTCAAACGAATGATGCCAATTTGGACCAAGGAAGCCCTTCAACATTTGAAGAATCAGAAGCACTAGTTAGAAACCTCTATCTTTTGTAATGTTAATATAAATTTGCTATAATAAGACCATGGAAGAAGAACAATTATTAAAATCAGGAGAGCGTATTAACCAGCTCTTTTCGACAGATATTAAAATCATTCAAAATAGAGAGGTTTTTAGCTATTCGGTGGATAGTGTTCTCTTGTCACGTTTTCCACGTTTTCCTAAAAAGGGCTTGATAGTGGATTTTTGCGCTGGAAATGGAGCAGTTGGGCTATTTGCTAGCACTCGTACTCAGGCACAGATTTTGGCTGTTGAGATTCAGGAGCGTTTGGCAGATATGGCTGAGCGCTCTGTCCGTTTGAATGGTTTGGAAGAGCAGATGCAGGTCATCTGTGATGATTTGAAAAATATGCCTGCTTACATCCAGGGAAGTAAGGTGGATATGATTTTGTGTAATCCACCCTATTTCAAGGTGGATCCTCATTCTAATCTGAACGAGAGTGAACATTACCTCTTGGCTCGCCACGAAATCACGACTAATTTGGAAGAAATCTGTCGTAGTGCCCAAAGTATTCTCAAGTCTAATGGGCGTTTGGCCATGGTTCATCGTCCTGATCGACTTCTGGATATTTTGGATACATTACAACGGCATAATCTAGCTCCTAAGCGCCTGCAATTTGTCTATCCCAAAAAGGAAAAGGAAGCCAATATGCTTTTGATTGAGGCTATCAAGGATGGCTCGACAAGTGGCTTTAAGGTATTGCCACCCCTCATTGTCCACAATGATGATGGCTCTTATACGCCGGAACTCGAAGAGATTTATTATGGATCATAAAGCTTATATGTATGTGCTGGAGTGTCGTGATGGATCTTACTATACAGGCTATACGACTGATGTGAGAAGACGCCTCGCTGTCCACAATAGTGGGAAGGGAGCCAAATACACACGAGCACGCTTGCCAGTCAAACTTATCTATGCTCAAGGTTTTGCCAGTAAGGAAGAAGCAATGTCAGCTGAAGCCCTTTTCAAGCGTAAGAAGAGGCCACAGAAGGAGCAATTTTTATCTGAAAATCAAGATAGAAATTTACTCAGTTATTTTGAAGAGTAGCGGGGAGTCCTTTGACTCCTCTTACTTTTGTCAAAAAGCGAAAAAAATGCTACAATAAAGAGAATAAACAAAATGAGGTATTATCATGTCTAAGATTCTAGTATTTGGTCACCAAAATCCAGACTCAGATGCCATCGGGTCATCTGTAGCCTTTGCCTATCTTGCAAAAGAAGCTTACGGTTTGGATACGGAAGCTGTTGCCCTTGGAACTCCAAATGAAGAAACAGCCTTTGTCTTGAACTATTTTGGTGTGGAAGCACCGCGTGTTATCACTTCTGCTAAAGCAGAAGGTGCAGAGCAAGTTATCTTGACTGACCACAATGAATTCCAACAATCTGTATCAGATATCGCTGAAGTAGAAGTTTATGGTGTTGTGGACCACCACCGTGTGGCTAATTTTGAAACTGCAAGCCCACTTTACATGCGTTTGGAGCCAGTTGGATCAGCATCTTCAATCGTTTACCGTATGTTCAAAGAACATGGTGTAGCTGTTCCTAAAGAGATTGCTGGTTTGATGCTTTCAGGTTTGATTTCAGATACCCTTCTTTTGAAATCACCAACAACACACCCAACAGATAAGGTTATTGCTCCAGAATTGGCTGAATTAGCTGGTGTAAACTTGGAAGAATATGGTCTTGCAATGCTTAAGGCTGGTACAAACTTAGCTAGCAAATCTGCTGACGAATTGATTGACATCGATGCTAAAACTTTTGAATTGAATGGAAATAATGTCCGTGTTGCCCAAGTAAACACAGTTGATATCACTGAAGTTTTGGAACGTCAAGCAGAAATTGAAGCTGCAATGCAAGCTGCTAACGAAGCAAACGGCTACTCTGACTTTGTCTTGATGATTACAGATATCGTCAACTCAAACTCAGAAATCTTGGCTCTTGGTGCCAATATGGACAAGGTTGAAGCAGCCTTTAACTTCAAACTTGAAAATAATCATGCCTTCCTTGCTGGTGCTGTTTCACGTAAGAAACAAGTGGTACCTCAATTGACTGAAAGTTTTAATGCCTAAGATTTTGAGTGTTAATTCAAATTAGGAAAGGCTAGTTTGCCTTATATCGAAAGGAGTTTCGGCTCCTTTTTTTCTAGGAGTGAAGTATGTTAGAAAATGGCTATTTGATTTTTGTGAGAGATGAGTCAGATATGGGACAGGCCATCCAGACTTCCACAGGCAACTATAGCCATGTTGCTATTTATTTGGATGGGATGATTTACCACGCTAGTGGACAGGCTGGTATTGTCTGTCAAGAACCGGCAGACTTCTTTGAGTCCAATCATTTGTACGACCTCTATGTCTACCCAGAAATGGATATCCAGTCTGTGAAGGAAAAAGCTTGCAAACATCTGGGAGCTCCTTATAATGCTTCTTTCTATCCGGATGGACATGGTTTTTACTGTTCCCAGTATATGGCAGAAATCCTACCGATTTTTGAAACCATTCCAATGAAATTTGGGGATGGGAAGCAGGTCATTAGTGATTTTTGGAGAGAGTATTATAGAGAACTGGGTTTGCCTGTCCCTCTGAATCAAGCTGGAACCAATCCTAGTCAGTTGGCAGCATCGCCTCTGTTAGAATGTAAAGAAAGGAATCTTCATGATTCAGATTTTTAATCCATCTCGTTTGACGAGACAGCCATTTTTTGGAGAATTGATCCGCTATCTGGACCAGAATGATGATGTGATTCTAAGAGAAATCAAGGCTCAATTTCCAGATCTAGCAGTTGATAAACTCATGGAAGAGTATATAAAGGCTGGCTTGATTCTACGGGAAAATAAGCGTTATTACCTCAATCTTCCTATGCTTGAGTCCCTTGATAGTTTCGAACTGGACCAAGAGATTTTTGTTAGAGAAGCTAGTCCGACCTATCAAGCCTTGTTGGAGCAGAGTTTTGAGACAGAATTGCGCAATCAAACTAATGCAGCTATTTTAGTTGAAAAGACGGATTTTGCGAGATCAAAAATGACCCTGTCCAATTATTTCTACAAGGTCAAACATCAGTATCCTTTGACAGAAAAACAGCAGGAGCTCTATGACATTTTGGGAGATGTCAATCCTGAGTATGCTCTTAAATATATGACGACTTTTTTGTTGAAATTTCTCAAAAAAGACCAACTTATGCAGAAACGCCGTGACATCTTTGTGGACAGTTTAGTTGTCCTAGGTTATATTGTCCAAAAGGAAGATGGAAAGTATGAGTTGGCCGTCGATTTTGATAAGGAGAGATTAACTTTCTACTTGGCGTGATTTCTTATTTCTGAGCACATTGTTTGACTTTCCTTAGTATTCGGTATAAACTATGTGTAACCGGTAACACATATCGGAATAAACTAAAGGAGACAATCATATGTCACTTGAAAACAAATTGGAACAAGCAACAGGTGCTATCAAAGAAGGATTTGGTAAAGTTACTGGGGATAGCAAAACTGAAGCAGAAGGTGCTGTAGAAAAGACAGTTGCTAAGGCAAAAGAAGTAGTTGAAGATGCTAAAGGTGCTGTAGAAGGTGCCGTTGAAGGCTTGAAAAACGCTTTTAAATAAAGATAGAAAAAATCAAGGGTTTCATTTCCCTTGATTTTTCTATCTTATAAATAATTTTCTGCGACGGCTGCATCTCCTGGATAGGTTTCTTTCTTTCCTTGAACGATTTGGTAGCAATCTGCTCCCTTACCAGCAATAATGACAGCATCGAGTTCTTGTTCAGTGATAGCCATAGCTGCCTTGATGGCTTCTTGGCGATCCGCAATCTTTTCAACAGGATGATTGATATAGCTACTAATTTCATCCGCGATGGTCATTGGGTCTTCATAGTTGGGGTCATCAGCAGTCAAAAAGACTTGAATCTCAGGGTGTTGATTGAGGAGAAGTCCAAAGTCCTTACGACGACTTTCTCCCTTATTTCCTGTCGAACCCAGAACCAGAGCAATTTTTCCAGTTTGATGAGTTTCAACCACATTGATGAGTTTTTTCAGACTATCCCCATTGTGGGCATAGTCGATGAAGACCTTGGCACCATTTTTCTGGGTGAGGACTTCCATACGGCCAGGAACGCAGGTTGCAGCAATTCCTTTTTTGATGTCCTCAAGACTAGCTCCGAGACGGAGACAAGCAAGTCCAGCAGCAACGGCATTTTCTTGGTTGAAGTAACCAATCAGTTGGATATCATAGTCTCCAGCGAGTTTACCCATAGCTGAAAAACTAAAGGCTTTGGAATTCTCAATTTGGTTGCTCGACTGACTACCATAGAAATCATGGTCTTGATCTGCCACTTGTTCTTTCAAGACAGAAAAGTGATCCATGTCACTATTAATGATGACTGCTCGGCTATTTTCCATCAAGAGACGTTTGTGGTAGAAATAGTCTTCAAAGCTAGGGTGTTCAATCGGGCCGATATGGTCGGGGCTGATATTGAGGAAAACTCCCACATCAAAGGTTAGACCATAGACACGTTTGACCAGATAGGCTTGACTGGAGACTTCCATGATGAGGTGGGTACGGTCATTTTGCACAGCTTGATGCATCATATCAAAGAGGTCAATACTCTCAGGGGTTGTCAACGCTGATTTAAAGAAAGTTTTACCATCTAGAGTTGTGTTCATAGTCGAGAGCATAGCAGGTCGATGACCTTGAGATAAGATGTTATAGGCGAAATAGGCTGCTGTTGTCTTACCCTTAGTACCAGTAAAGGCAAGGAGTTTGAGTTTTTTCTGTGGATTGCCATGAAACTCCATGGCAATCAAACTCATGGCCTTCTTGATATCGCTGACGATAATGGCAGGAATACCAACTTCATAGTCTTTTTCAGCCACATACCAATCGAGACCTTGAGAGATTGCAGAAAGAAGAAATTCCTTTTTAAAGGCAGCACCCTTGACGAAAAAGAGGCTCTTTTCTTTAGCCTTGCGGCTGTCATAGCAGATGGTGTCAAATACGACATGGCTGTAGTTGTAGTGATAATGTCCTTGGTCGATAATCTCACGGAAGAGACCATCTTTCTTTAATATATCTAATACGGTTTCAATCTTAATCATACTTTCTATTGTAAACCGAAAGTCGTAAATTTACAAGTCACAAGGAAAAGTTTATAATGGAAGATAAGGAACTTTTTCCTAGTTATCAAAATTGAATGAGGAATCTATGTCGCACGAAAACAATCACCAGCAGGCCCAGATGTTACGGGGGACTGCTTGGCTAACGGCTAGTAATTTTATCAGTCGCCTACTCGGGGCTATTTATATTATCCCTTGGTATATCTGGATGGGATCTTATGCAGCTACGGCCAATGGTCTTTTTACCATGGGCTACAATATCTATGCCTGGTTTTTGCTGGTTTCAACAGCAGGGATTCCAGTTGCGGTGGCCAAGCAAGTTGCCAAGTACAATACCATGCGAGAAGAAGAGCATAGCTTTGCCCTGGTTCGGAGCTTTTTAGGCTTTATGACAGGACTTGGCCTCGTTTTTGCTTTAATCTTGTATGTCTTTGCTCCTTGGCTAGCAGATTTGTCTGGCGTGGGCAAAGACTTGATCCCAATCATGCAAAGCTTGGCTTGGGGAGTCTTGATTTTCCCATCTATGAGTGTTATCCGAGGCTTCTTCCAAGGGATGAATAACCTGAAACCTTATGCCATGAGCCAAATCGCTGAGCAGGTCATTCGTGTTATCTGGATGCTTCTAGCAACCTTTATCATTATGAAGCTCGGTTCAGGAGATTATCTAGCAGCGGTTACCCAATCCACCTTTGCTGCCTTTGTCGGCATGGTAGCCAGTTTTGCAGTCTTGATCTATTTCCTTGCAAAAGAAGGTTTACTAAAAAGAGTCCTTGAAACAGGGGATAAGATAAACAGCAAGCGTCTCTTGGTCGATACCATTAAGGAAGCCATTCCTTTTATCCTGACAGGGTCTGCCATCCAGCTTTTCCAAATCTTGGACCAAAATACCTTTATCAATAGCATGAAGTGGTTTAGCAACTATAGTAATGAAGACTTAATTGTCATGTTTTCTTATTTCTCAGCCAATCCTAATAAAATCACTATGATTTTGATTTCTGTTGGAGTTTCAATTGGGAGCGTCGGCTTGCCACTCTTGACTGAAAACTATGTCAAGGGAGACCTGAAGGCAGCTTCTCGTCTAGTTCAGGACAGCATCACTATGCTTTTCCTATTCTTGCTACCAGCAACGGTTGGAGTGGTTATGGTAGGAGAACCTCTTTATACAGTCTTCTATGGCAAGCCAGATAGTTTGGCTATGGGCTTGTTTGTCTTTGCAGTTTTGCAGTCTACTATTTTAGGCTTGTACATGGTCTTGTCACCAATGCTTCAAGCCATGTTCCACAATCGCAAGGCAGTTCTCTATTTTATCTATGGTTCTATTGCCAAGCTAGTTTTGCAACTTCCAACCATCGCTCTCTTCCATAGTTACGGACCCTTGATTTCCACTACAATCGGTCTCATTATTCCTAATGTCTTGATGTATCGGGACATTTGTCAAGTAACTGGTGTCAAGCGCAAGGTGATTTTGAAACGAACCATTTTAATCAGTTTGTTAACTCTTTTCATGTTTCTAGTAGTTGGGACATTGCAGTGGATTTTAGGATTTGTCTTCCAACCAAGTGGACGTTTGTGGAGCTTTCTTTATGTAGCCCTTGTCGGTGCTATGGGTGGAGGTGTTTATGGAGTCATGAGTCTCCGTACCCGTTTGTTGGATAAGGTAATTGGAAAAGCCCAAGCAGATCGCTTACGAATCAAATTAAAGTTAACTTAAAAAACATTTATAAATAAAAGGGATAATTTGAACATTTCTATCGTGAAATGCTTAAATTATTCTCTTTTTTATTAATTTGTAGAATAATAGATAAAGTTTGTAGATGGTAATTTTATTTTTCTTAAATTTTACTTAAAAAACTATTGACTAAATAAAACTCAAGTTGTATAATAAGACAAATATTTAAATCAGGAGGTTCTGGAGATGAAAAAGTCTAAGGCCAAGTATGCAACACTTGCAGGTGTCGTGTTAAGTGCAGGTATTTTGTTAAGTGCCTGTGGAAATTCTAGCACAGGGTCAAAAACATATAATTATGTCTATGCTAGTGATCCATCTAGTTTTAATTATTTAGCAGAAAATCGTGCGACAACTAATGATATTATCACTAATCTAGTTGATGGTCTCATGGAAAATGATCAATATGGGAATTATGTTCCATCCTTGGCAGAGGATTGGAGTGTTTCTAAGGACGGTTTGACTTATACCTACAAACTTCGTAAGGAAGCGAAATGATATACCTCTGAAGGTGAAGAATATGCCCCAGTAACTGCCAAAGACTTCGTAACTGGTCTTCAGTATGCTGCTGATAAAAAATCAGAAGCCTTGTACCTAGTACAAGAATCCGTTGTAGGTTTGGATGACTACATTAACGGTAAAACGAAAGACTTTTCAACTGTAGGTGTAAAGGCTATTGACGACCAAACGGTTCAATATACTTTGACTCGCCCAGAACCTTACTGGAATTCAAAAACAACTTCAACAATTCTCTTTCCTCTTAATGAGGATTTCTTGAAATCTAAAGGGGATGATTTTGGCAAGGTGGATCCATCTAGCATTTTGTACAATGGTCCTTTCTTAATGAAATCCTTTGTTTCAAAATCTGTTATTGAATTCAAGAAAAATCCGAATTACTGGGATGCCAAGAATGTCTTTGTAGATGATGTGAAATTGGCTTACTTTGATGGTAGTGATCAAGATGCACTAGCACGTAACTTTGTGGAGGGTGCCTATAGTTATGCTCGTCTCTATCCAAATAGCTCAAGTTTTGAAGGGATTAAAGAGAAGAACAAGGACAATATCGTATATAGTCTTCAAGATGCGACATCTTATTTCTTAAACTTTAACTTAGATAGAAAATCTTATAAATTCACTGCTAAGACGAGTGATGCTGAAAAGAAATCGACTCAAGAAGCCGTTCTTAATAAGAACTTCCGTCAAGCTATTAACTTTGCCTATGACCGTACAGCCTATGGTGCTCAATCTCAAGGTGAAGATGGTGCTACTAAGATTTTACGTAATTTGGTTGTTCCACCAAACTTCGTAAGTATCAACGGAAAAGACTTTGGTGAAGTAGTAGCCTCTAAGATGGTCAATTATGGTAAAGAATGGCAAGGAATCAACTTTGCTGATGCTCAAGATCCATACTACAATCCAGAAAAAGCCAAGGCTAAATTTGCCGAAGCTAAGAAAGAACTCCAAGCTAAAGGAGTCCAATTCCCTATCCACTTAGATAAATCTGTAGATTTGACCAATAAGGCAGAAATTCAAGGAATTAATTCCATGAAACAATCGATTGAATCTGTCTTGGGGGCTGATAATGTTGTGATTGATGTTCACCAACTCTCTACTGAAGACTTTGATAATACAAGCTATTTGGCTCAGACTGCAGCTCAGAAAGATTACGATTTATACAATGGTGGTTGGAGTGCAGACTACCAAGACCCATCAAGTTATCTTGAAATCTTTAATGTGAAAAGTGGTGGAGTTCTACAAAACTTAGGTCTAGAGCCTGGAGAAGTAAATGACAAGGCTAAGGCAGTTGGACTAGATACTTACACTCAGATGTTAGAAGATGCTAATAAAGAGCAAGATCCAGCAAAACGTTATGAAAAATACGCTGAGGCTCAAGCTTGGTTGGTAGATAGCTCACTAGCAATTCCAAACGTATCACTTGGTGGTACACCAACTTTGAGAAAAACAGTTCCTTTCTCTAGCCCATTCTCATTGGCGGGTAATAAAGGGGTCGAATCATACAAGTATCTCAAATTACAAGATAAGACAGTCACAAAAGACGAGTATGAAAAAGCCAAAGAAAAATGGATGAAGGAAAAAGAAGAGTCCAATAAAAAAGCCCAAGAAGAATTGGCAAAACATGTCAAATAAGGATTTTTCAAGAAAAAACGATGGTTTCGAAAGAAGCTGTCGTTTTTTATATAGTTTGAAACTATAACTAGCTCTTGAAAAGAAGAAAATGAGTTGATGAAAATAAGTGGTACAATAGTTACTATAGATTTGGAGGAATTGTATGAGCAAGGAATTACACATTAACACAATTTTAGCCCAGGCGGGTATTAAGTCAGACGAAGCGACAGGAGCCTTGGTGACACCGCTTCATTTTTCAACGACCTATCAGCATCCAGAGTTTGGTCAATCTACTGGATTTGACTATACGCGCACCAAAAACCCAACTCGTAGTAAGGCGGAAGAAGTCTTGGCGGCTATTGAGTCAGCAGACTATGCTCTAGCGACTAGCTCAGGGATGTCAGCTATTGTACTGGCCTTTAGCGTCTTTCCAGTAGGAAGTAAGGTCTTGGCAGTGCGTGATCTTTACGGTGGTTCTTTCCGCTGGTTCAATCAAGTGGAGCAGGAAGGTCGTTTCCATTTCACCTATGCCAATACAGAAGAAGAGTTGATTGCCGAGTTGGAAAAGGATGTGGATGTTCTTTATATAGAAACCCCAACCAACCCTTTGATGTTGGAATTTGATATCGAAAAACTAGCAAAATTGGCTCATGCTAAGGGTGCCAAAGTGGTGGTGGACAATACCTTCTACAGCCCTATCTATCAACGCCCGATTGAAGATGGAGCAGATATCGTTCTGCATTCAGCAACCAAATATCTAGCAGGCCACAATGATGTCTTGGCTGGTGTGGTTGTGACCAATAGTTTAGAACTATACGAGAAACTCTTTTACAATCTCAATACGACAGGGGCAGTCTTGTCGCCATTTGACAGTTATCAATTGATTCGTGGTCTCAAGACCTTGTCTCTTCGTATGGAGCGCTCAACAGCCAATGCTCAAGAAGTGGTCGCCTTTTTGAAGGATTCTCCAGCAGTTAAGGAAGTTCTCTATACGGGTCGTGGAGGCATGATTTCCTTTAAAGTAGCGGATGAAACACGCATTCCTCACATTTTAAACAGCCTCAAGGTCTTCTCTTTTGCGGAAAGTTTGGGTGGAGTGGAAAGTCTCATTACCTATCCAACGACCCAAACCCACGCTGATATTCCAGCAGAAGTGCGCCATTCTTATGGTTTGACAGATGACCTCTTGCGCTTGTCAATTGGGATTGAGGATGCTAGAGATTTAATTGCAGATTTGCGCCAAGCCTTAGAAGGATAAGAAAAAGATGGGAAAATATGATTTTACAAGCCTGCCCAATCGTTTAGGGTACCATACTTATAAATGGAAAGAGACGGAGACGGATAGTGAAGTCCTACCAGCTTGGATAGCGGATATGGACTTTGTAGTCTTGCCTGAAATCCGCCAAGCTGTGCAAACTTACGCTGACCAGCTGGTTTATGGTTATACCTATGCCAGTGAAGAGTTAATTCACGAAGTTCAAAAGTGGGAAGCTACACAACACGGTTACCACTTTGACAAAGAAGCTCTTGTCTTTATCGAGGGTGTGGTACCGGCCATCTCAACAGCTATTCAAGCCTTTACAAAAGAAGGCGAAGCAGTTTTGATTAACACACCTGTCTATCCACCTTTTGCTCGCAGTGTCAAGTTGAACAACCGCAGATTGATTACCAATTCTTTGGTGGAAAAGGATGGTCTGTTTGAGATTGACTTTGACCGACTTGAAAAGGATTTGGTAGAAGAGGATGTGAAGCTCTATATTCTTTGCAACCCTCACAATCCTGGTGGACGTGTTTGGGAAAAGGAAGTGTTGGAGAAGATTGGCCAACTCTGCCAAAAACACGGTGTTTTCTTGGTTTCGGATGAGATTCACCAAGATTTGGCCCTCTTTGGTCACAAGCATCATTCCTTCAATACTGTCAACCCTGACTTTAAAGAATTTGCGATCGTCTTGACCAGTGCCACTAAAACCTTTAATATTGCTGGGACAAAAAATTCCTATGCAGTCATTGAAAATCCTAAGTTGAGACTGGCTTACCAGAAACGCCAGTTGGCCAATAACCAGCATGAAATTTCAGGCTTGGGTTATTTGGCGACAGAAGCCGCCTATCGCTATGGGAAGGATTGGCTAGAGGAACTCAAGCAAGTCTTTGAAGACCACATCAATTATGTGGTGGATCTATTTGGAAAAGAGACTAAAATTAAGGTCATGAAACCGCAAGGAACCTACTTGATTTGGCTTGATTTTTCAGCCTATGGCTTGACTGATGAAACGTTGCAAGAGCTTTTGAGAAATGAAGCCAAGGTTATCCTCAACCGTGGTTTGGATTTTGGAGAGGAAGGAAGTCTCCATGCCCGCCTCAATGTAGCCATGCCTAAATCTCTGCTGCAAGAAGTTTGTCAGCGGATTGTGACGACTTTTGCCAAACTTTAAAAATCCAGCCTTCTAGGAGAACAGTCTTCCTAGGGGGCTATTTTCGTAGGGAATATGGTATAATAAAAGGATAAGGTACAGGTAAGAATATGGCTAAATTGATTCCGGGGAAAGTCCGTATCGAAGGCGTTGCCCTTTATGAAACTGGTAAGGTTGACATCATCAAGGAAAAGAATAATCGACTCTATGCTCGCGTTGCAGAAGAAGAACTGCGCTATAGTCTAGAGGATGATTTGATTTTTTGTGCTTGCGATTTTTTCCAAAAGAAGGGCTACTGTGTGCATTTGGCGGCTTTGGAGCATTTTCTAAAAAATGATGAGCGTGGCCAAGAAATCTTGCAGAGTCTGGAAGAAGGTCATGAAGAAAAAGAGGCCGTTGAAACCAAGGTGACCTTGGGTGGCAAATTTTTAGAACGAATCTTGTCTCCAAAATCAGACCGAACCTATGAATTATCGGCTGTGGGGCAGGTGGAAGCAGGAACCAATCATATCTTGTGGACCCTGAGAATCGGGCAAGTCAATAGTCAAAAATACTATGTCATTCGGGATATTCTACTCTTTTTAAAAGTTGTCGAGCAGAGAAAGTCGTATATGATTGGCAAGGTCTATGAGGAGTCCTTGTCTTGGGAATCCTTTGATGAGGCTAGCCAAGAGCTTCTGACTTTCTTGCGTGGACTGATGGAGGAAGGACAGGCTCCAGCCCTCTTTTTCCAAAATCAAGGTCGGCACCTCTTTTTCCCTCTGACCTTTTTTGAGCAGGGTGTGAATTTACTGATGACCTTGCCCCATTTTCAATTTGACCATCAAGTGGATAGTTATCAGGTTTTCTTTTTTCAGGATATGCATGCTGATGCTAATTTATTTGCCTTTACAGTAACAGAATACTCGGATTATTTTGAAATGGAAATCAGCGAGAGTCCACGGGTCAATGCCTTTTATCAGGGAGCTGTGCTTTTCCATAAAGGTCAGGTTTATTTTCTAACAGACCAGCAGATGCGTCTTCTCAAGGAAATCAAAGCGCTGCCTTTGGATCAGCATGGAAAGAAATACTTGCAATTTGATAGTAGTGATCGAGATAAGTTGGCTTCTTGTTTAACTCTTTTTAGCCAAATGGGGACCGTTTCAGCTCCAGAACGCTTACAAATCAAAACTTTTGCGCCCTCTTTTTACTTTGATAGGGAAGAGGATAATCGGATTCGTTTAGAAATTCAATTTGATTATGGAAATAGACAGGTATCTAGCAGACAAGAGCTAGAAGAATTACCATTTTCTAGTGATGCTGACTTAGAAGAAAGAGTTTTCCAAGTCTGTTTGTTAGCTGGTTTTGAAGCAGATTTTCAATCCTGGCGTCAGGCCCTAAAAGCGGAGTCTGTTTATCATTTCTTCCACGAAATCATTCCAGTATTTGAAAAACTCGGGAATGTTAACCTATCAGACAAGCTAGAAGAGCTTTATAGCCTAGCAAGTCCTCAGGTGCAGATTGCCTCCAAGGGAGGTCTCTTAGAAATCCAGTTTGATTTTCAGGATATTGCTCAAGAGGAAATTGATCAAGCCATGCAGGCCTTGGTTGCCAACAAGGATTTTTACATTGATTCGTCCAATCAAGTCTACTTTTTTGATGAAGAAACCAAGAAAATTCGCCAAAATCTACAGGAACTAGGACAATTTGAATTAAAAGATGGCTCCTTGCAGACTCGAAAATCCTTGGCCTACAGTTTAGCTCATCTTTTTGAAGGGCGTGACCGTGTTTCTTTTTCACAAGAATTCCAGAATCTCGCTCAGGATTTGACGCATCCAGAGGATTTTCCTCGACAGGCAACTCAGGTTAAGGCTGATTTACGAGATTATCAGGAAAAAGGAATCGGCTGGCTGCAAATGCTCCATCATTATGGTTTTGGTGGGATTTTGGCTGATGATATGGGACTTGGTAAAACCCTGCAGACCATTGCTTTTTTGACCAGTCAAGTGACAAAAGAAAGTCGGGTTTTGATTTTAGCACCGTCAGGTTTAATCTACAACTGGGTAGATGAGTTTCAGAAATTTGCTCCACAGTTGGATGTGGCTGTTGTTCATGGTTTGAAATCTGGTCGTGAAGAGATTCTTATCGAGAGCCATCAAATCTATGTGACGAGTTATGCTACCTTCCGTCAGGACAGTGATCTTTATCAGGGGATGGCCTTTGACTTCCTTTTCTTAGATGAGGCTCAGGTCATGAAAAATGCCCAGACTAAGATCGCTCAGACCTTGAGACAGTTTGTAGTGCCGTCGGTCTTTGCCTTGTCAGGGACTCCAATTGAAAACCATCTAGGTGAGCTGTGGTCTATTTTCCAAATCGTCATGCCAGGACTCTTGCCAAGCAAGAAAGAATTTATGAAATTGCCAGCTGAGCGCGTGGCTCAGTTTATCAAGCCTTTCGTGATGCGACGCAAGAAAGATGAAGTTCTGACTGAATTGCCAGACTTGATTGAAGTGGTTTATAAGAATGAACTGGAAGACCAGCAAAAGGCTATTTACCTAGCCCAGTTGCAACAGATGCGGGACCGTCTAGCTCAAGTTTCAGATAAGGAATTCCAGCGAAGTAGGGTGGAAATCTTGTCTGGTCTGATGCGCTTACGCCAAATCTGTGACACTCCTGCCCTCTTTATGGAAGATTATCAGGGAGCCAGTGGCAAACTAGATAGTCTCCGAGACCTGCTGCTACAGGTGGCAGACGGCGGACACCGTGTCTTGATTTTCTCGCAGTTCAAGGGAATGTTGGAGAAAATTGAACAAGAACTGCCAGACTTGGGCATGACATCCTTTAAAATTACAGGTTCAACTCCAGCCAAGGAAAGACAAGACATGACTAAGGCCTTTAACCAAGGGGAAAGAGATGCCTTTCTGATTTCCCTCAAGGCTGGTGGTGTCGGTCTGAATCTGACAGGTGCTGATACGGTTATTTTGGTTGACCTTTGGTGGAATCCTGCGGTGGAAGCGCAGGCTATTGGCCGTGCCCATCGGATGGGACAAGAGGAAATGGTTGAGGTCTATCGCTTGGTAACCAAGGGAACCATTGAAGAAAAAATCCAGGAACTACAAGAACAAAAGAAACATTTGGTGTCACAAGTATTGGACGGAACAGAGTCACGTGGCAGTCTGACCCTAGCAGAAATTAGAGAAATTTTGGGAATTTCTGAAGTCAGCACTTGAAAAATCAAGACAATACGCTATAATGAAGTGTTGAAAGGAAATAGAAAATGAAACAAGAACGATTTCCATTGGTGTCAGATGACGAGGTCATGTTGACTGAAATGCCAGTCATGAATCTCTATGATGAGTCTGATCTGATCAGTAATATCAAGGGTGAGTATCGAGATAAAAATTATTTAGAATGGGCTCCTATTGCTGAAGAAACACCAGTCAAACCGATTGAAAAGCAAGTAGAGAAAACTAAAAAGGCTCCTTTAGGGGTAAAAAAAGAAGGAAAGAGCTATGCGGAGGTGGCGCGTGAAGAAGCGCGTGCGGACTTGAAAAAGAAACGCTCGGCAAGCTATCTTACTAAGGACATCACTCCTACAAGACGCCATTCTCAGCCAATTCTAGTTAGAAAGGGCAATCAACCTACCGCGCCTTTCCAAAAGGAAAATCCTGGTGAATTTGTCAAATATAGTCAAAAAATGACTCAGTCTCATTACATTTTGGCGGAAGAAGTGAGCAATATTTCGACTCAAGCTGAGCCAAAAGAAACTTCAGGCCCAAAGAAAAACAACTATGATTTTCTAAAGAAGAGCCAAATCTACAATAAAAAAAGTAAACAAACAGAACAAGAACGTCGGGTTGCCCAAGAGTTGAATCTGACCAGAATTACAGAATAGGGGAGAAAACATGCCAAAGACATATCATTTTATCGGAATTAAGGGATCAGGGATGAGTGCCTTGGCCTTGATGTTGCACCAAATGGGTCATAAGGTACAGGGATCAGATGTTGAAAAGTACTACTTTACTCAACGTGGTCTTGAGCAGGCAGGAATTACCATTCTTCCTTTTGATGAAAAGAATCTAGACGGTGATATGGAAATTATCGCTGGAAATGCCTTCCGTCCAGATAACAACGTCGAAATTGCCTATGCAGACCAAAATGGCATCAGTTACAAACGTTACCATGAGTTCCTAGGTAGCTTTATGCATGACTTTGTTAGCATGGGGGTAGCAGGAGCACATGGAAAAACTTCAACGACAGGTATGTTGTCTCACGTCTTGTCTCACATCACAGACACCAGCTTCTTGATTGGAGATGGAACAGGTCGTGGTTCGGCCAATGCCAAATATTTTGTCTTTGAATCTGACGAATATGAGCGTCACTTTATGCCTTACCATCCAGAATACTCTATTATCACTAACATTGACTTTGACCATCCAGACTATTTCACAAGTCTAGAGGATGTTTTCAATGCCTTTAATGACTATGCCAAACAAATTACCAAGGGTCTTTTTGTCTATGGTGAAGATGAAGAATTGCGTAAAATTACAGCCAATGCTCCGATTTATTATTATGGTTTTGAAGCTGAAGGCAATGATTTTGTAGCTATCGATCTTCTTCGTTCAACAACTGGTTCAACCTTCACAGTTCACTTCCGTGGACAAGACTTGGGTCAATTCCACATCCCAACCTTTGGTCGTCACAATATCATGAATGCGACAGCCGTTATTGGTCTTCTTTATACAGCAGGATTTGATTTGAACTTGGTGCGTGAACACTTGAAAACATTTGCCGGTGTTAAACGTCGTTTCACTGAGAAAATTGTCAATGATACAGTGATTATCGATGACTTTGCTCACCATCCAACAGAAATCATTGCGACCTTGGATGCAGCTCGTCAGAAATACCCAAGCAAGGAAATTGTAGCAGTCTTCCAACCGCATACTTTTACCAGAACCATTGCCTTGTTGGACGAATTTGCTCACGCTTTGAACCAAGCGGATGCAGTTTACCTAGCACAAATTTATGGATCTGCTCGTGAAGTGGACCATGGTGATGTTAAGGTAGAAGACCTAGCTAATAAAATTAACAAGAAACACCAAGTTATCACTGTTGAAAATGTTTCTCCACTCCTTGATCATGACAATGCTGTCTATGTCTTTATGGGAGCAGGAGACATCCAAACCTATGAATACTCATTTGAGCGTCTCTTGTCAAACTTGACAAGCAATGTTCAGTAGGATATTCTTATGGAAATTCCAATTAAGATCATTCAGGCAAGCAAGTCTGATTTGGCTGAGATAGAGGCACTTCAAACTTTGTCTTTGCCAGCTGAAAAGCAGCTGATTTCCCATATTTTAGAAGAAAGTATCCGTAAGTCTGCGGATACCTTTCTTCTAGCTAGGGATGAAAATCAACTGTTAGGCTATATTCTAAGCGGTCCTCAGCCACACAATCCGCAATGTCTAAAAGTACATTCTTTAGTCATTGAGTCTGACCATCAGAGACAGGGCTTGGGAACACTTCTTCTTGCAGCCTTGAAAGAGGTGGCAGTTGAGCTGGATTACAAAGGGATTCGTTTGAAGAGTCCTGATGAGCTGCTTTCCTATTTTGAAATGAACGGTTTTATTGATGAAGAAACTTCCCTTTATGCAACTAGCCAGGGTTTTAGTATGATTTGGTTTAATCCCTTTTATCTGGAGGCAAAATGAAAATCAGACAAGCAAAATTAGAAGATTTGGATCGGATTGTTGAGATTGAACTAGAAAATTTCTCGATTGAAGAAGCCATTCCTCGCTCTGTTTTTGAGGCGCATTTGCGAGAAATTCAGACCTCTTTTCTGGTTGCGGAAAAAGAAGGTAGAATCATGGGTTATATCGAAGGGCCAGTTGGCCCACAACGCCATCTGCAAGACCAGTCTTTTACAGAGGAGATAGAAGACTATAGTCATGAGCCTGGTGGCTATATCTCTGTGACCTGTCTCTCTATTGCCAAGGAGGCACAGGGAATAGGACTGGGTCAGAAATTGCTAACAGCCTTGAAAGACCAGGCTCTTGAAGATGAGAGAGAAGGCATTAACCTAACCTGTCATGACTATCTCATCGCCTACTATGAAAAACACGGATTTGTCAACGAAGGCTTGTCCCAGTCAACCTTTGCAGGGGAAACTTGGTATGATATGGTCTGGGAAGCTAAAAAATAGGCAAGACAAGGCATCATAGGTTGCTTTTCCTAGACTTTTAAGATATAATATTATGGATTGTCAACGAGGAGGAAAAACTTTTGAGTGAAAAGTCAAGAGAAGAAGAAAAATTAAGCTTTAAAGAGCAGATTTTACGAGATTTAGAACGAGTTAAAAAACATGAAGAAGATCAGGAAGAAGTTGATTTAGCTTCAATAAAACCCCAATTTTCTTCTAAAAATGACCAGTCGATAGAAGAGTTAATGGAAGATTCTCTATCAGCTGTAGAGGAGATTATGAGAAAAGCTCCTACCGTGCCTACTCACCCAAGTCAAGATGTACCAGCTTCTCCATCAAATGAGATAAAAAGAGAAACTCTTACTGCTCCAAGCCATCCAAGTCAAGATGTTCCTTCTTCTCCCGCAGAAGAGGCTGTAAGACAAGCTCCACTTGCTCCTAGTCATCCGAGTCAAGAAATACCTTCTGCTCCGTCAGCTGAGGGAGTATCAAGACCAGTTTCAGGACCTGTTAGTCCTAGAAAAGTAGAAAAGGAATTTAATGAAATTCCAACAAGGGTAGCTGTTTCTTATAAGACAGAAGGGCAGAAAGAAGTAGTAAAAAAAGAAGTTCCTACTTCACAACCAGTAGTGGAAAAGAAAGCTGTAGAAGAAATGCCTGTAACTCCACGTCGTAGCCGTCGTGAGACAGTTCAGCCTACTAAGAAGAAAAAATCAGGATTCAAGGCCTTCTTTATTTCTTTACTAATTTTCCTAGGCTTGATTTCAGCAGGTGGTTACTTCGGTTATCAGTATGTTCAGTCATCTTTACAGCCTGTGGATGCTTCATCTAAACAATATGTGACAGTGCAAATCCCAGAAGGAGCCAATGTTCAAACAATTGGTTCAACTCTTGAAAAGTCTGGCTTGATTAAACACGGAGTGATTTTTGCTTTTTATGCGAAATATAAAAATTATTCAGATTTGAAGTCTGGATATTACAATTTGCAAAAGAGCATGAGTACAGAAGATATCATCCATGAACTACAAAAAGGTGGAACAGCTGAAGCTCAAGAACCAGCGCTTGCGAATTTAACAATTCCAGAAGGTTATACGATTGATCAAATTGCACAAGCAGTAGGTCAATTGCAAGGTGACTTCAAAGAGTCTTTGACAGCTGATGCCTTTCTAGCTAAAGTTCAAGATGAGAACTTTATCAGCCAAGAAGTTGCCAAATATCCTAGTCTACTTGAAAGCTTGCCTACAAAGGAAAGTGGCGTTCGTTACCGTTTGGAAGGTTTCCTCTTCCCAGCTACTTACTCTATCAAGGAAAGCACAACTATTGAAAGCTTGATTGATGAGATGCTGGCAGCTATGGATAAGACTTTGGCACCTCATTATAGTGCGATTAAGTCTAAAAATTTGACAGTTAATGAATTGTTGACTATAGCTTCACTCGTAGAAAAAGAAGGTGCTAAGACTGAAGATCGTAAGTTGATTGCAGGTGTATTCTACAATCGCTTGAATCTTGGTATGCCACTTCAAAGCAATATTGCCATCTTGTATGCTCAAGGAAAACTTGGTCAGAAGATTAGTCTTGCTGATGATGCTGGAATTGATACGACAATTAATTCACCGTATAATGTTTATACGAAAGCTGGTTTGATGCCAGGTCCAGTAGATAGTCCAAGTTTGGATGCCATTGAGGCAAGTATTAATCAGACTAAGAGTGATAACTTATACTTTGTAGCTAATGTTACAGATGGCAAGGTCTATTATGCTGCTACTCAGGAGGAGCATGATCGTAATGTCGCTGAACATGTCAATAGCAAATTAAACCAAACAAACTAAAATTATGTGATGTTTCACATAATTTTCTTTAGAGAATATCATTAGAAGAAAGTTGAGAAAAATGGCAGAAAAAACATATCCTATGACCCTTGAGGAAAAGGAAAAACTTGAAAAAGAATTAGAAGAATTGAAATTGGTCCGCCGACCAGAAGTGGTAGAACGTATTAAGATTGCTCGTTCATACGGTGACCTTTCAGAAAACAGTGAATACGAAGCAGCTAAGGATGAACAAGCCTTTGTCGAAGGGCAAATCTCTAGCTTGGAAACAAAAATCCGCTATGCTGAAATCGTTAATAGCGACTCAGTTGCCCAAGACGAAGTGGCGATTGGAAAAACAGTTACCATCCAAGAAATTGGTGAGGACGAAGAAGAAGTTTATATTATCGTAGGTTCAGCTGGTGCGGATGCCTTTGCAGGTAAGGTTTCAAATGAAAGCCCAATCGGACAAGCCTTGATTGGTAAGAAAACAGGTGACACAGCAACCATTGAAACACCTGTTGGTAGCTACGATGTAAAAATCTTGAAGGTTGAAAAAACAGCCTAAAAACAGAAAAGGAGTGGGGAGGCTGTGCGCTTCACTCACTCCTTTTTCCATTTTAAATTGAATTGGAGACGATATGAGTTCAAAGAAGAAAAAAAATAAGATGGAGCGTGGTCTGACCAATCGTCACGTGCAGGTTATGGCCATTGCAGGAACAATCGGAACAGGACTCTTTTTGGGAGCGGGTCGCTCTATTAGCCTAACAGGTCCTTCCATTGTGCTGATTTATATGATTACTGGGGCTTTTATGTTCCTCATGATGCGTGCGGTTGGGGAAATGCTCTACCAAGACCCTGAGCAACATACCTTTATCAACTTTATCACGCGCCATTTGGGTAAGGGATGGGGTTATTTCTCGGTTTGGTCTTATTGGCTTTCCGTTGTCTTTATCGGTATGGCGGAAATCACAGCCATCTCTCACTATGTTCAGTTCTGGTTCCCTAGCTGGCCAAGTTGGATGATTGAGATTGGATTTTTGACCATTTTAGCCTTGGTCAATCTGATTGCGGTTAAGCTCTTTGGAGAAGTTGAGTTTTGGTTTGCTATGGTCAAGATTGTGGCTATTTTAGCCATGATTGCCACAGGGGTCTTTATGGTCTTGACAGGCTTTAAGACACCTCATGGAGTAGCAAGTTTGGCCAATATTGCCGACAATTTCTCCCTCTTCCCAAATGGTGGAGTGAACTTTGTCATGGCCTTCCAGATGGTGTTCTTTGCCTACCTCATGATTGAGTTTATCGGGGTCACAACTTCTGAAACCAAAAATCCACGTCAGGTCTTGCCAAAAGCCGTTAAGGAAATTCCTTTGCGTATCGCCTTTTTCTACGGTGGTGCCCTCTTAGCCATCATGGCTATCATTCCTTGGCGTGAGCTTGCTTCTGCTGATTCACCTTTTGTTACGGTGTTTGAATTAGCCGGTATCAAGTGGGCGGCAGCCTTGATTAACTTTGTCGTTTTGACCTCAGCAGCCTCTGCCCTTAACTCGACCCTTTATTCAACAGGGCGCCATTTGTACCAGATTGCCCATGATTCGCCAAATCCATTCCTAAAAGCAATCAAGGCGGATACCCTTTCTCGCCACAATGTGCCACAAAATGCGATCATTGCTTCAGCAATCTTAATTGCTCTGGCTGCCTTTATCAACGTTTTGCCAGGTGTTTCCGATGCCTTTGCCTTGATTACGGCATCGTCGTCAGGTGTCTATATCGCCATCTATATCTTGATCATGGTGGCCCACCTTAAGTATCGCAAGTCAAAGGACTTTATGGCGGATGGCTACCTCATGCCCCATTATCGTTTCCTAAATCCTTTAACCATGCTCTTCTTTGCCTTTGTCTTTGTAACCCTCTTTTTACAAGAGTCTACCTTTGTAGGAGCAATCGGATCAGCTATCTGGATTATCGGTTTCGGGATTTATAGCCAGTGGAAATTTAGAAAATAGATTTGAAACTCATCAACTCAGGTTGGTGGGTTTTTGCTAGTTTGACAGTCTATTGAAATAAGACTATAATCAAGCTGTATCAGTTTTCGAGGAGGTTTAGATGTACTTTAGATTGGAAAATAAGGAATCCCATAAGGCGCGAGAAATAGGGAATTTGATTCGTGCTTACAATCGTTCAAAAAGAGAAGAGGCTGAAAGTGAGCCACTTAATCTTTATGTCGAAGATGAAAAGGGTAATCTCCTGGCAGGTTTGATAGCAGAGACTTTTGGAAATTGGCTAGAAATCGAGTATTTGTTTGTGAAAGAGGAACTACGAGGGCAAGGAATCGGTTCAAGACTATTGCAGCAAGCAGAAACTGAAGCTAAGAATCGAAACTGTCGTTTTGCCTTTGTCAATACTTACCAATTTCAGGCACCGGACTTTTATCAGAAGCATGGCTACAAGGAAGTCTTTAGGTTACAAGACTATCCTTACACAGGGAAAAGATATTACTACCAAAAGGATTTGTAAGGTGAATATGAAAGTATAAGGCAGAGAGGGGTTCTTGACATAAGTATGAAGGAGATTCTCGATAAATACCAGTTAAATTCTAAAAATTGTGTCTTTCTAGACGATATTGAGGACAATAAAATGGCAGCTGAGAAATTGGGAATTAAGTCCTATCAGATTAAGAAAAGAAGTGATGTCGTCGATATTTTAAAATCCTATATTTAAACTCAACACTCTCTATTTTTTGTGGTAGAGAGTTTTTTGTTAACAAAATATTACAAAATGACATTTATATATTGCATTAAGTTATGTCGAATGGGCTCAGAAAAAATTTGAGCAAGACATGGATGAACTGGAGAGTGGAGAATAGCTTGTTACTCTTTTCTCAATCCAGCTAAAATGTGATATAATAGTACTAATTTATTGGAATACATGAAAGTTTTTGAAAATTTTCATGTGTTTCTAGTTAAGGAAGTAGGAAAAGTATGTATCCAGATGATAGTTTGACATTGCACACGGACTTGTACCAGATTAACATGATGCAGGTTTACTTTGACCAAGGGATTCACAATAAGAAAGCGGTCTTTGAGGTGTATTTCCGCCAACAGCCTTTTAAGAACGGCTATGCGGTTTTTGCTGGTTTGGAAAGAATTGTGAGCTATCTTAAAGACTTGCGTTTTTCAGATAGTGATATTGCCTATTTGGAGTCGCTGGGCTATCATGGGGCATTCTTGGACTATCTCCGCAATTTCAAGTTGGAGTTGGCGGTTCGTTCTGCCCAAGAAGGGGATTTGGTCTTTGCTAATGAACCGATTGTGCAGGTGGAAGGCCCTCTAGCTCAATGTCAGTTGGTTGAAACGGCCCTTTTGAACATCGTCAACTACCAGACCTTGGTGGCGACTAAGGCAGCTCGTATTCGTTCGGTTATCGAAGATGAACCCTTGATGGAGTTTGGAACACGTCGGGCTCAAGAGATGGATGCAGCTATCTGGGGAACACGCGCAGCAGTGATTGGTGGTGCTAATGGAACCAGCAATGTGCGTGCTGGTAAACTCTTTGATATTCCTGTCTTGGGGACCCATGCCCATGCCTTGGTACAGGTTTATGGTAACGACTATGAGGCTTTCAAGGCTTACGCTGCGACCCACAAAAACTGTGTCTTTCTTGTAGATACCTATGACACCCTTCGCATTGGGGTACCAGCTGCCATTCAGGTGGCGCGTGAGCTGGGTGACCAGATTAACTTTATGGGTGTTCGGATTGACTCTGGGGATATTGCCTACATTTCCAAGAAAGTCCGTCAGCAATTGGACGAGGCTGGATTTACAGATGCTAAGATTTATGCTTCAAATGACCTAGATGAAAATACCATCCTCAACCTCAAGATGCAAAAGGCCAAGATTGATGTCTGGGGCGTGGGAACCAAGCTGATTACAGCCTATGACCAGCCAGCTCTTGGGGCGGTTTATAAGATTGTTGCGATCGAAGATGAAAATGGTAATATGCGTAATACGATTAAGCTGTCTAATAATGCGGAAAAAGTTTCTACGCCAGGTAAGAAGCAGGTGTGGCGCATTACCAGTCGTGAAAAAGGCAAGTCAGAAGGAGACTATATCACTTATGACGGCGTAGATGTTGCCAGCATGACAGAAATCAAGATGTTTCATCCGACTTATACCTACATCAAGAAGACCGTTCGTAATTTTGACGCTGTTCCTCTCTTGGTGGATATCTTCAAAGATGGGAAATTGATTTATAACCTGCCTAGCTTGACTGAGATTCAGGATTATGCTCGTAAGGAATTTGACAAGCTTTGGGATGAGTACAAGCGCGTGCTCAATCCGCAACACTATCCAGTGGATTTGGCGCGTGATGTATGGCAAGACAAGATGGACTTGATAGACAAGATGCGCAAGGAAGCCCTCGGCGAAGGAGAAGAAGAATGAGTTTGCAAGAAACTATTATTCAGCAACTGGGTGTCAAACCAGTGATTGATGCCCAAGAAGAAATCCGTCGTTCCATTGATTTCTTAAAGAGATACCTGAAAAAACACCCCTTTCTTAAAACCTTTGTACTAGGGATTTCTGGAGGACAAGACTCAACCTTGGCAGGGCGTTTAGCTCAATTAGCTATGGAAGAACTGCGAGCAGAAACGGGAGATGACAGCTACAAATTTATCGCTGTCCGCCTACCTTATGGAGTGCAAGCTGATGAAGCAGACGCTCAAAAAGCTCTAGCCTTCATCCAGCCAGATGTCAGCTTGGTAGTTAATATCAAGGAATCTGCAGATGCTATGACGGCAGCAGTCGAAGAGACAGGTAGCCCTGTTTCAGACTTTAACAAAGGCAATATCAAGGCACGTTGCCGTATGATTGCTCAGTATGCCCTTGCGGGTGCCCATAGTGGAGCGGTCATTGGAACAGACCATGCTGCAGAAAATATCACAGGTTTCTTTACCAAGTTTGGTGACGGGGGTGCTGATATTCTCCCTCTTTATCGCCTCAATAAGCGTCAAGGAAAACAACTCTTGAAGGAACTTGGTGCAGAACCAGCCCTTTATGAAAAAATTCCAACAGCAGACCTAGAAGAAGACAAACCAGGTCTAGCTGACGAAGTAGCCCTCGGAGTCACTTATGAAGAGATTGACGACTACCTAGAAGGCAAAACAATCAGTCCAGAAGCCCAAACGACTATCGAAAACTGGTGGGACAAAGGCCAACATAAACGCCACCTACCAATCACCGTATTTGATGACTTTTGGGAGTAAAAACCTCCAGTGGAGGTTTTTACCCCGAGTCTAAAAATAGGAAAATGAGGCACCTCCAGTGGAGGTTTTTACCCCGAGCATGGAAACAAGTAAGCGAGGAGGTCCAGTGGGCCTTTTTAGCGTATTACCTTGAAATTCAACAGCAAAACAAATTTCAATGCTGACTGGACAGAGAATTATCCATCAGAAAGTGAGGCGACATAATGAAAGCAATCGGTACGCAAATCTTGCAGACAGACCGTTTGGTTTTGAGACGATTTGTGGAAAGTGATGCAGAAGCCATGTTTCAGAATTGGGCTTCATCCGCTGAGAATCTGACCTATGTCACTTGGGAACCTCATTCTGATGTCGAGGTGACTCGAAACTCGATTCGTAACTGGGTTGCTTCCTATACCAGTCCCAACTATTACAAATGGGTCATTTGTCTCAAAGAAAACCCGGAGCAGGTGATAGGAGATATCAGCATCGTTGAAATGGATGAGAACGATTCTTCTTGTGAAATTGGCTATGTGCTAGGCAAGAAATACTGGGGTCATGGTATGATGACAGAGGCCTTAAAAGCTGTCTTGGACTTTTGTTTTACTCAAGCAGGTTTTCAAAATGTTAGAGCACGATATGCTAGTCTCAATCCAGCTTCAGGTCGTGTCATGGAGAAGGCTGGAATGTCCTATCTAAAGACTATTAGAAATGGTGTAGAGAGAAAAGGCTATCTTGCGGACCTTATTTATTATCAGGTAAGTAGGGAAGACTAGTGAATTTTCTTTTCTGTTTCCATCAAAGTCAGACTGTGTCTGGCTTTTTTTGCAACATTTTTTACATAACCTGATTAAATTCCTATTTTTCCCTATCATTGTCCCTGTTTTTTCTGGAGTTTTGGGGCTATAATAGTCCTATCAAATCAAAGAATGGAGGAAGGCAATGGATAATATAATCTTTTTTATCAGTGTTTTTCTTGCTGGAATTCTCTCCTTCTTTTCTCCTTGTATTTTACCCTTGTTACCGGTTTATGCAGGGGTCTTGTTGGATGACAAAGATGGTGCTCAGGCTTCCAGTGCCAAATTTTCAATCTCAGTTGTTAGTTTATTGCGAACTCTGGCCTTTATAGCGGGTATTTCTTTTATCTTTATCTTACTGGGATATGGTGCTGGTTTTTTAGGAGACCTTTTGTATGTCTCTTGGTTTCAGTATGTGACGGGTGCGGTTATCATTCTCTTGGGCTTGCACCAGATGGAAGTCTTACATTTGAAGGGACTCTACAAGGAAAGAAGGCTACAATTAAAGAGACAGGGGCAAAAGGGTAAGGGTTATAGTCAGGCATTTTTACTGGGTTGACCTTTAGTTTTGCTTGGACGCCTTGTGTGGGGCCAGTTCTTGGCTCTGTTTTGGCCTTGGCGGCTTCAGGTGGTTCAGGTGCTTGGCAGGGAGCTGGTCTCATGTTGATTTACACGCTGGGTTTGGCACTACCATTTTTGGTTCTAGCTCTAGCCTCCAGCTATGTCTTGAAACATTTCCGAAAACTCCATCCTTATCTTGGAATACTCAAAAAAGTGGGTGGTTTGCTCATTATCGTGATGGGAATCTTGGTGCTTTTGGGAAATGCTTCCATTTTGACTACATTATTTGAATAGAGAGGAAAAAGAAATGAAAAAATGGCAAACATGTCTCCTTGGAGTCGGCTCAATCTGTTGCTTGGCAGCTTGTTCAGCTAAAAACATGTCAGACGAGTCTACTATGAAGGAGCAAACAAAAACAGAACAAGTCAGTTCGCAAACTGCGACTAAAGGTCAGGCGGTTGCTGATTTTGAGCTGACAGGAGTAGATGGTAAGACTTATCGCTTGTCTGATTACAAGGGCAAGAAAATCTATCTCAAATTCTGGGCTTCTTGGTGTTCCATCTGTCTAGCTAGTCTTCCTGACACGGATGAAATCGCTAAAGATGCTGGTGATGATTATGTGGTCTTGACGGTAGTGTCTCCTGGACACAAGGGGGAACAAGCTGAAGCAGAATTTAAGAACTGGTACAAGGGCTTGGATTATAAAAATATTCCAGTTCTAATTGACCCATCAGGAAAACTTTTGGAAAGTTATGGTGTCCGTTCTTACCCAACTCAAGCCTTTATAGACAAGGAAGGCAAGCTGGTCAAAACGCAACCAGGTTTTATGGATAAGGATATGATTTTAAAGACATTGAAAGAAATGGGGTAGAGAAAAGTCATGAATGATAAAGTAAAATTGTTTGTCTTGGCAGGGATTTTTTTCCTAGTCATAAGCGGTTTCTATTTTCTATTGATGCGAAATGCAGGGCAGACAGATAGCTCGCAAATTGAGAAAGCGGCAGTTAGCCAAGGAGGAAAAACAGTGAAAAAAACAGAAGTGAGTAAAGATGCAGACTTGCACGAAATTTATCTAGCTGGGGGATGTTTCTGGGGAGTGGAGGAATACTTCTCACGCGTTCCCGGAGTGACAGATGCCGTTTCAGGCTATGCAAATGGTAGAGGGGAAACAACCAAGTACGAATTGATTAACCAAACAGGTCATGCGGAGACTGTCCATGTCACTTATGATGCCAAGCAAATTTCTCTCAAGGAAATCCTGCTTCATTACTTCCGCATTATCAATCCAACTAGCAAAAATAAACAAGGGAATGATGTGGGAACCCAGTACCGTACTGGTGTTTATTACACAGATGACAAGGATTTAGAGGTAATCAACCAAGTTTTTGATGAGGTGGCTAAGAAATACGACCAACCTCTAGCAGTTGAAAAGGAGGCTTTGAAGAATTTTGTAGTGGCTGAGGATTACCACCAAGACTATCTCCAGAAAAATCCAAATGGCTACTGCCATATCAATGTCAATCAGGCGGCCTATCCTGTCATCGATGCCAGCAAATACCCCAAACCAAGTGATGAGGAATTGAAAAAGACCTTGTCACCTGAGGAGTATGCAGTCACCCAGAAAAATCAAACAGAACGAGCTTTTTCAAACCGCTACTGGGATAAATTTGAATCTGGTATCTATGTGGATGTGGCAACTGGAGAACCCCTCTTTTCATCAAAGGACAAGTTTGAGTCTGGTTGTGGTTGGCCTAGTTTCACCCAGCCCATCAGTCCAGATGTTGCAACTTACAAGGAAGATAAGTCTTACAATATGACACGCATGGAAGTGCGGAGCCGAGTTGGAGATTCTCACCTTGGCCATGTCTTTACGGACGGCCCACAGGACAAGGGGGGCTTACGCTACTGTATCAATAGTCTCTCTATCCGCTTTATTCCTAAAGACCAAATGGAAGAAAAAGGCTATGCTTATTTACTAGATTATGTTGATTAAGAGGCCTTTCCTAAGCAGTTAGAGGAGAATTTTGCTATACTGATACTAGTAAGTGATAAAGGAGCAGAGCATGACCTACACAATCTTAATCGTAGAAGATGAATATCTGGTAAGACAAGGCTTGACCAAGCTGGTCAATGTAGCAGCCTACGATATGGAAATCATCGGTCAGGCTGAAAATGGAAGGCAGGCTTGGGAGCTGATTCAAAAGCAGGTGCCAGACATTGTTTTAACTGATATCAACATGCCCCAGCTAAATGGCATCCAGTTGGCCAGTCTGGTCCTAGAAACCTATCCTCAGGTTCATCTAGTTTTTTTGACAGGTTACGATGATTTTGATTATGCCCTTTCTGCTGTCAAACTCGGTGTGGATGACTACCTGCTCAAACCCTTTTCTCGTCAGGATATTGAGGAAATGTTGGGGAAAATCAAGCAAAAATTGGACAAGGAAGAGAAAGAAGAGCAGTTACAAGATTTACTAACTGATAAGTTTGAAGGAAACATAGCCCAGAAAATTCAGTCTCATCTAGCTGATAGCCAATTTAGTTTAAAGTCTTTAGCCAGTGACTTGGGCTTTAGTCCGACTTATCTGAGTTCTTTGATTAAGAAAGAGTTGGGCCTGCCTTTTCAGGATTATCTGGTGAGAGAACGTGTCAAACAAGCCAAGCTCTTGCTTTTAACTACAGACCTGAAGATTTACGAGATAGCAGAAAAGGTTGGCTTTGAAGATATGAATTACTTTACCCAACGCTTTAAACAGATTGCAGGTGTAACACCTCGTCAGTTTAAGAAGGGAGAAGGTTGATGAATCGTTCTTCTCTCCTAGTCAGAATGGTTATTTCCATCTTTCTAGTCTTTCTCATTCTCCTCGCTTTGGTTGGGACTTTCTATTATCGATCTAGTTCATCAGCCATTGAGGCAACCATTGAAGGCGATAGTCAAACGACTATCAGCCAAACTAGCCACTTTATCCAGTCTTATATCAAAAAATTAGAAACCACCTCGACCAGTTTGACCCAGCAGACGGATGTCCTAGCCTATGCTGAGAATCCTAGTCAAGACAAGATTGAGGGAATCCAAAATCTGTTTTTGACCATCTTAAAGGCAGATAAGGACTTGAAAACGGTGGTACTGGTCACCAAATCAGGTCAGGTCATTTCTACAGATGATAGTGTGCAGATGAAAACTTCCTCTGATATGATGGCTGAAGATTGGTACCAACAGGCCATTCATCAGGGAGCTAAGCCAGTTTTAACTCCAGCTCGTAAATCAGATAGTCAGTGGGTCATTTCTGTCACTCAAGAACTTGTTGATGCAAAGGGGGACAATCTGGGCGTGCTTCGTTTGGATATTTCCTACGAAACTCTGGAAGCCTATCTCAACCAACTACAGTTAGGTCAGCAGGGCTTTGCCTTTATCATCAATGAAAACCATGAATTTGTCTATCATCCTAAACATACAGTCTATAGCTCAGCTAGCGAAATGGAGGCCATGAAACCCTATATTGAAACGGGGCAGGGCTATACGCTAGACCACCAATCCTACGTAAGTCAGGAAAAGATTGCAGGAACTGATTGGACGGTGCTTGGCGTGTCATCATTGGAAAAGTTAGACCAGGTTCGGAGTCAACTCATGTGGACTTTGCTTGGAGCCAGTGTCACATCTCTTCTTGCCTGTCTCTACTTGGTGTGGCTTACTCTTAAACGCTGGATTGCTCCTTTAAGGGATTTGAGAGAAACCATGCTGGAAATTGCTTCTGGTGCTCAAAATCTTCGTGCCAAGGAAGCGGGTGCTTATGAACTGAGAGAGGTGACTCGCCAGTTCAATGCCATGTTGGATCAAGTTGATCAGCTCATGGCAGATATTCGCAGGCAGGAAGAAGCGACCCGTCAGTACCAACTTCAAGCCTTGTCGAGCCAGATTAATCCCCATTTCCTATATAACACCTTGGACACTATCATCTGGATGGCTGAATTTCAGGATAGTCATCGAGTGGTTCAGGTGACTAAGTCCTTGGCTACCTATTTCCGCTTGGCGCTCAATCAAGGCAAGGATTTGATTTGCCTGTCTGACGAAATCAATCATGTCCGCCAGTATCTATTTATCCAGAAACAACGTTATGGAGATAAGCTGGAATACGAAATTGCTGAAAATCCTGCCTTTGATAATCTAGTCTTGCCTAAGCTGGTGTTGCAACCCCTTGTAGAGAATGCTCTTTACCATGGCATTAAGGAAAAGGAAGGTCAGGGCCATATTAAAATTACTGTCCAGAAACAGGATTTAGGATTGGTCATCCGCATTGAGGATGATGGCGTTGGTTTCCAAGCTTCGGGCGATAGTAGTCAAAGTCAACTTAAACGTGGAGGAGTTGGTCTTCAAAATGTTGCCCAACGGCTCAAACTTCATTTTGGAGAAGATTACCATATGAAGATCGATTCTGCCCCTTTAAAAGGTACGACGGTTGAAATATGCATAAATAGAATAGAAACTAGCTAACTCCCAGTTAATTCTGGGAGTTTTATGCGTAATTGGGCAAGCTTTCTAGGTTGTCTATCTTGCTAAAACGTAGAAAAAACGATATGATAGATAGTGACAAAAGAGGTATCAAGTATGAAGGAAAAAGACATTCAAAAAGAAACAAGCCAGATTGTAAAAGATGTATTAGAAAAGGCCAATTTGAAGCAAGGATCTATCTTTGTTTTGGGCCTTTCTTCTAGTGAGGTGATAGGTGGTCAGATTGGCAAGGAATCCAGCCAAGAAATTGGTGAAATCATTGTGAAGACCATCCTAGATATCCTAGAGGAAAAAGGAATTCATCTAGCCGTTCAAGGTTGTGAACATGTCAATCGGGCTCTCGTTGTTGAATGTCAGGTGGCAGAGCAGTTTGGTCTGGAAATCGTTAGTGTCCTTCCTACTCTTCATGCAGGAGGTTCGGGTCAGTTGGCAGCCTTCAAGTTTATGAAGGATCCAGTTGAGGTTGAATTTATCAAGGCTCATGCTGGATTGGATATCGGAGACACTGCAATTGGCATGCATGTTAAGCATGTTCAGGTTCCGATTCGCCCTCTTTTGAGAGAGATTGGTCATGCCCACGTAACGGCGTTGGCTAGTCGTCCAAAATTAATTGGAGGTGCGCGTGCGCACTATCCGCAAGATTCTATTAGAAAGTCGTGAAAATGAGAAAAACAAAACAACAACTAGAAAAAATCACCAAATATTCGATTCGTAAGCTAACTGTTGGAGTAGGTCCTGTAGCCATCGGGGCCTTTCTTTTTGGTGCTAGTACCCTTTCAGTGGATAAGGTGCAAGCCAATGAAGTAGGCGCTGCTCATAGTGTTCATTACCGTTATCTGGCGGAGCAGGAATTGACCGAGTCTGAAAAAGCCCTGATTCATCATGAGGTTCCAACAGAATTTCAAGATGATGATATTCTCTATGTAGTTTATCGCAAGAAGGCGACTACCAGTCAACAACTTCCCTATACAGGAAGTAAGGAACTAGCTTTGGCAGGTCTTGGTTTGGCAACAGCCTCGCTAGCAGTCTTTTTGGTGTCCAAAAAAGGTCGCAAAGAGGTTCTAGGTGTTCTTTTGATTGGTTCTTTAGGAGCTAGCACCTTTGTACCTTACGGGACATTTGCATTTGAAAATAAAGAATTACTTTCTTATAACCAAACTATTTCAGCCTCTACACATGAAGGTTTGGCTGAAGGGATTATCCATATTGATGGCTATGAATACATTGGCTACTTTAAGGAAGCAGAACTCCATCCATCAAAACCAGCTTCATCTGAGAAGCCTCAGACTAGACAGGAAGAGAGCTTGGTGGAGATTCCGTTTGAAACGATCACAAGCCTAGATGCGAATCTAGCAGAAGGACAGACTCGTATCGTCACAGCTGGAGTAAATGGTAAGCGTCGCCTTGTAACCAAAGTATCGATGGTTAATGGTCAGGAAGTTAGAGAAGTCATCGAAGACCAAGTGGTTCAAAAACCTGTTTCGCAGGTTATTGCAGTCGGAACGAAGAAAGAGGTGCAACCTACTCCAAACCCACAAGCTGAACCAACTCATCAAGTAGCTAAAGGGACGCAAGAGGAAGGTAAGGAAGGTCAATCTTTAACGCAACCAAGCTTACCAGAGGCTCCAATCGAAGCCAAAGGAACCCAAGAGGAAGGCAAAGCAGGCCAATCCTTAACGCAACCGGCCTTGCCAGAAGCTCCAGTAGAAGCCAAAGGAACCCAAGAAGAAGGAAAAGCAGGTCACTCTTTAATCCAACCGGACTTACCAGAAGCTCCAGTAGATGCCAAAGGCACTCAAGAAACAGGCAAGGAAGGTCAGTCCTTAACGCAACCAGAATTGCCAGAAGCTACGGTAGAGGCCAAAGGCACTCAAGAGGAAGGCAAGGAAGGCCAATCCTTAACGCAACCAGAATTGCCAGAAGCTACAGTCGCAGTAAAAGGAACCCAAGAGGCAGGCAAGGAAGGTCAGTCCTTAACGCAACCAGAATTGCCAGAAGCTAGGGTAGAGGCCAAAGGCACTCAAGAGNCAGGTAAGGAAGGTCAGTCCTTAACGCAACCAGAATTGCCAGAAGCTAGGGTAGAGGCCAAAGGCACTCAAGAGGCAGGCAAGGAAGGACAATCCTTAACGCAACCAACCTTGCCAGAAGCTACAGTCGCAGTTAAAGGAACCCAAGAGGCAGGTAAGGAAGGTCAATCTTTAACCCAACCTGCATTACCAGAAGCTACGGTAGAGGTCAAAGGTACACAAGAGGAAGGAAAAGCAGGCCAGTCCTTAACCCAACCCGAATTACCAGAGGCTACAGTAGAGTCTAAAGGAACTAAAGAGGCAGGTAAAGAAGGACAAGCTCTTGTACAAGAACAGTTACCTGAGTATAAAGTAACTGAGGGAACCCTTGTTGAAACATCAACTACAGACTTAGACTACAAAACTGAAACGATTGAGGATCCAACCAAGTATACGGACGAAGAAACTGTCGTAAGAAATGGTGAAAAAGGAAGTCAAGTTACTAAAACAACTTATAAAACAATAGAAGGTGTTAAAACTGATCAAGTTCTTTCAACTAGCACAGAAGTCACCAAGGAACCTGTTGACCAACAGGTAAGTCGTGGGACAAAACCAATTGAAGGAACTCTTGTAGAAGAAAGTCTGGAAAAGATTCCATTTAAGGAAGTTATTAAAGAAGATGACCAACTGAAAAAAGGCTTAGAAGTTGTAGCTCAAGAAGGGAAAGAAGGTCAGAAAAAAATCACCAAGACCTTTAATACCATCAAAGGAGTTAAAACAGAGGACGCTCCAAAAGTTACAGAGGAAATCATTGAGGCACCTCAAGACAAAATTTTGAAACGTGGTACAAAGAGTTTTGAAAAACCAGTATTGACCATCACAGCAGTTGAACCTAAAGATTTGAAGCGTACTTCAGATGTTAAATACAGTCTAGAAAATCCAAGTAAGGCGGCCATTAAATCTATCACCCTAACTCTGAAAAAAGGTGATGAGATTGTGAAAACCTTGAGTGTTTCACCTGACAATTTGACAGCTAGCCTGACAGATTTGCAGTACTACAAGGATTATAAACTTGAAACTAAGATGGTTTATGACCGTGGTGAGGGTGATGAGGAAGAAGTTCTGAAAGAAGAACCTCTAAGAATTGACCTCAAAAAAGTCGAAATAAAAAACATCAAAGAAACAAGCTTGATGAGTGTGGACGCTGACGGTAACGAAACAGATACTAGTTTGCTGACAGAAAAACCAGCTGATGTTGCTCCGCTTTACCTACGAGTGACAACTCAAGACAACAAAGTTACAAGACTTGCAGTTGACAAGATTGAAGAAGTAGAAAAAGACGGAAAAACTTTATACAAAGTCACTGCCAAAGCACCTGATTTGATTCAACGTAATGCTGAAAACACACTTAGCGAAGAGTATGTTCATTACTTTGAAAAACAAAAAGCCAAAGAAGGTAATGTTTACTACAACTTCAACGAGCTTGTAAAAGATATGAAAGCTAACCCTAGCGGTGAGTTTAAACTTGGTGCAGATCTAAATGCAGCCAATGTACCAACTCCAAATAAAGAGTATGTTCCTGGTACATTTAAAGGTAAGTTATCAAGTGTTGACGGGCAACGTTATTCAATCCACAATATGTCTCGTCAATTATTTGGTGGTATTGAAGGTGGTTCGGTTAAAGATGTTAATCTGGCTAATGTCGATATTAATATGCCTTGGATTGACAATATTTCTGCTCTTGCTAGAACTGTCAAAAATGCTACGGTTGAAAACATTAAAGTAACTGGTAGTATCCTCGGTAGAGATGGAATTGCTGGTATTATTAATAAAGGCGATACTGGAGCTCAATTAACAAATGTTGCATTCATCGGTAATCTTACTGGTGTTGGTAACAGAGGTTGGGATTTCGGTGGAATTGCCGGAGAACTTTGGAAAGGTAATATAGATAAAGCTTATGTAGAAGCTAATATGGTAGCTAATAAAGCTCGTATCGGTGGTCTTGTTGCTAGAACGGACAACAGTGGCGACCCTAACGGAATCGGTAAATACGGGGCTGTACGTAATGCTGTTACAAAAGGAACTATTAAAGTAAAAGATCCTGTTGAAACAGGTGGATTCATCAGTAAAAACTGGGCATGGGGTAAAGTTGCTGATTCTGTGTCTATGATGAAAGTTGAAAATGGTGAAGTGTTCTATGGATCTAAAGATATTGACGAAGATGGTGGATATTTCTCAAATAACGCATTAGAACGTAACTTCATCGTGAAAGATGTAAGTACAGGTAAGCGTTCATTTAAATTCTCTGTTTCTAACCGAATTAAAGAAGTTTCTCAAGAAGAAGCTGACCAGAAAATTGCAACTTTAGGAATTACAGCTAATGATTATGTTATCAAACCTCTTGTTTCAGACACACTAAATAATGTAAAACCAAAATCTGACACTTACAAAGATACTCAAGACTACGATGCATCTCGTGAGCTTGCTTACCGTAACATCGAAAAACTTCAACCGTTCTACAACAAAGAATGGATCGTCAACCAAGGGAACAAGCTTGAAGCTAATAGTCCATTAATGACTAAAGAAGTCTTGTCTGTTACGGCGATGAAAGGCAATGCCTTTGTCACAGACCTTACAGATGCTGACCATATTTTTGTCCACTACGCAGATAAGACAAAAGACATCTTTACAATTTCACCGAAAGAATCTCAAGTGAAACAAGTGAAAGAATACAGTGTCGCTGAGCTTGGTGAAGTTGTTTATACACCAAATATGGTGGTTAAAGATCGTGCAGATTTAATCAGCGCTATCGAAAGCAAGTTAAGTCCAGTTGAACTGCAATCTGACCCGATTTACCAACATTTGGGCAGAACTGGTGGCAACAAAGTCAATGCAATTAAGGATTTGTACTTAGAAGAAAGCTTCAAGTATGTTAAAGATAATCTGACTCAATTTGTTACGAAGTTAGTGGAAAATGAAGATCACCAACTTAACACAGATGAAGCTGCTAAACGTGCCTTGATTAAGAAAATTGATGACAATAAGGCTGCAGTTCTGCTTGGTTTATCTTACCTCAACCGATACTACGGAGTTAAATTCGATGACTTTAACATTAAAGAGTTAATGTTATTCAAACCGGACTTCTATGGTAAGAATGTTAATGTGTTAGACTTCTTGATTAAAGTTGGTTCTAAAGAAAATAACATTAAAGGTGATAGAACTTTAGAAGCTTATCGTGAAACTATCGGTGGAGTTATTGGTATAGGCGAGTTAAATAGTTTCTTAGACTATAATATGCGTCTCTTCACAAGTGATACAGACTTAAACGATTGGTTCATAAAAGCAACTAAAGATAACGTATATGTCGTTGAACCGAAAACAACAACTCCTGAATTTGCTGATAAGAAACACAGAGCATACGAAGGATTAAACAACGACATGCATGGTAAGATGATTCTGCCACTCCTGAACTTGAAAGATGCACATATGTTCTTAATCTCAACATATAATACAATGGCATACAGTTCATTTGAGAAATACGGTAAGAATACTGCCGAAGAACGTGAGGCATTCAAAGCAGAAATCGATAAAGTAGCCAAAGGTCAACAAAATTACCTAGACTTTTGGTCACGCTTATCATTAGATAAAGTTCGCAACCAGCTATTGAAGAGCAATAACATGGTGCCAACACCAGTACTTGATAACCAAAACTATAAAGGAATCAGTACAGATAAATACGGACATACGAATAGTGGTAAAGACGTAGCACCTATCCGTGAATTATATGGTCCAACAGGTCGTTACCATGCCACTGACTGGCGTATGGGAGCTGTAGCTCGTATCTACGGTAATCCATATAAAGATGATTCGGTCTTCTTCATGGTTACTGACATGATTAGTGACTTTGGTATCTCAGCCTTCACTCACGAAACGACTCACGTAAATGACCGTATGGTTTACTTAGGGGGTTCAAGACACCGTGAAGGAACAGACTTAGAAGCATTTGCACAAGGTATGCTACAATCACCAGCTGAAACAAGTCCAAACGGTGACTTCAAAGCACTTGGATTAAACATGGCATATGAACGTCCAAATGACGGAAATCAATGGTATAACACAAATCCAAATGACCTTACATCTCGCGCTGAAATCGATCATTACATGAAAGGTTTCAATGATACGCTTATGCTTCTTGATTATCTTGAAGGTGAAGCCGTTCTTGATAAACAGGATAAAGCCTTAAATAGTGCTTGGTTCAAGAAAGTAGATAAGAAACTTCGTGGAGCTAATACGAAGAACCAATATGACGAGGTTCGTGATCTGAATGCAGAAGAAAAAGAATATAACTTAACTTCTGTTAACGATCTAGTAGACAAGAACTTCATGACCAAACACGGTCCTGGTAATGGTACTTATGACCCAACTGGATTTGGCTCTGCTTATGTAACTGTACCAATTACCGCTGGTATCTATGGTGGTAACACAAGTGAAGGTGCTCCGGGATCTATGTCATTCAAACATAACACCTTCCGTATGTGGGGTTACTTTGGATATGAAAAAGGCTTCCTAAATTATGCTTCTAACATGTTGAAAAATGAGTCTAAACAAGCAGGTCATGCTAGTCTAGGTGATGACTTTATCATTAAGAAAGTTTCTGATGGTAAATTTAGTACTCTAGAAGATTGGAAGAAAGAATACTTCAAAGAAGTTGTTGATAAAGCGAAAGCAGGATTTAACCCTGTTACAATCGATGGTACTACATACAGTAGCTACGATGACTTAAAACGTGCATTTGCTGCAGCTGTTGATAAAGATAAAACTACTCTTAAAAATGGCTCAGTTAAATCTGACAATACTGTTGCACTTAAAGAAAAAATCTTCAAAAAACTTCTTCAACAAACAAATAGCTTTAAAACTTCAATCTTTAAATAATTGAAATCTCTCATCTGCTTTGCGGATGAGGGTTTTCTTATTTTATGCTATACTTAAGGTATGCATAGAAAAACAGTGATTGATTTTAGGGCTTTGGGAGAGAGATACACCTTTACCCAGCCTATTAAAGAGTTAAAAACCAGAGATTTAGCAGAAGTGGCAGACTTGTTGGCACAAGTGGAAAGCTACCAAGAGCAGGGCTACTATGTGGTGGGCTATGTCAGCTACGAGGCTGCACCTGCTTTTGAAGAGAAATTAGCAGTTCACAAGGCTCCTTTATTGGACGAGTATTTGCTTTACTTTACTGTTCATGATAGCGTAGAAACATCCCCTATTCCTCTGATTTATGATGAGGTTGATTTGCCCTCAAATTGGCAGGAAGTAACGTCTGCAGAGGACTATGAAAAGGCTATTGCACAGATACATCATCATTTGCGGCAGGGAGACACCTATCAGGTCAACTACACCGTCCAACTCAAACAGGACTTAAGTGCCAATCCTTTTGCCATCTACAATCGCATGGTGGTAGAGCAGGAGGCGGGTTACAATGCTTATGTTGAACATGACGAGATGGCAGTGATTTCCATGAGCCCAGAGCTCTTTTTTGAGCAAAATGGCCGCGAGTTGACAACGCGACCAATGAAGGGAACGACTCAGCGTGGCATGACTGACCAAGAAGATTTGGAGCAGGCCAGTTGGTTGGAGCAGGATCCTAAAAATCGCTCTGAAAATATGATGATTGTGGATCTCTTGCGCAATGATATGAACCGTATTTCTGAGGTGGGGAGCGAGCATGTGGAGCGTTTGTGTCAAGTGGAGCAGTATTCTACTGTATGGCAGATGACTTCGACCATCAAGAGTCAGTTGCGAGAGAATGTTGACCTTGTTGAAATCTTCCGTTCTCTCTTTCCTTGTGGTTCCATAACGGGCGCACCGAAAATTGCGACTATGGAAATCATTAAGGACTTGGAACCACAACCCAGAGGAGTCTACTGTGGAACGATTGGTTTCCTGCTTCCAAATGGGCGACGAATTTTTAATGTGGCCATTCGTACCATTCAACTGAATCAAGGGAAAGCCATCTATGGAGTAGGCGGAGGCATTACATGGGATAGCACTTGGGAATCTGAATACCGCGAGGTTCATCAAAAGGCTGCTGTTCTCTATCGTAAACAAGCTCGTTTCAAACTGATTACTACAGGGAAAATCAACCAGAAGAACTTATTGTTTGAAGAAGAACATTTGGAAAGACTGAGAAAAGCTAGTCGATATTTTGCCTTTCCTTTTGATGCAGAAGACTTAAGACAAAAGATAGAGGAAGAGTGTCAGGCTTGTGATGATAATCAAGATTACCGCTTGCGTATTTCTCTCAGCAAATCTGGAGAGATAGAAGTCGAACGCCAAGTATTAACACCCCTTAGTCCAAACTTCTGTCAGTCCAAACTTTGTCTACAAGAAGCCAATTTGCAGCAAGCCTTTACCTATTTTAAAACGACTTACAGACCGCATTTGAACCTAGGGGAACAAGAGAAGATTTACCTCAATAATTCAGGAGAACTGCTTGAAACCTCTATTGGAAATTTGGTTTTGAAAATCTCTGGTAAACTCTACACATCGCCTATCAGACTTGGTATCTTGCCAGGAATTTATCGCCAGTATTTACTAGAAATAGGACAGGTAGAAGAGAAAGTCTTGACCTTAAAAGACTTAGACCAAGCAGAAGCTATTTATGGCTGTAATGCAGTGAGAGGCTTGTATGAGTTAAGACTTGAAGGGAACTAGATGAAACTGATATTTTTACACGGCTTAGGGCAGTCAGCAGAGTCTTGGAAAGAAGTTCGGAATCAAACGAAGGATAGGCTTACAAAGACTCTTGAATTGCTGAAATAAGTTTGATAAAATAATAGTGAAATCGATATCATAATTATGGGAGAAAAAGATGAACAAACGTCTATTTTTAAAAATAAGTCTGGCAACATTGCCAGTTTTGGCTTTGTTTTCACAACCAGTTTTAGCAGAAGAAAACATCCATTTTTCTAGCTGTACGGAAGCTTGGGCGAATGGATACTCGGATATTCACGAGGGAGAACCAGGATATTCTGCCAAGTTAGACCGTGATCATGATGGTGTGGCTTGCGAATTGAAAAGTGCTCCTAAGGGTGCTTTTAAAGCAAAACAATCAACTGCGGCTCAAAACAATACAAGTTCAGCAACAACAAGTGGCTGGGTTAAGCAGGATGGTACTTGGTATTACTTTGATGGAAATGGCAATCCAGTGAAAAATGCTTGGCAGGGAAGCTATTACCTGAAAACTGATGGTAAAATGGCACAGAGTGAATGGATTTATGATTCTTCTTATCAAGCTTGGTATTATTTGAAATCAGATGGTTCTTATGCAAAGAATGCATGGCAAGGAGCTTACTACCTTAAGTCAAACGGTAAAATGGCACAAGGTGAGTGGGTTTATGACTCTTCTTATCAAGCCTGGTATTACTTGAAATCAGATGGTTCATACGCTCGTAATGCATGGCAAGGAAATTACTATTTGAAATCAGATGGTAAAATGGCTAAGAATGAGCGAGTTGATGGCGGACGTTATTATGTAGATGCTTCAGGTCTCTGGAAACCATAAGTCAAGATAAAATCCAGAAAGTTAATGCAAACCTTTGCATAAATGAGTGAATTTTGTTATACTATAACTGTAAGCATTTTCAATTAATTCATAATGAAAAAGGAGAATATGATGAGTCAAAAGATTATTGGGATTGACCTTGGTGGAACTTCTATCAAATTTGCAATCTTGACAACAGCAGGAGAAATCCAAGAAAAATGGTCTATCAAGACCAACATTTTGGATGAGGGAAGTCATATCGTAGATGATATGATTGAGTCTATTCAACATCGTTTGGACTTGCTTGGATTGGCAGCAGCGGACTTCCAAGGTATTGGGATGGGATCACCAGGTGTGGTTGACCGTGAAAAAGGGACTGTTATCGGTGCCTACAACCTCAACTGGAAAACCCTTCAACCAATCAAAGAAAAGATTGAAAAAGCCGTGGGTATTCCATTTTTTATCGATAATGATGCCAACGTAGCTGCTCTTGGTGAACGTTGGATGGGTGCTGGTGATAACCAACCAGATGTTGTCTTTATGACACTCGGCACAGGTGTTGGTGGCGGTATCGTCGCAGAAGGAAAATTGCTTCACGGTGTTGCCGGTGCTGCTGGTGAACTTGGCCATATCACTGTGGACTTTGACCAACCAATCGCATGTACTTGTGGGAAAAAAGGCTGTCTTGAGACAGTGGCTTCAGCAACAGGTATTGTCAACTTGACTCGTCGTTACGCAGATGAATACGAAGGCGATGCAGAATTGAAACGTTTGATCGACGACGGTGAAGAAGTAACAGCTAAAACTGTCTTTGACTTGGCAAAAGAAGGAGACGACCTTGCCTTGATCGTCTACCGTAATTTCTCACGTTACTTGGGTATTGCATGTGCCAACATCGGTTCAATCCTTAATCCATCAACAATCGTTATCGGTGGTGGTGTATCGGCTGCAGGAGAATTCCTTCTACAAGGTGTTCAAAAGGTTTATGATGAAAATACCTTCCCACAAGTTCGCACAACAACTAAGCTAGCTCTTGCAACTCTAGGAAATGACGCTGGAGTGATTGGAGCAGCATCACTTGTATTGCAATAAAATAAAAAAGGAGAAAATTGCTTTCCAGAAGCGAGTGATTTTCCTCCTTTCTTTTTTTATGCTATACTAGTTAGGACAATAAATGAGGTGAGAGCAAATGACAAAAGCAGATACAATTTTTAAAGAGAATATTGAACGAATCCTCAAAGACGGTGTCTTTTCTGAACAGGCACGTCCCAAGTACAAGGATGGAACTGTTGCTAACTCTAAGTATGTAACGGGTGCTTTTGCCGAGTATGACTTGGCCAAAGGGGAATTCCCCATCACGACCTTGCGTCCCATTGCCATCAAATCCGCCATCAAGGAATTGCTCTGGATTTACCAAGACCAGTCCAATAGTCTAGAAGTTCTTAATGACAAGTACAATGTCCACTATTGGAATGACTGGGAAGTGGGAGATACAGGGACCATCGGTGAGCGCTATGGGGCTGTTGTTAAGAAACACGACATCATCAATAAGCTTCTCAAGCAGTTGGAAGCCAACCCTTGGAACCGCCGCAATATCATTTCGCTCTGGGATTACCAAGCTTTCGAAGAAACAGATGGGCTGCTCCCATGTGCCTTTCAGACCATGTTTGATGTCCGTCGTATAGATGGAGAAATCTATCTGGATGCGACCTTGACCCAGCGTTCTAATGATATGCTGGTGGCTCACCACATCAACGCTATGCAGTACGTAGCTCTTCAAATGATGATTGCCAAGCATTTCGGCTGGAAGGTTGGAAAGTTCTTCTACTTTATCAACAACCTCCATATCTATGACAATCAATTTGAACAAGCTCAAGAATTGCTCCGTCGTGAGCCGTCAAACTGCCAACCTCGTTTGGTCTTGAATGTACCAGATAAGACCAATTTCTTTGATATTAAAGCAGAAGATTTTGAGCTGGTAGATTATGACCCTGTCAAGCCACAGTTGAAGTTTGACCTAGCTATTTAAAAGAATAGAAAAAAGAAGTTGAGACAATGAATCCCAACTTCTTTTGTTTCTTAACGTGATACGCGGCGGCGAGCTGCTTTTTTACGGTTTTCTTCGATGAAAGCTGCTTTTTGCTCTTCTGGTTCGATTACTTTCTTTTTAAATGCGTATACCGCGCCTGCAAGTGCAGCAACAGTTCCTGCGACACCTGTTACAAGACCTTTAGCGAATCCTTTAGCCATGAGTCTTCCTCCTTTATATTCTCAATCAGTCAGCCTCTTCAAGAGGTCACATTTTTCTGACTGATCTTTTTGTGTTATAATAATAGTAACGAAAAAATGGGAATTTTTCAAGGAAAAAAGATGAAAACAAAAATAATTGTGATTGTTGGACCGACTGCTGTTGGAAAGACAGCTCTAGCCATTGAAGTTGCAAAGCGTTTTAATGGCGAAGTTGTTAGTGGCGATAGTCAGCAGGTTTACCGAGGTCTAGATATTGGGACAGCTAAGGCTAGTCCAGAAGAGCAGGCAGCTGTTCCTCATCATTTAATCGATGTTAGAGAGGTAACCGAGTCTTACTCGGCTTTTGATTTTGTTTCAGAAGCTAAGATGGCTATTGAGGATATTTACAGTCGTGGCAAGCTAGCTATTATTGCTGGTGGGACTGGACTTTATATCCAGAGCTTACTAGAAGGTTACCACCTGGGTGGGGAGACACCTCATGAGGAGATTTTGGCCTATCGGGCTAGTTTGGAGCCTTATACAGATGAGGAATTAGCCTATCTGGTGGAGCAAGCTGGTCTTGAGATTCCCCAGTTTAACCGTCGTCGTGCTATGCGTGCCTTGGAAATTGCCCATTTTGGTCAGAATTTGGAAAATCAAGAGACCTTGTATGAACCATTGATTATCTGCTTGGATGATGAACGTAGTCAACTTTATGAGCGTATCAACCACCGAGTGGACTTGATGTTTGAGACTGGGCTTTTGGATGAGGCCAAGTGGTTGTTTGACCATTACCCTGATGTGCAGGCTGCTAAAGGTATTGGCTATAAGGAACTCTTTCCGTATTTCCGTGGAGAGCAGACCTTGGAGGAAGCTAGTGAGAGCCTCAAACAGGCGACCCGTCGTTTTGCCAAGCGTCAGCTAACTTGGTTCCGTAATCGCATGCAGGTCACCTTTTATCAGATTGGAGAAGCTGGTGTGCAAGACCGCATTTTAAGCCAGATAGAGGAGTTTTTAGATGATTGAAACGGAGAAAAAAGAGGAACGGGTTCTGCTGATTGGTGTAGAATTGCAGGGCATGGACAATTTTGATCTCTCTATGGAAGAATTGGCTAGTTTAGCGAAAACGGCAGGGGCAGTCGTTGTAGATAGCTACAGACAAAAACGTGAAAAGTATGACTCCAAGACCTTTGTTGGCTCTGGTAAGTTGGAAGAAATTGCGCTCATGGTGGATGCAGAAGAAATTACCACTGTCATCGTCAACAACCGTCTGACCCCAAGGCAAAATGTCAATCTAGAAGAAGTTCTCGGTGTCAAGGTCATTGACCGTATGCAGTTGATTTTGGATATCTTTGCCATGCGAGCTCGAAGCCATGAAGGGAAGCTCCAAGTCCACCTAGCCCAGCTAAAATATCTCTTGCCTCGCTTGGTTGGTCAGGGGATTATGCTCAGCCGTCAGGCAGGGGGAATTGGTTCCCGTGGACCTGGTGAAAGTCAGCTGGAGCTGAACCGTCGTAGCGTTCGCAACCAAATCACGGATATCGAGCGCCAGCTCAAGGTGGTTGAGAAAAATCGGGCGACTGTCAGAGAAAAACGTCTGGAGTCCAGTACCTTTAAGATTGGTTTGATTGGTTATACCAATGCTGGGAAATCAACCATCATGAACACCTTGACTAGTAAGACTCAGTATGAAGCGGACGAGCTATTTGCGACTCTAGATGCGACGACTAAGAGTATCCATCTTGGGGGCAATATACAGGTGACTTTAACTGATACGGTTGGCTTTATCCAAGATTTGCCGACTGAATTGGTGTCCAGTTTCAAATCAACCTTGGAGGAAAGCAAGCATGTGGACCTTCTGGTTCATGTCATTGATGCCAGTAATCCTTACCATGAGGAGCATGAAAAAACTGTTCTCTCCATCATGAAAGACTTGGACATGGAGGATATTCCTCGCCTGACTCTGTATAATAAAGCGGATTTGGTGGAGGATTTTACTCCTACCCAAACGCCTTATGCCCTCATTTCTGCCAAGTCTGAGGATAGTCGTGAGAACTTGCAATCTCTATTTTTAGAGAAAATCAAGGATATTTTTGAATCTTTTACCCTGCGCGTGCCTTTTTCAAAGTCTTACAAGATTCATGATTTAGAAAGTGTTGCGATTCTTGAAGAACGTGATTATCAGGAGGACAGCGAAGTCATTACAGGCTATATTTCTGAGAAAAACAAATGGAGGTTAGAAGAATTTTATGACTGATATCAAAACCTTAGCTCTAAAATATGGGGGCTATACAAGTCTAGATAAGGTCTATCTGGATCAACTTCTAGCTGGTAAAACAGAGCAGGAGCAGTTAGCACTGATTACTCCTCCGCCGAGTGTAGTCAATGCTTACTTTGCAGAACTCTACCAGAAAAAAAGTCCTGAGGCTGCGACGGATTATTTTGCGGAACTCAGTCAGGAACTGAATCTTTACAATACTGAACCAAGTTTCACCTCAGAAAATAAGCCCTTTATTAGGCTTAATCTATCTGGAAAATCCTTTGGTTTTTGCTATGAGAGTGAGGGTTTGGGTCGGATTTTCTCTGAAAATGAAGAGAAAATTTCAGATGACTTGCTCTTTGAAATTGCGCAAATTTTCCCCCATCAACTAGTATTTGAGGAGTCTGGAAAAATTTATATGAAGGCAATCGGAGAAGAGGAAGTTGTTAGCGTTGAAAATCTCACAGCTTTGACTGATTTGGAAAGCTTGGCAGATGGAAGAAAGCGTCTCAAAGGCTATAGCCAAGAGGAGTTATTACAAGAAGCCACAGCTTTTTCTGGCAAGCGCTATTTTCGATCGGAAAACCGCACAGCTATGTTATATATTGATTAATTAGAAAGTATCGAATGGATATTCAATTTTTAGGAACGGGGGCTGGCCAGCCCTCTAAAGCCCGCAACGTTTCAAGTCTCGCCCTGAAACTCTTGGACGAGATTAACGAAGTTTGGCTCTTTGACTGTGGAGAAGGTACGCAGAATCGCATTCTGGAAACCACAATTCGACCACGTAAGGTCAGCAAAATCTTTATCACCCACCTGCATGGAGACCATATCTTTGGCTTACCAGGTTTCCTTTCTAGTCGAGCCTTTCAGGCCAATGAAGAGCAGACAGATTTGGAAATATATGGACCTCAAGGAATCAAGTCATTTGTCTTAACCAGCCTTCGTGTGTCAGGTTCGCGCCTGCCTTACCGTATTCATTTTCATGAGTTTGACCAAGATTCTTTAGGAAAAATCCTTGAGACCGATAAATTCACGGTGTATGTAGAGGAGCTGGATCATACTATTTTCTGTGTTGGCTATCGTGTCATGCAAAAGGACTTGGAAGGAACGCTGGATGCTGAAAAACTCAAGGCTGCTGGTGTCCCATTTGGCCCACTTTTTGGGAAAATCAAAAACGGCCAGGATGTTGTTTTGGAAGACGGTACTGAAATCAAGGCGGCAGACTATATCTCAGCTCCCCGTCCAGGTAAAATTATCACTATTCTGGGTGACACCCGCAAAACCAATGCTAGTGTGCGTCTAGCTGTTAATGCTGATGTCCTAGTTCATGAGTCCACTTATGGAAAGGGCGATGAAAAAATTGCTCGCAATCATGGTCACTCTACTAACATGCAGGCAGCGCAGGTTGCAGTAGAAGCAGGTGCCAAACGCCTCTTGCTCAACCATATCAGTGCTCGTTTCCTCTCAAAAGATATTAGTAAGCTCAAAAAAGACGCTGCTAGTGTTTTTGAAAATGTCCATGTGGTCAAAGACTTGGAAGAAGTGGAAATCTAGCAGTCACAGAAAGGATAAGTATGCCTACTATTCTCATTACAGGAGCTAGCGGTGGTCTAGCCCAAGAAATGGTCAAACTTTTACCTGAAGATCAACTCATCTTGCTTGGTCGAGATAAGGAAAAATTAGCCCAACTCTACGGAAACCATCCCCATGCAGAATTGATTGAAATAGATATTACCGATGATTCAGCCTTAGAAACTCTGGTAGCAGACCTCTATCTCCGCTATGGCGAGATTGATGTCTTGATAAACAACGCTGGTTACGGGATTTTTGAGGAATTTGACCAGATTTCTGACCAAGATATTCACCAGATGTTTGAGGTCAATACCTTTGCCCTGATGAATCTATCTCGTTTGGTTGCTTCTCGCATGAAGGAAATGCGAAAAGGCCATATCATCAATATTGTTAGCATGGCAGGTTTGATTGCTACTGGCAAGTCTAGTCTCTACTCAGCGACCAAATTTGCGGCCATTGGTTTTTCAAATGCTCTGCGCCTGGAACTTATGTCCTATGGTGTTTATGTAACGACGGTCAATCCAGGACCAATCCGTACAGGATTTTTTGACCAGGCTGACCCAGATGGCACCTATCTCAAATCGGTTGAACGTTTCCTGCTAGAACCAGATGAAGTGGCTAAAAAGATTGTCAAGATTATAGGAAAAAATAAACGAGAACTCAATCTCCCTGTCTTGTTGAACTTGGCCCACAAATTTTATACCCTCTTTCCCAAGCTAGCTGATAAGTTGGCAGGGGAGACTTTTAATTATAAGTAAAAAGAACCAATGTGTAGGTTATTGCTAGCCTACATATTGGTTCTTATCATTTCTCAACTATCAAACTGGACTTCTTCTAGTAGATAGTCAATAAAGCGTTCGCCCATCTTAGACAGACTGGTTTTTTCATGCTGGATATAGACTAGCTCAATGGGATCATCAATATCCAGTGGGATAGAAACGATATTGTCTCCGTTGAGGTTACTGTTCAAAATTCCTGTCGCAATGGTATAACCATCCAGACCAATCAAGAGATTAAAGAGGGTAGCACGGTCACTGACCACGATGGATTTCTTGTGGTGCTCTTGAGAAAGAATCTCTTCTGAAAAGTAGAAGGAGTTGTGTGTCCCTTGGTCATAGCTGAGGTAAGGGAAATTCTCCAAATCAGACAGTTTCACCTTGTCTTTCTTTGCCAGAGGATTGGTCTTGCTAACAAAGATATGCGGTTGAGCGGTAAAAAGATGGTGAGCCAGCAGGTGGTTGTCATCTAGCATCTTTGTCAAAACATCACGGTTGTAGCTGTTCAAAAATAGGACACCGACCTCACTACGGAAGTTCTTGACGTCGTCGATAATTTCCCAAGTACGAGTTTCACGAAGGAAGAGCTCGTATTTTTCCATATCGCTTTTCTTGAGTAGCGATACAAAGGCATTGACGACAAAGGCATAGTGTTGAGACGAAACGCTAAAGAGTTCGCGGTGGGCGACAGGATTTTTATAGCGTTCTTCCAAAAGCTGGGTCTGCTCGACAACCTGACGGGCATAGGAGAGGAACTCCATTCCATCACGAGTCAAGGTAATGCCCTTGGGATTGCGGATAAAGATCTCAATACCCATTTCATTTTCCAAATCTCTCACAGCATTGGAAAGACTGGGTTGGGTGATAAAGAGTTGCTTGGCTGCCTCATTCATGGAGCCAGTTTCGACGATTTTGATAATATAATGTAATTGTTGAATTCTCATGTTTTTATTGTACCACACTTGCGTCAGAATCGCCAAAGAAGATAGGAAAATCAGGAGCATTGTGTGAGTCTCTTCTTGAAAAAAACACAAAAATTTGCTAGAATGAGTCTTATGAAAACATTCTATGATGTGCAGCAGTTCCTCAAACAATTTGGTATTATTGTTTACATGGGAAAACGCTTATATGATATTGAACTGATGAAGTTGGAGCTCTCTCGAATTTACGATGCAGGGTTGATGGACAAATTAGACTATCTAGAAGCAGAAGCGGTTCTTCGCAGAGAGCACAAGGTAGAATTGGATTATATTGAGAAAAATGGAGAAAAGAACTAATGGTTACTTGGATTTTGTGGGCACTTATACTGGCAATGTTGGCGTGGATGGGATTTAACTATCTTCGTATTCGACGTGCAGCTAAAATCGTGGACAATGAGGAGTTTGAAGCCTTGATTCGTACGGGTCAATTGATTGATTTGCGCGATCCAGCTGAATTCCACAGAAAGCATATCCTTGGTGCCCGCAATATTCCTTCAAGTCAGTTGAAGACTAGTCTTGCAGCCCTTCGTAAGGATAAACCTGTCCTTCTTTACGAAAACCAACGTGCGCAACGAGTTACAAATGCAGCCCTTTACTTGAAAAAACAAGGTTTTTCTGAGATTTATATCCTTTCTTATGGTTTGGATTCTTGGAAAGGGAAAGTCAAAGTTGAGAAATAAGAAAACGAGCTTGGATGTTTCCGAGCTCATTTTTTAACCACTTTTTCTGAGAAAGTCACGAATTCTTGCCAACTCTTCTGAGTTTAGGGGACGGTAGTCTCCTTCTTGAAGATTCTGATCCAAGCTCCAAGGGCCAAAATGGGTACGTTTGAGGGAGGTCACCTTGACACCAACCGAGAGGAACATTTTCTTGACTTGATGAAATTTTCCTTCTGAAATGGTGATAGAGGCTTGACTGAGGGAAGAATTTGCAGATAGAATTTCTAGTCTTGCAGGTTTACAGACAGTACCATCTAAAAAGACAATTCCTTTTTGAAAGGCTTGGATATGGTCAGGTGTCAGGAGTCCATTAACCTGGACTTGGTAGGTCTTATCGACATGATACTGGGGATGGAGGAGTTGAAAGCCTAAGGGACCGTTATCGGTCAAGAGGAGGAGTCCTGTCGTATCTCGGTCCAGTCGGCCGACGGAATAGAGCTTGTCAGACTGGATGTCAGGCGAAAGGAGGTCCATGATGGTTGGAAGTTTCTTGTCTTTGTTAGCTGTAACGACACCAGCAGGTTTATGAAGCATAAGGTAGGTGTGCTCATAGCCTTGAATGATTCGGTCCTGAAAAAGGAGTTCTTGTAGTCCAGTATCGATATTTTGGGCTAGGGAGCGGGCTGGGCAACTATCGATGAGAATTTCCCCTTTGAGGAGTGCTTGCTTCATGGCCTTTCGGCTAACTTTTTCTTGGGCTAATAAATTATCTAAACGCATACTGTGCCTATCTTATCACAAGTCGCTTGCTTTGAAAAGGCTTGATGTGAAAAGAAAAGCGGAGTGAAAACATTTACACTTGCTTGAGTTATGTTATTTACTTGAAATTATGGTATAATCGTTCAGTTAGAAAATAAATTTTGAATATTATAGAGGAAATCATGACAAAATTAAGAGAAGATATCCGTAACATTGCGATTATCGCCCACGTTGACCACGGTAAAACAACCCTCGTTGACGAATTATTGAAACAATCAGAAACGCTTGATGCACGTACTGAATTGGCAGAGCGTGCTATGGACTCAAACGATATCGAAAAAGAGCGTGGAATTACCATCCTTGCTAAAAATACAGCCGTTGCCTACAACGGAACTCGTATCAATATCATGGACACACCAGGACACGCGGACTTCGGTGGAGAAGTTGAGCGTATCATGAAAATGGTTGACGGTGTTGTCTTGGTCGTAGATGCCTACGAAGGAACAATGCCACAAACTCGTTTCGTATTGAAAAAAGCTTTGGAACAAGACCTTGTCCCAATTGTGGTTGTTAACAAAATTGACAAACCATCAGCTCGTCCAGCAGAAGTAGTGGACGAAGTATTGGAACTCTTCATCGAGCTTGGTGCAGATGATGACCAACTTGATTTCCCAGTGGTGTATGCTTCGGCGATCAACGGAACTTCTTCATTGTCAGATGATCCAGCTGACCAAGAAGCGACTATGGCACCAATCTTTGACACAATTATCGACCATATCCCAGCTCCAGTAGATAACTCAGATGAGCCTTTGCAGTTCCAAGTGTCACTTTTGGACTACAATGATTTCGTTGGACGTATCGGTATCGGTCGTGTCTTCCGTGGTACTGTTAAGGTTGGGGACCAAGTTACCCTTTCTAAACTAGATGGCACAACTAAAAACTTCCGTGTTACTAAACTCTTCGGTTTCTTTGGTTTGGAACGTCGTGAAATCCAAGAAGCAAAAGCAGGTGACTTGATTGCCGTTTCAGGTATGGAAGATATCTTTGTCGGTGAAACTATTACTCCGACAGATGCAGTAGAAGCTCTTCCAATCCTACACATCGATGAGCCAACTCTTCAAATGACTTTCTTGGTTAACAACTCACCATTTGCTGGTAAAGAAGGTAAATGGGTAACTTCTCGTAAGGTAGAAGAACGTTTGCAGGCAGAATTGCAAACAGACGTTTCCCTTCGTGTTGACCCAACTGATTCACCAGATAAATGGACAGTTTCAGGTCGTGGAGAATTGCACTTGTCAATCCTTATCGAAACAATGCGTCGTGAGGGATATGAACTTCAAGTATCTCGTCCAGAGGTTATCGTAAAAGAAATCGACGGTGTTAAATGTGAGCCGTTTGAACGTGTTCAAATCGACACTCCAGAAGAATACCAAGGGTCTGTTATCCAAAGCCTTTCTGAACGTAAGGGTGAAATGTTGGATATGATTTCAACTGGTAATGGTCAAACTCGTTTGGTCTTCCTTGTTCCAGCGCGTGGTTTGATTGGATACTCAACTGAGTTCTTGTCAATGACTCGTGGTTATGGTATCATGAACCATACCTTCGACCAATACTTGCCATTGATTCCAGGGGAAATTGGTGGACGTCACCGTGGTGCCCTTGTTTCTATCGATGCTGGTAAGGCTACAACTTACTCAATCATGTCTATTGAAGAACGTGGAACAATCTTTGTCAACCCAGGTACTGAGGTTTATGAAGGAATGATCATCGGTGAAAACTCTCGTGAAAACGACTTGACAGTTAACATCACTAAGGCTAAACAAATGACTAACGTTCGTTCAGCTACTAAGGACCAAACAGCTGTTATCAAGACACCTCGTATCTTGACACTTGAAGAGTCTCTTGAGTTCTTGAACGACGATGAGTATATGGAAGTAACTCCTGAGTCTATCCGTTTGCGTAAACAAATCCTTAACAAGGCAGAGCGTGAGAAAGCTAACAAGAAGAAAAAATCAGCTGAATAAGAGCTAGAAAGAGATAAAGATGGTTTATTTAATCATAGGAATCCTCTTATTACTACTCTATGTATTTGCGACACCACAAAGCATTAAAGGGACAGTCAATATCGTCCTTGTAGTCTTTGCTTTCGTAGCACTTTTGATTTTGCTGATGCTGTCTGTCCTGCAAATCTTTCAGCTACCGACAGAATTCTTTATCGCAGTCGCTATGCTCTTCCTAGCATACTTTAGCTTGCGAGATATTACCCTCATGTCGGTCCATAAAAGTAAAAGAAGATAAAAGAGAGTTTCGGCTCTCTTTTTGCTTGTTAGAATGCCTAATCTGAGCATTTTCGTTTAGAATTATTTCCATAAAAATGGTAAAATAGTAGGAGTAGAAATGGAGTTCGAGACATGAAAGTAATAGATCAATTTAAAAATAAGAAAGTCCTTGTTTTAGGCTTGGCCAAGTCTGGTGAATCTGCAGCACGTTTGTTGGACAAGCTAGGTGCCATTGTGACGGTAAATGATGGGAAGCCTTTCGAGGACAATCCAGCTGCCCAAAGTTTGTTGGAAGAAGGAATCAAGGTTATCACAGGTGGCCATCCTTTGGAACTTTTGGATGAAGAGTTTGCCCTTATGGTGAAAAATCCAGGTATTCCCTACAGCAATCCCATGATTGAAAAGGCTTTGGCCAAGGGAATTCCAGTCTTGACTGAGGTGGAATTGGCTTACTTGATTTCAGAGGCGCCAATTATCGGTATCACAGGTTCAAATGGAAAAACAACTACAACGACCATGATTGGGGAAGTTTTGACTGCTGCTGGGCAACATGGTCTTTTATCAGGGAATATCGGCTATCCAGCTAGTCAAGTGGCCCAAACTGCGTCAGACAAGGACACGCTTGTCATGGAACTTTCTTCTTTCCAACTCATGGGCGTTCAAGAATTCCATCCTGAGATTGCGGTTATTACCAACCTCATGCCAACCCATATCGACTACCACGGTTCTTTTGAGGAATATGTGGCAGCCAAGTGGAATATCCAGAACAAGATGACAGCAGCTGATTTCCTTGTCTTGAACTTTAACCAAGACTTGGCAAAAGAATTAGCTACTAAAACACAGGCTACTGTTGTACCATTCTCAACACAGGAAAAGGTTGCTGGAGCTTATCTAGAAGATGGTAAACTCTACTTCCGTGGGGAAGTTGTCATGGCAGCTAGCGAAATCGGAGTTCCAGGTAGTCACAATGTGGAAAATGCCCTTGCGACGATTGCTGTAGCCAAGCTTCGTGGTGTTGATAACCAAACCATCAAAGAAACTCTTTCAGCCTTTGGTGGTGTCAAACACCGTCTCCAATTTGTGGATGAAATCAAGGGTGTCAAATTCTATAATGATAGCAAGTCAACCAATATCTTGGCTACTCAAAAAGCCTTGTCAGGATTTGACAACAGCAAGGTCATCTTGATTGCAGGTGGTCTGGACCGTGGCAATGAGTTTGACGAATTGATTCCAGATATTACTGGACTCAAGAAGATGGTCATCCTGGGTCAGTCTGCAGAACGTGTCAAACGGGCAGCGGATAAGGCTGGTGTAGCTTATGTGGATGCGACTGATATTGCTGATGCGACCCACAAGGCTTATGAGCTTGCGACTCAAGGAGACGTGGTTCTTCTCAGTCCTGCCAATGCCAGCTGGGATATGTATGCTAACTTTGAAGTACGTGGCGACCTCTTTATCGACACGGTAGCGGAGTTAAAGGAATAATATGAAAAAAATTATCTTTACAGGTGGGGGAACGGTTGGACACGTTACCCTCAACCTTTTGTTGATGCCCAAGTTCATCGAAGATGGCTGGGAAGTCCACTATATAGGAGATAAACGTGGTATCGAACACCAAGAAATCCTTAAGTCAGGCTTGGATGTCACTTTCCACTCCATTGCGACTGGAAAATTGCGTCGCTATTTCTCTTGGCAAAATATGATGGATGTCTTTAAAGTTGGTTGGGGAATTGTCCAATCGCTCTTTATCATGTTACGACTTCGTCCACAGGCTCTTTTTTCAAAGGGAGGCTTTGTCTCTGTACCGCCTGTTATCGCAGCGCGTGTGTCAGGAGTGCCTGTCTTTATTCACGAATCTGACCTATCTATGGGCTTGGCCAATAAAATCGCCTATAAATTTGCGACCAAGATGTATTCAACTTTTGAGCAAGCTTCAAGTTTGTCTAAGGTCGAGCATGTGGGAGCAGTGACCAAGGTTTCAGATCAAAAAACTCTAGAACCAGATGAATTGGTGGATATTCAAACCCACTTTAATCCCCAATTGCCAACAGTGCTGTTTGTCGGCGGTTCAGCAGGAGCTCGTGTCTTTAACCAATTGGTGACAGACCATAAGAAAGAACTGACAGAACGCTACAATATTATCAATCTAACTGGAGATTCTAGCCTGAACGAGTTGAGCCAAAATCTTTTTCGTGTTGACTATGTGACCAATCTCTATCAACCCTTGATGGAATTGGCTGATATTGTCGTGACACGAGGTGGTGCCAATACGATTTTTGAGCTCTTGGCCATGGCAAAATTACATGTCATTGTGCCACTTGGTCGTGAAGCTAGTCGTGGAGACCAGATTGAAAATGCAGCTTACTTTGTAAAAAAAGGCTATGCAGAAGAGCTTCAAGAAAGCGATTTGACCTTGGACAGTTTAGAAGAGAAGCTTTCTCACTTACTAAGTCACAAGGAAGACTATCAAGCCAAGATGAAGGCTTCTAAGGAATTGAAATCTCTAGCAGATTTTTATCAATTGTTGAAAAAAGATTTATCATAAGGAAAGTAAATGTCAAAAGATAAGAAAAATGAGGGCAAAGAAATCCTCGAAGAATTTAAAGAGTTATCAGAATGGCAGAAACGAAACCAAGAATATCTAAAAAAGAAGGCTGAAGAAGAGGCAGCCCTAGCTGAGGAGAAAGAAAAGGAAAGACAAGCTCGAATGGGAGAAGAATCTGAGAAATCAGAGGACCAGGAGAGTGAAACAGACCAGGAAGATGAAGAATCAGCTAAGGAAAAGTCTGAAGAAAAAGTAGAATCCTCAGAGGGTGACAAAGAGGAAGAAGAGAAAGAAGAATCAGGGTCTAAAGAGAAGGAGGACCAGGATAAAAAGCTTGCTAAAAAGGCTACAAAGGAAAAACCAGCCAAAGCAAAGATTCCTGGTCTCCATATCTTACGAGCCTTCACGATTTTATTTCCAAGTCTGCTTTTATTGATTGTCTCTGCCTACTTACTCAGTCCTTATGCGACCATGAAGGATATTCATATTGAGGGAACGGTGCAAACTACGGATGATGATATTCGACAGGCTTCAGGCATTCAAGATTCGGATTATACGATTAACCTTCTGCTAGATAAGGCAAAATATGAAGAGCAGATTAAGTCTAATTATTGGGTTGAATCAGCTCAGCTTGTCTATCAATTTCCAACTAAATTTACTATCAAGGTTAAGGAATATGATATTGTGGCCTACTATGTTTCTGGAGAAAGTCATTATCCTATTCTTTCCAGTGGTCAGCTTGAGACTAGTGCTGTGAGCTTGGTTAGTCTACCAGAAACCTATTTATCTGTTTTCTTTAATGACAGCGAGCAAATCAAGACTTTTGTCTCAGAACTTGCTCAAATTAGCCCAGAACTCAAGGCGGCTATCCAAAAGGTGGAACTAGCCCCAAGCAAGGTGACTTCCGATTTAATTCGATTGACCATGTATGATACAGATGAAGTCTTGGTTCCCCTGTCTGAAATGAGTAAGAAATTGCCATATTACAGTAAGATTAAGCCTCAATTGTCAGAACCAAGTGTGGTCGATATGGAAGCTGGAATTTACAGTTACACTGTGGCGGATAAATTAATTATGGAGGCTGAGGAAAGAGCTAAAAAAGAGGCAATTGAAGCTGAGAAGAAACAGAAAGAGGAAGAGAAGAAAAGGCTAGAAGAACAGCAGAAAAAATTGGAAGAAGAGAAGAAAAAACTGGAGGAAGAGAGCAATCGAAATCAAACAAATCAGCGTTCATCACGTCGCTAGGTTTACCTTTTCTTTCATAGCTCTTTAGTTGCCATGTTTTTACTTGACAAGTGCTAGTAGAAATAATAGAATAGTAAAAAACCTTTAAAGCAGTCCAGAGAGGCAGCTAAGGTTAGACGGTGAAAGGGTGGAGACTACCCGTTTTTCGTGGAACCTTGCTGTTGGCAGGTTCCTTTTTTCGTGACTTCTTGTGTCCAGACTCTCTCACTAGCAAAGGTAAAAGGAGAAACCTATGCGAGAACATCGTCCAGTCATTGCTCTTGATTTTCCTAGTTTTGAGGCAGTCAAGGAATTTTTAGCTCTTTTCCCAGCAGAAGAAAGCCTTTATCTCAAGGTAGGGATGGAGCTTTATTACGCAGCGGGTCCTGAGATTATTTCCTATTTAAAAAACTTGGGACATAGCGTCTTTCTTGATCTCAAACTACATGACATTCCCAATACAGTTAAGTCAGCCATGAAGATCCTGTCTCAGCTTGGTGTGGATATGACCAATGTTCATGCGGCTGGGGGTGTAGAGATGATGAAGGCTGCGCGTGAAGGTCTTGGAAATCAAGCCAAATTGATTGCAGTGACTCAGCTGACCTCAACATCGGAAGCTCAGATGCAGGATTTTCAAAATATCCAAACCAGCCTGCAAGAGTCTGTGATTCATTATGCTAAGAAGACAGCTGAGGCGGGATTAGATGGTGTCGTTTGCTCGGCTCAGGAAGTACAAGTCATCAAGCAGGCTACTAAACCAGATTTTATCTGTTTAACGCCAGGAATTCGTCCACAGGGAGCTGCAGTTGGAGACCAAAAACGCGTGATGACGCCAGCGGATGCTTATCAAATCGGCAGTGACTATATCGTAGTGGGACGCCCCATTACCCAAGCTGAGGATCCTGTTGCAGCTTATCATGCCATCAAGGATGAATGGACACAGGACTGGAATTAAAGAACTAGATTATAAAAATAAAAGGAGAATACCATGACACTTGCTAAAGATATCGCTAGCCACCTCTTGAAAATTCAAGCAGTTTACCTCAAACCAGAGGAGCCTTTCACTTGGGCATCTGGTATCAAGTCGCCGATTTACACAGATAACCGTGTAACTCTTGCCTATCCAGAAACTCGTACTCTCATTGAAAATGGTTTTGTGGATGCTATCAAAGAAGCCTTTCCTGAGGTTGAGGTGATTGCAGGAACTGCAACAGCAGGGATTCCACACGGAGCTATTATTGCTGATAAGATGGACTTGCCTTTTGCCTACATCCGTAGCAAACCAAAAGACCACGGAGCAGGCAACCAAATCGAAGGCCGTGTAGCTCAAGGTCAAAAAATGGTAGTGGTTGAAGACCTGATTTCAACAGGTGGTTCTGTTCTTGAGGCCGTAGCAGCAGCTAAACGCGAAGGTGCAGATGTACTTGGTGTTGTAGCGATTTTCAGTTACCAATTGCCAAAAGCAGATAAGAACTTCTCAGATGCAGGTGTCAAACTTGTGACGCTTTCTAACTACAGTGAACTCATTCACCTAGCCCAAGAAGAAGGCTATATCACACCAGAAGGACTCGACCTTCTAAAACGCTTTAAAGAAGACCAAGAAAATTGGCAAAATTCTTAAAACATAGAAAATCAGGTAGTCGCTAGGATTACCTGATTTTGTTTTTAATACTAAAGTTGAGCGATAACTTCCTCAGTTGTCAAAACTTGGTTGGCAATGTAGCCGTAGTTTGTTAGTGCAGCTTGGTAGGCTTCTTCACCTGGAGCACCGACAGCATCGTTAACAACAATGACATTGTAGCCTAATTCTATGAGTTCACGCATGTGTGAATCCACGCAGAGATTAGCATTCATACCAGCCAAGATGACGGTGTCGATACCATTTTTGCGGAGTTGAAGGTTAAGATCGTTGCTTTCTGGGCCAAAAATTTTATGTCCGTTGACAACAATAGTATCTTCATCCAAAAATGGTTTAATCTCTTCAATCATATCTGCTCCAGAGCCTTCTGGAATTGCTGAATACTGGCTATCACGCCAAAACATTTCGTTTTCAATCATCATCGTTTCACCAGCAGCTTTAAATTGCCACTTGTGATCGTGTGGATAGAAGTAGTGCGGTGAGATAAAACGCTTGTAGCCACGCTCTTTAGCAAGAGCGAAAAGCTTTGTCAGATTTTCAATAGTATTAACTTTTTCAAGAACGTCTTTAGTTGCTCCGAATCCTTTACCAGTATGTTTTAGGAATTCAACTTGTGGGTCTGTGATAACAAATGCGACATTTTTCTGATTGAACATGAGGTTCCTCCTAATATGATTTGATTAACAGCCAATAGGAATTTAGACTGTTAGTTTGATGATTTTCCAAATGGTAGTTTTAGTTATATACTGACCATTCGGTACAATTATAATAACATCTAAAATTGAATTTGTAAATTAATTTGCTCAGAACAAAAAATTTTAATGATAAAACAGTGGCAAAAGGAGGTGGTTTCAATTGTTTGGTCTCAGACTCTGAATCTGCTATAATAGGAAAAAAGAGAGGTGAGTAGATGAGCGTTAAAGAGCGTATTTTACAAAGTGCTGAGGAATTGATTTATCAGAAGGGTTATGTGGCCACCTCCATCAGTGACATCATGGAGGCAGCTGATGTTGGCAAGGGACAGCTTTATTATTATTTCAAATCTAAGAAGGAAATTGGTTTGACGGTCATTCAAGATATTTTAGCAAATTGGCGAAAAGAGCTTTTTGAAGATATTTTTGAAGCAGATAAGTCTGACAGTGACAAGTTTTCGGATATGATTGACTGGGTTTGTCAATTTCATGAAAGTCAGACGGTCTTTTATGGTTGCCCAATTGGTAATCTGATTGTGGAATTGTCCACAGAAGATGAGAACTTCCGCTGTCCTCTCAATGATTTTATGACCCAATGGACAGAGAAGTTAGCCAGCCTCTTGCAAGACCTGCATGCTGACTGGTCAGAAGAGCGGGCGCAGTTGCAGGCCCGTCAAGTCATCTCCAGTATTCAAGGCAGCATTGTCATTCTCAAAGTCAGCCAAGACATCCAAGTTTTGGAAAATAATATGACGGATTTGAAAAAGAATTATTGTTAATTTATGGATTGTGGTTAAGAGGTAAGAATGACAACAGATATTAAAACTGAAATTGGTCATAGAGTAAGACAGGAACGTGAACGTCACAAATTGACGAGAGAAGAGGTCTGTGGACAGAAGCTGACTTAATAATCAAACAGCTGATGCGTACTGAGCTTGGGCAATCCTTGCCAACAATTACTAAGTTACAATATTTATCTAAGCGATTAGAAGTTCCGATAGATACTTTTCTTGAAAATAAAGAACTAGCTCTTCCTGAGGAAGAGTTGCTGAGTCTAGACTTGATTGAAAGAATATTAGACTTGATAAGAACAGGGACAGGTAGTTTCGCTGAAGATATTTTTGATGATTATTTTAAGCAAGTAACACTAAAGCAAGTTTACACATTCAATGATTTACTATTAATTGATTATTTTGCTATGCAATGTCAAGACTTGATTTATAGAAGAGAGCATTAGATGATTTTCGGATTAAGTTGTTGAAACAGCAATTAGTTAGTGATGAAATGTATAATGTAGAGCTACTATCAGTTCTTTGTGCCATAGCGGTTGTTTATGTTGTTCATAATGACTATAAACATATGATATCTCTAGTAAAAAAGATGAATGAAATTTTATCAGTAACAACGTTGCAAGTCTATAAACCTGGAATTTCAGTATTTGAAGCTAAGTGCTATCTTTATTTTGAAAATGATAAAAATAAAGCAAAGGAACTTTATCACTCAGCAACTATACTAGCTGAACAATTTGATGATAAAGTATTAGAAAATGAAAAGATTATTTGAATTTCCATAACTTAAGAAAGTTCATCATTTTTAATTATCGCTGTAAAATGATTGAAAGTATGAAATTTCCAAACAAAATATTTGAAAAATTTTGAAAAAAGAGTTAGAATATTTTTTGTAATATACAAAGTAAACGCTTACTTATTAAGGAGGGCATTTTATGTCATACAAAACAAGCAATGCAGAAGGTCCTGTAGATTTCATCAATACCTATGATTTGGAGCCAATGGCACAACAAGTTATTCCTAAAGCAGCATTTGGATATATCGCTAGTGGAGCAGAAGATACTTTCACTTTAAGAGAGAATATCCGCGCCTTTAACCACAAACTCATCGTTCCTCATACGCTTTGTGATGTTGAAAATCCAAGTACAGAGATTGAATTTGCTGGTGAAAAATTGTCTTCACCAATCATTATGGCGCCTGTTGCGGCCCATAAATTGGCAAACGAACAGGGTGAAGTGGCGACTGCGCGTGGTGTGCATGAGTTCGGTTCTCTTTATACAACTAGCTCTTACTCTACTGTCGACCTTCCAGAAATTACGGAGGCCCTTCAAGGGACACCTCATTGGTTCCAATTTTACTTTAGTAAAGATGATGGCATTAACCGCCATATCATGGACCGTGTTAAGGCTGAAGGGTATAAGGCGATTGTCTTGACAGCAGATGCTACTGTAGGGGGTAATCGTGAGGTTGATAAGCGCAATGGTTTTGTCTTCCCAGTTGGCATGCCGATTGTTGAAGAATACCTACCAGAAGGTGCTGGTAAATCAATGGACTTTGTTTACAAATCAGCTAAACAACGCCTATCTCCACGAGATGTAGAATTTATCGCTGAATACTCTGGACTTCCTGTGTATGTCAAGGGACCACAATGTCGTGAGGACGTTGAACGTTCGCTTGCTGCGGGAGCTTCTGGTATCTGGGTAACCAACCACGGTGGCCGCCAAATCGACGGTGGACCAGCTGCCTTTGACTCACTTCAAGAAGTTGCAGAAGCAGTTGATAAACGTGTGCCAATTGTCTTTGACTCTGGTGTTCGTCGTGGTCAACACGTCTTTAAAGCCTTGGCTTCAGGTGCAGACTTGGTAGCTATTGGTCGCCCTGTTATCTATGGCTTGGCTCTCGGTGGTAGTGTTGGTGTGCGTCAAGTCTTTGAACACTTGAATGCAGAATTGAAGACAGTCATGCAATTGTCTGGAACTCAGACCATTGAAGATGTCAAACATTTCAAACTCCGTCACAACCCATACAACCCAACTTTCCCAGTTGACCCTCGTGACTTAAAATTGTATTAATAAAACAGCTTGCCTCCACTGAATGTGGAGGTTTTTCTTCGTCTATAGGAAGAATAAATCACCATTAAAAATTATATAAATATATTTTTAAATCAAATATCTTGCTAGGGCTTTCATTTTTTGCTATACTGGTGCAGTAATTAAATAATAAAGACATTTGGGGTGCTTTAAGCTGAGATGATACCCATTGAACCTGATACAGTTAAGACTGTCGAAGGGAAATGTGAAACGTTTTTTTCGTGTGTCGAAATGAACGGTCTAATCTTGTAAGCTAAACTCCAGTTCCTATATGTAATTGGAGTTTTTTGTTTATATAAGCTGGATGGAGGCAATACAAAGTATTTAGGTAGCTCTTCTTGAACGCCCTTGATTTTCTTTAAAAAGGTCAAGTAAAACTAGGATTTTCTTGGTGTTTTGTTGATTACGAACGAATAAAGAGAGGAAAAATAAATATGGAAACACAAGACTATGCATTTGAGCCAGGTTTGACTGTTGGAGAATTATTAAAAAGCAGTCAGAAGGATTGGCAGGCTGCAATCAATCATCGTTTTGTTAAGGAACTTTTTGCGGGGACACTTGAGAATAAGGTCTTAAAAGACTACCTAATTCAAGATTATCACTTCTTTGATGCCTTCTTATCCATGTTGGGTGCTTGTGTAGCCCACGCTGACCAGCTTGAATCCAAGCTTCGTTTTGCCAAGCAACTAGGTTTTCTTGAAGCAGACGAAGACGGTTATTTCCAAAAGGCTTTCAAAGAGTTAAAAGTATCTGAGAATGACTATCTGGAAGTGACCTTGCATCCTGTAACAAAAGCCTTTCAGGAGCTTATGTATTCTGCTGTGTCATCATCAGACTATGCCCATCTTTTGGTCATGCTGGTCATTGCAGAAGGTCTCTATTTAGACTGGGGTTCTAAAGATTTGGCTCTACCTGAATCCTATATTCATTCGGAATGGATCAATCTCCACAGAGGTCCTTTCTTTGCAGAGTGGGTTCAATTTCTGGTTGACGAACTCAATCGTGTTGGGAAAGGTAGAGAAGATTTGACAGAACTTCAGCAACGCTGGAATCAAGCAATCGCTTTGGAATTAGCCTTTTTTGATATTGGTTATGACGATTAGAGAAAGTTCAGGATACTGATAAATTTGACGAGGTAAATCATTCAATATAAATGAAAAAAATTCTCAACTAAAGATAAATCGAAATTAGTAGATTGTATAAAGTGAAAAGGAAGGATTTCAATATGACAAGTTTAAAATTATTAAAAGAAAAAGCACCTTTGGTCATTTGCATAACCAATGATGTAGTAAAAAATTTCACAGCAAATGGATTAGTAGCACTGGGTGCATCACCAGCCATGAGTGAGTTTCCAGCAGATTTAGAGGATTTGTTAAAGTATGCTGGGGGGTTATTAATAAACATAGGAACATTGACAGATGAAAATTGGAAATTATACCAAGCTGCTCTGAAAATTGCAGAGAAATATAATGTCCCAGCAGTTTTAGATCCTGTAGCTTGTGGAGCAGGATCTTATAGAAAAAAAGTATCCGAAGATTTAATAAATAATTACAAGCTCGCAGCGATTAGGGGAAATGCTGGCGAGATTGCCTCTTTAGTAGGAATAAATGTGGCATCTAAAGGAGTAGATAGTGCAGGTGTAGATAATATTGACGAAATTGCTCTAGCAGCAAATGAGAAGTTCAATATTCCTATAATAGTAACAGGTGAAGTGGATGCTATTGCGGTAAATGGAGAAGTGGTAACGATTCATAATGGTAGTGCCATGATGCCAAAAGTTATTGGGACAGGATGCTTATTAGGTGCTGTAGTAGCAAGCTTTATCGGACTAGAAAAAGGTCAAGAATTGAAATCATTAGAAACAGCTATGTTGGTTTACAATATCGCTGGAGAAATGGCAGAAAAACGTCCAAATGGACATCTTCCTGGAACATTTAAAGTTGAATTTATAAATGCCTTATACGAGATTACAGATGAAGATGTAAAGGAATTCAAAAGAGTGAAGTAAGATGTTTCATAAAGAATTACTAAAACTATATTTTATTTGTGGAACGACTACTTGCCAAGGAAAAGATCTATATACGGTCGTTGAGGAAGCCTTAAAAGGTGGTATAACCTTATTTCAATTTCGTGAAAAAGGTGAGGGAGCCTTAGAAGGTAAAGAAAAAGTCGGATTAGCAATTAAACTACAGGATCTTTGTAAAAAATACAATGTTCCGTTTATCGTTAATGACGATATTGAGTTAGCATTAGAAATAGATGCTGATGGCGTACATGTAGGACAGGATGACCTTGGAGTTGATGAAATTAGAAAATTGATGCCAGATAAAATAATTGGTCTTTCTATAAAAAACGAGAAAGAATTTCAACAATCAAAAGTTGAATATGTAGATTATGTCGGTGTTGGTCCTGTATTTGATACCCAGTCAAAAGATGATGCTGGTGGCGCTATAGGTTATGAAGGTCTTAAATTGATGAGAAAACTATTGCCCCAAATGCCATTAGTTGCAATTGGTGGGATACAGACGCAACATATTAAAGACATTATGCAGACTAATATGGATGGTGTTTCAATCATTTCAGCAATATCGTATGCAAAAAATATAGAAAAAACTGTTCGGAAAATGAGTGAACAATAGGTATCTATCCTTGGATTCTAAGTCAGTGGAAGTTTCCCTTTTCTAAAAGCTATGCCTAGATTTAGCTCAAATGGCTAATCTATCAAACAAGACATTTGTTTTTTGCAAAAGAAAGATCTGCTGTCTTTGTGAATGCAAGACTGTATTTCCAGTTCAATTTCTTGAACTAGAATAAATTGTTTGTTATAATATTTATATAATTAAATAATAAAGACATTTGGGGTGCTTTAGGCTGAGATGATACCCATTGAACCTGATACAGTTAAGACTGGCGAAGGGAAATGTGAAATGTTTTTTTCGTATGTCGAAAAGAACCATCTAATCTTGTAAGCTGAACTCTAATTCCTATCTGTAATTAGAGTTTTTTCTTTTACGAAACTGGATGAGGGTGATACAAAGCATTTAGGTAGGTCTCCTTGAATGCCCCACTTTTCTTTAAAAAGGAGTTTTTTATGTTGAAAAAATGGCAGTTAAAAGATGTTATCTTACTTGCTTTCTTGTCTATCTTTTTTGGTGGCGTTTTTGTGGGATCTGGCTATCTGTTTGATATCCTCACTCTGATTTTAGCACCTATTGGTTTACAGGCCTTTGCCAATGAAATCCTCTTTGGTCTCTGGTGTATGGCTGCGCCCATTGCTGCCATCTTTGTTCCAAGAGTGGGAAGCGCCACGATTGGTGAAGTGCTAGCTGCGCTTGCTGAAGTCCTTTATGGTAGCCAATTCGGTCTAGGCGCTCTTTTGTCCGGCTTGGTTCAAGGTTTGGGGAGTGAACTTGGTTTTATCGTAACCAAGAATCGCTATGAAAGTTGGCTCTCTCTAACTGCTAATAGTATTGGGATTACGCTTGTTAGCTTTGTCTATGAGTACATTAAGTTAGGTTACTACGCCTTTTCACTTCCTTTTGTCCTTTCCTTGCTTGTAGTACGTTTTATTTCCGTCTTTTTCTTCTGTACCATCTTGGTTCGTGCCATTGTCAAACTTTATCATCAGTTTGCAGCTGGAGGAAAAGCATAGATGGGTCTGGAATTACGGGAGATTCAGTCCCCAATTTTTTCGGAACCGATTGATTTTACTTTTCATGTACAAGCATTTACCTTGTTAGTTGGGAGCAGTGGTTCAGGAAAATCGAGTCTCTTTCAAATGATTGCCCAAGTCAGTTCTCTTCCCTATAGCGGTCAAGTCCTGATAAATGGGAGCGAGGTCAGTCAGCTTTCTATCATCGAACGTATCCAGACGGTTGGGATTCTATTTCAAAATCCCAATCATCAATTTACCATGGAGAACTTGTTTGAGGAGCTGGTTTTTACCTTGGAAAATATTGGGCATCCCGTTCAGGAAATTGATTCAAAAATAGCAGAGGTAGTCCAGCAATGTCGCTGCAAGGCGATTTTGCACCGTCCAATTCATCACTTATCAGGTGGGGAAAAGCAAAAGGCTGCTTTGGCTGTTCTCTTTGCTATGAATCCTAGGGTCTATCTCTTGGATGAGCCTTTTGCTTCCATTGACCGCAAGAGTAGGATAGAGATATTGGAGATTCTAAAAGAGTTGTCTTCTAATGGGAAGACAGTTATTTTGTGCGACCATGATTTAACGGACTATGAAGCCTATATCGACCATATGGTGGAGTTAAGAGATGGCCAACTAAGGGAAGTGTTTCAAATCCCTACCTCTGAGATGACACAGGTTGCTTCAAAGGAAGTTGCTTCTAGCCCGGAACTATTCCATATGGATAGAACGACTTGTGAGCTGGATAAGCGTTCCCTCTTTTCAATTGCGGATTTTACATTCTACCAAGGAATTTCCTGTATCTTGGGTGACAATGGTGTCGGGAAATCAACCCTATTTCGATCCATTCTTCAATTTCAAAAGTATAAGGGGCGCATTACCTGGAAGGGGACAGTCCTGAAAAAGAAAAAGAGTTTGTACCATGATCTGACGGGTGTTGTTCAGGAAGCTGAGAAACAGTTTATCAGAGTCAGTCTGCGAGAAGAACTTCAATTAGATGGATCCGATTCTGAAAGAGATCAGCGTATTCTCCAAGCTTTACGGTATTTTGATCTGGAGCAGGCGCTCGATAAGAGTCCTTATCAATTAAGTGGTGGTCAGCAAAAGATTCTTCAGCTCTTGACCATCTTGACCAGCAAGGCTTCTGTGATTTTACTAGACGAACCTTTTGCTGGTTTGGATGATAGAGCCTGTGATTATTTTTGTCAGTGGATTGTGGAGGAGAGAAATCAAGGAAGAAGTTTTCTAATCATTAGCCATCGTTTGGATCCCTTGATCTCTGTGGTTGATTATTGGATTGAGATGACTAGTCAGGGGCTCAGTCATGTGAAAGAAGTGACAATTATCAAACCACTCACATCTCAGAGTAGCAATACCCAAGGGGAGGTGAGATAGTATGGTCAAAGTAGCAACCCAGACACCGATTATCAATCTCTTCTTGCTGATTTTATCCTTGGAAACATCTTTTATTCCTTCGATTGCTCTTAATCTCTCGGTAGTTGCATTTTGTATTCTCTTTATGCTCTATTACCGTCGATTTAAGATGTTGGCTTGGATGATTCTGCTCGCCATTTTGCCATCCTTTGCCAACTACTGGGCAGTTCAGTTACATGGAGATGCTTCGCAGGCAGTCATGCTTGGAACGAGGGCCTTTGTGACCGTTTGTATCGGACTTGTCTTTGTTTCCTCTATTTCCCTAAAAGAGCTTCTCTTGTACTTGGCTCAAAAGGGGGTATCACGCTCTTGGGCCTATGCCTTGATTGTGGTATTCAATTCCTTCCCCCTTATTCAGCAAGAAATCAAGTCCCTCAAGGAAGCTTGCTTATTACGCGGTCAAGAACTGCATTTTTGGTCTCCCTTGATTTACAGCAAGGTTCTGATGACAGTCTTTAGGTGGCGCCATCTTTACCTGAGAGCCCTGTCGGCGCATGGATATGACGAACATGCACAGGTGGAGAATCGCTATCGGACTTTTTATATTGCTAAAAAAACAAAATTAATCTACCTGCTGTTCTTTTTATTACTTCAAACAAGTCTATTTTTATAAAGGAGTTACTATGGAATTTACAGATATTGCAATGGAATTATCCAATGAAGCTTGGCAGGCTTCTTTTCATCATCCCTTTATTTTACAATTACAAGAGGGAAAATTAGACCCGTCCATTTTCCGCTATTACCTGATTCAGGATGCTTACTATCTGAAGGCCTTCTCAGAAATCTATCACCTTTTGGCTGATAAGACTTCAAACCAAGAGATGAAAAGACTCTTGAAACAAAATGCTCAGAGTCTAGTGGAGGGTGAGTTATTTATCCGCCAACAATTTTTCAAGGAATTGGAAATCAGCGATCAGGAAATGGAGCAACATCCAATCGCTCCAACCTGCTATCATTACATTTCTCACATTTATCGGCAATTTGCAGAGCCAAACTTGGGCATTGCCTTTGCAAGTTTGCTGCCTTGTCCTTGGTTATACCATGATATAGGCAAATCACTTAATCTTAAACCATCACCAGATCCTCTCTATCAACAATGGATTGAAACTTATATTACGGATGAGTTAGAGCAACAGATCAGAGAGGAGGGAGCGCTAGTCAATCAACTCTATCGCGAAAGTGATGAGACAGACAAGAAAAAAATGCTAGATGCCTTCCACATCAGTGTTCACATGGAAGCCAAGTTTTGGCAAATGGCCTACCAACACCAGACATGGAAGAGTGATTTACAGTCTTTAGAAACAGGAGAAGAGTAGAAATATGAGAAAGCACCAATTGCAAGTTCACAAATTAACCATTTTATCCATGATGATTGCCCTTGATGTAGTCCTTACGCCTATCTTTCGGATTGAGGGAATGGCACCGATGTCCAGTGTAGTCAATATTCTAGCAGGAATCATGATGGGACCTGTTTATGCTTTGGTTATGGCTACAGTCACAGCATTTATCCGTATGACGACTCAAGGGATTCCGCCTTTAGCTCTCACAGGAGCGACTTTTGGAGCCCTCCTTGCAGGTCTCTTTTATAAGTATGGTCGAAAATTTCATTATTCCGCTCTAGGAGAGATTTTGGGAACAGGTATTATTGGTTCTATTGTTTCCTATCCTGTTATGGTACTCTTTACAGGATCAGCTGCAAAGCTTAGCTGGTTTATCTACACGCCTCGATTTTTCGGAGCAACCTTAATCGGTACAGCGATTTCCTTTATTGCCTTTCGATTTTTAATCAAGCAGGAATTCTTTAAAAAAGTGCAAGGATATTTCTTTGCTGAAAGGATAGACTGATGCAGGAATTAACAAATCCTTTTCCTCTAGCAACCAGTTCTTTGATTCACTGTATTACCAATGAAATTTCTTGTGAGATGCTGGCAAATGGGATTTTGGCTCTGGGATGTAAACCTGTCATGGCAGATGACCCCCGTGAGGTTCTTGATTTTACCAAACAGAGCCAGGCTCTCTTCATCAATTTGGGGCATTTGTCTGCTGAGAAGGAAAAAGCAATCCGTATGGCAGCTTCGTATGCAAACCAATCTTCTCTCCCGATGGTAGTAGATGCTGTTGGCGTAACGGCTTCATCCATTCGTAAGAGCTTAGTCAGAGATCTTTTAGACTATAGACCTACGGTCCTTAAAGGAAATATGTCAGAAATTCGAAGTCTTGTTGGCTTAAAACACCACGGAGTTGGGGTCGATGCGAGTGCTAAAGATCAAGAAACTGAGGATTTACTTCAAGTCTTGAAAGACTGGTGTCAGACATATCCAGGTATGTCATTCTTAGTCACAGGCCCCAAAGACCTCATCGTTTCAGAGAATCAGGTTGCTGTATTGGAGAATGGCTGTGCAGAATTAGACTGGATAACAGGGACAGGAGACTTGGTTGGAGCCTTGACAGCTGTTTTTCTCAGCCAAGGAAAGACTGGTTTTGAAGCTTCTTACCTAGCGGTTTCTTATCTCAATATCTCTGCTGAGAGAATAGTTGTCCAAGGAATGGGATTGGAAGAATTTCGCTACCAAGTACTCAATCAGCTTTCGCTCCTAAAAAGAGATGAAAATTGGCTAGAAGCCATAAAAGGAGATGTTTATGAATAGAGAGGCGCTTAGACTGTATCTGGTAACAAATCGCTACCAAGATTCCGTGGAAAGATTTCTTGAAAAGGTTGAGACGGCCTGCCGTTCAGGGGTTACCATAGTCCAATTACGAGAAAAAAATCTCACAACCAATCAATACTATCAACTGGCAAAACAAGTCAAGGAAATAACAGATGCCTATCAGGTACCCCTGATCATCGATGATCGTTTGGATGTCTGTCTTGCAGTTGATGCTGCAGGTCTGCATATCGGAGACGATGAACTACCCGTTTCGGTTGCCCGCCAAGTCTTGGGACCTGATAAAATCCTCGGTGTCACCGCTAAAACGGTTAAAAGAGCCCTAGAGGCAGAAGAAGGGGGAGCAGATTACTTGGGAACAGGAGCCATTTTTCCGACCACGACCAAGAAAAATGCGCCTATCACCCTGATTTCAACCTTGAAGACAATTTGCCAAAGGGTGGCCATTCCAGTAGTTGCCATTGGCGGCTTGACATCAGAGAATATTGACCAACTTATCGGCACGGGTATAGCTGGAGTAGCAGTCGTACGCGATCTGATGCAAGCAGAAGATATAGAGGCAAAAACGCAAGACTTTTTAACAAGGTTGGATGATATTATTTTCTAATTAATACTCAATGAAAATCAAAGAGCAAACTAGGAAGCTAGCTGCAGGTTGCTCAAAACACAGCTTTGAGGTTGCAGATAAAGCTGACGTCGTTTGAAGAGATTTTCGAAGAGTATAAAAACTCTCTAATTCCCTTAAAATGGGAACTAGAGAGTTTTTTTAATCTTTAAAGCTTGTATGGTTGACTGGGCCAGAACCATGACCGAGTTGAGGGGCATCTTGAATGGCTTTTGTAATAAAGGCCTTGGCCTTATCAACTGCCTGATAAAGAGTTTTACCCTTGGCTAGTTCAGCCGTAATCACTGCAGCAAAGGTACACCCAGTACCATGTGTATGACAGGTTTGAATTCGTGGGCTTTCCCAGACAAATTGCTCATCCTTGGTAAAAAGGAAGTCTTTGGCACCACCTTCCAGATGGCCACCTTTGATGACCACCGACTGAGGACCAAATTCTTTTAAAATCAGGCGACCGGCACGCTGCATGTCTTCTGGATTATGGATTGAAAAACCAACAATCTCTTCTGCCTCAGGAAGATTGGGTGTGATAATGGTTGCAAGTGGAAGCAGGTTTGTTTTTAGGTAGGTTCTGGCACTGGTATCAATCAGGGTATCCCCACTCGTAGCGACCATAACAGGATCAAGGACGTAGGGACAATCTAGCTTTTTAAGATAGGGCTGGATGATTTCCATGATTTCAGTAGTTGCCAACATGCCAGTTTTTACAGCCTGAGGCTTGATATCCGAAAAGACACTGTCCAATTGGGCTTTCAACATTTGAGGAGACACGTGCTCGATTAGCTGAACGCCTCTGGTATTTTGAGCGACAAGACTTGTCACAACAGCCATTCCATAGACATCTCTAGCTTGGAATGACTTTAAATCAGCCATAATGCCAGCACCACCGCTAGGGTCAGTCCCTGCAATGGTCAAAGCAACGGGTAAATAAGTCATCTAAAACCTCCCAACCAACTGAAGTTTGTATTCTTAAGAACAAGCTAGTCTGTTTTAGAAAGGCAATAGAAGACTGCTAGTCCCCATTATCATTTCCACTTCCATCAGCTAGCATTACCTAGATTGAGTCAAAGGGATCTAACAGTTGTTAATCTCAGCTTTACGCACCCCTAGTGGTTGTTTTCTTTTTTCTTTAGTATAGCATATTTTTATAGTTTATATAGTAAAAATTGACTGGAAATCGTCTTTTAAATGATTAAAATTCTCTTTTTCAAAGAAAAGATTAATTTTATTGTTGACAAATGTAGATTATAGGAGTATACTAATAACTGTAATTGACAAATGTAGATTTAGGAGGTGTGATTATGCAGATTTCAGATGCAGAATGGCAGGTCATGAAGATTATTTGGATGCAGGGCGAACAGACCAGTACGGATTTGATCAGGGTTCTGGCGGAGCGGTTCGACTGGTCCAAGTCAACCATTCAAACTCTTTTGGCTCGTTTGGTTGAGAAAGAGTGTTTGACTCGGAAAAAAGAAGGCAAGTCCTTTGTTTATTCAGCTCTTTTAACTCTAGACCAAAGTCGCGATTTACTTGTCCAAGATATCAAGGACAAGGTTTGTTCTCGTAGGATTAAGAACTTGTTGGCTGATTTGATTGCTGAATGTGATTTTACTCAGGCTGACTTGGAAGACTTGGCAGCTGTGATTTCTGAGAAGAAATCAAGCGCTGTAACAGAAGTAAAATGTAATTGTATGTAAAGGAGACGTCATGTTGAATATTATTGTAACCATTATTTGTATTGCCCTTATCGCCTTTATCTTGTTTTGGTTTTTCAAAAAGCCTGAAAAATCTGGACAAAAGGCCCAGCAAAAAAAGGGCTATCAAGAGATTCGAGTGGAGGTCATGGGGGGCTATACGCCTGAGTTGATTATCCTCAAGAAATCAGTGCCAGCTCGCATTGTCTTTGACCGTAAGGACCCTTCACCCTGTCTGGACCAAATTGTTTTTCCAGATTTTGGTGTACATGCGGACCTGCCTATGGGGGAAGAGTATGTAGTGGAAATCACGCCTGAGCAGGCTGGAGAATTTGGCTTTGCTTGTGGTATGAACATGATGCACGGCAAGATGATTGTAGAGTAGGAGAACATTATGACAGAAATTGTGAAAGCAAGCCTGGAAAATGGCATTCAAAAAATCCATATCCGAGCTGAAAAAGGCTATCATCCAGCTCATATTCAGCTTCAAAAAGGGATTCCAGCTGAGATTACCTTTCATCGTGCAACCCCTTCAAACTGTTACAAGGAAATTCTTTTTGAAGAAGAAGGCATCTTGGAACCAATCGGCTTTGATGAAGAGAAAACAATTCGTTTTACACCTCAAGAATTAGGCCAACATGAATTTTCTTGTGGCATGAAGATGCAAAAGGGAAGCTATACAGTCGTTGAGAAGACTCGAAAATCTCTAACTCTCTTGCAACGTTTTTGGATTACTAGTATCTTTACCGTGCCTCTTGTGATTCTCATGATTGGGATGTTGACAGGTAGCATTAGTCACCAAGTCATGCGTTGGGGAACCTTTTTAGCCACAACGCCGATTATGCTAGTAGCAGGCGGGCCTTATATCCAGAGCGCTTGGGCCAGCTTCAAAAAGCACAATGCCAACATGGATACCTTAGTTGCGATTGGGATTCTAGTGGCCTATTTCTATAGCCTATTTGCCCTCTTTACAGGTCTCCCTGTTTACTTTGAAAGTGCTGGATTTATCCTCTTCTTTGTTCTTATGGGAGCAGTTTTTGAGGAAAAAATGAGAAAAAATACGTCCCAAGCTGTAGAGAAACTACTGGATTTGCAGGCTAAAACAGCAGAAGTCTTGCGTGAAGATCGCTATGTTCAAGTCCCCTTGGACCAAGTCAAGGTAGGCGACCTGATTCGAGTGCGTCCTGGTGAGAAGATTGCTGTTGATGGTGTCGTAGTAGAAGGTGTTTCTAGTATTGACGAATCCATGGTGACGGGTGAGAGTCTTCCTGTGGACAAGACAGTTGGAGATACCGTCATTGGCTCAACCATCAATAATAGTGGAACCCTTGTTTTTAAGGCAGAAAAAGTTGGATCGGAGACAGTCTTGGCTCAGATTGTAGACTTTGTGAAGAAAGCTCAAACCAGTCGTGCGCCGATTCAGGACTTGACAGATAAGATTTCAGGGATTTTTGTCCCAGCGGTTCTCATTTTAGCAATCGTGACCTTTTGGGTTTGGTTCGTCTTGCTCAGGGATAGTGTAGTCGTGCTTGGAGCTAGCTTTGTGTCTTCTCTTCTCTATGGAGTTGCGGTTTTGATTATTGCCTGCCCTTGTGCCTTGGGTCTCGCAACACCGACAGCTCTTATGGTAGGAACAGGACGCAGTGCCAAAATGGGGGTTCTCCTCAAAAATGGAACTGTTTTACAGGAAATCCAGAAAGTCCAAACTCTTGTCTTTGATAAGACAGGGACTTTGACGGAAGGAAAACCAGTGGTCACAGATATCATTGGCGACGAGGCAGAGGTGCTTGGATTGGCAGCCTCCTTGGAAGAAGCTTCCCAACACCCATTGGCTGAGGCCATTGTTAAGCTAGCGACTGAAACTGGACTTGAGTTTCAAACTGTTGAAAATTTCCAAGCCTTGCATGGAAAAGGTGTTTCTGGGCAAATAGCTGGGAAACAAGTCTTACTTGGAAATGCTAAAATGCTGGATAGTATGGATATTTCTAGCGCTTATCAAGAAAAACTTGAAGAACTAGAAAAAGAAGCTAAGACAGTTGTGTTCTTGGCTGTTGACAATGAAATCAAAGGCTTGCTTGCTTTGCAAGATATTCCCAAGGAAAATGCCAAGCTTGCCATCAGTCAGTTGAAAAAACGTGGTCTTAAAACAGTCATGCTGACAGGAGACAATGCAGGTGTGGCGCGTGCTATTGCAGATCAAATCGGAATCGAAGAGGTCATTGCAGGCGTCCTACCAGAAGAAAAAGCCCATGAAATCCATAAACTACAAGCGGCTGGTAAAGTAGCCTTTGTTGGGGACGGTATTAATGATGCGCCAGCCCTCAGTGTAGCAGATGTGGGAATTGCCATGGGTGCTGGAACGGATATCGCCATCGAGTCAGCAGATTTAGTGCTGACAACCAATAACCTCCTAGGAGTGGTTCGTGCCTTTGACATGAGTAAGAAAACCTTTAATCGTATTCTGCTCAATCTTTTCTGGGCTTTTATCTACAATGTCGTCGGAATTCCGATCGCAGCAGGGCTCTTTTCAGGTGTTGGACTGGCCCTCAACCCAGAATTGGCAGGTCTAGCTATGGCTTTTAGTTCAGTATCTGTTCTGACCAGTTCCCTTCTGTTAAACTTTAGTAAAATAGATTAAAAGCGGGCTTGCTCGCTTTTTATTATAAAACAGAAGCTAAAACGTTTTCAAACTGTACTGTAATAGAGAATAAAAACTTCTGAGCAGATTCTTAGAAAAGTCGAACGAAATGTGATAAATTAGTAGAGTAAAAATTTGCTGAAACGTTTTCAAAAAGTATACGAAACCTTTTTTAGTAGATTTAAAAATATTTGAAGGAGAGTTATCATTATGACTCAAGGGAAAATTACTGCATCTGCAGCAATGCTTAATGTATTGAAAACATGGGGCGTAGACACAATCTACGGTATCCCATCAGGAACACTCAGCTCATTGATGGACGCTTTGGCTGAAGACAAAGATATCCGCTTCTTGCAAGTTCGCCACGAAGAAACAGGTGCTCTTGCAGCGGTTATGCAAGCTAAATTCGGCGGCTCAATCGGGGTTGCAGTTGGTTCAGGTGGTCCAGGTGCGACTCACTTGATTAACGGTGTTTACGATGCAGCTATGGATAACACTCCATTCCTAGCGATCCTTGGATCACGTCCAGTTAACGAATTGAACATGGATGCTTTCCAAGAATTGAACCAAAACCCAATGTACAACGGTATCGCTGTCTACAACAAACGTGTAGCTTACGCTGAGCAATTGCCAAAAGTTATCGACGAAGCTTGCCGTGCTGCAGTTTCTAAAAAAGGTCCAGCTGTTGTTGAAATCCCAGTAAACTTCGGTTTCCAAGAAATCGACGAAAACTCATACTATGGATCAGGTTCATACGAGCGTTCATTCATCGCTCCTGCTTTAAACGAAGTTGAAATCGACAAAGCTGTTGAAATCTTGAACAATGCTGAACGTCCAGTTATCTATGCTGGTTACGGTGGTGTTAAAGCTGGTGAAGTGATTACTGAATTGTCACGTAAAATCAAAGCACCAATCATTACAACTGGTAAAAACTTTGAAGCTTTCGAATGGAACTATGAAGGTTTGACAGGTTCTGCTTATCGTGTTGGTTGGAAACCAGCCAACGAAGTTGTCTTTGAAGCAGACACAGTTCTTTTCCTTGGTTCAAACTTCCCATTTGCTGAAGTATACGAAGCATTCAAAAACACTGAAAAATTCATCCAAGTCGATATTGACCCTTACAAACTTGGTAAACGTCACGCCCTTGACGCTTCAATCCTTGGTGATGCAGGTCAAGCAGCTAAAGCTATCCTTGACAAAGTGAACCCAGTTGAATCTACTCCATGGTGGCGTGCAAACGTTAAGAACAACCAAAACTGGCGTGATTACATGAACAAACTCGAAGGTAAAACTGAGGGTGAATTGCAATTGTATCAAGTTTACAATGCAATCAACAAACATGCTGATCAAGACGCTATCTACTCAATCGACGTAGGTGACACTACTCAAACATCTACTCGTCACCTTCACATGACACCTAAGAACATGTGGCGTACATCTCCACTCTTTGCGACAATGGGTATTGCCCTTCCTGGTGGTATCGCTGCTAAGAAAGACAATCCAGATCGCCAAGTATGGAACATTATGGGTGACGGTGCATTCAACATGTGCTACCCAGACGTTATCACAAACGTTCAATACGACCTTCCAGTTATCAACGTTGTCTTCTCAAATGGTAAATATGCCTTCATCAAGGACAAATACGAAGATACAAACAAACACTTGTTTGGTTGTGACTTCCCTAATGCTGACTATGCGAAAATCGCTGAAGCTCAAGGAGCTGTTGGATTTACAGTTGACCGTATCGAAGACATCGATGCAGTTGTTGCAGAAGCTGTTAAATTGAACAAAGAAGGTAAAACGGTTGTTATCGATGCTCGCATCACTCACCACCGTCCACTTCCAGTAGAAGTACTTGAATTGGATCCAAAACTTCACTCAGAAGAAGCTATCAAAGCCTTCAAGGAAAAATACGAAGCAGAAGAGCTCGTACCATTCCGTCTCTTCTTGGAAGAAGAAGGTTTGCAATCACGCGCAATTAAATAATTCCTTCGTGGAACTTAAAAAGATCGGAGCAATCCGGTCTTTTTATGGAGGATAGTAAATGAATTTAAATCAATTAGATATTATCGTTTCAGATGTTCCCCAAGTCTGTGCTGACTTGGAGCGTATTTTGGATAAAAAGTCCGATTATGTTGATGACAGTTTTGCTCAGTTTACGATTGGCAGTCACTGTCTGATGTTGTCCCAAAATCATTTGGTTCCTTTGGAAAACTTTCAGTCAGGAATCATTCTTCACATTGAGGTTGAGAATGTAGATCAGAACTACCAACGGTTGAAAGAACTTGGTATTCAGGTTTTAAACGGTCCAACTGTAACCGATTGGGGAACAGAGTCCTTATTAGTTAAAGGCCCTGCTGGTCTAGTGATTGATTTTTATCGTATGAAATAGGACGCTTAGTCATTTGAAGTTAACCATAATGATTCTTAAAAAAGAATTTGCGAATATGAACTATTGAAAGATCGGAGCAATCTGGTCTTTTTTATATAAAGAACTTGAATATAAATGGTTGACAGCGCTATCCTGAAATCTTATAATAAAAATGTAATGATAGAAAATGTGACTGATATGGAAAGGAGAAATATTTTTTAAATAGCTGTTGTAAGTGAATTTTCTTGTTTCATTGGAGCTTGAGATTGAAAGTATCTCCATGAATAGATATTACGAGGAGAGTCGATATGCAAAAAAAGGATATTTATCTAATCTGTATTACCATGATTATTTGTTCAATTATTCTAGGATTGATTATAGGAAGTTTTATTCTTCATGGTCTTGAAGATATTGCTGCAATCATTAACCACGGCTTACTGACGATTAATCAATCCATTCATTGACAAAAGCTATCTATTTTTACATTTTGTGAATCAAACAGATCGGAGCAATCCGGTCTTTTTCTTATCACAAGACTGTGATAGTTTACATTTTTATAACAAAATTCTCAACCTCTTGCTTGTTTTTGCATCAAACATAAAAGCCAGCTCAGGACATCATTACTCAGATAGTTCCAAACTTTTTGTCCTCTTTTTAGTATAATAGAACTATCAAATCAAATGAGGTAAAGTGATGACGAAAATACTACAATTTCCAGAGGGCTTCCTCTGGGGTGGTGCTACGGCTGCTAATCAATGTGAGGGTGCTTATAATTTAGACGGTCGTGGGTTAGCGAACGTCGATGTTGTTTCAATCGGAAAGGAGCGTGAAGCCATTATCACAGGTCAGAAAAAGACGTTTTCGTTTGAGGAGGGCTATTTTTACCCAGCAAAAGAAGCCATTGATATGTACCATCATTACAAGGAAGATATTGCTCTTTTTGCAGAGATGGGCTTTAAGACTTATCGACTTTCCATCGCTTGGACTCGGATTTTTCCTAAGGGAGACGAAACCGAGCCAAATGAAGCTGGTCTAGCCTTTTATGAGGATTTATTTAAGGAATGTCACAAGTATGGAATCCAACCTCTGGTAACCATTACTCATTTCGACTGTCCTATGCACTTGATTGAAGAGTACGGTGGATGGCGCAATCGTCGGATGTTAGACTTCTATGAAAAACTTTGTCGCACACTCTTTACCCGCTATAAGGGTTTGGTCAAATATTGGCTTACCTTTAACGAAATCAACATGATTCTCCATGCCCCCTTTATGGGAGCTGGGCTCTATTTTGAAGAAGGAGAAAATCAAGAACATGTTAAATACCAAGCCGCCCACCATGAGTTGGTAGCCTCGGCCATGGCAACTAAGCTTGCCCACGAAATTGACCCAGAAAACAGGGTGGGGTGTATGTTGGCAGCAGGGCAATACTATCCTAACACAGCCCATCCGAGAGACTACTGGGCTGCTATGGAGGAAGATCGCAAGAGTTACTTCTTCATTGATGTTCAAGCGCGTGGGGAATACCCAAATTATGCCAAGAAGCAGTGGGAGCGTGAAGGGATTGAGATTGAAATGACTGCAGAGGATCTAGACTTATTGAAGAATCATACTGTTGACTTTGTTTCCTTCTCTTACTATGCAAGTCGAGTGGCCTCAGGTGATCCAGAAGTTAAAGAATTAACTGCTGGAAATGTCTTTGCCTCCCTCAAAAATCCCTATCTAGAATCCTCAGAATGGGGGTGGCAGATTGATCCACTTGGCCTTCGTATCACCCTCAATGCCATCTGGGATCGTTACCAAAAGCCTATGTTCATCGTAGAAAATGGACTAGGTGCTATGGATACACCGGATGAGAATGATTATGTAGCAGATGACTATCGGATTGCTTACTTAGAAGCTCATATCAAGACTATGCGAGATGCCATTTACCAAGATGGAGTAGACTTGCTTGGTTATACAACTTGGGGCTGTATCGATCTGGTTTCAGCTGGAACAGGCGAAATGAACAAGCGCTATGGCTTTATCTATGTGGATCGTGATAATGCTGGTCATGGAAGTCTCAAACGAAGCAAGAAGAAATCCTTCTACTGGTACAAGGATGTCATTGCCAGAAATGGTGCAAGTATTAAGTAGAGCACATTTGTTCACTATTTTTATAAAATTTTCTCCCTACTTTATAAGATATTAAAAAGAGTTCAATTCGAACTCTTTTTTTGCTATAATGAGGGAAGAAAAATCAGACGGGAGAATAAAATGTCAGAACCACTATTTTTACAATCAGTTATGCAAGAAAAAATCTGGGGTGGTACCAAGCTACGTGATGAGTTTGGCTACGACATTCCAAGTGAAAAAATCGGAGAATATTGGGCCATCTCAGCCCATCCAAATGGTGTCTCTAAAGTTGCCAATGGTCGCTTTGAAGGAACAGATCTAGCTACTTTATATGCAGAGCACCGTGAATTGTTTGGTAATCATCCTGAGCCTGTATTTCCGCTTTTGACTAAGATTCTGGATGCTAACGACTGGCTCAGCGTCCAAGTCCATCCAGACGATGCCTATGGACTAGAACATGAAGGCGAACTCGGAAAAACAGAATGCTGGTACATCATAGCTGCGGATGAAGGTTCAGAGATTATCTACGGTCACAATGCCAAGTCAAAAGAAGAACTCCGTCAGCAAATCGAGGACAAGAACTGGGATGCTTTGTTGACAAAAGTACCAGTTAAAGCTGGAGATTTCTTCTATGTGCCAAGTGGCACCATGCATGCTATTGGTGCGGGCATCTTGATTCTTGAAACCCAGCAGTCTAGTGACACCACTTACCGTGTCTATGACTTTGACCGTAAGGATGACAAGGGCAACTTGCGTGAACTTCACCTTGAAAAATCCATTGATGTATTGAACATCGGCGAGCCTGCAAATAGCCGTCCTGTAACTATCAAAGCTGATGATTTACGTTCCACTCTCCTTGTTTCCAATGATTTCTTTGCAGTTTACAAGTGGGAAATTACTGGAAAAGTTGACTTTGAAAAGACAGCTGACTACAGCTTGTTGAGTGTCTTGTCTGGTCAAGGTCAACTGACCGTTGACGGAAAAAACTATCCAATCCAAAAAGGCAGCCACTTTATCCTACCAAGTGATGTTGAAGCTTGGACTCTGGAAGGGCAAAGTTTGGAATTGATTGTTAGCCGTCCATAACAAAGAAAGGGCCTGAGTTCACTACTCAAGTCCTTTTTGATTACATAAATTGGGCGATAAAGACCACGATGATGATGATTGGAATGACGAAACGAAGAAGGAAGAGCCAGACTTGGAAAAGTCCCTGTTTCCATGTTGTTTCATCAAGATGGAATTCCTCCATAGCAAGAGCCTTTTTAAAGATATAGCCTGTAAAAAGTGAAAGGCAGAGAGCTCCAAATGGCATGAGGAGATTGGAAACCAAGAAATCCATAGCGTCAAAGAAGGTCTTCCCAAAAATGTGAACATCTGCCATAACACCGTATGAAAGGGCTGAAGGAATTCCAAAGACAAAGGTCAAGATTCCTAAAATCACACTCCATTTGGCACGTTTGCTGTTATCCTGATTAGTGATATTGCCCACATTGATTTCCAGCATAACGACGGAAGAAGTGACCGTCGCAAAGAGGAAGAGCAAGAGAAAGAGAATATAGAAAATACTTCCAAAAGGCATCTTGTCAAAGAGTTGGGGTAGAACGATAAAGAGCAAGCTTGGTCCCCCTTCGGACTGGATATTGAAAGCTGACATGGCAGGGAAAATGGCTAGACCTGCCATGATGGATACTGAAATATTCATGGCGACAATGGAAATCCCTGATTGGACCAGATTGGTTTTCTTATCCAAGTAAGAAGCATAGGTCAGCATGGCTGTAACCCCTAGTGAGAGGGCAAAGAAAGATTGTCCCAGAGCATAGAGGAGACCAGCGCTGGTCAGTTTTGAAAAGTCTGGTTTGAGGAAGTAAAGAACCCCTTCCATGGCATTTGGCAAACTGAGAGAGCGGCCGATGATGACAATAAAGATGATAAAGAGCAGGGGCATCATGACCTTAGAAGCTCTTTCAATCCCTTTTTGAACCCCACGTGATACAATAAAGATATTCAATAGGATAAAAGCTGCTTGAGCTCCTAGAGCAATGGCTGGATTGGAAATGATTGAAGTAAATAGCTGGGCATAATCACTCGTCCCAGCAAGCTGGAACAATTTCCCAAACTCAATGCCTAGATAGACTAGAATCCATCCTCCAATAACACTGTAGAAAGATAAGAGGATAAAGAGGGCAAAGGCACCAATCCAACCGATGAAGTTGTACTTGCCATTCTTGCCCAGTTTTCCAAAGGTTTTAATCCCAGAGACACCAGCACTTCGGCCGAGGGCAAATTCAGCTAGCAAAAGAGGGAAACCGATTAAAATAGTGGAGATAAGAAAGACCAGTAAAAAGCCTCCTCCGCCATTAGCAGCAGTCATGTAGGGGAATTTCCAAACGGCACCAAGTCCGATGGCTGATCCAGCAGATGCTAGGATAAAGCCCAGTTTAGAACCCCATTGCGATTTTTCAGACATAGTTAAACTCCTAAAATTAGTATTACAAAAGAAAAAGCTACTGCCCTTGGCAAATAGCCTCATCAGTACTCAAGATGAGCGTTTCTTTTGATTGATAGACTTGACTATCCTATCATGTTTTCTAAGGTCTGTCAAGAAAACCATTTTCAAGTTTTCAGACCTTTCTCAAAAATTTTTAAAAATTTCGCAAAAACGCTTGACTATGACCTAAGGGGAGGGGTTATACTATCAATGTAAGGAGAAAATCATGTACCATATAAAAGAAGCTGCGCAGCTTTCGGGTGTCTCTGTCAAGACTCTGCACCACTACGATAAGATAGGACTTTTGGTTCCTTTAAAGTCGGAAAACGGCTATCGAACCTACAGTCAGGAGGATTTGGAACGCCTTCAGGTTATTCTTTACTACAAATATCTAGGTTTTTCTTTAGAAAAAATAGCAGAGCTATTAAAGGAAGAAAGGACAGATTTATTGCCTCATTTGACCAGGCAGTTGGACTATTTGACTCGAGAAAGGCAACACCTGGATAGCTTGATTTCCACCTTGCAAAAAACCATTCAAGAACAAAAAGGAGAACGAGAAATGAGCATTCAAGAGAAATTTGCTGGATTTAACTACCAAGACCATCAAAAATACCACCAAGAGGCGGTAGAGAAATATGGACAAGAAGTCATGGACCAAGCGCTCGAGCGCCAAAAAGGTCACGAAGACGAAGCTACGGCTGCCTTCAACCAAGTTTTTCAAGCTTTGTCAAAAAATCTTCAAGCTGGTTTACCTGCAACAGCAACTGAAAACCAAGAGCAAGCAGCCAAGCTCTTGCAAGCCATCCGTACTTATGGATTTGATTGTACTATTGAAGTATTCGGTTATATCGGTAAAGGCTATGTTTATAACCCAGAGTTTAAGGAAAACATTGACAAATTTGGACCTGGAACAGCCCAGTACACATCAGATGTGATTGCTCATTATGTCCAAACTCAGACAAAATAAAATCGGAGGAGTATTCTTCCGATTTTTACTAAATTCAAGCACTACTTGCTTAATAATTTTTCTACTACATTTAGTTTTCGCATTGTCAAATCTACATTAAAAAGCTTTTCAAGATAGTTGGTATTAAGTTTTTTTCGTTTTGCAGTTCTAGGGAGATAGAGGTAAAGACAATGGTTGCCGATACAAATTTCTTCTTCACCATAGTCACCATCCAATTTTTCTAATGGTAGACTTTGAATAGATTCTTGATAAAAAATCACATTTATACGGTCATAAAGATAGTGTTCTCCAAACGGGTTTTCTTGGACAATTTTTTTAAAATCACTTTTGTTCTTGATTACCATTTTTAAATCAGCACCAATTTTTTCCTTTATTAGAGTGTGAACCTGTTCTCGTATTTCTTCGAGAGCTAAGTTACTTTCAAGAATAATATTTCCACTTTGAATATAAGTTCGAATTTGTTGAAAACCAGCTTCTGTCAAGATATCTACTAGATAAGACATTTTAGGGATAGCATTTTTTCCATTAGGAGTCACTCCCCTTAACAAGATAATATGTTCCAAAGGACTTCCTTTCTTTTGGGGCTGATTTAGCCATTGAATAATTTAGATTTAGATTGGATTTGACCCCGCCACCCAGCCAGTGCAGAGAGCAGAAGTGATGTTAAACCCACCTGTGTGGGCGTTAATATCCATGACCTCGCCTGCAAAGTGGAGTCCAGGTACCAGCTTACTTTCAAGGGTTTTAGGGTTGATTTCCTTAAGACTGACACCACCCTTGGTGACAAAGGACTTGGCAAGGGACATTTTGCCAGTCACAGGGATTTTGAGAGCCTTGATAGACTGGAGAAGTTGTTCACGTTCCTTTTCAGTCAGTTGTTTGACTTTTTCTGGATAGCCTTGCACAAAAAATTCTGCCAAGCGTTCTGGAAGCAAAGTTTTTAAAGCATTTTTCAAGGATTTTTCCCGATTTTCTTCTAGGAATGCAGCTAAGTCCATCTCAGAAAGTTGAGGCAAAACATCCAGTGAGAGAATCTCCCCACCCTTGACAAAGCTAGAAATGCGTAGCGCAGCAGGACCTGACAAACCAAAGTGGGTAAAGAGCAGATCGTGAGTGATGACATACTTATCATAGCTTAGGGTCACATCATCCAATGAAATTCCCTGCAAGGCCTTGTGTGGAAAATCTGTCAATAAAGGACTTTCAGCGGCCTCAAGCTCGGTAATGGTGTGTTTAAAATGACGGGCAATCTCATGACCAAAACCAGTCGAACCAGTAGAAGGATAGGATTTACCACCTGTTGTGACAATGAGTTTATCACAAGTGAAGCTTTGGTCTGCGGATTTAAGGACAAACTGGTCATCTATCTTTTTAACCGAAACAATCTCTGTTTGAGTAGCAACTTGACCACCTAGCTCAGTGATTTTCTTTTCTAAGGCTTCGATAATTGTCCGAGACTTGTCACTAGCAGGAAAGACGCGCCCGTGGTCTTCGACCTTGAGTTTAACACCATTTTCCGTAAAAAAGTTAATGATATCATGGTTATTAAATTGGGAGAAGACACTGTAGAGAAAGCGCCCATTTCCAGGTATGCCAGCTAGTAGGTCGTCTAGAGTTCCGTTATTGGTGACATTGCAACGTCCCCCACCAGTCCCAGCTAATTTTTTTCCAAGTTTCCGATTTTTTTCGATGAGGAGGGTTTTCTGTCCATAAAAGCTACTGGAAATCGTAGCCATCATGCCAGCAGGACCTCCACCGATGACGATAGTATCAAAATGTTTCATAGCTCTATTGTACCACAAAAAACAAGAGATGAAGTCACCTCTTGTCAAGAATGCAATTAATCAATTTCATATCCCATCAGCAAACCACCATCTTCTGCATAGAAACTGCAGAGGCCAGAGGTTGGGAGAATTTTGATATCCGCATGTGGGAAGGTTTCACGGATTCGCTCTGAGAGCTGTTGACAACATTTTTCGTTATTGCGTTGGGCCATGACAATACGGCCACCCGCATATCCAGCTTTAATGATTTCATCATAGGCAGCTTGAACTGATTTCTTTGGACCTCGTGCTTTTTGTAGCAATTCAAGGGTTCCAGTTTCACTAGCTTCTCCGACCATACGGATATTTAGAAGGCCAACGACCGTACCGATAAGCTTGCTCAAACGGCCGTTCTTCACCAAGTTATCGACTTTGGCTAGGACAAAGAGTAACTTGGTTTTTTCTTGATAGGCAGTGATAGCTTCAACCACTTCTTCAAAAGATAAGCCCTGGTCAATCAAGTCATTTAATTTTTCTACGAGCAAGTCAACTTCCCCGCCAGCAGACAAACTATCAATTACATGAATCTTAGTGTCAGGATGGTCTTCCAGATAAATATTCTTTGCTAGTTGAGCACTATTGTGACTGCCAGAAAGAGTACCTGTGATGGTTACTAGGAAAATGTTTTTGGCTCCTTCAAATGCTCGTAAATAATCATCTGGGCTTGGACAAGCTGATTTTGAAGCTTCTGCGGTTGCATACATGGATTCCATCATTTTATCAATGTTAAGACTAGCATCATCAACAAAGACCTGATCAGCTACTTGAATGGTTAAGGGAACACTTACAAAGGTTGTATCAATAGCTGGTGTCTCCAGCTGACGATAATCACAACCAGAGTCAGCAATAATCTTCCAAGTCATAGAAATTCTCCATCTTTGTCAGTTATACATTGACAAAGGTTCTGTCTTTTTTTACAATTATATCATGAAAGCCCTTGAAACAAAAGCCTCATCCGTCTGTTGTGACAAGTAGAAAGAAAATGTTATGTCTGAACGTAGAATCTCTGAAAAGTCTCTTGAAAATCTCATAAAATCAAACCAAGAATCCAATTTATTAACCAGAGAAGCCATTGAAACAGCCCTCTTGCAACTCTTGGAAAAAAAGGACTTGACCAAGATTAGTATTTCTGAATTGGTCAAACGTGCAGGCGTTTCGCGTGCAGCCTTTTACCGTAATTATGATTCCAAAGAGGAGATTTTAGAGAGCGTATTTAAACGGAGTGTCCACAATATTATGGAACAGTTGCATCATTACGATCTAAAGACAGACCTTTATCTGGTATGGGTTCACCTTTTCCGGGAGGCAAGAAAGGAAGCCAGAGTGATTCAATTGGCCGTAGATTACCATTTGGAAAAAATCTTTGTCCAGGCCATGCAGGAATTTCTAGAAAAATACCATGGAAAATCAAAAGGTGTCAGCTCTTATCTTCATTCCTTCTGGAGTTCAGCCATCGTCTCAGTTCTTCTAAAATGGATTAAGGATGGCATGAAGGTACCTGCTGAAAAGATTGCGGATTTACGGTTACCATTTTTTAAAAAATAGAGAAAAAGGAGAAGAGATATGACTGAAAAAAGACTAGCCTGGGATGAGTATTTTGCAGCCCAAGCCCTACTAATTGCCAATCGTTCCACTTGTAAACGTGCCAAAGTGGGTGCGATTCTGGTTAAGGATAATAAGGTAATTTCAACTGGTTACAATGGTTCAGTGTCAGGAACCGAGCATTGTATTGACCACGAATGTCTAGTCATTGAAGGACACTGTGTTCGCACCCTTCACGCTGAGGTCAATGCTATCCTTCAAGGTGCAGAACGTGGTGTTCCTAAAGGCTTTACAGCCTATGTGACCCATTTTCCTTGTCTCAACTGTACAAAACAATTGCTTCAGGTCGGCTGCAAGCGCGTGGTTTATATCAACCAGTACAGAATGGACGACTATGCCCAATACCTTTACCAAGAAAAGGGAACAGAATTAACCCATTTACCACTTGAGACAGTACAGGCAGCTCTTAAAGAGGCAGATTTAATGTAAAAATTATCAAAAATAAATGGTTTAGAAAGATTTTTAAACCGTTTTTTGGTATAATAAGAAGAATAAATTGAAAGAAGGAATTCCAAAAATGGGAAAAATTGAAGTTATTAATCACCCGCTGATTCAACACAAATTGTCCATCTTGCGTCGTACAGATACTTCTACAAAAGCTTTTCGTGAGCTAGTAGATGAGATTGCAATGTTGATGGGGTATGAAGTACTTCGTGATCTTCCACTAGAAGATGTGGAAATCGAAACACCAATTACAAAAACAGTTCAAAAACAATTGGCAGGTAAGAAATTGGCCATCGTTCCAATCTTGCGTGCTGGTATCGGGATGGTTGATGGACTCTTGAGCTTGGTTCCAGCTGCTAAGGTTGGTCACATCGGTATGTACCGTGATGAAGAAACGCTTCAACCAGTTGAGTACTTGGTGAAATTGCCTGAAGATATTGACCAACGTCAAATTTTTGTCGTAGACCCAATGTTGGCAACAGGTGGCTCAGCAATCTTGGCTGTTGACTCGCTTAAAAAACGTGGCGCATCAAATATCAAATTTGTCTGCCTGGTATCTGCTCCAGAAGGTGTAAAAGCTCTTCAAGAAGCTCATCCAGATGTAGAAATCTTTACAGCAGCCTTGGATGAACGCTTGAACGAACACGGTTATATCGTCCCAGGTCTTGGAGATGCTGGAGACCGCTTGTTCGGTACAAAATAAAATTAAAAAGAGATTGACTTGGAAAAGGATTTCCAGTCGTGAAAGGAGGTTGAATTTTTGTTTCTGTCTAATGAAAACAGAGCAAAAATTTGACCTTTTTTGACCAAGATATTATAATAGTCTTATCTTTAGTCATTTGACCAACAAAATTAAAACTCAAAAGGAGAATTGAATGATTCCTGTAGTTATTGAACAAACAAGCCGAGGAGAACGTTCCTACGATATTTACTCACGTCTTCTCAAAGACCGCATCATTATGCTGACAGGTCCAGTTGAAGACAATATGGCTAACTCTGTTATTGCCCAATTGCTTTTCTTAGATGCCCAAGATAGTACAAAAGATATTTACCTTTATGTAAACACACCTGGTGGTTCTGTTTCAGCTGGTTTGGCAATCGTTGATACTATGAACTTTATCAAGGCAGATGTCCAAACCATCGTTATGGGAATGGCTGCATCCATGGGGACGGTCATTGCATCAAGTGGAGCAAAAGGAAAACGTTTCATGCTTCCAAATGCTGAATACATGATCCACCAACCAATGGGTGGTACAGGTGGTGGTACTCAACAAACCGATATGGCGATCGCTGCAGAACACTTGCTTAAAACTCGTAATACCTTGGAAAAAATCTTGGCTGAAAATTCAGGTCAGTCAATTGAAAAAGTCCATGCAGATGCAGAACGTGATAACTGGATGAGTGCCCAAGAAACACTTGAATATGGCTTCATTGATGAAATCATGGCCAACAATTCATTGAACTAATGATTAAAGAAGGCAAACTCGACTGGGTTTGCTTTTTTTGGTATAATAGGGGGAGATTTCTTAGAAAGAGGATTTATCATGTTTGAAAAAGTAAATCGATCTGGCTTGATTATCTATATTTACTATAATCGAGATGCAAAAAAACTGCAGGATTATGGAGATATTACCTATCATTCCAAGAAACATCGTTACTTACAACTCTATGTTCCAACAGAGAATCTAGAGAACGTAGTTGAGAGATTAGGTAAGGAAAGATTTATCAAAAAAGTTAGAGTTTGTCATATTCAAGAGTTGGAGACTCCATTTGTTGGGAATCTTTATCGAGAGGAAAACGTTATCATCGAAAAAGTTCAAGAAAAGTGTTGACAATTTTCTGATAATTCGGTATATTCTTAACATGCTATTTATTTAAGAAATAAGGAGACAAAAAAGATGAAGAAAAAATTTGCCCTATCGTTTGTGGCGCTTGCAAGTGTAGCACTTCTTGCAGCCTGTGGAGAAGTGAAGTCTGGAGCGTCAAACGCTGCTGGTAACTCAGTAGATGAAAAGACAATCAAGATCGGATTCAACTTCGAAGAAACTGGTGCCGTAGCAGCCTACGGAACATCTGAACAAAAAGGTGCCCAACTTGCTGTTGATGAAATCAATGCAGCAGGTGGTATCGATGGAAAACAAATCGAAGTAGTCGATAAAGATAACAAGTCTGAAACAGCTGAGGCGGCTTCAGTAACAACTAACCTTGTAACCCAATCTAAAGTATCAGCAATCGTAGGACCTGCGACATCTGGTGCAACTGCAGCTGCGGTAGCGAACGCTACAAAAGCAGGTGTTCCATTGATTTCGCCAAGTGCGACTCAAGATGGATTGACTAAAGGTCAAGATTACCTCTTTATCGGAACTTTCCAAGATAGCTTCCAAGGAAAAATTATCTCAAACTATGTTTCTGATAAATTGCAAGCTAAGAAAGTTGTTCTTTACACTGACAATGCCAGCGACTATGCTAAAGGTATTGCCAAAGCCTTCCGTGAAGCTTACAAAGGTGAAATCGTTGCAGATGAGACTTTCGTAGCGGGTGACACAGACTTCCAAGCAGCCCTTACAAAAATGAAAGGGAAAGACTTTGATGCTATCGTTGTTCCTGGTTACTACACTGAAGCTGGTAAAATTGTAAACCAAGCGCGTGGTATGGGAATTGACAAACCAATCGTTGGTGGTGATGGATTTAACGGTGAAGAGTTTGTACAACAAGCAACTGCTGAAAAAGCATCAAACATCTACTTTATCTCAGGCTTCTCAACTACTGTAGAAGTTTCAGCTAAAGCAAAAGCTTTCCTTGATGCTTACCGTGCTAAGTACAACGAAGAGCCTTCAACATTTGCAGCCTTGGCCTATGATTCAGTTCACCTTGTAGCAAACGCAGCAAAAGGTGCTAAAAACTCAGGTGAAATCAAGGATAATCTTGCTAAAACAAAAGATTTTGAAGGTGTAACTGGTCAAACAAGCTTCGATGCAGACCACAACACAGTCAAAACTGCTTACATGATGACCATGAACAATGGTAAGGTCGAAGCAGCAGAAGTTGTAAAACCATAATAGAAAAATGTTGAAATAGGGAATGAGCCGTTGACTCACTCCCTGTTTCGATGTTTAGTACTCTTCGAAAATCAAATTCAAACCGCGTCAACGTCGCCTTGGATTATATATGTGACTGACTTCGTCAGTCTTATCTACAACCTCAAAGCAGTGCTTTGAGCAACCTGCGGCTAGTTTCCTAGTTTGCTCTTTGATTTTCATTGAGTATAAGAACCTATCAAAAATTGAGGGAAAATCCTCGAAATTATAAATAGAAAGAGTGAATCTTATGCTCCAACAACTAGTAAATGGTTTGATTCTAGGTAGTGTTTATGCGCTGCTAGCCCTAGGATATACCATGGTTTACGGAATTATCAAGCTCATCAACTTCGCCCACGGTGATATTTATATGATGGGAGCCTTTATCGGTTATTTCTTGATTAATTCTTTCCAAATGAATTTCTTTGTAGCGCTTATTGTAGCTATGCTAGCGACAGCTATTCTTGGTGTCGTGATTGAGTTCCTTGCTTACAGACCTTTGCGCCACTCTACGCGTATTGCTGTTTTGATTACAGCTATTGGGGTTTCTTTCCTACTTGAGTATGGAATGGTCTATCTGGTTGGTGCCAATACCCGTGCCTTCCCTCAAGCGATTCAAACAGTTCGCTATGATTTGGGACCAGTTAGCCTAACAAACGTGCAGTTAATGATTTTGGCGATTTCCTTGATTTTGATGATTTTGTTACAAGTCATTGTCCAAAAGACCAAGATGGGGAAAGCCATGCGTGCAGTATCCGTAGATAGCGATGCAGCGCAATTGATGGGGATTAATGTGAACCGTACTATCAGCTTTACCTTCGCTTTGGGTTCAGCTCTTGCGGGTGCGGCTGGTGTTCTGATTGCCCTCTATTATAACTCTCTTGAGCCTTTGATGGGGGTCACTCCAGGTCTTAAATCTTTCGTTGCTGCTGTACTTGGTGGTATTGGAATTATTCCTGGTGCGGCTCTTGGTGGTTTTGTGATTGGTCTATTGGAAACTTTTGCGACAGCCTTTGGAATGTCAGACTTCCGTGATGCCATTGTTTATGGAATCTTGTTGTTGATCTTGATTGTCCGCCCAGCTGGTATCCTTGGTAAAAATGTGAAAGAGAAGGTGTAAACGATGAAAGAAAATTTAAAAGTTAATATTCTATGGTTACTCCTTTTGTTAGCTGGCTATGGCTTGATTAGTGTACTGGTCTCAGTCGGAGTACTCAATCTATTCTATGTACAGATTTTACAACAAATTGGAATTAATATTATTTTGGCTGTTGGCCTTAACTTAATCGTTGGTTTTTCAGGACAATTTTCACTTGGACATGCTGGTTTCATGGCGATTGGTGCGTATGCAGCAGCTATTATTGGTTCTAAATCACCAACCTACGGTGCCTTCTTTGGAGCTATGCTGGTAGGGGCTTTGCTTTCAGGAGCAGTTGCCTTACTTGTCGGAATTCCAACCTTGCGTTTGAAGGGAGACTATCTTGCGGTAGCGACTCTAGGTGTTTCTGAAATTATCCGTATCTTTATCATCAATGGTGGAAGCCTTACAAATGGTGCGGCAGGTATCTTGGGAATTCCAAACTTTACAACTTGGCCAATGGTTTACTTCTTTGTCGTAATTACAACCATTGCAACCTTGAACTTCTTACGAAGCCCAATTGGACGTTCAACCCTATCCGTTCGTGAAGATGAAATCGCTGCAGAGTCAGTCGGTGTTAATACGACTAAAATTAAAATTATCGCCTTTGTCTTTGGTGCCATTACTGCAAGTATTGCAGGGTCACTTCAGGCAGGATTTATCGGTTCAGTTGTACCGAAAGATTACACTTTCATTAACTCAATCAATGTTCTGATTATTGTTGTATTTGGTGGACTTGGTTCCATTACAGGTGCGATTGTTTCAGCTATTGTCCTTGGAATTTTGAATATGCTTCTCCAAGATGTTGCTAGCGTGCGTATGATTATCTACGCTTTGGCCTTGGTATTGGTAATGATTTTCAGACCAGGTGGACTCCTTGGAACATGGGAATTGAGCCTATCACGTTTCTTTAAAAAATCTAAGAAGGAGGAACAAAACTAATGGCATTACTTGAAGTAAAACAGTTAACCAAACATTTTGGCGGTCTAACAGCTGTTGGAGATGTGACTCTTGAATTGAACGAAGGGGAATTGGTTGGACTAATCGGTCCAAACGGAGCTGGGAAAACCACTCTTTTCAACCTCTTGACGGGTGTTTATGAACCAAGTGAGGGAACTGTTACCCTTGATGGTCACCTTTTGAATGGAAAGGCACCTTATAAGATTGCTTCTTTGGGCCTTGGACGTACTTTCCAAAATATTCGTCTCTTTAAAGATTTAACAGTTTTGGATAATGTTTTGATTGCCTTTGGCAACCATCACAAACAGCATGTTTTTGCTAGTTTCTTACGCTTACCAGCTTTTTACAAGAGTGAAAAAGAATTAAAGGCTAAAGCCTTGGAATTGCTGAAAATTTTTGATTTAGATGGTGATGCAGAGACTCTTGCTAAAAACCTTGCCTACGGACAGCAACGTCGTTTGGAAATTGTTCGTGCCCTCGCTACGGAACCTAAAATTCTCTTTTTGGATGAACCAGCCGCAGGTATGAACCCGCAGGAAACTGCTGAATTGACTGAGTTAATTCGTCGCATCAAAGATGAATTTAAGATTACAATCATGTTGATTGAACACGATATGAATCTGGTAATGGAAGTTACAGAACGCATCTACGTACTTGAATACGGTCGCTTGATTGCCCAAGGAACTCCTGACGAAATTAAGACCAATAAACGTGTTATTGAAGCTTATCTAGGAGGTGAAGCCTAATGTCTATGTTAAAAGTTGATAATCTTTCTGTGCATTACGGCATGATCCAAGCAGTCCGTGATGTAAGCTTTGAAGTTAATGAAGGAGAAGTTGTTTCCCTTATCGGTGCCAATGGTGCAGGTAAGACAACCATTCTCCGTACCTTGTCAGGTCTAGTTCGACCAAGTTCAGGAAAGATTGAATTTTTAGGTCAAGAAATCCAAAAAATGCCAGCTCAGAAAATCGTGGCAGGTGGTCTTTCACAAGTACCAGAAGGTCGCCACGTTTTCCCTGGATTGACAGTTATGGAAAATCTAGAAATGGGTGCTTTCTTGAAGAAAAATCGTGAAGAAAATCAAGCTAACTTAAAGAAAGTTTTCTCACGTTTCCCACGTCTTGAAGAACGCAAGAACCAAGATGCAGCCACTCTTTCAGGGGGGGAACAACAAATGCTTGCCATGGGACGCGCTCTCATGTCAACACCAAAACTTCTTCTTTTAGATGAACCATCAATGGGACTTGCCCCAATCTTTATCCAAGAAATTTTTGATATCATTCAAGATATCCAGAAGCAAGGAACAACCGTCCTCTTGATTGAACAAAATGCCAATAAGGCACTGGCAATCTCTGACCGAGGTTATGTATTGGAAACAGGAAAAATCGTTCTATCAGGAACAGGAAAAGAACTCGCCTCATCAGAAGAAGTCAGAAAAGCATATCTGGGTGGCTAAAAAGGTCCGGGGGACCTTTTTAGTCGGTAGATGAAGATTGCGAAGCAATCATCAGAATCCAGTGGATTGTTTTAGTCGGCAGATGGAGATTGCGAAGCAGTCTTCTCATAGTCTGGGAGACTAGTTTAGGTTGCGGATGGATATTACGAAGTAATCATCATTATAGTCCGGGGTACCTTTTTAGTCGGCAGATAGAGATTGCGTAAGCAATTCTCATCTGCACTGGAAGGTTAGCTCCTAATCATTGAAACAGAACAGAATGAAGCTGTCTATCCTTCATTCACAGAGCTCGATTTTAGAGCTCTTTTTGCTAGCTTATTCATACTTTTCTGAATTTTGAAAAAGAAATGTAAGCGTTTGATAGATTTACAAAAAGATTGTATAATAGGGATAAGAATAGAAAAGGAGAAGTCTCATGGCAGTTAAAGATTTTATGACCCGCAAGGTAGTTTATATTAGTCCAGATACAACAGTATCTCATGCAGCAGATTTGATGAGAGAGCAAGGATTACACCGCTTGCCTGTTATCGAAAATGATCAATTGGTTGGTTTGGTGACAGAGGGAACAATTGCCCAAGCAAGTCCATCAAAAGCAACAAGTCTTTCTATCTATGAGATGAACTATCTTCTAAATAAGACAAAAGTAAAAGATGTTATGATTCGCGATGTTGTCACTGTTTCAGGCTATGCGAGTCTAGAGGATGCAACTTATTTGATGTTGAAAAATAAGATTGGTATTCTTCCTGTCGTAGATAACCATCAAGTATACGGAGTTATTACTGACCGTGACGTTTTCCAAGCCTTTCTTGAAATTTCTGGTTATGGTGAAGAAGGAATTCGTGTGCGCTTTGTTACAGAAGATGAAGTTGGTGTACTCGGAAAGATTGTTTCTTTGATTGTAGAAGAAAATTTGAATATCTCCCATACAGTAAATATTCCGCGTAAGGATGGTAAGGTGATTATCGAAGTTCAAATTGATGGCTCAATTGATTTACCAGCCTTGAAAGAAAAATTTGAAGCCGAGAATATTCAAGTAGAAGAGATTAGTCGTACTTCTGCTAAAATCCTGTAAGTATGGAAGCCGAAAGGCTTCTTTTTTACATGTAATGGGGGAGAGCAAAAGATGGAAAGAAATGAGAGAATATGGTATAATAAAAAGATATAAAAAAGGAGTATTTATGGACATTTCAGAAATTCGTCAAAAAATTGACGCAAATCGTGAAAAATTAGCTTCTTTCAGGGGGTCTCTTTGACCTCGAAGGTTTAGAGGAAGAGATTGCCATCTTGGAAAACAAGATGACAGAACCTGATTTTTGGAACGATAATATCGCGGCCCAAAAAACGTCGCAAGAATTGAATGAATTAAAAAATACCTACAATACCTTCCATAAAATGGAAGAGTTGCAAGATGAAGTCGAAATTTTATTAGACTTTTTGGCTGAAGACGAGTCAGTGCATGAGGAACTGGTTGAACAGTTATCAGAACTTGACAAGATGATGACCAGCTACGAGATGACGCTTCTCTTATCAGAACCTTATGACCATAATAATGCCATCTTGGAAATCCATCCAGGTTCTGGTGGAACTGAGGCTCAGGACTGGGGTGATATGTTGCTTCGTATGTACACTCGTTATGGTAATGCTAAAGGCTTTAAAGTAGAAGTCTTGGATTATCAAGCAGGTGATGAGGCAGGTATCAAGTCAGTAACCTTATCGTTTGAAGGACCTAATGCCTATGGCCTTCTCAAGTCAGAAATGGGAGTTCACCGTTTGGTGCGAATTTCGCCGTTCGACTCTGCCAAACGTCGCCATACCTCTTTCACATCCGTAGAAGTAATGCCAGAATTGGATGATACCATTGAAGTGGAAATTCGTGAAGATGATATCAAGATGGATACCTTCCGTTCAGGTGGTGCCGGTGGACAAAACGTCAATAAGGTTTCAACGGGTGTGCGTTTGACACACATTCCAACTGGAATTGTTGTCCAATCAACGGTTGATCGTACCCAGTATGGAAATAGAGATCGAGCTATGAAGATGTTACAGGCTAAGCTCTATCAAATGGAACAAGAAAAGAAAGCTGCAGAAGTTGATTCCCTCAAGGGTGAGAAAAAAGAAATCACATGGGGAAGTCAAATCCGTTCTTATGTCTTCACACCCTATACTATGGTAAAAGATCACAGAACTAGCTTTGAGGTTGCTCAGGTAGATAAGGTTATGGATGGGGACCTAGATGGTTTTATCGATGCCTATCTCAAGTGGAGAATTAGCTAAGATAGAAAGGAACTCACATGTCAATTATTGAAATGAGAGATGTCGTCAAAAAATACGACAATGGAACAACTGCCCTACGAGGTGTTTCGGTCAGCGTTGACCCAGGAGAATTTGCTTACATCGTAGGACCTTCAGGAGCAGGGAAGTCAACCTTTATTCGTTCTCTATATCGTGAAGTAAAAATCGATAAAGGAAGCCTATCAGTTGCTGGTTTTAATCTGGTTAAGATTAAAAAGAAAGATGTCCCGCTTCTCCGTCGTAGTGTTGGGGTTGTCTTCCAGGATTATAAACTCTTGCCTAAGAAAACTGTTTATGAGAATATTGCATACGCTATGGAAGTAATTGGTGAAAATCGCCGTAATATCAAAAAACGGGTGATGGAAGTTTTGGACTTGGTTGGACTGAAGCATAAGGTTCGTTCTTTTCCAAATGAGCTCTCAGGTGGGGAGCAACAGCGGATTGCGATTGCGCGTGCTATTGTAAATAATCCCAAAGTACTGATAGCCGATGAACCAACAGGAAACTTGGATCCGGATAATTCATGGGAAATTATGAATCTCTTGGAACGGATTAACCTACAAGGAACAACTATTTTGATGGCGACTCATAATAGCCAGATTGTAAATACCTTGCGCCACCGTGTCATTGCCATTGAAAATGGTCGTGTCGTTCGTGACGAATCAAAAGGAGAGTATGGATACGATGATTAGTAGATTTTTTCGCCATTTATTTGAATCACTAAAAAGTTTGAAACGAAATGGTTGGATGACAGTGGCTGCTGTCAGTTCAGTCATGATTACTTTGACCTTGGTTGCGATATTTGCTTCTGTTATTTTCAATACAGCGAAACTAGCTACAGATATTGAAAATAATGTCCGAGTAATGGTATACATTCGTAAGGACGTAGCCGATAATAGTGAAACGATTGAAAAAGAAGGTCAAACTGTTACAAATAATGACTACCACAAGGTATACAATGCCTTGAAGGGGATGTCTACGGTTAAGAGTGTTACTTTTTCAAGTAAAGAGGAACAATATGAAAAGTTGACCGAGACAATGGGGGACAACTGGAAAATCTTTGAAGGTGACGCTAATCCTCTCTATGATGCCTATATCGTTGATACAAATACACCAAGTGATGTTCAAAAAGTAGCTGAAGAAGCTAAGAAAATTGAAGGTGTGTCAGAAGTCCAAGATGGTGGAGCCAACACACAACGTCTGTTCCAACTTGCTTCCTTCATTCGTGTTTGGGGATTAGTCATAGCAGGCCTCTTGATTTTCATTGCAGTCTTCTTGATTTCTAATACCATTCGTATTACCATTATTTCTCGCAGTCGCGAAATTCAAATTATGCGCTTGGTTGGTGCTAAGAACAGCTATATCCGAGGACCATTCCTCCTTGAGGGTGCTTTCATCGGATTACTTGGAGCAACAATTCCATCAGCTTTAGTATTCGTTGTTTATCAAATGGTTTACCAATCGGTTAATAAGTCATTAGTAGGTCAAAATCTTTCTATGATTTCACCAGAAGTATTTAGTCCACTGATGATTGTCCTCTTGTTTGTTATTGGAATTTTTATTGGTTCAATTGGATCAGGAATTTCAATGCGCCGATTCTTGAAAATTTAAATGGCTCTTTGTCAACTGTAGTGGGTTGAAGAAAAGCTAAGCTCGAGAAAGGACAAATTTCGTCCTTTCTTTTTTGATATTCAGAGCGATAAAAATCCGTTTTTTGAAGTTTTCAAAGTTCCGAAAACCAAAGGCATTGCGTTTGATAAGTTTGATGAGATTATTGGTTGCTTCTAATTTGGCATTAGAATAGTGTAACTGAAGGGCATTGACGATTTTCTCTTTGTCCTTTAGAAAGGTTTTAAAGACAGTCTTAAAAAGAGGATGAACTTTCTTTAGATTTTCCTCAATGAGTCCGAAAAATTTCTCCGGTTCCTTATTCTGAAAGTGAAAAAGCAAGAGTTGATAGAGATGATAGTGGTGTTTCAAGTCTTCTGAATAGCTCAAAAGCTTGTCAATAATCTCTTTATTGGTTAAGTGCATGCGAAAAGTAGGGCGATAAAATCGCTTATCACTCAGTTTACGGCTATCCTGTTGAATGAGTTTCCAGTAGCGCTTGATAGCCTTATATTCATGAGATTTTCGCTCAAATTGCTTCATAATTTGGACACGAACACGACTCATAGCACGGCTAAGATGTTGTACAATGTGGAAGCGATCTAGAACGATTTTGGCATACGGAAAAAGATGTTTAGCCAAGTCATAGTAAGGACTAAACATATCCATCGTAATGATTTTCACCTGACAACGAACAGAGCGATTGTAGCGCAGAAAATGATTTCTTATGATAGTTTGTGTTCTACCCTCAAGAACAGTGATAATATTGAGCTTATCAAAATCTTGAGCAATGAAACTCATCTTTCCCTTAGTGAAGGCATATTCGTCCCAGGACATAATCTCAGGGAGGTAAGAAAAATCAGACTTAAAACAGAAGTCATTGAGCTTGCGAATAACAGTTGAAGTTGAAATAGACAGCTAATGGGCAATATCGGTCATAGAAGTCTTCTCAATTAGCTTCTGGGCAATCTTTTGGTTGATGATACGAGGGATTTGGTGATTCTTCTTGACGAGAGAAGTCTCAGCTACCATCATTTTCGAGCAATGATAGCACTTGAATCGACGTTTTCTAAGGAGAATTCTAGTAGGCATACCAGTCGTTTCAAGGTAAGGAACCTTAGACGGTTTTTGGAAGTCATATTTCTTCATTTGACTTCCACACTCAGGACAAGATGGAGCGTCGTAGTCCAGTTTAGCGATGATTTCCTTGTGGGTATTCCTATTAATGACATCCATAATTTGGATATTTGGGTCTTTAATGTCTAGTAATTTTGTGATAAAATGTAATTGTTCCATAGGATTCTTTCTAATGATGGTTTGGTTGCTTTTCATTATAGATCTTATGGGACTTTTTTTCTACAACAAAATAGGCTCCATAATATCCATAGGGGATTTACCCACTACAAATATTATAGAGCCATTTAAATTTGAATAGATGTATATTTGAGGAGATTTTAATATCTCCTCTTTTACTACAAAAATTTTAGAAAAAAGTCTACTTTTTTTTATAAAAGCCTTTACAAAAAAAATTAAAGTGGTATAATGAATACATAGTTAAGTGCAAACGTTTTCGTAAAACGTTTGCCTAAATAAAAATAAAGGAGATTTGAATGATGAAAGATACATTCAAAAATGTCTTGTCTTTCGAATTTTGGCAAAAATTCGGTAAGGCTTTGATGGTGGTTATCGCCGTTATGCCGGCTGCTGGTTTGATGATTTCAATCGGTAAGTCGCTTGTGATGATTAACCCTAACTTTGCCCCACTGGTAATTACTGGTGGTGTACTAGAGCAAATCGGTTGGGGAGTTATCGTTAACCTTCATATCTTGTTCGCCCTCGCTATTGGAGGAAGCTGGGCTAAGGAACGCGCTGGTGGTGCGTTTGCGGCAGGTCTTGCCTTTATCCTAATCAACCGTATCACCGGTACAATCTTTGGCGTATCAGGTGATATGTTGAAAAATCCTGAAGCTATGGTAACAACTCTCTTTGGTGGCTCAATCAAAGTTGCTGATTACTTTATTAGCGTTATGGAAGCACCAGCACTTAACATGGGTGTCTTCGTAGGGATTATTTCTGGTTTTATTGGAGCAACTGCTTACAATAAATACTATAACTTCCGTAAGCTTCCTGATGCACTTTCATTCTTTAACGGAAAACGTTTTGTACCATTTGTAGTTATTCTTCGTTCAATAATTGCTGCAATTGTACTTTCAGCTTTCTGGCCACTTGTGCAAACTGGTATCAATAGCTTTGGTATCTGGATTGCTAACTCACAAGAAACTGCTCCAATCCTTGCACCATTCTTGTATGGTACATTGGAACGTTTGCTCTTGCCATTTGGTCTTCACCACATGTTGACTATCCCAATGAACTACACAGCTCTTGGTGGTACTTATGAGGTCTTAACTGGTGCAGCTAAAGGTAGTCAAGTATTTGGTCAAGATCCACTATGGCTTGCATGGGTAACAGACCTTGTTAACCTTAAAGGTACAGATGCAAGTCACTACCAACAATTGTTAGATACTGTTCACCCAGCTCGTTTCAAAGTTGGACAAATGATCGGTTCATTCGGTATCTTGATGGGTGTCATCGTTGCTATCTACCGTAATGTTGATGCTGACAAGAAACACCAATACAAAGGTATGATGATTGCAACAGCTCTTGCAACATTCTTGACAGGGGTTACTGAACCAATCGAATACATGTTCATGTTTGTAGCAACACCTATGTATCTTGTTTACTCACTTGTTCAAGGTGCTGCCTTCGCTATGGCTGACGTTGTAAACCTACGTATGCACTCATTCGGTTCAATCGAGTTCTTGACTCGTACACCTATTGCAATCAGTGCTGGTATCGGTATGGATATCATTAACTTCATTTGGGTAACTGTTCTCTTTGCTGTAATCATGTACTTCATCGCAAACTTCATGATTCAAAAATTCAACTACGCAACTCCAGGGCGTAACGGAAACTACGAAACTGCTGAAGGTTCAGAAGAAGCTAGCAACGCAGTGAAAGTTGCAGCAGGTTCTCAAGCTGTAAATATTATCAACCTTCTTGGTGGACGTGCAAACATCGTTGATGTGGATGCATGTATGACTCGTCTTCGTGTAACTGTTAAAGATGCAGATAAAGTAGGAAATGCAGAGCAATGGAAAGCAGAAGGAGCTATGGGTCTTGTCATGAAAGGACAAGGGGTTCAAGCTATCTACGGTCCAAAAGCAGACGTATTGAAATCTGATATCCAAGATATTCTTGACTCAGGTGAAATCATTCCTGAAACTCTTCCAAGTCAAATGACAGAAACGCAACAAAATACTGTTCAATTCAAAGGTCTTACTGAGGAAGTTTACTCAGTAGCTGACGGTCAAGTTGTTGCCTTGGAACAAGTAAAAGATCCAGTATTTGCTCAAAAAATGATGGGTGATGGATTTGCTGTAGAACCTGCAAATGGAAACATTGTATCTCCAGTTTCAGGTACTGTATCGAGCATCTTCCCTACAAAACATGCTCTTGGTCTTGTGACTGAAGCAGGTCTTGAAGTACTTGTTCACATTGGTTTGGACACAGTAAGTCTTGAAGGAAAACCATTTACAGTTCATGTAGCTGAAGGACAAAAAGTTGCAGCAGGTGACCTTCTTGTCACAGCTGACTTGGATGCTATCCGTGCAGCAGGTCGTGAAACTTCTACAGTAGTTGTCTTCACAAATGCTGAAGCTATTAAATCAGTTAAATTAGAACAAACAGGTTCTCTTGCAGCTAAAACAGCAGTTGCTAAAGTAGAATTGTAATATACTTGAGGTTGGAAGCTGTATTCCAACCTCTTATTTTGGGAGAAAAGCATGAAATTTTTAACACTCAATACTCACAGTTGGATGGAGAAAGAAGCAGAGGAAAAATTCCAGCTCTTGCTTGAAGATATTCTTGATAAAGACTATGATTTGATTTGTTTCCAAGAAATCAATCAGGAGATTACTTCGCAAGAGGTGGAGGTTAATGACTTTTATCAAGCTTTGCCAGCAGCTGAGCCTATTCATCAAGACCACTATGTCAGACTCTTGGTTGAAAAGTTGTCTGAGCAAGGGAAAAATTACTACTGGACTTGGGCCTATAACCATATCGGTTATGACCGCTATCATGAAGGTGTGGCTATCTTGTCTAAAACACCTATTGAAGCCAGAGAAATTTTAGTTTCAGATGTAGATGATCCAACAGACTATCATACTCGCCGCGTTGCCCTGGCTGAAACTGTAGTCGATGGTCAGGAGCTTGCAGTTGCAAGTGTCCACCTTTCTTGGTGGGATAAAGGCTTCCAAGAAGAATGGGCACGATTTGAAGCTGTCTTGAAAGAATTGAATAAGCCACTTTTGCTGGCTGGAGATTTCAACAACCCAGCTGGTCAGGAAGGTTACCAAGCTATTTTAGCTAGTCCATTAGGATTACAAGATGCATTTGAAGTTGCTCAAGAGAAAAGTGGTAGCTATACTGTTCCACCTGAAATTGATGGATGGAAAGGGAACACAGAACCCCTTCGAATCGATTATGTCTTTATTACCAAAGAGTTAGCGGTGGAAAATTTACATGTCGTATTTGATGGTAACAAGAGTCCACAAGTGAGTGATCACTATGGTTTGAATGCTATGTTAAACTGGAAATAATAACTGAAAAGAGGTTGGGATTCTCAAATTCCAGCCTTTTTCTGACTAGAAAAGGTATTGGAAATAGCCTAAATAAGTGAGACTACTGAAATGGAATAAAATGTGGTATAATTGATAGGATAGATAGAATCGAGGATATTATGTCATTTACGAAATTTCAATTTAAAAACTATATTAGAGAAGCCTTGGAGGAGTTAAAATTTAAAACTCCAACAGAGGTGCAAGATAAGTTGATTCCTATTGTCTTGGCAGGTCGTGACCTAGTCGGTGAATCAAAAACAGGTTCGGGTAAAACTCACACTTTCTTACTACCGATTTTACAGCAATTAGATGAAGTTAGTGATAGTGTGCAAGCAGTGATTACTGCACCGAGCCGTGAATTAGCTACTCAGATTTACCAAGCAGCCCGTCAGATTGCTGCTCACTCAGAAGTGGAAGTTCGTGTGGTTAATTATGTAGGTGGTACGGATAAGGCTCGCCAGATTGAGAAATTGGCAAGCAATCAGCCTCATATTGTTATTGGAACACCAGGCCGTATCTACGACTTGGTTAAGTCTGGTGACCTAGCTATTCACAAGGCTAAGACATTTGTGGTCGATGAGGCAGACATGACCTTGGATATGGGATTCTTGGAAACTGTTGATAAGATTGCTGGCAGCCTTCCAAAAGATCTGCAATTCATGGTCTTCTCAGCGACTATTCCACAAAAACTGCAACCATTCTTGAAAAAATACTTGTCGAATCCTGTTATGGAGAAAATCAAGACCAAAACGGTCATTTCTGATACCATTGATAATTGGTTGATTTCTACCAAGGGACGTGACAAAAATGCTCAAATTTATCAGTTGACTCAGTTGATGCAGCCTTATTTGGCAATGATTTTTGTCAACACTAAGACACGTGCTGATGAATTGCATTCATATCTGACTGCTCAAGGATTGAAGGTAGCGAAGATTCATGGAGATATTGCCCCTCGTGAGCGCAAGCGAATCATGAATCAGGTGAAAAATCTGGATTTTGAGTACATTGTCGCAACAGACTTGGCGGCGCGTGGGATTGATATTGAAGGTGTTAGCCATGTCATCAATGATGCGATTCCGCAAGATTTATCCTTCTTTGTTCACCGTGTTGGTCGTACTGGACGAAATGGCTTACCAGGTACAGCTATTACCCTTTATCAGCCAAGTGATGACTCGGATATCCGTGAGTTGGAGAAATTGGGAATCAAGTTTACTCCTAAAATGGTTAAAGATGGGGAATTTCAAGATACCTATGACCGTGATCGTCGTGCAAATCGTGAGAAAAAACAAGATAAGCTTGATATCGAAATGATTGGTTTGGTCAAAAAGAAAAAGAAAAAAGTCAAACCGGGTTATAAGAAGAAAATTCAATGGGCGGTTGATGAAAAACGCCGTAAAACTAAGCGTGCTGAAAATCGTGCTCGCGGTCGTGCGGAGCGTAAAGCAAAACGCCAAACATTTTAAAATAGGTTGGGAAAAATTCAATTTTAGTAAAAAACGGAAAAAATCTTTCCACAATAAAACGTATAATATCAAGATTTTAGCACATCTGATATTATGCGTTTTTCTGCTTTTAAAGACTTTTTCCTCAGTCACGTGCGTCGAAGGTTATGAAGGTTATATAGTAGATTGGAACTAGAATAGTACGTTACAACTGCTAAAAATATTTCTAGAAATTAATTTGACTTTCCTAATCTATTTCTTCACCTCTTATTTCAATCTACTATACAAAAAAACTCCAAACGCGATACAATAAAGGTGTTCAAGCCAATTGTAAAGCGAAAGGAGAAAAATATGGCACAAAAGGCTCATAGTTTATCGCACACAAAGTAGCACTGTAAGTATCACTTTGTACTCACCCCTAAGTATAGACGAAAAGTTATCTAAAATCAATATCAAAGTAGTTTATCACATTCGAATCACAAAAAATTTTAAAAAATGACAATATTTGTTAACAAGAATTTTGTCGTTTGTTATAATGTAGTTGTAAATGATTAAGATTGGCAATCAAAAAAATATAGGGAGGAATGTTTTGAATAAGAAATATAATATAGTTCTATTTTTGTTGTTTATAGTTTATTTATTTGGATATTTTTCAATTTCAAAAACGTTAATTCCTATAATGTGTGTGATTCAAGTATTTTGGATAGAACATATATTTAGAGTTCGAAATATAATTATTCAAATAGGTGAAATTATAATAATTGTTGCTTCTATAATATTATTTATTGATAGTATATTGAGTTTGTAACAAAAGGCTTTTCTATAAAATCAAATTTTCCAGATACCTGCTGAAGCTGATTTATCTTCTCATCTATCTTCGTCACTAAACTTGACAGCTACATATTACTGATACACCTCTCTACCTACAATCTCAAAGTTAAACTGAGGCTAGTTTCCTCTTTGATTTTCGTTGATAAAAGAAATGCTCCTCCAAGACGGAAGAGCATTTTTTATTGTGATTTTGATTCGGTTTCTGCCGACTCTGGGTGGAGTTCTTGGTAACTTGGTGCATTGAAGAGGTCAGTACTGGTTTTGCCTTGTCGTTGGCTAAAGAGGCTCGTTGATTGACTACCTTTTTCCTGCTCAATCTTTTGCAGAATTGGTAAAGAATTGAGGTAAGAAATACTTTCTGTATCAACTTTTCCAAGATGATCTGCTTGGTAGAAACGGATCAAATCTCCAGTTTGAATCTGGTCGCTGATTTTCAGCTGTTGGCTGGCTACCTGACGAACATTTTCCAGTTCAGTCTGAGCTTGTTCATCAAGAGTACTGATTTCAAGACCGCTCTCAGTATAGTAGGTTCGTCCATCATAACTGGTATATTTAGGTGTGACGAAGGAATTAGCAGTTCGAAAGGAAACGACTTCTTGGTGGTCTGGTGACAGGAGGTCTTGTCCAACTTGGAGGAAGGAATTGGACTCAATACCAAGGAGGTGTTCGAGAGTCGGTAAGATATCGATTTGTCCGCCGTAAGTATTGATGATTTGTCCCTTTTCATAACCAGGCATGACCACCATAAAAGGCACTCGTTGTAACATGGCATTGTCATAATTCGACCAGTTCTCAGAAATTTTTCCAATCAAAGGTGCCAGGTCAGGATTGCGGGAATTGGAAATGCCATAATGGTCTCCGTAGATGACGATGATGGATTTTTCATAGAGGCCACTTTCTTTGAGATAGTCAAAGAAGGCCTTGATGGCACTATCCAGATAGTTGGCTGTTTGGAAGTAGCCATTGATTGTTTCATCTTTGGTTTTAGCCAAGGGGAAACCAAGCTCATCGCCAGTCAGATTGCTGGCATAAGGATAGTGGTTGGAAACCGTGATATACTTGGCATAAAAAGGCTGCTGTAAATGCTCCAGATACTGAATAGAATCTTTCATCATGATTTTATCATTTAAACCATATTGGAAAGAATTGCTACTGTCTTGCTTGGTGAAATAGGAAGCATCAAAGAAGTATTGGTAGCCCCATTGTTTGTAGGTCGTATTTCGATTCCAGAAGGTCCCGATATTGCCGTGAAAGACAGCACTTGATTGGTAGCCGTTTTTTGATAGGATAAAAGGTGTGGCCTGCTGGGTATTGGTGCCACCGTAATTGACCATGAAAGAACCTTGGTCAAGTCCAAATAAACCGGTCTCCAGCATGGTTTCCGCATCTGAGGTTTTACCAGCCTTAACTTGGTTAAAGATATTTGAAAAGGCTAGGGTTGATTGCGAATGGTAGAGGGAATTAAGGAAGGGAGTGACTTCATGCTCAGTTCCATCTATGTTGAGTTTATAGTCAAGCAGGAACTGCTGGAAGCTCTCTAAGTGGAGATAAATCACATTTTTCCCTTTGGTAAGGCCAAAATAGTCTGGATTGGGCTTAGCTGAATGTTCTTGAATATAATCTGTAATAGGTTGAAGATCAGTCTCAGAGGCCTTAGCTCGTTCCTTGTTGGCACTGTAGGATTGGTTGGCGCTATAACCTAAAAAGGCTGGCAAACTAAGGGCACGTACAACATAGTAATTAGAAAATCCTCGCGACAGGAGATCGGGACGCTCAATTTCAGCCAAGAAAAGATTAGCAGAAAAGAGCAGGGCTGAGAGGGCAGTGATAGCAACACTGGAGCGGAATTTGAAGGGCCTCCTATCCAGCTGGATAAATTTTTTAAAGAAAAGGAAAGCCAGCAGTGGGAAATCCATAAAATAGATGAAATCCCAAGGACGTAGTAACTCTAGTTCCGCAGTACCGACAGATACCTTGCTGACCACCTTCATGGTATTAGCCGTGATAAAGTCGTTAAATTCTCGATAGTAAAAGACATTGGAATAGAGCCAAATGAATAAAAGGCTATAAATAGCAATACTCAGACCATAAAAGATCTTGGTTGACCGAGCGTAGAGGGCTAGAGCCAGTAGGAGTAACCCCAAAGGAAGGGGATTGAAAAAGGCGATAAAGGCAAGGTAATTTCCTTGCAATTTTCCTACTTGAATATCTAAATTAAAGTCAACGGTATAGGCTAATAATGTTTTGATCCAATAGAGGATTAAAAGGGTTAGGACAAAACCCAGTCTGGTACCGATGGCTTTTTGGATTTTGTTAAAATTGATTCTCACACAATTACTTCCTAAGTTTTTATTAGTATTAGTATACCATTTTTTAAAACTAGAGTAAAAAAGCAAGGGTAGTTTCTTTTTTGAGAATTGTCTAAAAGTTTGTTATAATGGTAATCATGAATAGAATAAGAGTCAGTAAAAGGATTGAAAAAAAGCTTGCCAAAGGGCTAGTTTTGCTAGAAGCCAGCGATCTTGAGAATGTTAATCTTAAGGATCAGGAAGTAGAAGTCCATAGTCAAGATGGAAAATTTCTTGGGACTGCCTACCTTTCTCAGCAAAACAAGGGCTTGGGCTGGTTTGTTAGCACAGACAAGGTGACCTTCAATCAAGCTTTCTTTGAAATGCTGTTTAGACAAGTTAAAGAAAAGAGAAGCGCCTACTATCAAGATGATTTGACAACTGCCTTTCGTCTCTTCAACCAGGAGGGAGATGGCTTTGGCGGTCTGACAGTGGACCTTTATGGCGACTATGCTGTATTTTCTTGGTATAACTCTTATGTTTATCAGATTCGTCAGATCATCTCAGAAGCCTTTAGACAGGTTTTTCCTGAGGTTTTAGGGGCTTATGAGAAGATCCGCTTTAAGGGTTTGGACTATGAATCTGCTCATGTTTATGGTCAAGAAGCACCTGACTTTTTCACTGTTCTGGAAAATGGTGTCCTGTATCAAGTCTTTATGAACGATGGCTTGATGACAGGGATTTTCCTAGACCAGCATGAAGTTCGAGGTAGCTTAGTTGACGGTTTGGCTATGGGCAAATCCTTGCTCAATATGTTTTCCTACACAGCAGCCTTTTCAGTGGCTGCGGCCATGGGTGGAGCAAGCCAGACTACTTCGGTTGACCTAGCTAAACGTTCACGAGAATTGTCTCAAGCTCATTTTCAGGCAAATGGACTTAGCACAGAAAACCATCGTTTTATAGTCATGGATGTCTTTGAATATTTCAAGTATGCTAAACGAAAAGACTTGACCTATGATGTGATTGTCCTAGATCCGCCTAGCTTTGCTAGGAACAAAAAACAAACATTTTCTGTGGCCAAGGATTATCACAAGTTGATATCCCAGAGTCTTGAGATTTTAAATCCGGGAGGTATTATTATTGCCAGTACCAATGCTGCCAATGTATCCCGCCAGAAATTTACAGAACAAATTGATAAAGGCTTTGCAGGAAGAAGTTACCAGATTTTAAACAAATACGGTCTTCCAGCAGATTTCGCCTATAACAAAAAAGATGAAAGTAGTAATTACCTCAAGGTGATTAGTATGAAGGTTAGTAAATGAAATTAATCGTTTCAGTAATGCCAAGAAGTTTAGAGGAGGCCCAGGCCCTGGATGCCACGAGGTACCTGGATGCCGACATCATTGAATGGCGTGCCGACTATCTGCCTAAAGAAGCGATTTTGCAGGTAGCTCCAGCTATTTTTGAAAAATTCGCAGGCCGTGAGTTGGTTTTCACGCTGCGAACTCGTTCTGAAGGGGGAGAAATTGATCTTTCTCCAGAAGAATATATCCATCTGATCAAGGAAGTGGCGCAACTCTATCAACCAGACTATATTGATTTTGAGTACTTTAGCTACAAGGATGTTTTTGAGGAAATGCTGGACTTCCCGAATCTCATTTTGAGTTACCACAATTTCCAAGAAACACCTGAAAACATGATGGAAATCTTGTCAGAGTTGACGAGCCTAAATCCAAAACTTGTTAAGGTTGCGGTGATGGCTCACACGGAGCAGGATGTGCTAGACTTGATGAACTATACACGAGGCTTTAAAACTCTCAATCCTGAGCAGGAATATGTAACTATTTCTATGGGAAAGGTGGGTAAGGTCTCTCGTATCACTGCAGATGTGACTGGTTCTAGCTGGTCCTTTGCTAGTCTAGATGAGGCTAGTGCCCCAGGTCAGATTTCCCTAGCTAATATGAAAAAAATCAGGGAGATTTTGGATGAAGCTTGATGGCTATACGCGTTTAGCAGCAGTTGTTGCCAATCCAATTAAGCATTCTATTTCCCCTTTTATCCACAATAGGGCCTTTGAAGCGACAGCTACCAATGGTGCTTACGTGGCTTGGGAGATTGAAGTGGCTGACTTGGAAGCCACAGTGGCCAATATTCGTCGCTACCAGATGTTTGGCATCAATCTGTCCATGCCCTATAAGGAGCAGGTGATTCCTTATTTGGATGAGCTGAGCGATGAAGCGCGCTTGATTGGTGCGGTTAATACGGTTGTCAATGAGAATGGCAATTTAATTGGATATAATACAGATGGCAAGGGATTTTTTAAGAGCTTGCCTTCTTTTACAATTTCAGGTAAGAAGATGACCCTGCTGGGTGCAGGTGGTGCGGCTAAATCCATTCTGGCGCAAGCTATTTTGGATGGTGTCAGTCAGATTTCTGTCTTTGTTCGTTCTGTTTCTATGGAAAAAACAAGACCTTACCTAGACAAGTTACAGGAGCAAACAGGCTTTAAAGTGGACTTGTATGCTTTAGAAGATGTTCCTGAACTGCAAGCAAGGATTGCTGAGTCGGATTTACTTGTCAATGCGACAAGTGTAGGGATGGATGGTCAATCATCTCCAGTTCCTGAAAGCATAGTTTTACCGGAAACTCTCTTAGTGGCTGATATCATTTATCAACCCTTTGAAACACCATTTTTGAAATGGGCTAGAAGTCAGGGCAATCCAGCGATCAATGGGCTGGGAATGTTGCTCTATCAAGCTGCAGAAGCTTTTCAACTGTGGACAGGAAAGGAAATGCCGACGGAAGAGATTTGGCAGTCCTTAACAGAAAAATACCAATAAAGAAAAGGAGATTCTCCTATGAAAATCAGAATCGATATTCCTCACCATCCTTATGATATTCAGATTGAAAAAGGTTGTCTGGCTCAGACTGGTCAATGGTTGCAAGAACTCTGGCAACCACAAAAAGTGGTTATCGTAACAGACAACCATGTAGCTTCTCTTTATGCAGAGAAGGTCAAGCTCAGCCTAGAAGATGCTGGTTTTCAGGTAGCGGTATTTGACTTTTTGGAAGGGGAAGAAAGAAAGAATTTAACCACTGTCCAGAAAGTCTATGAATTTTTAGTCAAGCAAGGTTTGACTCGTAGCGATGGAATCGTGGCTCTCGGTGGCGGTGTCGTTGGGGACTTGGCTGGCTTTGTGGCCTCTACCTATATGCGGGGTATTCATTTTGTTCAGATTCCGACCAGTTTAACTGCCCAGGTGGATTCGTCTATCGGTGGAAAGACTGGTGTCAACACTCCCTTTGCTAAAAATATGGTGGGGACCTTTGCCCAACCAGATGGGGTTCTGATTGATCCGCTTGTTCTTGAAACCCTCGGAAAAAGAGAGTTGATTGAAGGGATGGGCGAGGTTATCAAGTATGGCTTGATTGAGGATGTGGAACTCTGGAATCTTTTGACGGAGTTGGATGGTTCTGTGGAGAGCATTTTGGAGCATGCAGAGACCTTGATTGAACATTCTTGTCAGGTCAAGCGCAAGATGGTGGTTGAGGATGAGTTGGACAATGGTGTACGCCTATACCTCAATTTTGGCCATACAATTGGCCATGCCATTGAAGCGACGGCTGGATATGGCAAGGTCATGCATGGAGAAGCTGTGGCCATGGGCATGGTGCAGATTTCCAAGGTTGCTGAGAAAAAGGGTCTCATGCCAACTGGTATTACCCAATCTATCACCGAGATGTGTCAGAAATTTGGCTTGCCTGTTTACTATGAGAGCTGGGATGTTGACAAGCTGTATCAGGCTTTGACTCATGACAAGAAAGCGCGTGGTAATACCCTGAAATTAGTCTTGGTACCAGAACTTGGTTCAGCGACCATTCACCCAGTTTCTCTGGAAGAGATGAAAGACTACTTGGTAAAATAAGGAGAGTGTATGAGATATTTAACTGCAGGAGAATCACACGGTCCCCGTTTGACAGCTATCATTGAAGGAATTCCAGCTGGACTATCTTTGACAGCAGAGGATATCAATGAGGACCTTAAACGCCGTCAGGGTGGCTACGGTAGAGGCGGTCGTATGAAGATTGAGAGTGACCAAGTTGTCTTTACTTCGGGTGTTCGCCACGGGAAGACGACAGGGGCTCCTATTACTATGGATGTCATCAATAAGGACCATCAGAAATGGCTGGATATCATGTCTGCGGAGGACATTGAAGACCGCCTTAAAAGCAAACGAAAAATCACTCATCCTCGTCCCGGTCACGCCGACTTGGTTGGGGGAATCAAGTACCGTTTTGACGATTTGAGAAATTCTTTGGAGCGTTCATCAGCTCGTGAAACCACCATGCGAGTAGCAGTTGGATCAGTAGCTAAACGCCTCTTGGCTGAACTGGATATGGAGATTGCCAACCATGTCGTGGTCTTTGGTGGCAAGGAAATCGATGTTCCTGAAAATTTGACAGTGGCTGAAATCAAGCAACGAGCTGCCCAGTCAGAAGTTTCTATTGTCAACCAAGAAAGAGAACAGGAAATCAAGGATTATATTGACCAAATCAAACGTGACGGTGATACCATCGGTGGAGTTGTGGAGACAGTCGTAGGAGGAGTTCCAGTTGGTCTCGGTTCCTATGTCCAATGGGACAGAAAATTGGATGCGCGATTGGCCCAAGCAGTTGTTTCTATCAATGCCTTTAAAGGAGTAGAATTTGGTCTCGGATTTGAAACTGGTTATCGTAAAGGCAGCCAAGTCATGGATGAAATTCTCTGGTCTAAAGAAGACGGCTATACTCGTCGTACTAACAATCTTGGGGGCTTTGAAGGTGGTATGACCAATGGGCAACCCATCGTTGTTCGTGGCGTCATGAAACCCATTCCTACTCTCTACAAACCACTCATGAGTGTGGATATCGAAACCCATGAACCCTACAAGGCAACTGTGGAGAGAAGTGATCCGACTGCTCTTCCAGCAGCAGGTGTGGTCATGGAAGCCGTTGTGGCAACGGTTCTGGCACAAGAAATCCTTGAAAAATTCTCATCAGACAATCTAGAGGAATTAAAAGAAGCAGTGGCCAAACACCGAGACTATACAAAGAACTATTAAGGAGTTCCTATGGCAAAAACAATCTATATCGCAGGTCTTGGCTTGATCGGCGCCTCGATGGCACTTGGTATCAAACGCGATCATCCAGATTATGAAATTTTGGGTTATAATCGCAGTCAAGCTTCGAGAGATATTGCCTTGAAAGAAGGCATGATTGATCGTGCAACGGATGATTTTGCTAGTTTTGCTCCTTTGGCAGATATCATCATTCTCAGCTTGCCAATCAAACAAACTATTGCTTTCATTAAGGAGTTGGCCAACTTGGACTTGAAAGAAGGTGTCATTATCTCAGATGCTGGTTCGACCAAGTCAGCCATTGTGGATACGGCGGAGCAATATTTGGCTGGCAAACCTGTTCGCTTTGTCGGGGCCCATCCCATGGCTGGTAGTCATAAGACAGGGGCTGCTTCTGCGGATGTCAATCTCTTTGAAAATGCCTATTATATCTTTACACCTTCTAGGATGACAGGTCAGGATACGCTTGAGGAAATGAGGGATTTGCTTTCAGGTCTTCATGCTCGTTTTATCGAGATTGATGCCAATGAGCATGATCGGGTAACTTCTCAGATCAGCCATTTCCCTCATATTCTTGCTTCTAGTCTCATGGAACAGACCGCGGTCTATGCTCAAGAACATGAGATGGCAAGGCGCTTTGCGGCCGGTGGTTTTCGAGATATGACCCGAATTGCGGAAAGCGAGCCAGGGATGTGGACCTCCATTCTCTTGTCCAATCGTGAGACTATTCTAGACCGCATTGAGGATTTCAAGGAACGGTTGGATGAGGTTGGTCAGGCTATCAGCAAGGGAGATGAGGAGCAAATCTGGAATTTTTTCAACCAAGCGCGTGAGCAACGTCAGGCCATGGAAATCCATAAGCGTGGTGGTGTGGATAGCTCTTATGACCTCTATGTCGACGTTCCTGATGAAGAAGATGTCATTTTACGAATCTTGGAACTGCTACGTGGAACTTCCTTGGTTAATATTCACATCAACGAGGAAAACCGTGAGGATATTCACGGAATTCTACAAATTTCATTTAAAAATGCTCAAGACTTGGAAAGAGCTGAGCACCTCATAACAGAAAATACCGACTATACAGTCGTTGTCAAATAAGGAGAAGAACATGTCAAATATTTACGATAGTGCAAATGAACTCAGTCGCGGCCTACGCGAATTACCAGAATACAAGGCTATTAAAACAGCTAAAGATGCGATTTCAGCAGATGCTGAGGCGAGCAAAATCTTTACGGAATATGTTGCTTTCCAAGAGGAAATTCAAAGATTAGCGCAGACAGGTCAAATGCCAGACGCTTCCTTCCAAGCTAAGATGGAAAACTTTGGCAAGCAGATTCAGGGAAATAACCTATTGTCAGAATTCTTTACCAAGCAACAACAATTGGCAATTTACCTTTCTGACATTGAAAAAATTGTTTTCGAACCAGTTTCAGAATTGCTAAAATAAGAAAATAACAATTCTAAAGTCAGGAATTTTTAAGGAATTTCTGGCTTTTTATGATAAAATAAGTAAAAGTATTGCAAGTATGAGGTCCAGTATGAAACTAAAAACAAACATTAGCCACTTACACGGCAGTATACGAGTTCCAGGTGACAAATCTATCAGTCACCGTTCCATTATCTTTGGAAGCTTGGCTGAGGGTGAGACCAAGGTTTATGATATATTACGTGGCGAAGACGTCCTTTCGACCATGCAAGTCTTTCGTGATCTTGGTGTTGAAATTGAGGATAAAGATGGGGTTATTACCATTCAAGGTGTAGGCATGGATGGCTTAAAAGCGCCACAAAATGCCCTTGATATGGGAAATTCGGGCACCTCGATTCGCCTGATTTCAGGTGTCCTTGCCGGTGCAGACTTTGAAGTTGAAATGTTCGGAGATGATAGTCTCTCCAAACGTCCTATGGATCGTGTGACTATTCCGTTGAAAAAAATGGGAGTCAGCATTTCAGGGCAAACTGAGCGATACTTGCCTCCCCTTCACTTAAAAGGAACGAAAAACCTAACCCCTATTCAGTATGAGTTGCCAATTGCCTCAGCCCAAGTCAAGTCAGCCTTGATGTTTGCAGCCTTACAAGCTAAGGGGAAGTCAGTTATTATCGAAAAAGAGTGCACGCGTAATCATACTGAAGATATGTTGCAACAATTTGGTGGTCATTTAAGTGTGGAGGGCAAGAAAATCACAGTCCAAGGGCCGCAAAAATTGACAGGACAAAAGGTGGTTGTTCCAGGAGATATTTCCAGTGCAGCCTTTTGGCTGGTCGCAGGTTTGATTGTTCCAAATTCTCGTGTAGTGCTGCAGAATGTGGGTATTAATGAAACACGAACAGGTATCATTGATGTCATTCGTGCTATGGGTGGAAAATTGGAAATAACTGAAATTGACCTAGTCGCTAAATCTGCAACCTTGACTGTTGAGTCTTCTGACTTGAAAGGAACAGAGATTGGCGGTGCTTTGATTCCACGTTTGATTGATGAATTGCCAATTATTGCCCTGCTGGCGACCCAAGCCCAAGGTGTCACAGTTATCAAGGATGCTGAGGAACTCAAGGTCAAGGAAACAGACCGTATTCAGGTTGTGGCAGACGCCTTAAATAGTATGGGAGCAGATATTACTCCTACGGCAGATGGGATGATTATCAAAGGGAAATCAGCTCTTCATGGTGCTAGAGTCAATACTTTTGGAGACCATCGTATCGGCATGATGACGGCTATCGCAGCTCTTTTGGTGGCAGATGAAGAGGTGGATCTTGATCGTGCTGAAGCTATCAATACCAGCTATCCTAGATTCTTTGATGATTTGGAGAGCTTGATTCATGGCTAAGGTATTACTCGGATTTATGGGGGCTGGTAAATCGACTATTGCAAGAGGCTTGGACCCAGATTATCTCGATATGGATGCTCTGATAGAGAAACGCCTAGGCATGTCCATTGCGGAATTTTTCTCTGAAAAGGGAGAAGCGGCCTTTCGTCAGGTAGAATCAGAAGTCCTAGCTGATTTACTACAAACAGACCAAGTCGTGTCAACTGGTGGAGGAGTAGTCGTTTCTCAGAAAAATCGCGACTTACTCAAAACCAATTCTGATAATATTTACTTAAAAGCCGATTTTGAAACCCTCTACCAACGCATATCAGCTGATAAGGACAATCAGCGCCCGCTTTTTCTAAATAATAGCAAGGAAGAATTAGCAGCTATTTTCCAAGAAAGACAGGCTTGGTATGAGGAAGTGGCTAGTCGGATTTTGGATGTGACCAAGCTAAGCCCAGAGGAAATTATAGAGGAACTAAGATGAAAATTGCTTATCTAGGTCCTAAGGGATCATTTTCACACCATGTTGTGCAGACAGCTTTTCCTCATGAGGAATTGCAGGCCTTTGCCAACATTACAGATGTCATCAAGGCCTATGAACAAGGCTTGGTGGATTATTCTGTGGTACCAGTAGAAAATTCTATCGAGGGTAGTGTTCATGAAACCTTGGACTACCTTTTTCATCAAGCTCGCATTCAAGCAGTAGCAGAAATCGTACAACCTATTCATCAGCAGTTGATGGTGGTTCCAGGTCACACTAAGATTGAAAAGATTTTTTCACATCCACAGGCCTTGGCGCAAGGAAAGAAATTTATCGATGAACAGTATCCAGAGGCTCAAATTGAGGTGACTGCTAGTACAGCTTATGCGGCCCGCTTTATTTCCGAACATCCAGACCAGCCTTATGCAGCCATTGCTCCTAGAAGTTCTGCCGAAGAATATGGCTTGGAACTGATTGCTGAGGATATTCAGGAAATGGAAGCCAATTTCACACGTTTCTGGGTTCTGGGAGCTGAAGGTGTAGCTATTCCCTTGCAAGCACAAACTGAAAAAATGAGTTTGGCCTTGACCTTACCGGACAACCTTCCCGGTGCACTTTATAAGGCCTTGTCTACCTTTGCTTGGCGAGGAATTGACTTAACAAAAATTGAAAGTCGTCCACTCAAGACAGCACTGGGCGAATACTTTTTCATTATCGATATGGACTATACTGATAAGGCCTTGGTCCACTTTGCCCAAAAAGAATTAGAAGCGATTGGAATCCAGTATAAGGTTCTGGGTACCTATCCTATTTATCCAATATCAGACCATGGAAAGGAGAGAAGATGAGTAAAGAAAATCCCTTAAGTCACCACGAGCAGTTACGCTATGACTATCTACTTAAGAATATTCACTACCTCAATGAGCGCGAGAAAAAAGAGTTTGCTTACTTGCAAGATAAATTAAGTAGGGCAAGTAGTGACGTTACCTCAGAAAGTCAAGAATTGACCGATGATTATGGAAAGACAAGTGCTAACGCTTCAATTCCTCCTTATAATAGTCGTAGTTGTTCTGAGAGATACCAGAAGATCAATTCTCTTCCAAAGAAAAAAACTAAAAAGCGGAAGCTACGGTGGGGCCACATTTTCGCAGGTTTACTGGCTATCTTAGCTTGTGTAGCGCTTGGCATGATTTTTATGTTCCTAAAAGGTTATTCAAATGCTGATTCAACCAAAACTGCCAATGCTAAGGCAGCTCAAGTAGAGGTTTTCCGTGGTCAAGATACCAAGGATGGGGTAAATATTTTGATTATGGGAACGGATGGACGGATTGGCCAAAATAGTGCTGAAACGAGAACGGACTCGATTATGGTTCTAAACGTTGGTGGCTCAGATAAGAAAATCAAGCTGGTCAGCTTTATGCGTGATAATTTGGTCTATATAGATGGTTATAGTCAAGTGATTAACGGTAGAAAACAGACAGATAACAAGTTAAACGTAGCCTACGAGTTAGGAGAACAAGAGGGGCAAAAAGGGGCAGAAATGGTTCGCCAAGTCTTGAAAGATAATTTTGACTTGGACATTAAGTACTATGCCTTGGTTGACTTTCAGGCCTTTGCAACAGCGATTGATACGCTTTTTCCTGATGGAGTGATGATTGATGCTAAATTCTCAACCTTGGAAGGTCAACCGTTAACTGAAGCTACGGTGGGAGATGACTTACATGCTACGGAAACAGAGTCTCCGACCCAGACTATTAAAGTCGGGAAACAGCAGATGAATGGTTCGACCTTGCTTAATTATGCTCGTTTCCGTGATGATGATGAAGGCGATTATGGTCGTACCAAGAGACAGCAGCAAGTGCTGACAGCAGTTCTTCAGCAAATCAAAGATCCAACCAAGCTCTTTACAGGCTCAGAGGCACTTGGCAAGGTCTTCGGAATGACCTCAACGAATGTTCCTTATACCTTCTTGTTAACAAATGGCTTGTCTTTCCTAGACGGAGCGCAAAATGGTATTGAGAGATTAACAGTTCCAGAACTAGGTGATTGGATCGATGCCTATGATGTCTACGGAGGCTTGGGGTTGCTGGTCGATCAAAATAAATATCAGAATAAATTGTCTCAGATGGGTTTGAGATAAGATAAGACAGAAGAATCAAAGTTTGATAGCTATTTGGATAGTAGTCAGGCTTTGATTTTTTACAGTCTGCAATAGATTTTCAGTCCTAATTTGTGGTATAATGAAACGATACGATAGAAAGAATAATGAACAATATGACTGATTTAAAAGCAATTCAGAATCGAAGTCTGGAGATGGCTGAATATTTTGTGGCCTTTTGTAAAGAACATGATTTGCTCTGTTATCTCTGTGGCGGAGGGGCTATTGGTACCCTTCGAAACAAGGGGTTTATTCCTTGGGACGACGACCTAGACTTTTTTATGCCTCGTAAAGATTATGAGAGATTAGCAGAATTATGGCCTCGCTATGCAGATGAACGTTACTTCTTGTCAAAGAGTAACAAGGATTTTGTAGACCGCAATCTTTTTATTACTATTCGTGACAAGGAAACGACCTGTATCAAACCTTATCAGCAGGATTTGGATTTACCACATGGTCTTGCCTTAGATGTTTTGCCTTTGGATTATTATCCGAAAAATCCAGCTGAGCGGAAAAAACAGATTCGCTGGGCCTTGATTTATTCACTCTTTTGTGCGCAAACTATTCCAGAAAAGCATGGTGCACTTATGAAATGGGGAAGCCGAATCTTACTGGGTTTGACGCCAAAATCTCTCCGTTATCGCATTTGGAAAAAAGCTGAGAAAGAAATGACTAAATATAGTCTCGCTGAAAGCGATGGCATTACAGAATTATGCTCAGGTCCTGGCTATATGAGAAACAAGTACCCAATCGCATCTTTTGAAGACAACCTTTTCTTGCCATTTGAAGGTACAGAGATGCCTATTCCAGTTGGCTATGATGCTTATCTCAGAACTGCTTTTGGAGACTATATGACGCCTCCACCAGCTGACAAGCAAGTACCGCATCATGATGCTGTCATCGCTGATATGGATAAGTCTTATACAGAATACAAGGGAGAATATGGTGGCTAAGAAAAAAATCTTATTTTTTATGTGGTCTTTTTCTCTCGGAGGTGGAGCAGAGAAGATTCTATCTACCATTGTTTCAAATCTGGATCCAGAAAAGTATGATATTGATATTCTTGAAATGGAACATTTTGACAAGGGATACGAATCAGTTCCTAAACATGTACGAATACTAAAATCCTTTCAGGATTATCGCCAAGCCAGATGGTTACGAGCTCTTTTGTGGAGAATGAGAATTTATTTTCCAAGACTGACTCGGCGCTTGCTTGTGAAAGATGACTATGATGTTGAAGTTTCCTTTACCATTATGAATCCACCGCTTTTGTTCTCTAAAAGAAAAGAAGTCAAGAAGATATCTTGGATTCATGGAAGTATTGAAGAATTTCTTAATGATAGCTCAAAAAGGGAATCCCATAGACGCCAGTTGGATGATGCGGATACTATTGTAGGAATTTCTAAAAAGACCAGTCATTCTATCAAGGAAGTCTATCCAGATTATGCTTCAAAATTACAGACGGTCTACAATGGTTATGATTTTAAGACTATTCTAGAAAAATCTCAAGAGAAGATCGATATCGAGATTGAGCCTCAAAGTATCTGTACTATCGGACGGATTGAGGAAAATAAGGGTTCTGACCGTGTGGTGGAAGTGATACGGTTATTGCACCAAGAGGGAAAAAACTATCATCTCTATTTTATCGGGGCTGGTGATATGGAAGAAGAACTGAAAAAAAGAGTCAAAGAGTATAATCTTGAAGACTATGTACATTTCCTTGGTTATCAAAAAAATCCTTATCAGTATTTATCTCAGACGAAAGTTCTCTTGTCTATGTCTAAACAAGAAGGGTTTCCTGGAGTGTATGTGGAAGCCTTGAGTCTGGGACTTCCTTTTGTCTCTACGGATGTTGGAGGTGCTGAGGAATTATCCCAAGAAGGTCAATTTGGACAAATCATTGAGAGCAATCAAGAGGCAGCTCAGGCAATTACGAATTATATGACTTCTGCCTCAAACTTCGATGTCAATGAGGCTAGCCAATTTATTCAACAATTTACAATTGCCAAACAAATCGAACAAGTAGAAAAACTATTAGAGGAGTAGCATGGAAACTGCATTAATTAGTGTGATTGTGCCAGTCTATAATGTGGCGCAGTACCTAGAAAAATCGATAGCTTCCATTCAGAAGCAGATCTATCAAAATCTGGAAATCATTCTTGTTGATGATGGAGCAACGGATGAGAGTGGTCGCTTGTGTGATTCAATCGCTGAACTAGATGATAGAGTGTCAGTGCTTCATAAAAAGAATGAAGGCTTGTCACAAGCGCGAAATGATGGAATGAAGCAGGCTCATGGGGATTATCTGATTTTTATTGACTCAGATGATTATATCCATCCAGAAATGATTCAGAGTTTATATGAGCAATTAATTCAAGAAGATGCGGATGTTTCGAGCTGTGGTGTCATGAATGTCTATGCAAATGATGAAAGCCCACAGTCAGCTAATCAGGATGATTATTTTGTCTGTGATTCTCAAACATTTCTAAAGGAATACCTCATAGGTGAAAAAATACCTGGGACGATTTGCAATAAGCTAATCAAGAGAGAAATCGTGACTGCCCTATCCTTTCCTAAGGGATTGATTTACGAAGATGCTTATTATCATTTTGATTTGATCAAGTTGGCCAAGAAATATGTGGTTAATACCAAACCCTATTATTACTATTTCCATAGAGGGGATAGCATTACTACCAAACCGTATGCAGAGAAGGATTTAGTCTATATTGATATCTACCAAAAGTTTTACAATGAAGTTGTGAAAAACTATCCTGATTTGAAAGAGGTTGCTTTTTTCAGATTGGCCTATGCCTACTTTTTTATTCTGGATAAGATGTTACTAGATGATCAGTATAAACAATTTGAAGCCTATTCTCAGATTCATCGTTTTTTAAAAGGCCATGCCTTTGCTATTGCTAGGAATCCAATTTTCCGTAAGGGGAGAAGAATTAGTGCTTTGGCCCTATTCATAAATATTTCCTTATACCGATTCTTATTACTGAAAAATATTGAAAAATCTAAAAAATTACATTAGAACGGGGGTGAGCAAGTGATTGATGGAAAACGATTATTATTTACTTTTACCATAGTCAGCTATGCCTTGACGCTAGTAAGTGGAATTGTCTATCTGTTTAATAATAATAATGTTAGCTTGCTTTCTACTTTATTGTTCTTACTGGTTAGTAGCTTAATTGCCTGCTGGAATGATATCAAGTATTACTTAATCCATTTTATTTTCTATTTAACCATTTTTGTCTTCCTAGTATCAAGACCAACCATTGATTATTTTAGGGATGGCGCTCTGGATACCTATCATCCGATAGCCTATCGCTTTGCCTTTATAGTCGTTATGGTTTCGATTTTAGGCTTGACCACAGGAGGTCTCCTGGCTCGTTACTTCATAGCTAGGAAGAAAATAAAAGTACCAAAGATAGGAAATTCTCTAAAAGAGATTTATATCAAGCGGTTACGCTTTGTATCGCTAGGAGTTTTTCTTCTAACCTATCCTTTCTATTTCATTCGCTTATTTGAACGACTCCTGTATCGCTTGCAGACTTCCTACTATGCCTACTATGCAAATTTTGAAAGTAAACTGCCTTATTTTACCTACATCTTGTCTACCTTTACGGTCTATGCAATGTGTATGTATCTGGCAACTAAGCCAAAGAAATTGCAGGCAACAGCAGTGTTGGTATCCTTCATTGCAGCCAATACCATTCATTTGGCAATCGGTACACGAAATCCCTTTATTTTAAGTATTTTATTTGCTTTTGTTTATTACTTTATGCGGGAGCAAACTGAAAAAGGAAAATGGATTGGGTTTAAAGAAAAGTTAGCGATTTTTGTAGGTTCTCCTATTCTCATGTTAGCAATGGGAGTGCTCAATTATGTACGGGATAATGTTCAGGTTTCCCATACAGGTTTCTGGGATATCCTGCTCGACTTTATCTATAAACAAGGGACCAGTTTTGGTGTTTTGGCTCGAGGTTTTCTATTTAACAGTAGCCTACCTTATCGAGATTTCCGTAATTTCACTTTTGGTCCTGTCTTTGATTATTTTGCAAGGGGAAGTTTGGGGGCTATTTTCGGAGGAAAAGCCTTTGAACATACAACCAATAGTGTGGAACTAGCTATTGATAGTAATAGTTATGCCCATAATTTGTCCTATCTTGTTTTGAATAAGGAATACTTGAAAGGACATGGTATCGGAAGTAGTTATATCATGGAGTTGTATACCGACTATGGTATGATTGGAGTCTTTCTACTTAGTCTCTTACTTGGCATGTTATTTATAGCCATGTTGCAAGTAGCCTATCGCTCAAGAACAATCCTATTTGCCTTGTCCTTACTCATCTTGAATAATCTATTCTTTATGCCAAGAAGTAGCTTTTCAGAAAGTTTCTTCAATCTATTTACAATGCAATTCTGGGGAATTGTTCTTGTGATTATATTCGTAGCAAAAATGATTACAAAAGAGAACCAGTATCTACTAAACAAAGGAGAAAAAAATCATGTTTGAACATTATTCAGTAGCTGATTTGTTTGCAAATCTTTATAAAAAACGGAAAGTAAATATTTTAGCTCTCATCGCTTTATTTGCTCTTATTGCTGTACCATTTACAATTAAAGCAGTTAAGAATAAAAATACTGTCAAAGACACAACAAGTTATTCAACTTATCTTAGCTATAAAATCACTCCTCCGGAAGATTCAGCCAAAACGATTTTGAATCACCAAATTGGTGGTTATAGTGATTTCTACGGGAAATTGATTGATGGGAATTTGAATGGAGCTTATCTTTTCAATGATGTAGAGCCGAGTGAGTTGAAAAAAATTGCCAGTGAATTAGATACGACAGAAACAACCTTGAAAAATTCTACGAATGATTATTGGTGGAAAAAATTAACCGTCTACTATATGATTGACGATGCAGGGGTTGGTGTGAAAATTTTGACACCAAGTAAAGACGCCAACGACTTGTTGGAACGAAAAATTGATGGATTGATTGAGAAATTTAAACACACTTATGCAAATGTAAAAATTGAAAAATTGGAAACCATCAACTCTAAAGAATTGAATGCAAACGGTGAGACAGCGCTTGGATTAAATGTGAAAAACTTGATTCTCCGTTTAGCTGTTATTGGAGTAGTCTGTGTGATTTTGGTTGTGATGGGAAATGTATTGGTTTATCTCTTTAATCCAACAATCAATAGAGCAGGTGATTTTTCTCAATATCAGATTGATTTTGTAACAGAGATCACAACAATTGCCAACCTAGCAGATGTCTTGTCATACAAAAATGCTGGACAAGAGTTAACAATCGTTAGCTCAAACAAAGCTATCCTAAATAAATTGAAACAAAATCAAGAGGCTTTAAAAGGAATGCATTTTGTCGATTTACAAGATGTGCCATCTCTTTTAGAAAGAGATACAGTCCTTCTTGTTGAAGAGTATGGAGTGACTCGTTATAAGAAATTTGAGCAAAGTCTTCAAATTCTTCGAAACTTAAATCGTTCTATCCTCGGTGTAGCAACCTTTAAATTATAAGCATTCTGATGTATCAGGTCTTCAAAGTCGGACAAGAGCCGATTTTGAAGGCTTTTTCTATTTGTCTGCAGAAATTTTCTTTTATACTCAATGAAAATCAAAAAGCAAACTAGGAGGCTAGCCACAGGCTGCTCAAAACATTGTTTTGAGGTTGCAGATAGAGCTGACGTGGTTTGAAGAGATTTTCGAAGAGTATTAGAGTCTTCTACAGAAGTTACCCTAGGGAAAATCTAGCTTGATAGAGGAGCCTTCTTTTGATAAAATCATAAAAATCTAGTATAATAGATAGAACTGAAAGTATGAGGTTACTAGCAATGAAAATGAAACAAATTAGTGATACAACTTTGAAAATCACGATGTCTTTAGAGGATTTGATGGATCGTGGCATGGAGATTGCTGACTTTCTTGTTCCTCAAGAAAAAACAGAAGAATTCTTTTATGCTATCTTGGATGAGTTAGAGATGCCTGATAGCTTTCTGGATACAGGCATGTTGAGTTTCCGTGTGACTCCAAAACCTGATAAGGTCGATGTCTTTGTAACCAAATCAAAGATTGATCAAAATCTAGATTTTGAAGATTTATCGGATTTACCAGATATGGAAGAATTGGCTCAAATGTCGCCAGATGAATTTATCAAAACCTTGGAAAAAAGCATCGCAGACAAAACAAAGGATGATATCGAAGTCATTCAATCTCTAGAGCAAGTAGAAGCCAGGGAAGAAGAGCAGGAACAGGCTGAACAAGAAGTTGAAAGCAAGAAAGAGCCTTACATCTACTACATCCTTTCTTTTTCTAAGTTAGCTGATTTGGTGGCTTTTGCCAAGACAGTGACTTTTGAGATGGAAACTTCTGAACTCTACAAGATGAATGAGCGCTATTATTTGACCATTTTAGTGGATATTGAAAATCATCCAAGTCCATATCCAGCTTGGCTGTTGGCTCGTATGCGTGAGTTTGCAGATGATAGTGACATCAGTCGCTCAGTCTTGCAGGAGTATGGTCAAGTCTTGATCAATCACGATGCGGTGATTAATCTACAAAAGATTGGATAATCATTTCTGGAAAATTATTTCTAGATTTTAGGAAGAGCGAATCATTTGATTCGTTTTTTTCTTTTCTAGACTGAAATAGTGATTTACTATAATAGGAATTTTCACAAAATTCTGTTATAATGGCTATATTAGAAAATTTCGAGGAGACAAACATGACAGTTAAAATTGCTTTACTAGGATTTGGTACCGTTGCAAGTGGTGTGCCCTTCCTCCTAAAGGAAAATGGAGAAAAAATCAATCAATCAGCACATTCAGAGATTGAAGTTGCCAAGGTATTGGTCAAGGATGAAGATGAAAAGAATCGCTTGCTTGCAGCAGGGAATGACTTTAACTTTGTAACCAATGTAGATGATATTTTATCAGACCAAGATATTACCATTGTAGTGGAATTGATGGGGCGTATCGAGCCTGCTAAGACCTTTATCACTCGTGCCTTGGAAGCTGGGAAACACGTTGTTACTGCCAACAAGGACCTTTTGGCTGTCCATGGTGCAGAATTGCTAGAGATTGCTAAAGCCAACAAGGTAGCACTTTACTACGAAGCAGCAGTAGCTGGTGGGATTCCAATTCTTCGTACTCTAGCAAATTCATTGGCTTCTGATAAAATCACTCGCGTGCTTGGAGTAGTCAACGGAACTTCTAACTTCATGATGACCAAAATGGTGGAAGAAGGCTGGTCTTACGATGATGCTCTGGCGGAAGCACAAAGACTAGGATTTGCAGAAAGTGACCCGACAAATGACGTAGATGGGATTGATGCAGCCTACAAGATGGTGATTTTGAGTCAATTTGCCTTTGGAATGAAGGTTGCCTTTGACGATGTAGCCCACAAGGGAATCCGTAATATCACACCAGAAGACGTAGCTGTAGCTCAAGAACTTGGCTATGTAGTGAAATTGGTTGGTTCTATTGAGGAAACTCCTTCAGGAATTGCTGCAGAAGTAACTCCAACCTTCCTACCCAAAGCGCACCCACTTGCTAGTGTGAATGGAGTAATGAACGCTGTCTTTGTGGAATCTATCGGTATCGGTGAGTCTATGTACTACGGACCAGGTGCGGGTCAAAAACCAACAGCAACAAGTGTTGTGGCGGATATTGTCCGTATCGTTCGTCGTTTGAATGATGGAACGATTGGTAAAGACTTCAACGAATACAGCCGTGAATTGGTCTTGGCAAATCCTGAAGATGTCAAAGCAAACTACTATTTCTCAATCTTGGCTCCAGACTCAAAAGGTCAGGTCTTGAAATTGGCTGAAATCTTCAATGCTCAAGATATTTCCTTCAAGCAAATCCTCCAAGATGGCAAAGAAGGTGATAAGGCGCGTGTCGTTATCATCACACATAAGATTAATAAAGCCCAGCTTGAAAATGTTTCAGCTGAATTGAAGAAGGTTTCAGAATTCGACCTCTTGAATACCTTCAAGGTGCTAGGAGAATAAGATGAAGATTATCGTACCTGCAACCAGTGCCAATATCGGGCCAGGTTTTGACTCGGTCGGTGTAGCTGTAACCAAGTATCTTCAAATTGAGGTCTGTGAAGAACGAGATGAGTGGCTGATTGAACACCAGATTGGCAAATGGATTCCACATGACGAGCGTAATCTCTTGCTCAAAATTGCCCTGCAGATTGTACCAGATTTGAAACCTAGACGCTTGAAAATGACCAGTGATGTTCCCTTGGCGCGTGGTTTGGGTTCTTCTAGTTCTGTTATTGTAGCTGGGATTGAACTAGCCAACCAATTAGGCAAGCTCAACTTGTCAGACCATGAAAAGTTGCAGTTGGCGACTAAGATTGAAGGGCATCCAGACAATGTGGCTCCAGCCATTTATGGTAATCTCGTTATTGCAAGTTCCGTTGAAGGTCAAGTCTCTGCGATTGTGGCAGACTTCCCAGAATGTGATTTTCTAGCTTACATTCCTAACTATGAATTACGCACTCGCGATAGCCGCGGTGTCTTGCCTAAAAAATTGTCCTACAAAGAAGCTGTTGCTGCCAGTTCTATTGCCAATGTGGCGGTTGCTGCTTTGTTGGCAGGAGACATGGTGACAGCTGGGCAAGCAATCGAGGGAGACCTCTTCCACGAGCGCTATCGTCAGGACTTGGTGAGAGAATTTGCGACGATTAAGCAAGTAGCCAAAGAAAATGGTGCCTATGCAACCTACCTTTCTGGTGCCGGACCAACAGTGATGGTCTTGGCCTCTCATGACAAGATGCCGGCGATTAAAGCAGAATTGGAAAAGCAATCCTTCAAAGGCAAACTGCATGACTTGAAGGTTGATACCCAAGGTGTCCGTGTCGAAGCAAAATAAAGAATAGAAGATAGGATGGGGAAACTCTTGACCAGAGGGCTTCCTATCCTTTTTTTGAAAAGAAGTTTATACTCAATGAAAATCAAAGAGCAAACTAGGAAGCTAGCCGCAGGCTGCTCAAAACAGTGTTTTGAGGTTGCAGATGTAAGGTGACGTGGTTGGAAGAGATTTTCGAAGAGTATTAGTTAAAAACTTGATAAAGGAGAAATAAAGATGGCAGAAATTTATCTAGCAGGTGGTTGTTTTTGGGGCTTAGAGGAGTATTTTTCACGCATTTCTGGAGTGTTAGAAACCAGTGTTGGCTACGCTAATGGGCAAGTTGAAACGACCAATTACCAGCTGCTCAAGGAAACAGACCATGCAGAAACGGTTCAAGTGATTTATGATGAGAAGACAGTGTCACTCAGAGAGATTTTACTTTATTATTTCCGAGTCATTGACCCCTTGTCTATTAACCAGCAGGGGAATGACCGTGGTCGCCAATATCGAACGGGAATCTATTATCAGGATGAAGCAGACTTGCCAACTATCTACACAGTGGTGCAGGAGCAAGAGCGTATGCTGGGTCGAAAGATTGCAGTAGAAGTGGAGAAACTTCAACACTACATTTTGGCTGAAGACTACCACCAAGACTATCTCAAGAAAAATCCTTCCGGTTACTGTCATATCGATGTGACCGATGCTGAGAAGCCATTGATTGACTCCTCAAATTATGAAAAGCCTAGTCAAGAAGTGTTGAAGAAAAGCTTAACTGAAGAGTCTTATCGTGTTACCCAAGAAGCTGCTACAGAAGCGCCGTTTAGTAATGCCTATGACCAAACCTTTGAAGAGGGCATTTATGTAGACATTACGACGGGTGAGCCACTCTTCTTTGCTAAGGATAAGTTTGCCTCAGGTTGTGGTTGGCCAAGTTTTAGCCGTCCGATTTCCAAGGAATTGATTCACTACTACAAGGATCTCAGCCATGGAATGGAGCGAATTGAGGTTCGTTCTCGGTCAGGAAATGCTCACTTGGGTCATGTTTTCACAGATGGACCTCGGGAGTTAGGTAGCCTGCGTTACTGTATCAATTCTGCCTCCTTACGCTTTGTGGCCAAGGATGAGATGGACGAAGCAGGGTATGGCTATCTATTGCCATACTTAAACAAATAAAATTGAGAGGGTGGGAGCTCCCCACTTTCTTCATTTCCAGAATACGAATAGAAGGGATTTATGAAAAACTTATTATCATACTTTAAACCCTACATCAAAGAATCGATTTTAGCACCCTTGTTCAAGCTACTAGAAGCTGTTTTTGAGCTCCTGGTTCCCATGGTGATTGCGGGGATTGTTGACCAATCCTTGCCTCAGAGAGATCAAGGACACCTCTGGATGCAGATTGGCCTGCTCCTTATCTTTGCAGTCATTGGCGTTTTGGTGGCCTTGGTAGCCCAGTTTTACTCTGCCAAGGCTGCGGTTGGGTTTGCCAAAGAATTGACAGACGACCTTTATCGTCATATTCTTTCCTTACCCAAGAACAGCAGAGACCGTCTGACAACTTCTAGCTTGGTGACTCGCTTGACTTCGGACACCTATCAGATTCAGACTGGTATCAATCAATTCCTACGCCTCTTTTTGCGAGCACCTATTATCGTTTTTGGAGCCATTTTTATGGCCTATCGAATCTCAGTTGAGCTGACTTTCTGGTTCTTAGTCATGGTTGTGATTTTGACAATCGTCATTGTAGGCCTCTCTCGACTGGTCAATCCTCTCTACAGTAGTCTCAGAAAGAAAACGGACCAGCTGGTTCAGGAAACACGCCAGCAATTACAAGGGATGCGAGTTATCCGTGCCTTTGGACAAGAAAAACGAGAGTTACAGATTTTTCAAACCCTTAATCAAGTTTATACCAAATTACAAGAAAAGACAGGCTTCTGGTCTAGTTTATTAACCCCTCTGACTTATCTAATTGTTAATGGAACTCTTCTCGTCATCATCTGGCAGGGCTATATTTCTATTCAAGGAGGTTTACTCAGTCAAGGTGCCCTAATTGCCCTTATCAACTACCTCTTGCAGATTTTAGTGGAATTGGTCAAGCTCGCCATGCTGATAAATTCCCTCAACCAGTCCTATATTTCAGCCAAGCGAATCAAGGAAGTCTTTGATGAAGAGCCAGAAGATATCCATTCAGAGTTAGAACAAAAGCAAGCTACCAGCGAGGAGGTTTTACAAGTCCAAGAACTGACCTTTACCTATCCAGATGCGGGCCAGCCTTCTCTGAGAGACATTTCTTTTGATATGAAGCAAGGGCAAATCCTTGGCATCATTGGGGGGACGGGTTCTGGTAAATCAAGCTTGGTGCAAGTCTTACTTGGACTTTACCCAGCAGACAAGGGAAGCATTGACCTTTATCGAAATGGACGTAGTCCTCTTAATCTTGAGCAGTGGCGGTCTTGGATTGCCTATGTGCCCCAAAAGGTCGAACTCTTTAAGGGAACTATTCGTTCCAACTTGACTTTGGGTTTAAATCAAGGAGTGACTGATCAAGAACTCTGGCAGGCCTTGGAAATCGCGCAAGCTAAGGATTTTGTCAGTGAAAAGGAAGGTCTCTTGGATGCCACTGTTGAGGCAGGAGGTCGAAATTTCTCAGGTGGACAAAAACAAAGGCTGTCTATCGCACGTGCAGTCTTGCGCCAAGCTCCGTTCCTTATCCTAGATGATGCGACCTCGGCCCTCGACACCATCACCGAGTCCAAGCTCTTGAAAGCTATTCGAGAAAATTTGCCAAATACAAGTTTAATCCTGATTTCTCAACGAACATCTACACTTCAGATGGCTGACCAGATTCTCCTCTTGGAAAAAGGTGAGCTCCTAGCTATCGGCAAGCACGAGGATTTGATGAAGACCAGTCAAGTCTATCGTGAAATCAATGCATCCCAACATGGAAAGGAGGGCTAGCATGAAACGACAAACTGCAAATCAGACGCTCACACGTTTGGCTAAAGACCTTGCAAGCCATCCCTTCCTCCTTTTCCTAGCCTTTCTAGGAACTATTGTCCAAGTTGGCTTATCGATCTACCTACCTATTCTGATTGGGCAGGTCATCGACCAGGCCCTAGTGGCTGGTTCTTCACCAGTTTTTTGGCAGATTTTCATCCAGATGATTTTGGTAGTCATAGGAAATACACTGGTGCAATGGATCAATCCCCTTCTATATAATTGTCTAATCTTCTCTTATACCAGAGACTTGCGAGAGCGAATCATTCATAAACTTCATCGTTTACCGATTACTTTTGTGGATCGGCAAGGCAGTGGAGAAATGGTCAGTCGTGTAACCACGGACATAGAACAGTTAGCAGCCGGCTTGACCATGATTTTTAACCAATTTTTCATTGGTGTTTTGATGATTTTGGTTAGTATTCTAGCCATGCTTCAAATTCATCTCCTTATGACTCTCTTGGTTTTGCTGTTGACGCCACTGTCCATGGTGATTTCACGCTTCATTGCCAAGAAATCCTACCATCTCTTTCAGAAGCAGACAGAGACTAGGGGGATTCAGACTCAGTTGATTGAAGAATCGCTTAGCCAGCAGACCATTATCCAGTCCTTTAATGCTCAGGCAGAGTTTATCAAAAGACTGCACGAGGCGAATGGCAACTACGCAGGCTATTCTCAGTCGGCCATTTTTTATTCTTCAACGGTTAATCCTTCGACCCGCTTTATCAATGCTCTCATTTACGCTCTTCTTGCTGGAGTAGGAGCTTATCGTATCATGATGGGTTCAACCTTGACCATCGGTCGTTTAGTGACCTTTTTGAACTATGTTCAGCAATACACCAAGCCCTTTAACGATATTTCTTCAGTTCTAGCTGAGTTACAAAGCGCTCTGGCTTGCGCAGAGCGCGTCTATGCGATCTTAGAAAGCTCTGAGGTAGCTGAAACAGGCAAGGAAGTCTTGACCAGTGACCAAGTTAAGGGAGCCATTTCCTTTAAACAGGTCTCTTTTGGCTACCATCCTGAAAAAATCTTGATTAGGGATTTGTCTATTGACATTCCAGCTGGTAGTAAGGTGGCCATTGTTGGTCCGACAGGTGCTGGAAAATCAACTCTTATCAATCTTCTTATGCGTTTCTATCCTATTAACTCGGGAGATATCTTGTTAGATGGGCAATCTATTTATGATTATACCCGAGCATCATTGAGACAGCAGTTTGGGATGGTACTCCAAGAAACATGGCTCAAGCAAGGAACTATTCATGACAATATTGCCTTTGGAAATCCTGAAGCCAGTCGGGAGCAAGTGATTGCTGCTGCCAAAGCAGCCAATGCAGACTTTTTCATCCAACAGTTGCCACAAGGATACGATACTAAGTTGGAAAATGCAGGAGAATCTCTCTCTGTCGGTCAGGCCCAGCTCTTGACCATCGCCCGAGTCTTTCTAGCTATCCCTAAGATTCTTATCTTAGACGAGGCGACGTCCTCCATCGATACGCGGACAGAAGTGCTGGTACAGGATGCCTTTGCTAAACTCATGAAGGGGCGCACAAGTTTTATCATTGCCCACCGCTTGTCAACCATTCAAGATGCGGATTTGATTCTTGTCTTGGTGGATGGCGACATCGTGGAATATGGTAACCATCATGACCTCATGGCTAGAAAAGGCAAGTATTACCAAATGCAGCAAGCTGCAGCTTTTAGCTCAGAATAAGCCTTTCTCTTTTGAAATTTTATAGACGAAAAAAGTTGCCTTCGGGTGACTTTTTTGTTACAATAGCTAGAAAAATTATTCACTGTAAATTGTCTTATAGAAAAGGAGCCTAGAATGAAAGTCTATCAGCATGTAAATATCGTGACTTGTGACCAAGATTTCCATGTTTATTTGAATGGAAACTTAGCCGTTAAGGATTCTCAAATCGTCTATGTCGGTCAAGAGAAGCCAGAAATTTTAGAGCAAGCTGAGCAGATTATAGATTATCAAGGGGCCTGGATCATGCCTGGTTTGGTCAATTGCCATACCCATTCTGCTATGACAGGTCTGAGAGGGATTCGAGATGATAGCAATCTTCATGAATGGCTCAATGACTATATATGGCCAGCAGAAGCTGAGTTTACTCCCGACATGACTACCAAGGCGGTCAAAGAAGCTCTAACAGAGATGCTCCAGTCAGGAACAACAACCTTTAATGATATGTACAATCCCAATGGTGTGGATATTGAGAGAATTTATCAGGCAGTGAAAGCTTCTAAGATGCGTTCTTATTTCTCACCGACTCTCTTTTCTTCAGAGACAGAAACGACTGCTGATACTATAAGCAGAACACGAGACATCATAGAGGAAATCTTAGGATATGAAAATCCAAATTTCAAGGTGATGGTGGCACCACATTCTCCCTACAGCTGTAGTAGAGACTTGCTGGAGAGAAGCCTGGATATGGCAAAAGAATTTGACATTCCCATCCATATCCATGTGGCGGAGACCAAGGAGGAGTCAGGAATTCTCCTGAAATGCTACGGCAAACGCCCCCTCGCCTTTCTAGAAGAATTGGGTTACTTAGATCATCCGTCTGTCTTTGCTCACGGGGTCGAATTAAACGAGAGAGAAATTGAACGTTTGGCAACCTCTCAAGTGGCTATCGCCCACAATCCTATCAGTAACCTCAAACTGGCCTCAGGAATCGCTCCTATCATTCAACTGCAAAAAGCAGGAGTAGCAGTCGGAATTGCGACAGACTCGGTTGCTTCCAATAACAATCTAGATATGTTTGAGGAAGGAAGGACTGCAGCCCTTCTTCAGAAGATGAAAAGTGGAGATGCCAGCCAATTTCCTATCGAAACAGTTCTCAAGGCTCTGACAATCGAAGGAGCTAAGGTGTTGGGAATGGATGAAGAGATTGGTAGTCTAGAAGTTGGCAAGCAGGCTGATTTCCTAGTCATTCAACCACAAGGGAAAATCCATCTCCAACCCCGGGAAAATATGCTTTCTCACCTTGTCTATGCAGTCAAAGCCGGTGATGTTGATGATGTCTATATTGCCGGAGAACAAGTTGTTAAGCAAGGTCAAGTACTGACAGTAGAACTTTAAAAGAAAAATCACGAAAAATTTTAAAAAAAGTTTGCAAAAATCTTGCATTCTTTTTTTAACTATGCTATACTTATATACGGTTTGAAAAAACTGCCTAAGACAGTAGGGGAGCTCGACTCATAAGTATCCTACCGAGGACAAAACGTATCATGTAAAAAGAAGCGTATTGTACTTTCGTGTCTAGGTTTGGGCGCGTTTTTCTTTTGGAAAAATTCCCCAAGCAAAATAATAACGGAGGTGAACACACTAATGAGTGAAGCAATTATTGCTAAAAAAGCGGAACTAGTTGACGTAGTAGCTGAAAAAATGAAAGCTGCTGCATCTATCGTTGTTGTTGACGCTCGTGGTTTGACAGTTGAGCAAGATACAGTTCTTCGTCGTGAGCTTCGTGGAAGCGAAGTTGAGTATAAAGTTATTAAAAACTCAATCTTACGTCGTGCAGCTGAAAAAGCTGGTCTTGAAGAACTTGCATCAGTATTTGTTGGACCATCTGCAGTAGCATTTTCTAACGAAGATGTTATCGCACCAGCGAAAATCTTGAACGATTTTTCTAAAAACGCTGAAGCACTTGAAATCAAAGGTGGTGCAATCGAAGGCGCTGTCGCATCTAAAGAAGAGATTCTTGCTCTTGCAACTCTTCCAAACCGCGAAGGACTTCTTTCTATGCTCCTTTCTGTACTTCAAGCGCCAGTGCGCAACGTTGCTCTTGCAGTCAAAGCGGTTGCAGACAACAAAGAAGACGCAGCTTAATCTTAAGCTACGCAGCGTAGCCTAGCTACAAAAGAATATTATAAATTTAAAAACATATTTGGAGGAAATAACAATGGCATTGAACATTGAAAACATTATTGCTGAAATTAAAGAAGCTTCAATCCTTGAATTGAACGACCTTGTAAAAGCTATCGAAGAAGAATTTGGTGTAACTGCAGCTGCTCCTGTAGCTGTTGCTGCAGCTGGTGCTGCTGACGCTGGTGCTGCTAAAGATTCATTCGACGTTGAATTGACATCTGCAGGCGACAAAAAAGTTGGCGTTATCAAAGTTGTACGTGAAATCACTGGTCTTGGTCTTAAAGAAGCTAAAGAACTTGTTGACGGTGCACCAGCACTTGTTAAAGAAGGCGTTGCAACTGCAGAAGCTGAAGAAATCAAAGCTAAATTGGAAGAAGCTGGAGCTTCAGTTACTCTTAAATAATAGAGCAACTACATTAGTAGCTTAAAAACATGATTAAACCGCTATTCTTAGGAGTAGCGGTTTTTCTTTTTGTTCTAGAAGGGGCAAAAAAGGGAAAGGAATCTTTAAAAGTGAGGAGAGTTAGATTGAAAGAATCATATTGGTAAACCAAAATGATGGATATTTGTATCATGTCATAAATCGTTATCAAACGATAATATTGATTTTTTTACAAATTAAGAGTATAATTTATAAAAATGAGTGTTCACTCAATTTTTGTGAAATTAAGGAGTAAAGAAAATGGTTGTTGAAGCAATAGAGTACAGTCGTTTCGGTAACGAAGAGGTCTTGGATTGGGTGAAGATCGACTCTCAAGCCTTGGATGTAAATCAAGTGAGAGTAGAAGTTCATGCTGTTGGTTTAAATCCTATTGATTATAAAACTTTTGAGGGAGCGAAACCCCTTCGATTTCTATCTTTTATAACGAAATTAAGGAAACCAAGTCGTTGGTTTGAATCTAAATCATCTTTATTTCCAAGAGGTGTGGGGAGAGATTTTTCTGGAGTTATTACAGAAGTTGGAAATGAAGTAACTAGGTTTTCAGTAGGAGATAAGGTGTTTGGAACAATGATTAGCGATCCTGGTTTGGGAACTAAGAGGGGAGCTTTAGCAATAGAAATTTGTGTCAATGAATCAGAAATTGTATTGAAACCAGAGATGATCGACATGACTCACGCAGCTACTATGGGAGTAGCTGCTCTAACTGTGGGTGGGGCTTTTAGAAGAATCGGTTTAAATTCAAGAGATACTGTTGTTATTTCAGCTGCAGCAGGAGGTATTGGAAGTATTGCAGTACAGTATGCAGTTGCTAAGGGGGCGACAGTGATTGGAATAGCAAGTAAGAAAAATGCAGAGTATCTGAAGTCTTTAGGTGCCATACCAGTAAGTTACGAAGAGAATATCAAGAAGGCTCTTCTATCAGCTAGTCCAACGCCTATTACAAAATTTTTGGATTGTTATGGATCTGATTATGTTAGATTGGCTTTTAGTTTAGGCTTGAAGGGGACAGCTATTGGGACATTAGTACCTTCGCCCTATGTTATGATAAAAGGTGCTCAGTTTACTGGTCCGAGACATTCCACATATAATGATTTTAGCACTGTAGCTGAAATGGTCTCAGACGGGAAGGTTCAGCTGAAAATTGATCAAGTGTATGACTTTTCTCTAAAGTCAGTTAGAGAAGCCTATCGTAGTCTGAAAATGGGACACAGTCGAGGCAAAAAAGTCGTAAAAGTAAGAGAGTAGAAGAGAGGTGCTAGCGATGGAAAGTTTAGAACAAAAGTATGCTCAGACGTTAGAAGTTAGCAACTTGAGCTTGAAACAACGTCGAGTATTATTATCAAGCTTAAAATTATTCTCAGAAATTGGATTTGAGAATACAACGTCCAGCCTTATTGCTGAACGCGCTGGAGTGTCAGAAGGAACGGTTTTTAGTTACTTTAAAACAAAGGAAGGTATCTTAGAAGCCATTTTATCTACTTTTCTAGAACAGGTTATTCCAGAAGTAATTGCGGATTTCTCAGAAAAAAAATTCACAGTAGATCAAGAAACTTTTCCCTTCTTTTTAAAAAGTATTGTTCGAGATAGGCTCTTTTTCATTCAGGAGAATCAAATGCATGTTAAAATTCTCTTGGGGCGTTCTTTTATTGATAAAAATCTTTCTATCCAGTTAGGAAATATTATTGTTCAATCTATAATAGAACCAATTAGCCCTGTTTTAAATCAATTTAAAGAAAAAAGACTTATTCTAAATTGGTCAAATGAAAGAATTGTTCGATACATTTTAGCATTGAGTTTTTCTTATCTTATTCCCATGATGTTGAATGATGAAGGAACTATAAACATAGATGAAGCAGTTGATGAGATTGTTGAATGTTTGTCATCTGCCCTAATGAAAGTAAAATAAATTCTGATGTTAAAACTCACTGTTAATGGTGAGTTTTTTGAATTCAACATAAAAACCCCCAATCATAACGATTGAGGATTGAGCAAATGAATTTTAAACAATACCTTTAATATCATAGCATTGGCTACATTAGTATACTGCCATCTATTCATCTGATAATAGGGATTTTATCATCCAGATATTCATAGCTGGGTGGCCGGCGGCGTTAGAAAGTGGTTGTTGTAATGCTGTAAAACCATAGTGTTGATAGATGGCCACAGCCGTAGTCAGTTCAGTAGAGGTCTCTAGATAAAGCTGTTCATAACCAGCTAAGCGAGCTTCCTGGAATATCCGCTTTATCAACCTGCTGGAATAACCTTTGCCACGGCTATTTTTAGTGACATACAGTTTTTGTAATTCAGCAATCTTATCGGACACAGGTGCAAAGCCACCGCAGCCAACCAGCTGACCTTCATCTTCCAGAACAAAGTAAGCTGCTCTCTCTTGCTGTTGATAATAGTCGGCCAAATGATCTAGATGAGAATCAAAGTAGACAGTTCCTGGTTTGTCAAGCCCGAATTCTTCTAGGCTAGCTCGAATGTGCTGCGCTACAGCTGAATTGTCTCTTACTTCCATCGGCCGTAAGTTCATCATTTGTCCTCCGATAGGATGTATCGACTAATTAAACAATACCTTGTGCGATCATAGCATTTGCTACATTTTCAAAGGCAGCAATGTTAGCTCCTGCAAGGTAGTCTTTATCAAGGCCGTATGTTTCTGAAGTTGTTTTAGCTGTGTTGAAGATGTTTGTCATGATATCTTTGAGACGTCCATCAACTTCTTCACGAGTCCATGAGAGGCGAAGGCTATTTTGACTCATTTCAAGAGCTGAAACGGCTACACCACCAGCGTTGGCAGCTTTTGCAGGCCCGTAGAAGATACCATTTTCTTTGTAAACTTTGATGGCATCAAGGTCGCTCGGCATGTTGGCACCTTCAGATACGCAGATAACTCCTTGAGCAACCAAACGTTTAGCTGCTTCACCGTTGATTTCGTTTTGAGTAGCACATGGAAGAGCGATGTCATAGTTTCCAGCGTAAGTCCATACAGAACCTTCGTGATATGTTGCAGTTGATTTTTCAGCAGCATACTCAGTCAAGCGAGCACGACGTTTTTCTTTAACATCTACTAAAAGATCGAAGTCGATTCCGTTTTCATCGATGACATAACCATTTGAGTCAGATACAGAGATAACCGTTGCACCAAGTTCAGTTGCTTTTTGAAGAGCATATTGAGCAACGTTACCAGAACCTGAAATAACCACTTTCTTACCAGCAAAGCTGTTACCGTTAGCTTTAAGCATTTCTTCAGTGTAGTAAACCAAACCGTAACCAGTTGCTTCTGGACGAATCAAGCTACCACCAAATCCAAGAGGTTTACCAGTCAAGACACCAGCATCAAATTGGTTAAGGCGTTTGTATTGACCATAAAGGTAACCAATTTCACGTCCACCAACACCGATATCACCAGCAGGTACGTCCAGTGATGGTCCGATGTGTTTTTGCAATTCAGTCATGAAGCTTTGGCAGAAGCGCATCACTTCAGCATCTGTTTTACCTTTAGGATCGAAGTCTGATCCACCTTTACCTCCACCGATTGGAAGTCCAGTCAAGACGTTTTTGAAGATTTGTTCAAAACCGAGGAATTTCAAAATCCCTTGGTTTACAGTTGGGTGGAAACGAAGTCCGCCTTTGTATGGTCCAACAGCTGAGTTGAATTGAACACGGTAACCACGGTTTACTTGAATTTTTCCATCACGGTCAACCCAAGGAACACGGAAAGAAATCACGCGCTCTGGCTCAGTAATACGTGCCAAGATATTTTCTTCGATATACTCAGGGTGTTTTTCAAATACAGGTTCCAAAGTGTTGAAAAATTCTTCAACAGCTTGGAGGAATTCAGCCTCGTGCCCGTTACGAGCTTTTACAGTTTCAAACACGCTTTGGATATATTCTTTAGCAGATGTCATATCGTTCTCCTTAAATTCTAATTTAATTATGTGTGTCATTATAGCAGAATTTTTTTTAACTGTAAAGAGAAAAACAAAAATTTTCTAAAAATTCTATCAATTTAGTTTTGGGACTTTTTGAAAATCTATAAAAATACGAACGTTTTTCTTGGAAATGTCTTTCTAAAAGAGAAAATGTGAAAATATGGTATAATATTAGCAATAAAAGGAATCTGGAGGATCAGAATCATGGTATCAACGAAAACACAAATTGCTGGTTTTGAGTTTGACAACTGCTTGATGAATGCAGCAGGTGTGGCTTGTATGACGATAGAAGAGCTAGAGGGGGTTAAAAACTCAGCGGCAGGAACCTTTGTCACGAAGACAGCGACCTTGGACTTTCGTCAGGGAAATCCTGAGCCACGATACCAAGATGTTCCGCTTGGATCTATCAACTCTATGGGTCTACCAAATAATGGCTTAGACTATTATTTGGATTATCTTTTGGATTTGCAGGAAAAAGAGCCGAACCGAACTTTCTTCTTATCTTTGGTCGGCATGTCTCCAGAGGAAACTCATACTATCTTGAAAAAAGTCCAAGAGAGTGAATTTTGTGGTCTGACTGAGCTAAACCTTTCCTGCCCAAATGTCCCAGGTAAACCTCAGATTGCCTATGATTTTGAGACAACAGACCGAATTTTGGCAGAAGTATTTGCCTACTTTACCAAACCTCTTGGAATTAAATTGCCACCATATTTTGATATTGTTCACTTTGACCAAGCAGCAGCTATTTTTAACAAGTATCCGCTCAAGTTTGTCAACTGCGTCAACTCTATCGGAAACGGCCTCTATATAGAAGATGAGTCTGTCGTTATCCGTCCTAAAAATGGTTTCGGTGGCATAGGTGGAGAGTATATCAAACCGACTGCTTTAGCCAATGTTCATGCCTTCTACCAACGTCTCAATCCTCAAATCCAAATTATCGGAACAGGTGGCGTGTTGACTGGTCGTGATGCCTTTGAACATATTCTCTGTGGAGCGAGTATGGTGCAGGTAGGTACTACTCTTCACAAAGAAGGCGTCGGTGCTTTCGAACGTATTACCAATGAACTGAAAGAAATCATGGCGGAAAAAGGGTACGAGAGCCTAGAAGATTTCCGTGGGAAATTGCGCTATATCGATTAAATGAACCAAAAAATCAGAAGAAAGGAGAGAATATGCTAGCTATTGAAGAAAGCCAGAAGTTGACTTTATCAAATTTATCGAGTCTGAGCCTATTTACAGGGACAGATCAGGGTCAGTTTGAAGTGATGAAGAGTCAAGTGTTGAAACAGATTGGGTATGATTCTGCTGACCTCAACTTTGCCTACTTTGATATGAAAGAAGTGGTTTACAAGGATGTGGAACTGGAGTTGGTCAGCCTTCCTTTCTTTGCGGATGAGAAAATCGTGATATTAGACCATTTTGTTGATATCACAACAGCCAAGAAACGCTTTTTAACAGATGATGAGCTCAAGTTATTTGAAGAATACCTTGATAACCCTTCGCCAACAACCAAGTTGTTGATCTTTGCGGAAGGAAAACTGGATAGCAAGAGACGGTTGGTTAAATTACTTAAGCGTGATGCCAAGGTTTTTGACGCAGTAGAAGCCAAAGAACAAGAATTGCGCCAGTATTTCCAAAAGTGGAGTCAGAAACAAGGTCTACAGTTTGTGGGGCAATCCTTTGAAAATCTACTCATCAAGTCTGGTTTTCAATTTAGCGAAATCCAGAAAAATCTCTTCTTTTTACAGTCCTATAAGGAAGATTCTGTTATTGAGGAAGAGGATATTGTCAACGCTATTCCTAAGACCTTACAGGATAATATTTTTGATTTAACTCAGTTTATTCTGACTAAAAAGATGGATCAGGCGCGTGATTTGGTGAGAGACTTGACCTTGCAGGGGGAAGACGAAATTAAGCTCATAGCTGTCATGTTAGGACAATTTCGGACTTTTACTCAGGTGAAGATTTTGGCGGAGTCTGGGCAAACAGAAGCGCAGATTGCAAGTAGTTTAGGTAGTTATCTGGGACGGGCTCCCAATCCCTATCAAATCAAGTTTGCGCTGAGAGATTCGAGAGGACTTTCTTTGAGCTTTCTAAAGCAAGCTATTTCCTATTTGATTGAGACTGACTATCAGATTAAAACAGGTCTTTATGAAAAAGGTTTCCTTTTTGAAAAGGCACTCTTACAGACTGCTAGTCAGGTCAATTGATACTTTTTTGAAACTACAACCCGCGTCAGGATTATCTTGTCGTGGGTTTCTTGTTGATTTGCTTATTCTATTCGAAAGTATCTCAGTTATTTCTTCATCTATAAGCAAAAAACTTGAAAAAAGTGAATGTTTGCGTTATCATTTTCATATAGAAAGAAAAAGAGGTATTACAGATGGCTATTATCTTACCAGATCTTCCATATGCATACGACGCTTTGGAACCATACATCGATGCAGAAACAATGCACTTGCACCATGACAAACACCATCAAACTTATGTCAACAATGCTAATGCAGCTCTTGAAAAACACCCTGAAATCGGTGAAGACCTTGAAGCCTTGCTTGCTGATGTGGAATCTATCCCAGCTGATATCCGTCAAGCGCTTATCAATAATGGTGGTGGACACTTGAACCACGCTCTTTTCTGGGAATTGATGACTCCTGAAAAAACAGCTCCATCAGCAGAACTTGCAGCAGCAATCGATGCAACATTTGGTTCATTTGAAGACTTCCAAGCAGCCTTCACTGCGGCAGCAACAACTCGTTTCGGTTCTGGATGGGCATGGTTGGTTGTCAACAAAGAAGGTAAACTTGAAGTGACTTCAACAGCAAACCAAGACACACCAATCTCAGGAGGCAAAAAACCAATCTTGGGCTTGGATGTTTGGGAACATGCTTACTATGTGAAATACCGCAACGTGCGTCCTGACTACATCAAAGCTTTCTTCTCAGTGATCAACTGGAACAAAGTAGATGAATTGTACGCAGCTGCTAAATAATGGTATATGGAGGGAAGAATTGTTCTTCTCTTTTTTAGGTTATATGATTCGAGTCTGACAAAATCGTCAGACTTTTTTCATTTTTATGAGAAACGTGCTAAGTGCTAGAAATTATGGTAGAATAAAGTATTAAGTAATCGTGGAAAAAGGATATCTATGCGAAAAGAAATTGCACCTGAATTATACAACTATAACAAGTTTCCTGGTCCTGAGTTTCATTTACATGGGGACAAGGTCGAAACGGAAGGGATAGCTTTTTCCTTGGTTGAAAATATCAAGGATGCCTTTGATGTGACGGCTTTTAATCAGCGTTTTTCAGAAGTCTTAACCAAGTTTGATTATATCGTGGGGGACTGGAGTAATGAACAGCTTCGCCTACGAGGTTTTTACAAGGATGACCGAACAGAAGAAAATCTGGAAAAAATCAGTCGTTTACAAGACTATCTTTTAGAGTATTGTAGTTATGGTTGTGCCTATTTTGTTCTAGAAAATGAAGCCCCTAAGCGAGCATCATTTGACAAGAAAATGCGTAAGAAGGAAGAAGAAATGCTTTCTAGAAAAGGGAAGAAACAGGCCCAAACCAAACGAAAACCGAATGCAGATAAGAAAAATAGACGTCGTCAGAAAGACCAGCATTCTCAGAAAGAGGACAAGGGACAACGTCATTTTGTCATTCGTCAAAAGTGAGTGGAGAATAAGGAGAAGAAATGAAACCGTCAATTTATAGTTTAACACGTCAAACCATGCAGGAATGGGTATTGGAGCAGGGAGAAAAGAAATTCCGTGCAGATCAAATCTGGGAATGGCTCTACCGTAAACGTGTGCAGTCATTTGAAGAAATGACCAACCTTTCCAAGGATTTGATTGCTAAGCTCAATGACCAGTTTGTGGTTAATCCATTGAAACAGCGTATCGTTCAAGAGTCTGCTGATGGTACTGTAAAATATCTCTTTGAATTGCCTGATGGTATGTTGATCGAAACTGTACTCATGCGTCAGCACTATGGTTTGTCAGTCTGTGTGACCACTCAGGTCGGCTGTAATATCGGTTGTACCTTCTGTGCCTCTGGTTTGATTAAGAAACAACGTGACCTCAATAATGGGGAAATCGTAGCGCAGATCATGCTGGTTCAGAAATACTTTGATGAGCGTAGTCAGGACGAACGCGTCAGCCATATCGTTGTTATGGGAATCGGTGAGCCATTTGATAACTACAACAATGTCTTGAATTTCGTTCGTACTATCAATGATGATAAAGGAATGGCCATCGGTGCTCGTCACATCACGGTTTCAACCTCAGGTTTGGCCCATAAAATTCGTGATTTTGCTAATGAAGGAGTTCAGGTCAATCTTGCCGTTTCCCTTCATGCACCTAACAATGAATTGCGCTCAAGCATCATGAAGATTAACCGTGCCTTTCCAATTGAAAAACTTTTTGCTGCTATTGAGTACTATATCGAAACAACCAACCGTCGTGTGACCTTTGAATACATCATGCTCAATGAAGTTAATGACGGTGTAGAACAAGCCTTGGAATTGGCTGAATTGCTCAAGAATATCAAGAAATTGTCTTATGTAAACTTGATTCCTTATAACCCGGTTAGTGAGCATGACCAATATAGCCGCAGTCCTAAAGAGCGCGTCATGGCCTTCTATGATACGCTTAAGAAAAAAGGGGTTAACTGTGTTGTTCGTCAAGAGCATGGAACTGATATTGATGCAGCTTGTGGACAATTGCGTTCTAATACAATGAAACGTGACCGCCAGAAAGCAGTCGCAGCAGTCAATCCTTAATGATGAAGAAAACTCATAATCATATTTTGGTCTTGGGAGTCATTTTCTATAGCATTTGTATCGTCTATTTTTGTTTTACTCCTCAAGAACATTCTCCCGTGGGAGTGGAAACTCCAGGTATTCAGCATCTTGGACGCCTGGTTTTTCTTTTGACTCCTTTCAATTCTCTTTGGAAACTGGGTGAAGTGGGTGATATGGGACAATTATATTGGATTTTTTTACAAAATATCCTCAATGTCTTCTTGCTTTTTCCTCTGATTTTCCAACTCCTTTATCTCTTTCCAAATTTAAGGAAAACAAAAAGAGTTCTTTTTTTCAGTTTTCTAGTGAGTCTTGGAATTGAGTGTACGCAGTTAGTCTTAGATTTTTTCTTTGATTTCAATCGCGTCTTTGAGATTGATGATTTGTGGACCAATACCTTGGGTGGCTATTTGGCTTGGCTCCTCTATAAACAATTACATAAAAACAAGATAAGGAATTAAAATGAGTATTTTAGAAGTTAAAAATCTGAGTCACGGTTTTGGTGACCGTGCAATTTTTGAAGATGTGTCCTTCCGTCTCCTCAAGGGAGAACATATCGGTCTAGTCGGTGCCAATGGTGAAGGGAAATCAACCTTTATGAGTATTGTGACTGGTAAGATGTTGCCAGATGAAGGAAAGGTAGAGTGGTCTAAATATGTGACTGCTGGCTATCTGGACCAACACTCAGTCCTTGCTGAAGGCCAATCTGTTCGTGATGTTCTCCGTACAGCCTTTGATGAGCTATTCAAAGCTGAAGCCCGTATCAATGACCTCTATATGGAAATGGCTGAAGACGGAGCGGATGTTGATGCTCTCATGGAAGAAGTTGGCGAACTCCAAGACCGTCTGGAGAGTCGTGATTTCTATACCTTAGATGCTAAGATTGATGAAGTGGCGCGTGCCCTTGGTGTCATGGACTTTGGCATGGATACGGATGTAACTTCTTTGTCAGGTGGGCAAAGAACCAAGGTTCTTTTGGCCAAACTCCTCCTTGAAAAGCCCGATATCTTGCTTTTGGATGAGCCGACTAACTACTTGGATGCTGAGCATATTGACTGGCTCAAGCGCTATCTCCAAAACTATGAAAATGCCTTTGTCCTCATTTCACACGATATTCCATTTCTCAATGATGTAATTAATATCGTCTATCATGTGGAAAATCAACAGCTGACGCGTTACTCTGGTGACTACTACCAGTTCCAAGAAGTCTATGCCATGAAGAAATCTCAGCTAGAAGCGGCCTACGAACGTCAGCAGAAAGAGATTGCCGACCTCAAGGACTTCGTCGCTAGAAACAAAGCGCGTGTTGCAACACGAAATATGGCCATGTCTCGTCAGAAGAAATTGGATAAGATGGATATTATCGAACTCCAAAGTGAGAAACCAAAACCATCCTTTGATTTCAAACCAGCTCGTACGCCAGGGCGCTTTATCTTCCAAGCCAAGGATTTGCAGATTGGTTATGACCGACCTCTTACTAAGCCTTTAAATCTTACCTTTGAACGCAATCAAAAGGTTGCCATTATCGGAGCAAATGGTATCGGGAAAACAACTCTCTTGAAGTCTCTCTTGGGAATTATCCCACCTATTGCAGGGGAAGTCGAACGCGGTGACTACCTAGAACTTGGCTACTTTGAGCAGGAAGTAGAAGGTGGCAATCGTCAAACACCACTAGAGGCTGTCTGGAATGCCTTTCCTGCACTTAACCAAGCAGAAGTTCGTGCAGCCCTTGCCCGTTGTGGTTTGACAACCAAGCATATTGAAAGTCAAATTCAGGTCTTGTCAGGTGGGGAACAAGCCAAGGTTCGTTTCTGTCTCTTGATGAATCGAGAAAACAACGTTTTAGTGCTGGACGAGCCTACAAACCACTTGGATGTGGATGCTAAGGACGAACTCAAACGTGCTCTCAAAGAATACAAGGGATCGATTCTTATGGTCTGTCACGAACCAGACTTCTATGAAGGCTGGATGGATCAAATCTGGGACTTTAACAAGCTAACTTAAAATGAATATAAAAGAAATACAGTACCGAATGTGGGTACTGTATTTTTTAGATTTTTAAGATTTAAAATCGTAGTCTTTCACCACTTCGATGCTATCGATAGTAATAGCAGTAGTTGGTTTGTCTTTCTCATTTTTTTCGGCTTTTGCAATCTTATCTACAACATCCATACCGTCAATGACTTGGCCAAAGACTGGGTGCTTGCCATCTAGACTAGGGTTTCCACCTTCTTTGTAGGCTTCGATGATTTTCTTTGGATACTTGCTTGTAGGGAGTTTAGCAGAGGTATCTGTAGAGTTTTGGTTGATGAAGAACTGGCTACCATTGGTGTTTGGTTGACCAGTATTAGCCATCGCAAGAGCTCCACGGATGTTATAGAGATAAGGAGTAATCTCATTTTTGAAACCAGTTCCCTTGTCTTTTGTCTTATCCTTGTCATGCCAGATAGACTGACCACCTGTACCGTCCCCTTTTGGATCTCCAGTTTGGACCATAAAGCCATCGATGACACGGTGGAAGGTAATCCCGTTATAGTAGCCTTCCTTGGCATGAGTGAGGAAGTTTTCGACTGCTAGAGGAGCGAGTTTAGGGAAGAGTTTAATACGAATATCTCCCTGACTTGTGTGGAGAATCACTTCGGCTTCATCTTCAGCAACTTCCTTAGAAAGTTGCGGGAAGTTGGCATTCTCGTTTGTTAAAGCATCGTTTAATTCCTTGGTAGATTGGGCAGTTACTTTGGAACTTTCTTCAGCAGCAAGACTGGAATCAACATAGTCATCACCACGCAGACTACGTTGGATGTTGCTACATCCAGCTAGAGCTACAGTGGATAGTAAAAGAAGGGTTGCTAGTTTTTTCATTCTGATCCTTTCAAAAATTCATTTCTACCATTGTACCCTAAAAGGAAGGGGATTTCAAATGTTAGTGATAAGGTAGTTTTAGAGAAAATCAACAAAAAAATCACTTGATTAGAGATTTTTTCTTTGGATGACGGTCGATAATGTCCTGGTATTGTTCCAGTATCCGCTCTCCTTTTGGAGTCAATTTGTAGCCACGAATCGAAAAGAAACTAGCTAATTCCTCTTCTAAAAAATGGTCATGAAAGGCTTGGTTCAAATGTAGCCTTCATCTTAGATAGTTCTGTAATTCCCTTGCTTTTCAGAATATTCTTTTCATGGTAGCATTGAGATGGTCAAGTGAATCAAAAGTAGTTTCGACAGAGAATAATCTTTTTCTACCAGAGTTTTTAGATGTTATGTAGCATCAATACAATAAGTGTATTCGAAGTAACTTGGAAAACAGGTCTTAAGAAGGCTCTTAAAGCATCACAATTAGTAAACGTTAATTCGAAAGAATTACTATATTTTAAAAGAGTATATTTTCAAAGGATTTTTCTTTCGGCTTCAATTCCTAATTAATCAATGAACTTAATGCCAGGTCTCGAAAAGAATTATGCTTCCTCTTTTTGTCTGAGTTCAAAGAGGTCTTCTACTTTCAGATTAAAAACTTGAGCAATTTTAAGAGCCATTTCCAGCGAAGGGTTGTAACGGTTATTTTCCAAGTGCAGAATTGTCTCGCGTCGCATGCCGATGAGGTCGGCTAACTCCTGCTGGGTCATGCCTGTCGACTCACGAACAGATTTGAGATTAGTAATAATCTTGCTTTCTTTGGCCATGCTTATCCTCTACGTTCCAAGATAAGATAGACAACCGAAAAGATGAAAATCAAGGCAGCTATGCTAATAAATATCTGTCCCATGTAAAGAGTGAGAGACCCCATATACCCAATGATAACTGCTAGGATCATCATTGCGCCTAGTATAAAAACAAACATCAAGCTAGCTGCCTTGGCTAAATTAGCATAAAAGCGTTCGTCCGGAGTTTCCTTGACATTTTTCAAACAGAAAAAACCAAATACAATCACTTCAATAACGAGGCCAATTCCCAAAATCCATTCTTTAATACCAGAACTTACGCTTGGGGTCGCAACCCAAATCCCTACTGTATAAAAAATGCTTGCTGCAAAAAAAAGTATCGTGTAAAGCTTAGCAGACAAGTCAAAAATAGTCTTTCCCTTACTTTTCTGACTCTTATGAGGCCATGGTTTCATATGTAGCCAGCTCCAAATAGCTACAATCTGACCTAACACTGAAATACCAGCAATAACTAACTTGGGTCCCCAACTAAGATTAGAACCAAATAAAACAATAAAATCAATAAAGAGAGCTACGGCAATCATTGCAATGAGGCCACGCATTTTTTGACTTTTTTTCATGATAGACTCCTTTTTTGTGTTATAAATATATAACACTTAAATTTTATGTTATAAATATATCACATTTAAATCTGGAAAGCAAGAATTTTTGTGCCAAGGAGGCGATTATTTGAAAAAATTTTTTAATAAAAGACCTCGCTAGTCAAACAACTAAAGAATTCTTTGAAGCAATGCATCGGATTTGGTTTGGATAGTTTCGTTAATAATATTTGATGATAAAAATTTTTTGGAAAATCTAGATACTGTATGAATCTCTACTTTTTTCTTAGACTGTTATAAAGTCTGTCAGAATAAGCGTTATAGGTGTAGAAGTTAATTTTTACAGAGGTTAAGTAAGGATTTCAGTACACGTCAATAGATGTCAAAATACTGATTTTAAGCGATTTTTGATTTTTGGAAACTCATTATATCGCACTACAAATCAATAAAAACTCTACCTTTTACTCAACCCTTTTTAGATAAATATATCATCTGGATATTGAAGTTAAGCCCTGCTGTCATTTCGATGGCAGGGCTTTTTAATATTTGGTACACTAACTTCTTATCTATATTTTGGTGGATTTTAAGTTGACATCTACAAAGTTTAATGTTAGAATACATTCAAAAATATATTTGAATGAGGTGTTTTATGATTCAAAATGTTGTTACTTCAATAATCCTGTATTCTGGGACAGCCGTAGACTTACTTATTATCCTAATGTTATTTTTTGCCAAAAGAAAAAGCAGAAAAGACATCATTAACATCTATTTAGGACAATTTCTAGGCTCTGTTAGTCTAATATTGCTAAGTTTGCTTTTTGCATTTGTCTTAAATTATATTCCTAGTAAAGAGATTTTAGGTTTACTCGGTTTGATTCCAATTTTCCTAGGCCTCAAAGTTTTGCTTTTAGGAGATTCTGATGGAGAAGCTATTGCAAAAGATGGTTTGCGAAAAGACAATAAAAACCTGATTTTTCTAGTCGCTATGATTACTTTTGCAAGTTGTGGCGCTGACAATATTGGTGTCTTTGTCCCATATTTTATTACCTTAAATTTAGCGAATTTGATAGTGACTTTACTTACTTTTCTAGTCATGATTTATCTCTTGGTTTTTTCTGCCCAAAAATTAGCACAAGTCCCTTCTGTTGGAGAAATTTTGGAAAAATATAGCAGATGGTTTATTGCCGTTGTCTATTTAGGATTGGGGATATATATCCTGATTGAAAATAACAGTTTTGACATACTATGGACTATATTAGGCTAGGAGAAAATATTATGAAAAAAGATAGTATCTGCCAAGTGAATGTTATAAATCAGCAAAATATTACAACCGCAACGAACTACCTTGAAAAGGAAAAAGTCCAAAAATCACTTCGCATTTTAACAAAATTTACCGATAATAAGCAGATAAATATCATCTTCTATCTTCTTGCTGTTGAAGAACTCTGTGTCTGTGATATAGCCTGTTTACTAAATCTCAGTATGGCATCTGCCTCCCACCATCTTCGTAAACTAGCCAATCAAAACATCTTGGACACTAGAAGAGAGGGGAAAATTATATATTATTTTATAAAAGATGAGGAAATCAGAGATTTTTTTAATCAACTAGGATAACAACTATTTTTACTACTTTTCCATGATTATAGGGGATTATATATGAAATTTTTTGATGAAAATTACTCACAAGAAATACATACTCGTATCAAATCTTTAAGAGAAAAATATAATTTAAAGCAAAGCTACCTAGGTAATGCAGGTCAAGTTAGCCAAGTTGAAAAGTAAAAGCGACAAGTTACCGCTTCAATATTGCTTTATTTGAATACTTAAACCGACTTGGACTATAAAGAAATTATTTTTAGAGATATTGCCAAGTTTGTTGAAAATCTGTTTTACCACTGCTTCAGCTCTATTATATTTAGAGATTTAGAAACTGTAAATAAAAGAATGAATTCTTTGTCGGATGATGACTTAATTTCTATACAATCTAGCTGTCTTAGACTTTCCAAGACATTCGCAAATTTCAATATTCAAAGAAAAAAATTTTTGATTTCTGATGAAACTGAAAAAATTATCCATAATGGCAAAAAGGTCATTAAAAAATCAAAAAAGATAAATCAATTTCAACAACAATGGACACATACGCCGAGTTAGCACCGCAAAGAAAGTTAGAATCTGTTAATCTTTATATCGATAAGATTGCTGAACTAACGCAATAACTACTCTACCATTCACTCTACCTTTTATTATGTAGCATTCTAAAAACATTGATGTACCAACGTTTCTAACAGCTAAAATAGAAATTATTTAATCTTTTACAGACCTAAACTATTCCCCTATTTAGAATCTATTAATTCATATTTTATAAATTAATTAGTAGATATCGTTCTTAAAAATCCTTGATATTTCGCTGTTTTTAGTCTAATTGAAATCTATACTTTCCAAACCAGATCTTAAGAAAGCTCGTAAAGCTAGCCGCAGGTTGTTCAAAGAACTGCTTTGAGGTTGTAGATAAGACTGACGAAGTAAGTAACCATACCTACGGCAAGACGACTTTGACGTGGTTTGAATTTGATTTTCAAAGAGTATTATGGTTCACACCATGGGGTGTTTTTTGATGATTTTAAGCAAAATTCATACCATTTAATTGAAAGTTATTTAAATTAGATGAAAATTTGTTTTCTGAAAAAGTGGGAAAACATTGATTTTAAGCGAATTTTGAATCATATTCGAATGGGAGTTTTTAAAATCATGTTTCGGTGGTAAAAGTTCCAAACTGTATTCTCCATAGTAGAATGATATCACCTGCCAGCAAATCATCTGCCAATAAGTCCATATTTCGTTTGGGAACTGGCTTGGGATTTTGGAGCCAAGTATCCAAATCACGTTCAGGTGAGATGAGGGGCTTGACTTTGTGGTCTTTATAAAATGTTTCTAAAATAGTATTCATGACATTCTCTTTCTGATTTTTCTTTAAAGTTATAACAAATTTCTAACTGGTTTAAAAATTTTATAGTCTGTCAAGTTTTTTTCTTGACACCTGTTAGAAATCTGCTATAATAGAACATGTGCTAAATAGCTCAGCTATTTCACCGAAATAAAAAATAAGAAAAGAGACTTTAAAAATGGCAGTTAAAATCCGTTTGACTCGTATGGGTTCTAAGAAAAAACCTTTCTACCGTATCAACGTAGCAGATTCACGTTCACCACGTGACGGACGTTTCATCGAAACAGTTGGAACTTACAATCCACTTGTTGCTGAAAACCAAGTAACTTTGAAAGAAGACCGCGTTCTTGCATGGTTGGCTGATGGAGCTCAACCTTCAGATACAGTTCGCAACATCCTTTCAAAAGAAGGCGTATTGAAAAAATTCCACGATTCTAAATTCTCAAAATAAGTTTAAAGTAGGTTGACAGATGGATACGATTGAAAATCTCATTATTGCGATTGTGAAACCCTTGATTTCACAACCAGATGCCTTAACTATCAAGATTGAAGATACACCAGAATTTTTGGAATATCATTTGGATCTTGATCAAAGTGATGTGGGTCGTGTAATCGGTCGTAAGGGTCGCACTATTTCTGCGATAAGAACGATTGTCTACTCTGTCCCAACTGAAGACAAAAAAGTAAGAATCGTTATTGACGAAAAATAAGAAGGGCGGGACGAATGTCTCGCTTTTTTTGCAAGGAGCAGGATATGAAGGATTTAACGTTTAGACAATTACAAGACTACTCACTGGAACATTACTAGCAGTCTCGGACTGAGGAAGGTCTCTTTATGAAGTTAGTGGAGGAAGTCGGAGAAGTAGCTGAGGTGTTGAATAGTCGTTCTGGTAGAAAAGAGGGCGTTCAGGATTCTAACGAGGAACTAGCAAAAGAACTGGCTGATGTCATTCACTACACCGTCGCAAGCGCGGCTATCAACCGTATTAATCTTACCAAGACTATCTTTGAGAAAGATAAAACAGCAGCCATTAAGTACCAATATGAACGCGATTTGGAAGGCTTTTTAGAGAATTTCTAAGAGAATAAGAAATAATTTTTTCTTATAAAGAAGATTTCACCTATATTGGTCTAGCTAGTAAATAGAAAACAATGAAACTGGCAGTTTATATTATCAAAGTAAGGAATTTCCAAGAGGTAGACAAGCTAGAACTTGTGAGATAAGAACGAGAAAAGCAGATCAGACTTGCCGAATCCTTTTTAGGCAATGAAAAAGATAAACGGTGAAAGAAGGCATAAAATACTAATCCTAGAAATAGCATCTAGGATTCTACTATGCTACAATGGAAAGACAGTCTCAAAGAATTCTAGTCAATCAATCTTGAGAATAGCTATTTTTAAAAGGAGTAACAGTCTATGAACGAGAAAACAAAAGCTTACCTAGCAGCATTATCTTTTTCAGCCATCATTGGTTTTTCTTTTTTATTTACTAAAATTGCTTTAAGCTATACCAGTCCTCTTACGAACTTAGCGCATCGCTATACAATTGCAGCTTTAGTAATGGTCGTTCTTCATCAAACCAAACTTATCAAAGTGAGTTTAAGTAGAAAAGATATTTTTTCTATTCTTCCGATGAGTCTTTTCTATCCACTTCTCTTTTTTATTTTTCAATCCTTTGCCTTACAGTATATATCGTCTTCTGAAGCTGGAATTTTACAGGCTCTTGTCCCGATTTTTACTCTCCTTTTAGCATCGGCCTTTCTCAAGGAAAAGACAAGCTTGCTTCAAAAGTTCTTTTTATTTTTATCAGTAGTAGGAGTAGTTTTCATCTTCCTTAGTAAAGGAGCTAACTTTGGTACTGAGACTTCTAGCTTGGGCTTTCTCTTGATGTTGGGATCTGTTCTCGCCAATGCAATAAACAATATCCTCAGCAAGTCCAAAGGAGGACGCTATCGGGCTATGGATATGACAGCTGTTGTGATATTTGTTGGCTTCGTCACCTTTAATACGCTGAGTCTGATCTCGCACTATCTAGATGGCAACATATTAGCTTACTTTGTGCCGCTCGGACAGCTTCCTTATCTGCTTTCCGTGCTCTATTTGGGAATTCTAGCCTCTATCGTTACTGGTAGTCTCTCTATCTATGCTATTGTTCGACTTGGAGCATCAACCGTCAGTGTCTTTGGAAATCTTGGGACAGTTTTGACTATTGTAGCCGGAGCTCTTATCCTCCACGAACCAATTTATAGCTACCATGTGATCGGAGCAACTTTGATTATTGCTGGAATTTTAGGCATGAATCTGATGAGAAGAAAGTAAAGATTGCTGAGCAGTCTTTTTCTTAATCAAGATTGTGCAGAAAATTCAAAATTTTTAATGAACTTAAGTTTAGAAAATGATGATTTTAATATAGCATGATAAAATAGATAAAAAGAATGACACTAGGATAAAGAGGAGAGAGTGTAATAATGAAGCAAAATGATATAGCTGAAGCTATTGCTTTTTATGAAAGAAAACACGAGATGTTAGAGCGCCACATTGTACCTGTCGTAGATTGTGATTTGGCTGTTTATCATCGTCCTGGAAGCTCAAGTAAGGGACACATTATTTTTTATCATGGAGCTTGTGGTCGTAGTCAGATGTGGGCTCACCAGTATGATGCCTTTGAAGGATTTGACCTCTACTTTGTCAATGTTAGAGGACAGGGTGAATCACCTATGAAAGTTGGTCTACCTGACTTAGAAGGTGCTGTTCAAGATGTAGATGCCATTTTGTCCTATTTCAAGCTGGATAAGGTGATATTGGTTGGTCATTCTTGGGGAGGAAATCCACTTCAAGAGTATACCTATCGTCATCCAGAAAGAGTCCTAGCCTTGGTTATGGTAGATAGTTGGGGACAGCATCGTTACCTATCAGATAAAGAAAGAGGTCGAATCAAATATAGTTCTCTTATGTATAAAACGATTCCTTGGAAGATGATTGCAGATAAGAACTCAAAAATGTGTACTGATAACCCTATCACAAGAGAGTTGGTCAAGACGGCTATTATAGAAACTGGGCGAGATGTTTTCTTGAACCTTGGAATAACAGGTTTCTTGGCAGTCCATGAGATAGAAGGATATAAAGGGAATCCTCCTATGCTTTTAGTAAGAGGAGAAAATGATTTTCCCAAACACCTAAAAATAATCTATGATGGTATAATTGCTCTAAATCCCAATGCGCGTCAAGTAACGATTTCAGATAGCAAACACCAACCTATGAATGACCATCCTAAAGAGTTTAATCAGATAGTTGGTGAATTCTTTGAAGAAGTAGTAGTTCTGTAAGATGAGATTTATCCAACTTGAGAAAATCCTTGGAACGTGATAAAATAAAGGATAAGGATTTTTAATAATTCATTATATAGAATGAGTGGATTTCTTTATGAAGAGGATTGAAGTATCTACAGAAATTGGTAGTCTCTCTGTTACTTATCAAAATCAAAAGAAAGTGCTAGTCTGTTTAAGTGGCGCAGGTTTGTTACCAAGTTATGAAAATTTTTCACTTATACTCGAAAAACTTCCTCCTACAATTGGTTATTTGACAATTGATTTTCCGAACACAGGTAGGAGTCCGATTCATGACCAATCTGGAAAAAATCTAGATAATCTTGCAGATGCAGTTTATGAAGTACTTGAAGAATTAGGGATTTCTGAATATATACTTTGTGCACATAGTTTGAGTGGAATTTTAGCTTGCAAATTGCTCAACAAACCAATTAAGTGTCAGGCTTTACTAGCAATCGAACCGACAACTAAAAACGTCATGTTTACTGATTTTTCAGACAATCCTTATCCAGAAATGGAAGAGCAGGTGAGGTTGATTGAGGAGTGTGGTCCTGAACTTTATTTTAAGAACTTAACTCAAGAGACATTTAGCCCTGAAACTAATAAAAAAATCTGGGAATTAATGCAAGAAAAGGGCTTAGAGTTGGAAAATCAAGATCCAGAATTTCAGATATCTGGAGAGATTACTGAGGAAGATTTTGAGAATTTGTCGATAGAATCTCATCTCCCTGTATTTATTTTTTGTCAGCCTTATAGAGAAAAAGAGTACAAAAAATCAGAATATTGGACTTCCAATACTAAACTCGTTTTAGGAGGTAATCACCATTATTTACAATGGTCAGAATCAGAAAAAATTGCGACTATTATTCGAGAATTGTCAGAATAAGATGGAAAGAAGGAGACTACAGGAGACAAGATGAACTACTTTAATGTTGGGAAAATCGTCAATACGCAGGGGTTACAGGGTGAGATGCGAGTCTTGTCTGTGACGGATTTTGCAGAAGAACGGTTTAAAAAAGGGGCTGAGCTGGCCTTGTTTGATGAAAAAGATCAGTTTGTTCAAACAGTGACTATTGCTAGCCACCGTAAACAGAAGAACTTTGACATCATTAAATTCAAAGATATGTACCATATCAACGCTATCGAAAAGTACAAAGGATACAGTCTCAAGGTTGCTGAGGAAGATTTAAACGATTTAGATGATGGTGAGTTCTACTATCATGAGATTATCGGTTTGGAAGTCTATGAGGGAGATAATTTGATTGGAACCATCAAAGAAATCCTGCAACCAGGTGCCAACGATGTCTGGGTGGTCAAGCGAAAAGGCAAGCGTGATTTGTTATTGCCTTATATCCCACCAGTGATTCTCAATGTTGATATTCCTAATAAACGGGTCGATGTGGAAATCTTAGAAGGGTTAGACGATGAAAATTGATATTTTAACCCTCTTTCCAGAGATGTTTTCTCCACTGGAGCACTCAATCGTTGGAAAGGCTCGAGAAAAAGGTCTCTTGGATATCCAGTATCATAATTTTCGAGAAAATGCTGAAAAGGCCCGCCATGTAGACGATGAGCCCTACGGAGGCGGTCAGGGGATGCTGCTCCGAGCTCAACCCATTTTCGATGCCTTTGATGCTATTGAAAAGAAAAATCCGCGCGTTATTCTCCTCGATCCAGCTGGAAAGCAGTTTGATCAGGCCTATGCTGAGGATTTGGCCAAAGAAGAGGAACTGATTTTTATCTGTGGTCACTATGAGGGCTATGATGAGCGCATTAAGACCTTGGTGACAGATGAGATTTCCTTGGGGGACTATGTCTTGACTGGTGGGGAATTGGCGGCCATGACCATGATTGATGCGACGGTTCGCCTGATTCCAGAAGTGATTGGTAAGGAGTCCAGCCACCAAGATGATAGTTTTTCTTCAGGCCTTCTTGAATACCCCCAGTACACACGTCCCTATGATTATCGAGGCATGGTTGTCCCAGATGTACTGATGAGCGGTCACCATGAAAAGATTCGTCAGTGGCGACTGTATGAGAGTTTAAAGAAAACCTACGAGCGCAGACCAGATTTGTTAGAAAATTATCAACTGACAGCAGAAGAAGAGAAAATGCTGGCAGAAATCAAAGAAAACAAAGAATAAAGGAGAAACCTATGCAAGTAATCAAACGTGATGGCGAAATTGCTGAATTTAATCCAGATAAGATTTACCAGGCTATCTTAAAGGCAGCCCAGACTGTCTATGTATTGACAGATGATTTGCGTCAAAACCTTGCACAAGTTACTAAGAAAGTGGTTTTGGATTTGGAAGAAGCCAAGGTGGAACGTGCTACCATCAGCATGATTCAGTCTTTGGTTGAGCATCGTTTATTGGGTGCAGGTTACATTACCATTGCTGAACACTACATTTCCTATCGTCTACAACGTGATTTGGAAAGAAGTGGCTATGGAGATCATATCGCCGTTCATTTACATTTTGAACAAGTTCGCTAAGAAAAAGAGTGGGATGAAGCAACTACATCTCACTCTTTCTTAAATCTATTTTTTTGGGCTGTTTGGACAGTTGAAGGGACAAATCTCAGACGTTGAATATCGCTTATACGGATAATACGGCTAACATTTTTGGCAAAATTTTTCACGATAATCTGCTGGCGTTGCTGATCGTATTTGATGATATCACCTGTAAAACTTGTCTCAGACAAGATAAGATGAACAGCAGTTTGTTTCTGGACAGCCTCTTCAATAGTAGCAGTCAGGGAGTTGGTTTCAGTCTGGTCAGGTTGGTCATGTCCATTTAAAAAGTCATGTATTTTATCTAGAACTTGCTGGAATTTATGTCTCATATTGGCCTCCCTTATTTTATATCAATATTATATAAAATTTTCCCTAAATCTACAAGATTTTACGAATAAACTAATGAAAGCTAAAAAAGGAGAAGAAAATGGCAGAATTTACATTTGAAATCGAAGAGCACTTGTTGACTCTTTCTGAAAACGAAAAAGGTTGGACCAAGGAAATCAACCGTGTGAGCTTTAATGGTGCCCCTGCAAAGTTTGATATTCGTGCTTGGAGCCCAGATCATACTAAAATGGGTAAAGGAATTACTCTTTCCAATGAAGAATTTCAAACCATGGTGGATGCCTTTAAAGGCAACTAATACTCAATGAAAATCAAAGAGCAAACTAGGAAGCTAGCCGTAGGCAGTACTTGAGTACGGCAAGGCGAAGCTGACGTGGTTTGAATTTGATTTTCGAAGAGTATAAGTTTTCAAAATGAAAGAAAAGGATACTGAGTTATGACAACTCGATATCCTTTTTTAGTTAGTAAAGTAAGCCTGATTTTTAAGGCGTTGAAGTAGTGGACGGCTAATAAAACTAATAGCAATAATTTTACCAAGGTCTGGAATGATAAAGGGAAGAACCCCCACCACAAGAGCTTTTTCAAATGGCATTCCAGCTAGGAAATGCAATCCAATAATTCCACCAACAAAGACAAGAGCATCTCCCAAGAGGTTTGCAAGAAAAATCTTGACAACTCCACTCTTGCTGTTAGTTAGAGAAGAGGTAAGTCCAGAATAAACAAGATAAAACCAAAGATAACCTGAAGTAGGACCAATCAAAGCATGAAATCCAGATCCACCTCCTGCAAAAACAGGTAGACCGATGGCACCTAGAAGCAGATAGAGTCCAACAGAAAGTACAGCCTCTCTCGGTCTAAAGACAGTAGCAATCAAGCCGATTGCAAAGTTTTGCAGAGTGAAGGGAACAGGTCCGATTGGAAGACTGATTTGTGCCAATACAGCAATAAGAACAGCCCCAATAGCAGGGATAGCATAAACGTGAGCTTTTTTCAAAATAGTTAACCTCTTTTCTAATGTATAGTAACAATTATACTCGTGGAGTAATTATTGTCAATCAATTTTTTAAAACAAGGTAACAAAAACTGTAACGGCCGATTTTGCTTATTGGTTAAGTTGGATAATTTTTTTGTAGATTCGAAAATTGCCTTTATAGATAATTCCATTTTATCAATAAAAAATATACTATAAATACTTGACAAACTAAAATATTAGTATTAAATTAACATTGTAAACACTTACAAATAAATGTGTTCAATTTTAAAATAGAGAATTATTACTGAGTTTTTGTCAAATATTATAATTCAAGGAGAAGTAAAATACAAAAAATTTACTAAGAAGAAGTCCATTTTGCTGGCTACAAGTTTTTTCAGTTTTGGATTTGCTATTACAGCTAGTGTTGGTAGTGCAACTACAGCAATCTCAGTTCTATATCCGATTATTGATTTATGGAAGTATGGTGTAAGTGATAGCTATGGTTATTCGAATTACTTTGTTGGTTCTTCAAATAATATTAGTTCAGAGTCATCAGTAACGAATATTTTGGGAACGTTAAAGTTCACGATAAAAAAGATTATAGATGGACATTTTCAAGCAAAAAATTTGAAATGATGTTCGATTAAATGCACATTGGGATTATTATAGATTTTAAAAAAATAATTTATGAAAACAAGAGACCCAATTATAAAATAGAGTCTTTTGTCATATGGTAATTGCTTATGAAATTAAAATTATGTATCATTGGATTCTTCTTTTGTTTGATTGCTACAATTGGTCTTGTCACTATTAGTGATACCGAAATCCCCATACCTTTACCAATTGATGGTGCTTTTTCTATTCAAGGAAAAAGTAATCTTTCTAATAACGAAATATACGAAATGGTTCGTGACTTATCAAAAACGGAAAAGGTTACCATTTACAAGCCAATCGTTCAGAGTTCAGGTCAGTTGAAGTATGTAAATTTTGATGATGTAAATAATGAACAATTAAAGTCAGCACCAATAATAGGGATGTATTACACCCTTGGGAAAATGGATGTAGACAGTTTGAAACCACTTACTATGACTGGACTACAAACAGTATATATGGCTTATCCTTGGTATATAGGAGGAATATTACAATTCAATGGAACTTTAAGAATACTGTTAATGGGTTCAATTTACTTAACTTTATTAGTTATTTTATTTGTTGTTAGGACGAGGCAGATCAAAGAAGGAGTGATACGACGTTCTTTAGGCTTGCCTGTATACGACCTTAGAAGAGAGTATGGCATTTCTCTTATTTTTGAACTGATTATGATGGCTTTATTGATGATTTCTTACAGTTCTTTTTTGGGGAATGGTTTCTTCACTTATAGTTCTAAGTTATTTTTCTCTCTGCTTTTAACGAATTTTATATTATTTCAAATCATTGATCTCATTACCTTTGTTTTATTTTGGTTGACGATTCAGGTTGAAAAACCCATTGAAATTATTAAAAACAAGGCAAAAAACAAGCTTATTTTTGTCGTATGGCTTGCTATTATTTCGATTATCATCCTTGTCTCAGGAATTTTTTTACAAGAAACAAAGAGTAGTCAATCTAGTATTAACACACAAATACAGAATTTAGTACCATGGGACACAGTAAAAGACTGGAGAAGGATTGAGTTCCTTGGAATTGAAAGTAACTCTGCTAAAAATGGAGAAGTTAGTGATTCAGATGTTCAGTATCTACAGATAGTTGCTGCCTTAAAAAACTTAGATTTTTTATATATAGAACGATCTTCGGCATATGTTCCAGATTTCATGAAAACTTCACATGTTATAGAAAATTTTTCTAAACAATTAGAAAATGACGGGATAACGAATCCAGAAATAAATAAAGAGTTGATTTATATTAATCAAACAGGTGCTAACCTACAAAATAAAGTGAATGGAACAAATTATCATCTTTTAGATAATAAGATAGCAACCATCTATATTCCTGAGAAATGGAAAGAAAACCAGAAATCTATTGAGAATACAGTTGTAGCAGAACAATTTATTGGAACACACTATACAAAAGAAGAGCTTGCAGTACAAATAATTCCTGATGGTAATAAAATTTTTTATTTCAATGAGGATGCTGATATCGATCATAAAAATAAAGATATTTTACCAATGGCAAGTGTAGCAGATAGCAAAGATAATATAGTTGTTGTGTTAGATACAGACAAAATGATGGAAAATAATAAGTTTTCTTTGGCTAGTAACATACTATATAAATCTCTTTTTAGTCCTGAAGCGGTAAAAAAAATAAATGAGATGACTGTCCCATTGAATTTCTCAATGAATCCAGTAGATGTTTACCAAATTGTGAAATTAAAGATTCAATCCTTAGAGCACCAAATTTTACTTTCACAAATCTTGCAGAAGATAATTTACAGTATTGTCTTTATACTCATTTATCAATATGTTCAACTTTATATTGCCCTAAAACAGAATGAATATGTGAAAAAAATCATTTTAGGTTTGTCAAAAACATATATAGCAATTTCAAGTCTCAAATATTTTATGATGACTATTACAATGGTTATTCTATTTACATTTCTTATGACGGGGCAAATAGAGTTGTTATATATTGGAGCGGCTTCTCTGCTAGTTTTGATGTTGTCAATCATAATGAGTTTTAGGAAATTATCTGAAAGCTACACTAAAATTTTAAAAGGAGATGAATCATGACAATTGACCTTTTGAACGTTTCAAAGAGTTTCGGCTCAAAGAAGATCTTTACAGACTTAAATTTAATATTTGAATCTGGAAAAAGCTATGCATTGATTGGAGGTTCTGGCTCCGGTAAAAGTACCCTTCTTAATATTATAGGAAGATTAGAAAAAATTGACAGTGGGAATGTTTTAGTTGATAAACAAGATATTTGGAAGATAAAAGAAAGAACTTTTTTTAAAAATACTGTTGGATATGTATTTCAGAATTATTCTTTAATAGATAACAAAACAGTATATGATAATTTGAAACTTATCACTAAAGACAAAAAAACAATAACTGATGTACTTGAAAAAGTAGGACTGTCAAGTGACTATTTACATCAAAAAATATACGAATTGTCTGGTGGGCAGGCTCAACGTGTAGCTATTGCCAGAATGTTAATGAAACCACGTAAAATTATCTTAGCAGATGAGCCTACAGGAGCTTTAGATGGTGAGATTGGAAAAGAAATTATTCGTTTATTATTGAATGAAAGAGATGAAGATAAATATGTCATTATAGCGACGCATGATCCAGCTGTCTATAACGAAGTTGATGTGATCATTGATATGAAAGATATAGGGGATAATGTATGAAAAAGATAATTTATATTGCTTTGATCTTTGTAGCTGGAATGCTTGCCATTTTCTTCTTTGGAAAACAAATGATCACAAAAGAAAATACCAATAAACCAACACTGGAGTTAATAGTCTATACGCTTTCTTCTAGTGATACAGAAAAATGGAATAAAGTGAAACAAGTAGAAACGGAAGAAGCTACATATATCATAACTGTGAAAGAAGTAGCGTCTTCAGAAGAAGTATTTTCAAACATCATTGCAAATGGAGCTGCTGCGGGGTTCGGAGTTCGTGAAGAAGAAGTGAAGCAATTTAATAATAATTTAGGAGACACTATTGAGGACTCTAAGCATAATAAACTCATTGGAATAAAATTTTTTACTTTTTCTAATGCTGACGAGGGATTTGTAGTAGCAAATTTTGACTACGGTAGTGAAGAGTTGAATTCTCAGAAAAAAGATATGAAAGAGTTATATAAAAAAATATATGAATCTTTTAAAGAAAAGAATAAATGATTGTGTTATAATCCTTATATTTTGTTATGGTTTGTTAATTGATTTTTGCATATCTTATTTCAACATACTATAAAATAAAACATAAGAAAACGAGTATCTCCAACTACGGAAATACTCGCTTTTTGATATTTAGAAGTGTTTTTTGCTCTGCTTCTTTTATTTTGATTAACGCATGGTTACAAATTCTTCAGATGCAGTTGGGTGAATCGCCACAGTTGCATCAAAGTCTGCCTTGGTTGCTCCCATTTTGATAGCAACAGCAAATCCTTGAATCATTTCATCAACACCATAGCCAATTCCATGAAGTCCGACAACTTTTTCTTCTGAACCAGCTGTGATCAATTTGAAACGTGTTTCTTGACGGTTGCGAGTGCAAGCAGAGTACATAGATGCAAAGCTTGATTTGTATACCTTGATTTGGTCTTGACCGTATTCTTTAATAGCTTGCTCTTCTGTCAAACCAACAGTTCCGATAGCAGGGTGTGAAAAGACAACGGTTGGAATAGTTGAGTAGTCCATTTTTGCAGTTGTTTTTCCGTTAAAGAGACGTTCAGACAAAGTACGTCCAGCCTTAATCGCAACTGGAGTCAGTTCTTTCTCGCCCGTTACATCACCTAGAGCATAGATTCCCTCAACAACAGTATTTTGGTATTCATCCACTTGGATAAAGCCACGTTCGTTCAGCGTGACTCCAGCTTTTTCAAGTTGCAAGCCCTTAACGTTTGGACGGCGACCAGTAGCCCAGATAACTTGGCTAGCTGTGTGACTAGTACCATCTTCGAAATGAATGGTAATGCCGTCAGTAGTTTTTTCTAACTTGACAGGGACTTTGTGAGTATGAAGTGGCAAGTTTGTTCTTTCCATTTCCTTGACCAAACCTTCAACGATATAAGAATCAAAACCACGTAAAGGACGATCGCGGCGAACAAAGAGATCTGTCTTGACACCAAAGGTGTGGAGTACGCCAGCCAATTCGACGGCGATATAACCAGCGCCTAGAATAGCAACTGATTCTGGCAATTCTTCCCAGGCAAATACATCATCAGAAGAGCCGCCTAGTTCTGCACCAGGAATATTAGGAATACTTGGATGGGCACCAGTAGCAATCACGATATGTTTGGCACGAATCAGTTCACCATTTACGCTGACAGTATGAGAATCTACAAATTCCGCATGACCTTCAATCAGGTCTACGCCGTTGCGTTTAAAACTGCCATCATAAGAAGAACGAGCGCGATCAATGTAGGCTTCACGATTACGGCGTAGGGTTGCAAAGTCAAAGTTAAGATCAGTAGTCTTAAAGCCGTAGTCTACTCCAAATTGATGGAAAGTCTCAGCGATTTGCGCCCCGTACCACATGATTTTTTTAGGAACACAACCGACGTTGACACAGGTTCCACCTAGTTTCTTTTCCTCAATAACGGCCGCTTTGGCTCCGTGCTCACCAGCACGGTTCATGGTAGCAATTCCTCCACTACCTCCACCGATAGCAATGATATCGTATTCTCTCATTGAAAACTCCTTTGTACTCTTTTAAATAGTAGAGTGTCATTTTTTGATAGTCATATTCTATCTTTTTTTTGATGTGATTGCAAAAATCTGCTACGTTCAAAAAAATTAAAGAAAAGGCTTGCAAAAAAGAAAAATAAAGTGTATTATATAACTAGTACAATGATTGTAAAATGAATTCCGAACAATAATTGAATCCTGAAATGTCATTATTTCGTTCTAAACGGTTATTGTTTATATTTGGTAATTTTTGTATAATATTGTTAAGGACTTTAAATCAAAAAGGAGTTTCATTATGAAAAAGAATAGTAAAGCTAAAAAGTGGCAATTGTATGCAGCAATCGGTGCTGCAAGTGTAGTTGTATTGGGTGCTGGAGGGATTTTACTCTTTCGACAACCATCTCAAACCGCTGTAAAAGATGAACCTACTCATCTTGTTGTTGCCAAGGAAGGAAGCGTGGCATCCTCTGTTTTATTGTCGGGGACAGTAACAGCAAAAAATGAACAATATGTTTATTTTGATGCTAGTAAGGGAGATTTAGATGAAATCCTTGTTTCTGTGGGTGATAAGGTCAGCGAAGGACAGGCTTTAGTCAAGTACAGTAGTTCAGAAGCCCAGGCAGCCTATGATTCAGCGAGCCGAGCAGTCGCTAAGGCAGACCGTCATATCAATGAACTCAATCAAGCACGAAATGAAGCTGCTTCAGCTCCCCAGTTACCAGTACCAGCAGGAGGCGAAGGAGCTGCAGCCCAAACTCCAGCTCCAGTCTCAGGAAATTCAGTATCATCTATTGATGCACAATTAGGTGATGCTCGTGATGCTCGTGCAGATGCAGCAGCACAATTAAGTAAGGCTCAAAGTCAGTTGGATGCAATGACGGTTCTCAGCACTCTAGAAGGAACTGTAGTCGAAGTCAACCGCAATGTTTCAAAATCTCCAACTGGAGCTAGCCAGGTGGTAGTTCATGTCGTTAGCAATGAAAACTTGCAAGTTAAGGGTGAACTATCTGAATACAACCTTGCCAACTTATCTGTAGGTCAAGAAGTAACCTTTACTTCTAAAGTTTATCAAGATAAAAGCTGGACTGGTAAGCTTAGCTATATTTCTGACTACCCTAAAAACAATGGCGAAGCAGCAAGTACAGCTGCCGCAGCAGGTGGTAACTCTGGTTCTAAATATCCATATACCATCGATGTTACAAGTGAAATCGGTAACTTGAAACAAGGATTTTCAGTAAGTGTTGAGGTTAAGAATAAGAGTAAAGCTATTCTGGTTCCTCTAACAAGTGTTGTGAATGAAAATGATAAGAACTATGTCTGGGTGCTTGACGAGCAGAAAAAGGCCAAGAAAGTGGAAGTTGGTTTGGGAAATGCTGATGCAGACAACCAAGAAATCACTTCAGGTCTGACAAATGGAGTCAAGGTCATCAGTAACCCAACGTCTTCTCTAGAGGAAGGAAAAGAGGTGAAGGCTGATGAAGAAACTAATTAGTTTAAAAAATATCTGCAGAAGTTACCGAAATGGTGACCAAGAGCTGCAGGTTCTCAAAAATATCAACCTAGAAGTGAATGAGGGTGAATTCGTTGCTATCATGGGACCATCAGGCTCTGGTAAGTCTACTCTGATGAATACGATTGGCATGTTGGATACACCAACTAGTGGAGAGTATTATCTTGAAGGTCAAGAAGTGGCTGGATTGGGTGAAAAACAACTAGCCAAGGTTCGCAACCAACAAATCGGTTTTGTCTTTCAGCAGTTCTTTCTTCTATCCAAACTCAATGCTCTGCAAAACGTAGAATTGCCCTTGATTTACGCGGGAGTTTCGGCTTCAAAACGTCGCAAGTTAGCTGAGGAATATATAGATAAGGTTGAATTGACTGAGCGTAGTCACCATTTGCCTTCAGAATTATCTGGTGGTCAAAAGCAACGTGTGGCTATTGCGCGTGCCTTGGTAAACAATCCTTCTATTATCCTAGCAGACGAACCGACAGGAGCCTTGGATACCAAAACAGGGAATCAAATTATGCAACTATTGGTTGAACTAAATAAAGAAGGAAAAACCATTATCATGGTAACGCATGAGCCTGAAATCGCTGCTTATGCCAAACGCCAGATTGTCATTCGAGATGGAGTTATTTCATCTGATAGTGCTCGGTTAGAAAAGGAGGAAAACTAAGATGCAGAATCTGAAATTTGCCTTTTCATCTATCATGGCACATAAGATGCGCTCTTTTCTTACTATGATTGGGATTATCATTGGTGTTTCATCAGTTGTTGTGATTATGGCTCTGGGGGATTCCATGTCTCGTCAGGTCAATAAAAACATGACCAAGTCACAGAAGAATATTCATGTCTTTTTCTCGCCTATCAAAAGTAAAGATGGTTCTTTTACCCAAAAGCAATCAGCTTTGACAGTGTCTGGTAAAGAAGAGGATGTTCCTGTTGAACCACCAAAACCGCAAGAAGCTTGGGTCAAGGAGGCAGCAAAACTTAAGGGTGTGGACAGTTACTATGTAACCAACTCAACGAATACCACCTTATCTTATAAAGATAAAAAGGTAGAGCGAGCTAGCTTGACAGGTGGAAATATTACTTATATGAAGGCGGTTGAAAATGAAATTGTTGCAGGCCGAAGTCTTATAGCTCAGGATTATAAAGATGTGGCCAGTGTCATTTTACTAGACCAAGAACTTGCTAATAGTCTGTTTGGGTCAGCTCAAGAAGCTGTTAACCAGATTATAGATGTCGGTGGCTTTAGTTATCGTGTCATTGGTGTCTATACTAGCGATGAGGCCAAGACTGCCAAGACTTTTGGTATTGGTGGACTTCCGATTACGACTAATATTTCTCTTGCCAATAACTTCAATATGGATGAAATTTCTGATATTGTCTTCCGTGTCAATGATACCAGTTTGACACCAACAGTGGGACCAGAATTAGCTAGAAAATTGACCGAGATTGCTGGTCTTCAGCAAGGGGAGTATCAGGTGTCAGATGCGACTGCAGCTTTCCAAGAAGTACAACAACTTTTTGGATTTATGACGACGGTTATTAGTGCCATCGCAGGAATTTCACTTTTTGTTGGAGGGACTGGTGTTATGAACATCATGCTGGTTTCGGTGACAGAGCGTACCCGAGAGATTGGTCTCCGTAAGGCTTTGGGTGCAACACGTGCTAATATTTTAATCCAGTTTTTGATTGAATCCATGATTTTGACCTTGCTAGGTGGAGTTATTGGTCTAACCATTGCGACAGGCTTAACCGCTATAGCTGGTATACTATTACAAGGTTTGATTGCGGGTATAGAGGTGGGAGTATCAATCCCAGTTGCTCTATTTAGTCTTGCAGTTTCGGCTAGCGTTGGTATGATTTTTGGAGTCTTGCCAGCCAACAAGGCATCTAAACTTGATCCAATTGAAGCCCTTCGATATGAATAAGATCAACAAGATGGACACTTGTCTATCTTGTTTTTGTATGGATTTCTCTATCTAAAATCCCTAAAAATGTGATATAATGAAGTGTTAGAAAAACAGGTTTCATTTGCCTGGAAAGGAAAAATTATGTCTGAAAAGAATTTTTATATTACAACACCGATTTACTATCCATCTGGTAAACTTCATATCGGATCTGCCTACACAACCATCGCCTGTGATGTTTTAGCACGTTACAAACGCTTGATGGGCTACGATGTCTTTTATCTGACAGGTCTTGATGAGCATGGTCAAAAGATTCAACAAAAAGCAGAAGAAGCTGGAATTACACCTCAAGCCTATGTTGATGGAATGGCAGTTGGAGTTAAAGAACTCTGGCAATTACTCGATATCTCATACGATAAATTCATCCGTACAACTGATGACTACCATGAAAAAGTTGTCGCACAAGTCTTTGAACGCTTACTTGCTCAAGATGACATCTATTTGGGTGAATATTCTGGTTGGTACTCAGTCTCAGATGAGGAATTCTTTACAGAAAGCCAGCTTGCGGAAGTTTTCCGTGACGAAGCTGGAAATGTAACTGGCGGTATTGCTCCATCAGGTCACGAAGTAGAATGGGTTTCTGAAGAATCATACTTCCTTCGTCTCAGCAAATACCAAGATCGTTTGGTGGAATTTTTCAAGTCCCATCCTGAATTTATCACTCCAGATGGTCGTCTGAATGAAATGCTTCGCAACTTTATCGAGCCTGGCTTGGAAGATTTGGCAGTTTCTCGTACAACCTTTACATGGGGGGTACCAGTTCCATCAAATCCAAAACACGTTGTCTACGTTTGGATTGATGCCCTTCTTAACTATGCGACAGCTCTTGGCTACGGTCAAGATGAACATGGTAACTTTGACAAGTTCTGGAATGGAACAGTCTTCCACATGGTAGGAAAAGATATCCTTCGTTTCCACTCAATCTACTGGCCAATCCTTCTTATGATGTTGGATATCAAATTGCCAGATCGTTTGATTGCCCATGGTTGGTTTGTCATGAAAGACGGCAAAATGTCTAAGTCAAAAGGGAATGTCGTTTATCCTGAAATGTTGGTAGAGCGTTATGGACTAGATCCGCTTCGTTACTATCTCATGCGTAGCCTTCCAGTTGGTTCAGATGGAACCTTTACTCCGGAAGACTATGTAGGCCGTATCAACTATGAATTGGCTAATGACCTTGGAAACCTTCTCAACCGTACGCTTTCTATGATTAACAAGTATTTTGATGGTCAAATCCCTGCCTATATAGAAGGTGTAACAGAGTTTGATAATGCTCTTGCTCAAGTAGCTGCTGAATCAATCGCTGATTACCATAAATATATGGAAGCAGTTGACTACCCACGCGCACTTGAAGCAGTCTGGACTCTTATTTCACGTACTAACAAATACATTGACGAGACAGCTCCATGGGTATTGGCTAAGGATGAAGCTCTTCGTGACCAATTAGCAAGTGTTATGAGCCACTTGGCAGCTAGCCTTCGTGTTGTTGCTCATTTGATTAAGCCATTTATGATGGAAACGAGTCGTGCAGTCTTGACTCAACTTGGTCTAGCAGAAGTTGCTAGCCTTGAGAACTTGAACTTGGCGGATTTTCCTGCAGGTGTGACTGTAGTTGCTAAGGGAACACCAATCTTCCCACGTCTGGATATGGAAGAAGAAATTGCCTATATCAAGGAACAAATGGAAGGCAACAAGCCAGCTGTTGAAAAAGAATGGAATCCAGATGAAGTCGAACTCAAACTAAACAAAGAAGAAATCAAGTTTGAAGACTTTGACAAGGTTGAAATCCGTGTCGCAGAAGTCAAAGAAGTGTCTAAAGTGGAAGGGTCTGATAAGTTGCTTCAATTCCGCTTGGATGCTGGGGATGGAGAAGACCGTCAAATCCTTTCAGGAATTGCAAAATACTATTCAAACGAACAAGACTTGGTCGGCAAGAAAGTTCAAATTGTTGCCAACCTCAAACCTCGTAAGATGATGAAGAAATATGTCAGCCAAGGGATGATCCTCTCAGCTGAACATGATGGACAATTAACCCTTCTCACAGTTGATCCAGCTGTACCAAACGGAAGTGTGATTGGGTAAAAGTAGACAGGACTAGTTCAAGCTAGTTCTGTTTTTTGGCTCTTTGTCAACTGTAGTGGGTTGAAGAAAAGCTAACATCTGGAGAGGACAATTGATGTCTTCTCCATTTTTTTATAGTTGCTTGTTTAAACCTAATACTATACTAAAATCAAAAAGCATTATATAATGGTGATATGAAATCAACTAAAGAAGAAATTCAAGCTATCAAAACACTTTTAAAAGACTCTAGTACAGCTAAATATCATAAACGCCTTCAAATCGTTCTATTTCGTCTGATGGGCAAATCTTATAAAGAGATTATAGAACTTTTAGACTGTAATCAAACAACGATTTGGCGAAATGTAAAAAAATATGAGGAGTTAGGACTCGACTCTCTCCTTCAAGAAACACGTGGTGGTCGTAACCATGCATATATGACGGTCGAGGAAGAGAAAGCCTTTCTTGCCCGTCATTTGAAGGCTGCAGAAGCATGAGAATTTATTACAATTGATGCCTTATTTAAGGCTTATAAAAAGGAGTTAGGTCGTTCCTACACACGTGATGCCTTCTATCAACTGTTGAAGCGCCATGGTTGGCGAAATATTAGGCCACGTCCAGAACATCCTAAGAAAGCAGATGCTCAAACCATTGTCGCATCTAAAAATAAAATCTCAATTCAAGAAGATAAGAAAGCGCTTTAAATATAGTAGACGTTTTCGTAAGGTTCGCTTGATGTATCAAGATGAGGCTGGTTTCGGTAGAATAAGTAAGATGAGTTCTTGTTGGGCTCCAATGGGAGTAAGTCCACATGTCCATAATCACTATATACGAGAATTTAGCTATTGTTATGGTGCTGTTGATTCCCATACAGGCGAATCATTTTTCTTAATAGCTGGTGGATGTAGTACTGAGTGGATGAAGGCCTTTTTAGAAGAGATTTCACAAGCTTATCCAGATGATTATTTTTTACTCGTCATGGATAATGCTATATGGCATAAATCAAGTACCTTAAAGATTCCGAGTAATATTGGTTTTACCTTTATTCCTCCATACACACCAGAGATGAACCCCATTGAACAAGTGTGGAAAGAGATTCGTAAACGTGGATTTAAGAATAAAGCCTTTCAAACTTTGGAAGATGTCATGAATCAACTTCAAGATGTTATACAAGGACTGGAGAAGGAAGTGATAAAGTCCATCGTTAATAGGAGATGGACTAGAATGCTTTTTGAAAGCAGATGAGTATAAATTGAAAATAAAGTAAGATAAAGATTTGTTCAAAAAGTCATAGGCAAACACTTCAATCTCAGTAAAAATACATTTACTAAAAAATTATTTGAATACTGTAAAAAAATTGTAGAAATACAAAAGTGATAGATCCGTTATATTAGAGTTTAGAAAGTGTCACTGGAAAGATATTTGTTAAAACAATTCAGTTTACACAAAAATTAGATAACTTTCTATCTTAAGACTGAATTATTAGTGAATTTGATTTTTAAAAAAATATATTTTAGTAAAAAGTAAATGTTAACACTTGAATTATATAAATATAGTGATATACTAAATATGTAGAAAATTAAAGGAGATAAATATGATGTTTTATTTTAATGAACGCCAACGCTTTTCTTTGAGAAAGTATAGCTTTGGCTTAGCATCTGTTCTTTTGGGAACCGCCTTCTTTTTGAGTGGACAGGTCGCTAGTGCTGATGAAGCTAAAGTTACACAAACTTTACCGATTTCTGTATTATCTGCAAATTCAGGTAGTTCAAATAGTCCATCTGAATCTTCAGCACCAGAAACTGCCGATTCAAAACCAACAGTAGCTGATAAAGCTGTTGTAACACCAGAAACAACTGAAATTTCTTCAGATTCTGAAAAAGGTGCAACAGAAAGTCCAAAATCTGAGAAATCAGAAGTATCAGCTAAAGAATCAAGTGAAGATACGGCAAAAGCAACTGAAGTTTCTTCAGATTCTGAACAAGTTACAACTGAAAAGCCAAAAGCTGATAAAGAAGTATCAGCTAAAGAATCAAGTGAAGATACGGCAAAAGCAACTGAAGGTAAAGCTGAAGTTGCTGAAAAAGATGATAAGTCTACGGATAAAGCTCCAGCTGAGGCACGCCGTTCAATGCGTACACGTAGAGCTACTTCAGAAAATAAACGAGAAGTATCTAATTGGAGTGAGTTTGTTTCAGCCTTAGAGGATGGAAATGTCAGCGAAATCAATGTAAATGGTGATGTCGTAGCTCAAGGTGATAATGGAAACACAGATAGACCAGCTGCTGGTTCTGTAGACCGTAGAACTACCATTAATGCACCATCACGTCCAGTTACTATCCAAGGTAAAAATGAAAACGCTCGTCTTGAACTTTTGTCACACACTTTGGAGTTGAGAGGAGCTAGTTGGGAACTAAATCTTAAAAACCTTAAAATAGCGACTGCTAATTCTAAAGGTCCAATTGATTTATCAAGAACTAGCGGTTCAAATACTGTTACTTTTGAAAATGTAACTAGTGTTGGTTCATCACTTTATGGTGGTGGTGGTAACACACATGTTGTTATCAAAGGGAATACAACATCAACAGTAAGTGACAGTTACCAAGCCGCAAATGGTCAAACTCAACACGTACAACGTAATGTTGGAGCTGCTGGCCATTCAGACCAACGTCGTGGGTCAAATATCCACGATGCCAAATCTGTAACAGTTTCTGAGGGAGCTAGTTTAACGCTTAATCGCTCTTCTCAAGGGGATGCTATTACTCTTGAAAGTGGAGCTAAAGTCAGTGTAAAAGATAAAGGTAGTCTTACTATCAATATGAATACTGACAACCGAACTGATAATGCTCGCTACCACAATGCTGGTATTTTCATGGCTGATAGTGGTACCGTAGAAACTGGCAAAGGGTCTAAGTTAGTCTTAAATACTAGTATCGGTCAAGGTATTTCAATTGGTATAAACCGTCCAGGGGATGGAGTTAACGATAAGGATCGTTTCGGTGGTTACGGTGCTGGTAACAGTGGTCGTAAAAATGGCCCTAGCCGTGTTCTTATTGGCGAAGAAGGTACCTTTGAGTTTAATGGTCGTGATGGGATCATGATGGGTAATCACTCAGAACTTGTCACAGGTCAAAATTCAAAAGTTCGCTTTGAAAATAGAGGACGCGGTGTTGCCCTTGATTTCGGTAATGAATCAAGAGTGGCTTTTGGTAAACATTCGACAAATACCTTCCATTCAGATGGTAAAGGACCTAGGAGCGGTGGTGGACCTTCTGGTAGTTACGATGGTTATAACTATATCGGTCTAAATGAAAATGGTAAAATCTTAGTAGATGACTTTGCGACTTTCCGTGTGCAAATGGACAATCGTGGAGCCAATGCCTGGGATGATGTTATTTCACTTGGTTCTCAGAATGGTACTAAGTCTGAGCCACTTTTCCAAGCTAATAAGGGTTCTATCATAGATATCCGAGATGATAATACGGACTTCTATGCGGAGTTGATTTCCGTAGCCTTAGGATCAAGTAAGAATACTATCTTCCAGTTCAATAACCCACTCTATGTATCTTTCATGAGATATACAAACTCACAAGGTCTTTCAGCAGGGGAAATTACGGGTAAATTACCATTATCTATTCCTCAAGGGAACAACCCACAGGATATTGGACACGGAAACATCCTTTATATTTCAGATAAATCACAAGTTTCTAGAAACAGAATAGAATTTAGCGGTCCGATTAGTCAGAACGGTGGCCCTATTGTTGGAACTTATACCGTCTATTCTATGAATAAAGATGGTAAGGATAGCCAAATTAAAGATAAACAAAGTTCTGTTTGGACTAATATCCAGAGTGGTTCATTGCCGATTGCTGGTTTCCAAACCGGAAGACCAAATATACAACCTGCTAACGCTGCATCCGTTCAAACAGGATCTTCTTCTGGAGGGGTAAGTGCTACAGATAGAACTTATGGTATTGACCCTGTTGGTAATAACCGTCAAAATATTTGGGTTTCAAACGGTTCGAAAATCAACCCGACTGGTGTTCATAAAAATGTCATCAAATATGTCTACGAAGATGGAACTCCAGTTAAAGAAGATGTTATTCAGTCATCAGATTGGAACCGTACTTTGGATGTCTCAATCGACCGAGAAGGTTTCGAAAACATTTTGAGAAATTCAAGCGTTAGAAATGGTGATGAATTCTTAAGAGCCTACAGTAAGGCTAAGTATCACATTTCTGATATCGATGGAGATAACATTGCTGATACAGGCTGGAAAGAAGCCGGAACAAATTCTGGTACATATAATTATGGTACTATCGCTTCGCCAAGTCTTGTAGGCTATAAAGCAGAAATCAAGTCAACTAATGTCCCAGGATTAAAAGTTGGGGATGAAGCTAATTCAGTTTCAGTGACTTATGATTCAAGTAATGCACCAGAAACAATTATTGAAGCTCAAGCTGGTGGACGTACCGTATCAGAAACTTATTGGCGCAATATTGTAGCCAACTCTGATTTGGGTACATACGAAACAGTCGTTGTTTATAAGAAAGTAAAACAAAAAGCTATTGTTAAATACATTGATACNAGTGCTAATAATAAGGAATTAGCAAANGATGAAGTTNNNGGTANATCNNNTGAAGCNATTAACTANTCAACTGCAGCTAAGATTGCTGATTTTGTTAATAANGGTTACAAACTTGTAGAAGATGGTTTCACAAACTCAACTGAAGAACAAAAGAAATTTGATAGTGATGCATCAACAGATCAAGAATTCGTAGTTAGATTAGAACACGATGTAACTCCAGTTGGACCAAACGATCCACATAAACCAACAGAGCCAATCAATCCAAATGATCCAAACAGTCCAAGATACCCTGCGGAAAATCAATGGAAGAAAGATGTAACGTCAACTGTTCATTATGTGGTATCAGACGGTCTGCGGAAAATCAATGGAAGAAAGATGTAACGTCAACTGTTCATTATGTGGTATCAGACGGT